>JBDLRP010000021.1:0-310118 GCA_039799905.1 Pseudomonadota bacterium | reverse complement strand
ACGAGGGGCGACTAGAAGATGGGCCTACCTGTTGTGACCAGTACCGTTGCTGCCTTCCGGCCCTGGCGGGGTTGGATGGACACACCATCAGACGTCCTCTAGCCACCTCTCCTAGCGGCTTACATTCAGGGCTAGACTCAAACCCGACACGGGTCAAGTTTTGTTGGGGGCCTCGGGCTCATTACGCCCGATGAGGTTTTATATGCTCTTAATCTAGGCATATTTGTAACAGGGGGTCTTTTGACGCCTTTGCTGGAGTTTCAGCCGTTTAGGCCGATCCCAAGGAGAGATCCGGAATTTCCGGAAGGTGAACAGGGGAGGTCGACATGAAACTCAAGCACTGGGGGCACTGGTTGCGCGGAATCTTCGCGCTGATTGTCTGCCTGCCGCTGGCGGCCATTGGCTTGGTGACTTGGTTTGGTTTCAACATCATTGGCAACTTCGTTGATGTGGCCAAGCGCGCCATCGTCGAGCTGCCGGCTGAAAAAGGTGTTGAGATCGCCAACCAGCTTGCACGGGTTCACGACAGGTCAGAATTCCTTCTTTTCAGCGCAGCTGTGGTGACGGGTTCGCTGGTTCTGTCGGTTTTCTCGTTTTTTCTGATGCGGTTCTTTGCGCGGTTGACGTCGCGTAGTTATCAAGTCGTCCAGGCTCATGAAACTATGAACCGGCTCACAGAGAAACTGACACGGGCGAGCGACAAGGCCGAGCTGAGCTCTCAGCAGAGCACCACGGCCGTTGATCAGGCTTCGGTCTATTTGGAAATGGTTTCGTCGGCATTGCACCGATTGGCAGTTGAAGTTGAGGCCGCCGACAAAAACGCACGCTCGGCCGTTGATGTATCAGAAAAAAGCGGGGCGGAGTTGAGTCAGGTGATTGAGGCACTCGGCGGTCTCGTCAAGCAGACCCGCAAGCTCGAGGAAATCACCGGTGTTATTGAGTCCATTGCCTTTCAGACCAATATTCTTGCCGTAAATGCCGCAGTCGAGGCCGCACGCGCCGGAGAACAGGGTCGCGGATTTGCTATCGTTGCTGAAGCTGTCCGAAATCTGGCTCAAACCAGCGCGGCGTCGGCAAAAAACATCTCCGTCCTCATCCGTGACAGCGGTGAAACATCCAAACGCGCAATCGACACCATTCGTTCAGGGACAAAGGGAATCGCAGTGACCCTCGAACAGATCCGCAAATCGCAAAAGATGATCGGCGGTGTTGTTGCCGTGAACGCTGAACTCGCCGACTCGCTTGCAAAGATGAGCCAGTCACTCAACCAGCTCGAAACGACGTCGCAATTCATGAGCGAAACCGCAGGAGAGTCTGCTCAGATGCGCAGTGAGTTCAAAGCGTGTCTCGAAGATCTGCGCCAGAGTTCTGCATCACTGAGTTCCTCGCTCTTGCACAGGGCGAGTATTGATGAAGAGTCTGCAAAGTCGGTAGCTGAAATGGCGCCTACGTTCGAAGCCTCACAAGCGCAGGACAACCGTCAGGGTGAGAAGCCGCAGGTCGCAGCCCGTGCTCTGCAGCCGCAGCCCGCAGCAGCCGTGACTCCCGCGGGGAGTGCGCAGAACGGAATCACCCGCAACTTCAAATCACGCAGCGCGCAAGTTCCAGCCCCTGTTGCAACAAAACCCCAGACACAACGCATCAGTGCAAAGACCCGCGCTCGCGATGTCATTCCTTTCGAGGGCGACAGCGAGTCGGAAACTGCAGGTGATACAAAGATTGGCAATGTTTCCGGATTTTGAATGAATTTGCTTGATTGATTTTGAGGAGATCTGAAGCATGAAACGCATACTGCTTACGATAGTCGGTTTCGCAGCGGCAAATCCGCTTGCACTTGCAGACAATCCGCGGGTGCCTGATTTGACGATCGTCAACGATGCCGAGCAGTCGCGTGCAATTGAACGCGAACGAAACGACTCCTATTCCCGACGTGGATCACACTCGGGAAATGCGGCGCCGGAGGGTAAGCCACCGCGTGAATCGCTCGAACTATTGCGTCAGGGCAATCAGAGATTTGTCGAGAACAAAATGACCTCCCCCCGCCGTGACGACAAGACGAGAATGGAATTGGCGACCACTCAGCGTCCGTTTGCCGTTGTTTTGTCTTGTTCAGATTCGCGCGTTCCACCAGAGGTTGTGTTTGATCAGGGACTCGGTGACGTTTTTGTCGTCCGCAACGCGGGTCACGTTCTTGATGCCGGACCGATTGCCAGCATTGAATATGCATTGGAACATCTGGGTGCCCGGCTCATCGTCGTGATGGGTCATGAGTCGTGCGGTGCTGTCAAGGCAGCCTTGTCGACACCCTTGGGCAAGTCGGCAGGCTCTGTGGATCTCGACAGACTCGTCGCAAAAATCCGCCCCTATCTTGGTTCACTCAAGCCAATGTCATCAGACAAACTTCTGCGCGGTCCCGTCAAGGCAAATACCGCCGGGGTTGCGCGTGAACTTATGAAAAAGTCCGCCATTGTGCGCGAGAAACTCCAACATCAGGAAGTCTCGCTCGTCACGGCAATTTACGGACTCTCTTCGGGACAGGTTGAATTCAACATGTGGGACCTAGACTATTCCGGACAGGCTGAAGCCGATTCTGTTCCTGTCATTGAGGCAGTTCCTGCCCCTGGCAAGCGCCGACGTGGCATGGCTGCAGGCAGTCACTGACAATTTTCTGCTTTCCGATCATTTTTTCTGAGTCAAGTGCCGTCGTGCTCTTGGCTCTCTTTTGTTGCGGAGGATATCTCCAGCGATTAGATTTCCCGCTGGAGAACAATACTATGAGAAAAATCTTGTCCGTCATTGCAGCGTCTTTTGCGCTCTTTGCCTCCGCCGGAGATTTTTTCAACCCTTGGGAAAACGTCAGCACTCCTTCTCAGGGAACGCAGGAAATCTTTGGCAGCCACAATGCGGGATGCCTGCAGGGTGCCGGCGCACCTTCAGAAAGTGGTTTCGGATTTCAGTACATCAGGCTCTCACGCAACAGCTACTGGGGTCACCGGACAGCGCACTCCTACATCGAGAGTCTTGGCAAAGTTTTGCGGCCGCTGAATATGTCTCTGTTGGTTGCGGATGTGTCGATGCCGCGCGGAGGCCCGTACACTTGGGCTCACGCCAGCCACCAAATCGGTCTGGATATCGATGTTGAATTTCTGCAGGACCCGCGAAGCCTGCAAAGACCGCTGACTGTTGCCGAGCGCGAGCAACTGACGGATTATTACCTTGCCGATTTGGATGCCAACGACATAATTCGTGAGAATTGGGACGAGAAGTACGTCACCATGTTGCGCGCTGCAGCGAGCGATTCGCGTGTCTCGATGATTTTTGTTCATCCGGCAATCAAACGCAAGATTTGTCAGAATCCAGCCAATAAGCAGGCATGGTTGAGCAAAATTGTTCCTTGGTGGGGTCACCATGAACATTTTCATGTCCGCCTCAAATGTCCTGCCGACGGCAGTAGTCCGAATTGCAGAAGCCGGCCTGAGCCCACTGAAATCGGCTGTGACGGCGAAGAACTCTCATGGTGGTTTTCGGCCGAATGGAGGCAAATGTACGAGGCTCGCAAAAAGTGGCAGCGCGACAATCCTAATCCCACGCCCGAGCCACTTCCTGCACTTCCTGCACAATGCCAGAGTGTTTTGAAGGACAATGGACCTCGTTGAACAAGAGTTGAACTGGGTGTTGAGCTCACCCATGTTTTTCTCCCAGTCGGCCTCGAAGTTTGCTCAATCGCAGTGTCCCGCAGGAATGATTCCGTCTCTGCCGGGACCGATGACTCATCCGAACGAAATGAGGCACCTGACGACCGCCGATTCGTGTGGTCTGTTGTCTGACGTCGGCAAACGTAACGCCTGCCTCGCAGAACTCAGATCCTCACTGCCGATGCTTGCTTCAGGAAGGCTTGGCATTCGATTCGAACTCTATGTCGAGACCATCTTGCGCCATGCATTCGGACCTCAGAATGTTCAAACCCGTGTTGCCGTGCGTGAGCCATTTGGAGCGAGCGGGGTCAAAACATGGGGAGAATTTGACTTCCTGTTTTTCAATCAGCACCAGCAGCATGTCGAGCACTGGGAAACCTCGGTCAAGTTCTATCTTCAGGTCCGCGACGAGCCACAATGGAAGTGGTGCTGGGGGCCGGGTGTTATTGACAGGCTCGATCTCAAAGGTCCCAAAACCTTTTTGCAACAATTGGCATTGTCGTCGACCGATCTGGGGTTCGCTGCAATACCATCTTCTTGGCAGGTTCTTCCACTCGTAAAAAGTGTGTTTGCAAAGGGAACGATTTTTTATCGTTGGTCTGTGCGCAAAGAAAATTTTTCTGAAAGGCTCAGTCGTATTGTTCTTCCTGAGGCTCTCGCTGTCGACCATCAGAAGTCATGGTGGGTTGAGCCTGATGACGTTCCTGAACTCCAAGCTCATTATCCAGAGGCTTGTGTCGCACTGTTGCCAAGGACTTATTGGATGACGGGTCTTCCCCAAACTGAACAACTTTCTACGACCACAGAAAGTTGGAGCCAGTTCAATTCCCAGCTTGAATACCGGCTGAGTGCGGCTAGTGCGCGCAACGAATGTCTCCTCGTCGGTATCTACGGGGGCGCGCAGCAGTTGAGCTTGAAGGCGATGGGATTCATCGCAACTCCACGTTTTCTTCGCTCGATATCGACCTAGTTAGTGCTTTTTAAGATGCTGATATTTTGATGTAAAAATCTTAAACTAATGAATTTAATAAAAAATCCGAAACCTTCTCCAGAGGTGATGGATGCTTTGGAAAAACGTCGCGATTATTTCTGCTCTTACATTCGTGCTGGGTGTAACCGCATGCGTCGGCGCCACACCGAATGCTACGGCAAAGAGGATTGCTGTTTCCGCTAAAGGCGGTACCGATTCGACTGTCGCAAATTCACCTTCAAGCCAAGACCAGAGTGCTGGGGTTGCAGCAGATCCCAATGGTGCAAATCCCGTTGATCCCAATGGTGGAGCAGGCGGCAATGCTGGAGATCCCAACGCTGGAGCCGGTGGCAATGCGGGAGATCCCAATGCAGGAGCAGGCGGCAATGCCGGAGATCCAAATTTCGGACAGCCAGCGGCTCCGTCACTGCGCTGGATTGTCATGGGTGATTTTGGGTTGGCGAACATTGCGGCACTTCCTCAATGTATTGCGGGAACTCAGCAACGCTCTGTCTGTTCAATTGAAAACGATCGCTGCCGTTCTGCATTTTCGACAACCTGCCCGTCCGGGGACTGCCGTCGTGTTTTTAAGTGCGTGACAGGTCAATCGAATACTTTGGTCTGGTTTCCACTCGGAGACGGAACGACGCTGTCGCAGGCAGCAACTTCGAGTCCGGCCTATGGAATGTGCGCGTTGGATTCCGACATCGCCGGAAGTGCGTGCAATGTCGTGAATGAGCGTTGCTTGTCGAGTTTCTGCACAAATGGCAGCGGGAATGATTGCGGCCGGCGCGTGTTTAAATGTTTGATTTCGGGAGTCGAAGGAAAATTGTTCTATCGCTGGATGGGCGACAAAAGTGAGGCCGAACTGACAGGGATTTCGCAGTGTGCCTTGCAGAAGGACATCGCCGGTAGTCCATGCTTTGCCGAAGAGAGCAAGTGTGTGTCGTCGTTTTTTACCGACACGGCGAAAACAATGCGGCGACTTTTCAAATGCACACCCTGACTTCGTGAACAAAATTCTGCCGGTGCAACGGCGTTGAAAGTTGTCCTCCCTGCAACTAACCTGCACAACTGGAACATTGGTGTTGCAGGGTTTGGCTTTTATGCTTCAGGCAAATATATCTCAGCAAGCATACTCTTGGTTGTCACGAGCAACCTATGGGGTCAGCCACAGGCTGATTGAGTCGTTCAACGCGCTCTCGGGAAGCGAACGCGAGCGCTGGGAAAGCTTTGTTCGTTTGCAGCTCGGAGCTGCCTCTTTTGTAGATCCCGAAACCGAGGCGCGCATTCAAAAACTTTCCCTTGTGACCATGGGACTCGGTTTGCCGGAGCTGTGGAGTCAGCACTTTTTGGCCAGTCGAAAGATGACCAAAACTCCGGAGAATGCTGTAGCACAGGCTATGACAGCAAAGCAGGAAAAGAAGAGCCGCAGAGAGAGGCGCGAACTTGCGCTTGAGCCGGTCTTTGACTGCGAGTCGGCCGCATGGATTCGTGTGATCCACAGTCCTTTCCAAATTTATGAGCGGATGGTTGAGTTCTGGCATGATCATTTCAATGTCTTTGCGTACGAAGGGAGAGTTGCGCCGGCCTTTGCGATTCTCAACCGGGACGTCATCCGCGTTCACGCGCTTGGAAATTTTCGACAGCTTCTCGGTTTGGTCTGCCGAAGTCCCGCAATGCTTTTTTATCTTGACAATGCCTTTAATCAAGCGGGCAATCCAAATGAGAATTTTGCCCGCGAACTTTTTGAGCTGCACACACTAGGAGCCGAGAATTATCTTGGCACCATTGAACGTGACAAGGTCAGACGCGATGCGCAAAACCGTCCCGAGGGATACGTTGATGGCGATGTTTATGAGGCCGCCCGCGCCTTCACAGGTTGGCGCGTTGAAGACGGCACGTACGGATTGAGCGCAAACTCCGGACAGTTTCTATACTCCGATCAGTGGCACGATCGTTTTCAAAAAGTCATTTTGGGAGAAAAGCTGCCCGAGCATCTGCCGCATATGAAAGACGGAGAGAACGTATTGGATCTTCTCTGCTCGCACAGTGGCACGGCCCGTCATATCGTGCGTAAACTCTGCCGGCGGTTTGTCTCGGACGAGCCGCCCGAATCGCTGGTCTCCAAGATTGCTGCATTGTTCCTGTCGCGCAAAGACTCACCAACGCAGATTCGCGACACACTTCAAGATATACTGGTATCTTCAGAATATTTATCCGAGAAGGCAGAAAAATTTAAACGCCCTGTGGACTACGTGGCTAGTCTGATACGTGCATTGGATGGCTCTTTTGAACCCTCCGAACGGTTTGTGGCAGGAGTCAACCGCTGTGGCCACAGATTTTTCGGTTGGAGAACTCCCGATGGTCCCCCCGACGTTGCGCAACCGTGGCAATCTCCTCAGAGTGTCATTGAAAGGTGGCGTTTGTCCCAGCAGATCATCGCAGGCCAGTTGTCGGGATGTGAGATTGATTTTCTCGCCACGGCACGTCAGGCCTCGACGCCATTGCAGCTCGTCGATCACTTTGCAGGCCGCATGCTCGGTCCGCGGGTTTCGCCATCCCTGCGTGAGCAGCTCATCGTGCGTGCTGCTGGCGGTCGTCGGCAGGACTCCGCATTACCTGAGTCCCTGTTACGCGAGCGCTCGCAGCAGGTGGTCGAATTGATATCCATGAGTCCTGAATTTCAGCAGAGGTAGTTTTTCAATGACGCTGCGTATCAAGCGACGTGAATTTCTGTTCGGAATTGCAGGCGGCATGTCGAGCGTTTACGTTATGAACTCGCTTCCGTTCTCGCAGCTGGCAGTTCCCCAAGCGCGCGCCGATTTGTTGGACAAGAGTCGTCATGCACTTGTTGTCGTTTTCCTGCGTGGCGGATTCGACGGACTCAGCCTTATTTGCCCGACCGAGGGTCAAGATAGGCGTGACTACGAATCAGCACGTCCTCATCTGGGTTTGCCGTTGACTGGGCCAATGGCAGCTCTCCGGCTGGATGATCGTTTTGCCATCAATTCGGCAGCGCAGCCGTTGCAGACGCTTTTTAATGATAAGCGTCTGGCGTTCATTCAGGCATGCGGGCTTCCCGTCCCGTCTCGCAGTCATTTTGCAGCGCAAACGCTAATGGAATTGGGAGTCAGCCGGACGGGCGAGGATAAGCGCGGCTGGCTGACGCGATTTATCGAACAAGTTCCGTGCAAGGCTGCTGCTGTCGGAGCGTTGCGCCCCACGTCTTTGCAGGGTGCAGCTGGCATCATGGCCTTTGCCCGCCTCAAAGGGCTTGGACTCGAGGGCAGTTCGGCGCAACAAGTGCATTTGCGCAGTGCCTTGCGCAGGCTTTACGGCGAAGCCGGACAAACTGCTTCATTTGGTCAGACGGCCCTCAATATGCTCGACGATCTCGAAGACATCGGTCTCCGCACGCGGGGCAAAGATAAATCCGATCTGCCCAGCGGCGAGATTGCGCAGAAATTCGCCATCACTGCACAACTACTTCAGCGCGACGAACAGCTGCAGCTTGTGACTCTCGACATCGGCGGCTGGGATACCCACCGGCAGCAGGGAAACATCGGTGACGGTTACTTTGCAAAGCAGCTCGGCCTCCTTTCGCGCGCTCTGGCAGATTTCTATCAACAGATGCTGACAACGACCAATGCATGGGTCACGACGGTTGTCATGAGTGAGTTTGGCCGACGTCTCAAGGAAAACGGCAACCGCGGAACCGACCACGGACATGGTAATTTGATGATGGTTCTGGGTCCGCGCATTCGTGGTGGCGTGTTGCATGGTCGCTGGCCCGGACTTGCCAATGAAAATCTCTTTGAGCGTTCCGACCTAGCCGTAACGACAGACTCCCGCCTCGTACTTCACAGATGCCTTCAGACGATCGCCCCGCAATTGACTCTGAACGCAGTCTTTCCGCGGGCTGAAGCATCATCCGCGTCAGAGCTCAATCTTTTGCTGTGAGATGCTTTCAATTAGAAATTGCACAAGTGAGTTGCGGGCTGGCTCACCGCATCCACGGCAATGAGTCGAGGTCTGTGTTTCCACCCGAGAGAATGACACCAATCCTTCCCTGAACGTGAGCGAGTTTCCCCTCCAGAAGTGCTGCGATGGGAACGGCTGCCGACGGTTCGATCAGTTGTTTGCTGCGTTCCCACATAAAGCGCATGGCTGCGATGATGGAATCTTCGCTGACGGTCAGGATGTCATCGACGCACTCGCGGATGATAGGAAAATTGAGATGTCCCAGCGAAGTCAAAAGTCCATCGGCGACGGTGTTTGGGTTGTTAGAAGGAATGATGTGTCCGGCAGCGAAGGAGCGCGCAGCGTCGTCGGCCATTGCAGGCTCGACACCGATCACACGGGTTTTTTTCGACATTAGCTTAGCAGAAAGTGCAGTCCCAGCCAGAAGACCGCCGCCGCCGACAGGAGCGAGAATAAGGTCAAAGTCGCCCACGTCATCAATCATCTCTGCCGCAGCCGTGGCCTGCCCGGCTATGACCGCAGGGTCATCATACGGGTGAACCACTGTCGCTCCAGTTCTATCGATAACCAACTGCTGGGTTGATTCCCGTGCTGCGAGCGTCGGCTCACAAAAAGTGATTTCTGCACCGTAACCCGCGACTGCTGCTTTTTTAACTTTTGGAGCATTGTCTGGCATGACTATATAAGCGGGTATTTTCCGGATTCTTGCTGCCAGCGCAAGTGCCTGTGCGTGGTTTCCGGAGGAGTGCGCAACGACACCGTGTCGAGCCTCTTCGTCGTTCAGGCTGAAAACTGCATTGCAGGCGCCCCGGAATTTAAATGCTCCCACCCTTTGCAAATGCTCGCACTTAAGAAAAATGTTCTTGCCGGTGAAACGATTGAGCGACTCACAGGTCATCACTGCCGTTCTGTGCGCGTAAGGATGAATGCGCGAAGCCGCCTCGCGGATAGAGCGAATGTCAAGTCGTTGGTTTGCTTGGTCTTGGCTGGCGTTCATACCTTTGTCCTATTTCAGGGGCTCTTCGTGATATTCGGGGAAAGGGTTCTTTACCGTGTTCGGTCGGTTCAGCTTATTGCCAGTTTCCATATACCAGTTAAAAAAAGCCTGCCACGACTGGTCTTTTACAAACTTCCACAGCGGCATGTCTTTGTATCGCAGCACCGCGTTCGATTTCTGCTCGCCGACATCCACCCAAATCGGTCTGGAAAACTGGATGGTTTGATTCTCGACGTCAAGAACACCGATTCCTTCCGCTGGAGTGGATTCTTTGATGACAAGCAGATTCAGCACGGCAAAATCGAGCGTTCGATTGTTGTTTTTATCATGGAAGACGGTGATGTAGGCCGGATAAGGCAAATTTCGCAAACGCACCGAGAGTCCTTCAGGATTGCCTGTCTTGCTTTCACAGACGAGTCTTGTCTGAATTGTTTTCGCGTTCAGTCCTTCGTCCCCCGCAAGCCCGATGGCGCAAATGCTGTGGAGACCCTTCTCAGACTCGGCTGGGCGAAGTCCGGTCACTTCGATGGTCAGATTTCTGCCGGTTTCACCCGTCAGGTTGAGGGAATCAGTTTGTGCGAGCTGTGCGGTGTCGCTTTGTTTGCAACCGGACAGCGCGAGGAAAAGCAAGGATAAGAGCAACAACATCAGCAGCCTCCAAGTTCAGCAATTCAAGCTCTTCCGGTTTCATGGCGCATGGACTCGAATCCCAAGATTCTGACAGATATAACAGAATCAGTAATTGCTGAAAAAAACTGTAGCCGTGGAACTGACGCTGGAGAGATAAAATGCAGACCCCGCAATGGGAAAAGCGCGTTTTGATAGCCGCTTCGCTGGCCCTGACGCTTTTTGTTTTCTGGAAGATTCTCGCACATCAGAAATCAACACATGATGTTGCTGAGCGGCAAAAATCTCTCATTGAAACTCGGGAGGTATTGCAGCTGCGTACTTGGCAGGCGGTGTTTAATTTTTGCTACTATAAAAAAGGTGAAACGACATCTGAAAATTGTTTCGAGGATCAGCTGCAGGGTGTTCAGAATATCGACCTGCCGTTGCAGAAATTCGAAAACCCTCTGCTGAATTTTGAAGTCTATGGCAAGAAGGAATCTAGGCAGGCGAATTCAGTTCATCTGACCTATGTTTTTAGTGAAGCTGAAAAAGTAATACTGCAAACTTCCAACGAGTGGATGTTGCTCATCCCGAGAAATTCCCAGAGAGCAACATTTCTGGGTGACAATATGGCCGGCGTTTCACAATACGGACACGTCACCGACTCAATATTCGGGCTGACGCTCAACCAGTTGTCGAACAGCGGAAAAATCGATCTCATTATCAACTACAAACCGTTTCCGCGCTTTGGTCCGGTTGAGCTGCCGGTGGTACTTGCCAAGCCGAATTCCTCACGCGAATATCTCAGTCTTTTCGAAAAGCAGGTCGGTGCTGCGGCACTTTCCAAACAGTTTCTTGTCGGTGTTCCGCTTGTCATGAGTGCGATTGCCAGTGTCCTTGACCACAGTCCTACGATGCTTCTGCTGGCGCTTTTCGGTGCCTGCCGGGCGGTCTTTACCTACTTCGGATTTTTGGGTGAGAGCTCAGCACTCACGCTTTGGCAGAACTTGCTCAGCTATGCCTCTTTGGGCGCATCGTTGGCCATGCTTTTGATGTTTGTTGAGAAACTGTTGGGTTACTCATTCAAACGTATCAGGATGTGGCACCGTGTCGTCTTTACCTTTCTGTGTGCCGGTGTATGCATGAGCGGACATTATATCGACCATAATTTCCAAATCACATCATCGCTTTGGGTCGATTCGCTGGGTTCCACCCTGTCTCTTGTGTTGGTTGCGTGGTCCGTTTGGCCCGCTGCGCAGGACAAGATTTTGAAGATGTTTCGAATCAGAAAATCTCAGACCGCGAAAGAAAAAAGTGAGCGCAGCGACGGTCTGGCCCTCTCGCGTACTTTGGTTTTTATTCAATATCTGATCACCGCGGCGGCGTTTGCAATTTACGGAAGCGTCAACATCTCCGAACTCGCAGGTCAGATGAGCGGCTCGCGGACATTCACCGATCCGCTGGATTGGCGGCATATGATGCTGATGCCCGCACTGCTGACGGCCGGTCTGCTTGAAGTCGGTTCGATCGCTCGTCGTATGCTGAGCTTTGGTCATGAAATGGCTGAAAAAGCTCTCATTGAAAAGGAGCTACAAGTGGGTCGCGACGTGCAGGCGCGAATGCTTCCCGACAAGCGATTCAGGGGTGACTTGTGGCACTGGAGAGCTGTTTATCATCCGGCCGAGGCATTGGCCGGTGACTGGTTTGATATTCGCGAGGTTGAGTTCAGCGACGGGAGGAAATTGCTTGCGGTTTGCCTCGCAGATGTCACCGGTCACGGCGTTGGTTCCTCGTTATCGACGAGTGTCATTTGTTCGCATTGGAGCCTCTGGTGCGCCCGGCTCGGGCAAATTGAGTTCCCTGCAGACAAAACAGAACGTGAGAAAATTCTTTGCACGGCCCCGATCAAGATTCATGATGGACTGTCTGCGCTGCGTAGAAATGAAAACTGCACCGCAATGATTGCGCTGATCGACCCTTATGCGAAAGAGGTTTCGATAACGTCTGCCGGGCATCCGGGTGCATTGATCATCGGGCCTCGTGGTCTGCGATACGTCACAACGGCTGGAGAGAGATTGGGCGGAGAACTCATGGGCGAGGCGAAATGGAATCCACGCACGGAACCGATCGCCGACGACGAGCTGCTCGCGATTTACTCTGACGGGATCGTTCCGGTGGGAGTCACTGTGTTGAGCTGGGCGGGTCAGTTGAAGAAGAAGATCGTTGCCGGGAACGCGGGGCCTGCTGAATTACTTTTGATGCGCACTCTGCACGACAACAAGCGAGCATTCATGAACGATCCGGCGAACGAAGACGACATGACACTCATCATGCTTCGGCGGGGCGGTTCAGCCGCAGCGACACTCTGACGCGTGAGTCTGGTGAAGCGACCTTACGTTGAGGGAACCTGATCATGATTTTCTCCAAAAACTTTTCGTGACGGTTCGGGACTTCGTCCAGCCAGACGATGAAAATCGTTTCGGAGGCTGCAAGAACTTCTTGATGTGGTGAAATTTTGACGGGGTCATCGGCAGTTTGTGAGAGTTGATCGTGCTGCAGGTAACAGTGTACTGTTACGCGCTGCTGATGCGGCGGATTGCCAAACAAGGAGACAGTCATGGCAAAGAATTTGAATGGAACGAAGACTCATCAGAACCTGAAGGACGCTTTTGCAGGTGAAAGTCAGGCCAATCGCCGTTACCTATATTTCGCAAAGGTAGCTGACGTTGAAGGTTATCCGGAGGTTGCGAGCAACTTTCGTGAAACTGCCGAGGGTGAAACCGGACATGCTCATGGACATCTCGATTATCTCAAGCAGGTTGGCGACCCGGCCACCGGTTTGCCGATGGGCGACACTGTGTTGAACCTCAAGGCTTCCATCGAGGGCGAAACACACGAGTACACCGACATGTATCCGGGTATGGCAAAAACAGCTCGCGAAGAGGGCTTCTCGGAGATTGCTGACTGGTTTGAGACACTCGCCAAGGCAGAGAAATCTCATGCAGGTCGGTTTGGGCAAATGCTCAAATCAATCTCCTAAGGGACTTCGGGCGCCGGGAGGCGCCCTTTTTTTTCCTCATTATTTGGCGGAGGCTTCGTGAGCGGACAAGGTGGTCGCATTTCGTATTTGCCCACTGACGGGCTTTGTTATGACCCAAAAGAGGCAAAATATTGGGACAAGAGTTCTCTCGGCAAAGAAGTGACACGTGCCTTTGAGATATGTCACGGCTGCCGGATGTGCTTTAAATACTGTGATTCCTTCCCCAATCTATTTTCACTATTGGACAACAAATACGACGGTGACGTTCATGCATTGACTGCCGAGGACACACGCTCGGTGATGGACGCTTGCTTCCAATGCAAGCTTTGCGAAGTGCAATGCCCCTACACTCCGCGTGACAAGCATGAATTCCAGCTCGACTTTCCAAAGTTGGTTCATCGCTATCAGGCACAACGCCGTCGGGATGAAGGGGGAAGTCTGCGTGATGCCGTTTTGGGTAATCCCGATCTTGCAGGTGGAATGGCACGCTTGAGCCTTGGCACCGCCAACGCGATGAATAAAGTCAAGTTACACCGCTGGTTCATGGAGAAAGTGCTTGGAATTCATCGGGACAAATTGCTCCCCGAGTTTGCCGACGAGACGTTTGAGGATTGGGCCGACAAGGAGGGCCTTATCAAGGACGATCGCAAAGAGTGCGAGGTTGTGCTCTTTCAAACTTGCTACGTGCAGAACAACGAGCCTCAGATAGGCAAAGACACTGTTGAGGTGATGCAGAAGAACGGCGTTTCGATTCAATGTGAACGGGGACTCGAATGCTGTGGCATGCCGCGCTGGGAGTCCGGCGATCTTGATTCTCTTCGTAAACAGGCGGCCGTGAATCTCAAAAAGCTTGAACCATTTGTCGACAGCGGAGCGAAGGTTGTCGCCATCAACCCGACGTGTTCAATGATGCTGCGGCGCGAATATCCGGAGCTCGTGGACGAGGAGATTCGACCGATTGCCGAGAAGGTTGCCGCCGCGACGGTCGATCCGAGTGAGTTTCTTTGGTCTATCCGCGACCAGCAGCGTTTCAATACCGACTTCAAGTCGACTCCTGGACAGTCGGTTGGTTATCATGCGCCCTGCCATCTGCGAGCACAGGCGGTCGGGTTCAAGGGACGGGACATCCTCCGCAAGATTCCCGGAGTTGTGCCCAAGACGGTGACTGAATGTTGTGGACACGACGGCACCTATGCGATGAAGGTCGAAAGTTTTGAGAGCTCGGCTAAAATCGGTAAGAAGGCTTTTGACGGAATGCAAGCCTCGCAGAGTGAGGTTTGGGCCACTGATTGTCCATTGGCGGCCGTGCAGTTTGAACAATTTGCGGGTGTCAAACCCATGCATCCGATGAGTATTCTGGCACGCGCCTACCGTGAGGATGGTTTCGCCACAAAGGTTTCAAAGAGTGGAGAAAAAGATGAGAAAAGTCAGTCGTAATGAAATTGTCTCGGTCGCAGAATACGAGAAATTAAGAACTGATTTTCGTGCGAAGATACTGCAAATCAAAGAATGCAGACGCATTCATGTCGGCGAGCATCTGACCTTTCTTTTTGAGAACAAAGAAACCGTGCGTTATCAAATTCAAGAGATGATACGCGCTGAAGGCATGAAGGAAGAAAATCAGATTGCACATGAAATCGAAACCTACAACGAACTGCTGGGTGAGCAGGGCGAGTTGGGTTGCACGTTGCTCATTGAAATTGATGATCCGCAGCGTCGGAGCGAGCTGCTCAGCCGCTGGTTGAATCTTCCTGAGCACCTTTACGTTAAGACAGCTGATGGAGCGATGGTTCGCCCCGTGATTGACGAACGTCAGATTGGCGAATCGAGAATCAGTTCAGTTCACTATTTGCGTTTCAAACTGGCTGACAAAGTCCCTGCCGCAGTCGGATGCTCTCATGCGGACATCAATACCGAGGTGTCGTTGTCGAAGCTGCAAACTTCAGAGCTTTGCAAGGACCTCATGGCACGCTAAAGTGACAATAGTCACCATCGCATGGAAGTGTGTCAGGCTTGTCAGTTACGGAACGTTGCAAAAGCATTCTTCTGATTGTCTCGCTTGCCGTGCTTGTCTGGGCAAGTCGTTTGTTTCACGAGGGCGTCGATTTTCCGAATGAAGGAGTCGAGGCTTTATGGCTTATCTATCTCCGTCCGACTGCAATCGCGATTCTTGGACTAGCCGTCGCAGCAATGTTTATACGCTTTCGCAGAATATGCAGTCCGCGTGAGTTCTGGGTCTGGTCATTTGTTGCGGCCGCGTTTTTTTGCATTCCGTACATTCCAGACATGCATGCGTCATTTGTCAAGGCGGGCGAGAAGAATGCATTTTTATTGTCGGCCGGATTCTATGCGCTCGGTATTCTCACCTATGGCCTCGTGCGAGGCTTGAGTTGTGTCTTGGCAGAGCGTTTCGTTTTCGCGCGTGTTCATTTTTCAGCATTCAAGACTGTTGCACTTTATCTTCTGATGCTTTCTTCTGAGTTTTTGTTCTTTCACACATGGCACCCCATTACTTATTTTCCGGCTTTGCCGCTCCCGCTGCCATCGGCACAATTTCATTCGGATTCCGGACAGGACGTTGTTCGCTATGTTCTTTTTGAGACTCAAGTTGACGCCCGGATGCGCGAGCAAATCTCTAATGGCAATTCGTTGGCATTGGCGATTTTGGGTAACCGCTTGGCCGAGGAATTCACAGTCCAGCGCGGCCGTTCGAAATTCACCGATTCAATCGTGTTGATTCTGCCGGAAACCTTTGTCAGCCTCGAAGCGGCAACGGATGTTTACCCTCTCATGCAGCCGCTTCTCGACAGTATTTTCAAGCAGAGCAACGTGAGCTCTGTCGCATGGGTGCAGGGAGCGTTTCTTCAGAACAACAATGTTGTTCTCGGAACTGAGGTCACGCGCGAAAAATTCTTGAGTGGAGACTCTGCAGAGAGATATCCACCGTTGACTGTTCTCAGGCGCAAGCGCGAGCAGATGCCGATGTTCGAGGCGCCGTCGAAGGGGGTCTCATATTCGGAAATTCTCAATGACGGTCATGTGAAAGAGGAGTCTGTCCCGACTGGTCAGCGCACTCTGGCCGAGTTTGTTGCAACGCATCAAATATTGATCTGTTATGAGTCTTTGTTTCCTGTGAATTGGATTTTCAACAAGCCGACCCTGGTTCTGACCAATCACCATCTTTTCAATGAATTTCATTTGATGAACTGGGTCTACGTCGGCTTTCTCCGGCAGCTTTCATTCCTATTTCGCTCGCCGACAAAAGTCGTGTCGAATTACAATCCCTCCGGTGTGCTGAACCGCTCGCAAACAGTGGGGGACACCGCTGCACGCACCGTGGAGGGCTTCGCAGTGGTTCGCCTGCGCTAGCGTCGACTGCTTCGGCAGTTGGTTCAAAATGAGTAGGTTGTCTCGGCAAGAATGACCGACAAATTCGACCAGTCGATGGTTTGCAGTACTTTTCCGTTGAGTGACCGATCTGTCCTGCTCCAAGCGAATCCGGCACCAGATCCCGCCTCAAGATTCTCGGCAATTTTCCAAACCCACAATGCCTCGGCCGATAGACCTAGTTCATGACTCGACTCGTTCAGGGTTGAGTCGCTGTAGCGGGAGTTAGCGAACGCGTACCAAGGTGAGACGTTGAGGTCGACGGATTCTTCATCAATCTGCATGCGGTGATTTACAAAAAGACCAAGTCGGTTGGTGGCGACCGCTTTGGTTTCTTTGTCGTCGATCTTTTCTGCTGGATTGAATGTGAGTTGGTTGATTCCGGCAATGAATCCGACTTCCGTGGCGTCCGAGGTCTTCATTCCAACCCAAAGCTCACGCCCGCCGATAGGTTCATTGGGATAGCCGTAAAACACAAATTTTCCGACCGAAAGACCAAACTCCATGTATGGCAGCGATGAATCACCGCCCACTCCAAAAAGGTCGACCGAGGTCACCACTTTTGATTCCGAAACACCTGCTTTTGGTTTGTTGATTTCCTTGACTCGACCAATTCTCAATCCACCCAGTGCAAGGCTCATTGAAGCTTTTTCTTCTTCGTCTGTTCCGTCCTCGGCCCACGACCAAGAGGGAAAAAGACTCAAAAAGGCCACCATCGCTGCACACAAACGCATGAAAAACTCCAGTTCTGATTTCTGAGATTCATCAGATTAAACTGGAGCCAGTCAGACGGCAAGGACGGCTGCATCAACTTGAACGGCTTGTTAAACGCCGCGCAATATAGACCTCGCAAATTTGATTAGATCTGCCTGCGGGATAATCATTTCACTACGGGTGCGTCCGCCGCAACCCATCAGTTCAATCATGTATCCACCGCCGGGAATCTTGGTGACGGAAAGAATTCCAGATGAGGATTCAACGGTGCAGCCTGAACCTGCGGCATTGAGCGCGACAGAGGGCAATTCTCCATTTGAGAGAATCGCAATATATTCGCTGTTGACACGCATCGCATGATCAAAATCCTGCCCGCAAGGAGGTGGTTCCTGATGGGGTGGTTTGTCGAGCAAACCTATCACAGATTTAGGCGGCGGCAGCGATGCCGTCTTGCCACCACTTGGCGAATGGCGAATTTCCGTCTTGCCTGCCTTTTCCATTGTATCGATACTCTCGAGCAGTGAGGAAAGGGCAGATGCAGAGGGCTTACACCATTCGAATTTGCGTGATTCACGCGCTACAGAGGTGTCGGAATCAAGTGATGGGTCTTTCGCTTTGCATGCTCCAACCAAAAACAATGGGAGCATCAAGCCCGAAAAAATAATTGAGCAATGTTTTTTCATTGTTTTCCCCGCTCATTAAAAACATCGCGTCAGGTTTTTTCTTGCCTGCGCTTATTGGAGGATTCGGAGAGTAAATTTGGGGCGATTAATGATTTTAATATTTCTCATTATTTAAGAGAAGTTAGGTTGCAGATGAGGGTCTCTGAAAGTGTCAAAAACGTCACATTTCGATCTTTTTGCTGCCGCTCAGGTCAGGCAATCTCGGTGAGCCACTCATGAGGAATTTGCTGATGAATCTGAAAATAGTGCTGATGGGTGCTTCGTTGATTCCGATGAATGCCTGCCGGCCAAAGGAAAGAACGATTGTCGTTCAGGGTGAAATCAAGCGGATCTCGACTGCTGGGCCTTGCCCTATTCTCGTTCCCACAGACCTGAAAAAAAGCACCGATTACGAATGTGGGACAATTATTTCGCCCGTTGACAAAGACAAGCCCGATGCGGGAGAGCTGAGAGTTTCCTACTTCCGAGTCCTCGCCAAGAATCGCAGCAATCTTAAATCCCCTGTCGTTCTGCATTTTGGCGGGCCAGGTGACGATGGGCAGGGGCCATTCGAATGGGCTATTGGCAAGCGGGATTCCCTTGCAGACGACAGGGATCTAATTGCCATAGGACAACGTGGGACAACACACTCTTTTGTCATTCCCGAGTGTCCAAGGACATCGTCTGCTGGATCATTGGAGGCAATCATTGCGACCGAGCGAGAAAATTCGGCTCTCTGCAAGCAGCTTCTCGACAATGCTGGAATCACCCTGTCCGCCTTCAGTACGCTCGCTGGTGTCAGGGATGTTGAGGCACTGCGCATTGGCTTGGGATATGAAAAAGTTTCGTTTTATGGTGTTTCCTATGGAACGATGTTTGCGCTTGAGTATGCTCGGCAGTTTCCGGCCTCCGTTGATCGGATGCTGTTGGATTCCGTGATTCCCCCAAATCAAAACATGGGTGAAAGTCACGTTGATGAGTTTACCGACATCGCGCGATATCTGAAGAACTTGAGTACAAACTGTGCTGCCTCTGGGCAATGCACTGCGGTTTTTGGCGGTACGGTGCCTGACTTCTCACAGTCGCTTGAGTCGGTGATGGGGTATCCGCTTTCGACGCTCGTCTTGCAAGGCTCCCCACTTGACAAAATCAGCACCCTGGCTGTCGGCCGGAGTTTCGGAATGAGCCGACTCAAAAGAGTTGTTTTTGCGTCTATCATTCAAGCCGGTGCAGAACAAATCGGCACGCCTCCCGACCAGATTCCATTTACTGCAGACGGAGTCAGTCAAAAGCTCTCTGTGCAACTCTCCAAATGGAGAACTCTTGGTGTCCCGCTGCCTTCAGATTCAGATCTTGTCGGTGAATTGCTTGGAGGAGGCGGTGGCCTGGGCGGATTTTCCGCAGGGATCAATGAATTTCTCAATTGCACCGAGTCTGGATTCACTGTGGATTCGGCGGTGGCAACATTCAATGATGCTAGATACACCTACCTCGGTCCCAACCTGAAACAGCAAGTGACTGATTTTGCGAAAATCCGTGAAGCGACCTGCAGCGCGTTCCTCGACGACACCCGAAAATGGCGCGAAACCTTCGGCAAGCCTGTGCAGTCATCGGCGCGAGCGTATTTGTTCAACTCAACTTTTGATTCAGCAACTCCGTTAAAGCATGCAAAACTCGCGAAAGAATCGCTCGCGGATTCGACGTTGTTTGAATTCGGCTGCACGGCGCACGCTGTCCTGCCCAGTGCGTCTGAGGAGTGTTCAAACTCAATTTTCAAAACTGCTCTGAATGGAACGCTTTCGCAGGCGAACGTCGATTGTGTTTGCAACTGAGATCCGAAAATGCTCAATGGCACTTCAGGTCGAGGGCTTTGGGTGGACTTTTCGGATCCTGAGCATCAAAAATGACCTTCAGACCGTCTTTTGCAATCAGATCTTTGATGCGTCGTTCTTCGCTGATTGCTTTCCTGTACTCAGGGTCGGTCATCCAGCGTACAGGTTGACTGATCTGGTCGGCTAAATCGCGCAAGTTGTCGTAGCGCAGCATGATTGTGATCATTCCATAGGTGTGTGGCGGGCCGTCGCGACGGCCGTTTGTGTTGTTCCATTCGCTTGAACGGCGCACGAGCCCAACGTCAAAATAAACCCTACGGTAGCGGACAACCACACCCGCCTTCAGATCAACTACAAATGGAACTGTGGTTGTAAAATAGTCGCTGTTACCGTCGATTCGGTAATTATTGAAAATCAGCTTTGCCTCGCTGCCAAAATAAAGATTCAAACTCCAGTGACTGTCGCACAAAATGCGTTTTAAGCGATTCTCCGGACTCATCATTGCAAGTTCTTCGGCAAGTGACGGTGTCATCTTGTTGCCGATATACATGTCGATCAAAGAGCCCAGCAGTCGGTAATTGAAAACGACGCCGGCGTTTACGAAGTTGGTAAATGTTCCTGCGTTTCCACCGCCGTTGATGATGATGTTGTACTCGGGGCGCGAGTCGCCATAGAGGTCTCCCTCGCCGATTTTGCGATATTTTTGGAAGTTGATGTTAAAATAGAAGCGGTCAGCTGCCTGAAAATCCCAATTGACTTCTTTGTCGCCGATGAGGCGGTGAAATCCATTCTGAACTTGCTCTGCAAATGAGCCGCGTCCGACGGTGCCGACCTGCGCTTCGATACGCTGCATCGATTTTGCACGAGCTTTGTTTTTGTCCATCTTATAGGAGTTCACTGCTCCGCCACAGTAAAGAACACCAGCGTTGGGTGGTTCATTCGGGCGCTTTCCGCCGACGTCGTTGTTGGAAGTATTGTAGATATTTTGTCCACAAAGAAAGAAGAAGTCTGTGTGGTCGAAACCGAGCTTCTTGAAGAACTTTTCAAATTCAGGATTGTTGAAACTGAGCTCTACGCGCAAGCCGTTTGTATAGTAGGTGTCGGTCCCTGCGAGGAAGTCATTCTCCATGGTGACTTTGAATGCATCGATGACTTTTCTGTCATTCAGAAGATCATTGATGGCATCATCCGACAAGCCATCATTTTTGAGCGACTTGACGAACCGTTTTTCATTCTCCTCTTTAAGACCTGAAAAAATGGGGACGAGCTTTTTGTCTTTGAATCGAAGCCGGAGTTCGCGATCGTGGCTATCCAGCGAGGGATCATAAAGTAGCTCAATGATCTCTTCTACTTCGTCGTATATTTTCTTATTCTCGAAGTAATCAGGTCTGTCGAAGAAATTTGCCTGCGCTGCAGGAGAAATCACAATCAAAAATAGAATGGCTAGCAACCGGAAGATCATGGGGATTTTCCAAATTCAATGCGTTAAAGTTATATTTGGCGTTGGTTTATTACAATTTTAACGCTGAATCAATGCTAGGAAGGCTGTCAAATCATACTTTCAAGGAATTCTAGACCGGTTGCACGCGGTGTCAGGTCTTTTTCCTCAAGCCAAGTTGGATTGAAAATGCGGCTCAGATAGCGCCCTGCCCCATCGCAAAGTATGGTGACAATTGTCTTTCCGGGCCCGATTTGCCTTGCGACCTGCACGGCTCCGAGAACATTGAGAGCTGCAGACGACCCCAGAAACAGCCCCTCTTTTCGTGCAAGATAGTGGATCATCTCGACAATAGGTTTGTCGTGGATTCTCATCGCATCATCCACGGGTGCGTCGGCTATGTTAGCGGTGACACGGATTTGTCCGATGCCCTCTGTGATGGAACCACCCTCTACGTCATTGAGGTGTCCGAATTTGAAGTGGCTGTACATGGCCGCACCGTAAGGGTCGATGCAAATCGTCTTAATGCCAGGATTCTGCTCTTTGAGGAATCTTGAGACACCCGCAAGTGTTCCGCCGGACCCGACCGCGCAGCAAAAGGAATCTATTTTGCCATCTGTCTGCTGCCAGATTTCCGGACCAGTTGTTCTTTCATGGAAAAGCCTGTTTGCAATATTGTCGAATTGATTTGCCCAAATCGCATTCGGTATTTCATCTGCAAGCCGTTTGGCGACGTGATTGAAATTTTCCGGGTTGGAGTACGGAACCGCCGGCACCGGACGAACGTCCGCACCGAGCGCTTTCAGATAGTCAATCTTCTCGGGCGACTGCGTGTTGGGAATGACAATCACCGTCTTAAAGCCCAATGCATTACCGACGTGCGTCAGACCAATTCCCGTGTTTCCCGCCGTGCCCTCAACAATTGTGCCGCCCGGCTTCAACCGGCCACTTTTGATTGCGTCAAGCACAATGCCGAGGGCCGCTCTATCTTTGACCGAACCACCGGGGTTCATGAACTCTGCCTTGCCAAGAATGCGGCAGCCTGTCAGCTGAGACAATGTCTGGATTTCAATCAGCGGAGTTTGTCCTACGGCGCCACAAAAGCCGATCACCTGTGACATGGCATTTTCCCTTCTTCATTTGCCAGCGAAAGCTCGGTGTCTACCGCCCGACTGACGCGCTGTCCTCTGCTGTGTGGAAAAAATCAGAACTTATTGCTTTCCGAATTCCTCAGCATCATGTTGGTTGCTACCAATCGGTCGGTCATAATGGTTGCAAGCTTTCGGTAAACCTCAAATCCAATTTTTGGGTTTTTTTCAAAAGAATCAGTGAGTCTCGCAACGTCCGCCACGTAGCACCGGCATGCCACCTCGGCGACAGCTGAGGCTGCCCTGCGTGCAATTTTTGCCATCGCGAGCTCTCCGATGCACTCTTTCGGGCCAAATTTTGCAACACTTGTTGTGCCGCGGGGGCCAACGAGTGGAAGCCTGACCTCAGCAATGCCACTAGTGATCAAGAAGAGGTGCGATGAGATTTCATCTTGTTGTATGATGATCTGTCCGGCCTCGTAAACGACTTCACGGAAGTGTGGCACCAATAGTTCAGCTTCGCTCGTTGTGAGTGATGAAAAAAGGTGAAAATTCTTCAGAAGCTCCGCAGTGAGCATTGATTCAGCCATGAGTTATCCTCCGCGCATTGGCTTTTCGCTCTGCGAGGATAGCAAATGCAGATATCAATAATAACTTTCCGCCAAAAACCTCTCGGTAATGAAGTCGTTTCTTGTGTTCATCTTTCTGACATTCCCCGTCCCCGAGTCACAAAAGTACGCCCTCTGTTGACTTGGCGACAATATTGGCAAGCCAATCGGACTTTTTTATAACGTAGACTTTGTGATCCACATGGTGGTCATAGAGCCATTCGGCGGCTGGGATAATTTCTTTGAACTTGAAGCCCAGGCGAACGGGAATTGCAGCACTGCGAAAATTTTCGCTCGCGCATTTAATGCTGATCTCGGTCAGGCTGAGCTGAGTGAAGCCAAAACTTATGAGAGCTGCGACAGAGCGCGTCATCACTCCGCGCCCCTCGGCATCCTGAGCGATCCAGTAACCCAAACTCGTCGACGCGGTTTCGCGGTCGATTTTGTGAAACGAAACGAGCCCCACAAGCTTTCCCTGCAAGCGAATTGTCATGGTCATAGTACCATCGGCTTTTGCAGTCTCCTGAGCATGCTGAATGAACGAAATGGTATCTTTCAACTCCTTCGTCTTATCCAGCCATGGAAGCCATTCACGCAGGCGCGTGCGATTTGTATCGACAAGGTCGAAAAGCTCCTGGGCATCCTCTTGAGTCACAGAGGATAGCCGCAGGGTCTGGTCAATCTGAATTTCAGTCATCGTGCGCACCTCCAAGTTTTCTGCGGACAACGGAGCTGGGAGGGTGGTCAGAGGCTTTGGAATCAAGGGAATTAAACTCTGATCCGCGCTGAAGCACTCGTTTAATATTCGTTAAGACCAGCGCTCTTTGGTGCGCGCTTTAATTTGACGGTGTCTTCAGGTTCGCTGCCTAGAATTATACTTAATTCATTTCCGTCGTTTGAAATTGAATAACGTCTGGTCACTTTGCCCGCTATCTGGGCTGTGCATTCAAACCCCTCCAGTGCCGCATAGGCCGAGCGTTCCTGTTCCGGCAAGGAATATTCGTTGACTTTCTCGTCGAGTTGGAGCCTTGCAGTGACAGAGATTTGTTTGGATGCGCCGGAGCTGGTCTGGCAGCGTGCATCAATTTTGTGGTCGGCGGTTGAAAAGGTTCGCGTCACTCTCATCAACATCCATCCAACAACCTTTGTCTTGTGCCTGATCTGTGAAGCTTCAATCTCACCTTTCACGTTGAGATCGAATCCTGCGACTATGTCGAATGGTTCGCCGTCTCTCTTGTCCAATAACATCAGTTGGTCTTGGTCCTTCCAACTGCCAAGAATTGATTTTGTAGGGCCCGAAGAAAGATCTTCCGAGACCTGGCCTTCTTTGCAACTGACTGCCAGAAATGACATCGCTGAAACCAGTGCAGTTTGAATGAGTTTGTAGGATTGTTGGCGAGTCGAGAATCTATTCAATTGAAACCCCCCAAACTATTTGCGGGGTTATTCGGAACATCGATGGGATGTTTTGAGTGAAATCAATGATAGTTCAGCAATTTACGCATCTTGAGAGCTATGGCGGTTTTCTAGGATACCACAACATCAAAAGCGGTCGTGCTCTTTCATTCGGTGATCTGTTTGATTTTTTGAATGGAAATTCCGTGATTGCGGAGGGTGTAGGCGAGAGTTTCCTGTCGCACACCCAAATAGCCCGCTATTGTTTCCAGGGTGACAGGCTGGGCTGAAGTTCTCAGTTCAAGAACGGCGGTGAGAACTTGATGACGCAGCTCTTCGACATCTTCCGCAAGTGTCTCGCCCAGAAGAATTCTCAGCTTTCGCTCGAGGATGCTTTTCAGCGCTGGATCAACTGTAGGAATATGAAGGTCTAAGGTTTTAATATCCATTGTGAGTGCAAGTCGGCCCGTCGAGAACTTGAGTTGTGCCGCAAAGGTATTCTCCAGTTCGAGAATCTGATCGCGTGAGAAACCGTGCACGTCGTGACTACCGGGAAACTCAAAAGCTCGCACAAGAGAACGTACTTCAGGCGAAAGTGAGGTCAGAGCGACCCAGGTGCTTGCGATGGCATACTCTTGAATCGCAAGTGGAGCGAATGCGAGTTTTTCAAAGAAGTAACTCACGGTTTCATCGGTAAAGGCCAGTTTTGCAAGCACTCCTTCCGAGTCCAGTTTGAATAGATATTTTTCGTGTAAAGCGTTCAGCTCGCGAAAAGTTCCACAACAACGGGCAAGTAATCCGGGCAGCCCTGAATCGTGAATATCGTGGAGAAGGGCCGAATGAAAGGAAATGAGTTGGTCTTTTGACCTCAATTGGCAAACAAGACCAAAAATCGCAGCTTGTTCATCGTTGGTCAGAATTCGTTGCCCAAATAGTACATCATCCGGAGTCAGCTTTTGAAGCCCGAGCGTTCTCGTAAACTCCTCACGGTGTTTCATCAAAAGATAGCGGAAAAGCGGCCTGCTTCCAAATGTATTGTATGAATAAACACTGCGGATTCCCTTAGCATGGTGCATCGCACATCCTCTCTCTGAAACTGGACGGCGCCTCACCCGTCCATTTTAAAAAAGCCCGCGAAAATGCGGTTGGATCCGCAAAACCGATCTTGCTTGCCACCTGTTTGGGCCGCATTCCGATTCGCAGGAGCTCGGTTGCTGTCGAACACTGCAGGTCTTGTTTGATTTTTCTGAGCGAGTGATTGTGTCTCGCCAGGAGCCTTTCCAGGCTTCGGATCGAGAGACCCAAACCGTCAGCGACATCGCTGAAACTAAATTGACTGTCTTCAAGATGTGTCAGAATAATTGTTCTAATTTTAGCAAGAAGCAGATCCAGGTCCTGATTTTCACGTTGTTGAGCATCTCTATTGTTTGAATTTCTGCAGCGGCTTTGAAAGAATTTGAACATAATTTCATCAGCAGTTTTGAAATCGACTGAGGCTGCCTTTGCAGTCAGGTGAATTTCAATTGCGCTGCCTTGAAAATATGCTTTGGTCTGGAACGTTTTATGGAAGTGTTCTTGCCAATGTTGCATGTCTGAATCTTTATCTGGTGCAGACCATTCGGGAAGAAAAACGGATGTAATTTCGGTAGCGGAAATTCCCTGTCCCCGCAAAACAATCAGTGAAGCAGCCGCTATAAAGTGAACAAAAAATTCCGGAATCTGTTGTGGCGTCCAACCGCAGACGAATTTGTCTTGTCGACGCTCACTGTAGAATTTCAGAGTCGGAAAGATCTCTGTGATGCAATCAAACAGATGTTGCAAATTTCTTGCCGTTGTTATCAGCCAACCCTTCTCATCAAAATCTGCAGGCTGAAACAAAAACGCTGCTTCAAGGCCATAGGTGACCTCTCGTTTGTAATGCTCTCTTGCGAGCATCAAAAGTTCATCGAAAAGCAATCCTTCGCAGATGCGACCCGCCGAAATAAATTCCGAAAATTTGATGTTTCGATGTATCAGCAGTCGCTCAACATCGGTTCTGCATTTTGTGCACAGTACACGCAGCAACGCTCTGAAGGATGGAAGGAAAGCGCACGTGGCCGGATTTGGAACATCCCTTCTCATGTGCGACCCGAACGTTTGAAATTTGGCGTTCGCCTGTCGCAATCTGCAATGCTTTTCTCAGACATCGGGCGCTTCCATTCCATGAGTCGATGTTAACCTGCTTCGGATCATTCAAACAGTGCAAAGTTTGTATTGAAATCTGGAGGCATGAAATGTTCTTTCATAGATGGGGCGAACCTCATAAGGATTGTACGTTGTCAAATGTTGTTGGAATTGTCACCGCGGTCGCGGCATTTTCCTTGGCGGTGGGATGCGGAAAGAAGAAGGCTTCTGTTGATCAGGGTAGCGACCTTGGGCAGCAGGGCCAGTTGGCAATTAGTTTCGCCGCGGCGAACGGCAACTCCGATGGTAGCTCCTTTTCTTTATCGGACAACGGGTTTGCCCCCGTGAAGGCTGAACCATCGTCTATTGCTTCAGGAGCCCCTGATAGCTTTGAAGTGTCAATCTTGAGTATGGCCCTGTCGGGCTCCGGTAGTAACGGTGGAACCACATCGGTCAATATTTTTAACAGCGACTCGGGGAAACCAGTGAGGATAACCGGGTCGGAGATTGACCTCAGCCAACTTTTCACAACCTATGAGTGTGTCAAGAAGGACGGTACGCCTTTGACTCTCGCGGCAGGCGAGACCTGTAAATGCGGCTTGGACAAAGACGACAAAGTGATTGCTCCGCAGGCCGACGGGAGCTGCAAGCAGACAGATGACAGCGGTCAGCTTGTTGATATCACGGAGCCGGCAGGATTGGTGAACCTTTCGGCTTCCACGTATGACAAACTCAAAGTCACATTTGCACCCAAAGCCAAGATTAAAGGGTGTGTGAGTGCGACCTTCAGGTCGGACACTGGCACGATCGCAAACGGAAGTGTTGGTGCTCAAACCTATTGCACACAATCCGGTTTGGCAACGACAAACGAGAACATCACTCCAGCGCATGGCCAATTCAAGAACGTCTCAGCGGAGGAAACTGAAATTTTCCTGAGTAAGTCTTGGAGTGAACGGTCCAGGAATGTGACTGTTGAGTTTCCAATTAAAGACGGACTTAAAATCAATCAGGGAAGCAAGGCGAATCTGACGATGGTCATCGATGTGAATCGTATGCTCCGCTTTTACAATATGGGCCGGACAGACCAAGGTCCTAATCCTGAGTTTCCAACGAATCGCGCCTATTTCTTCACTACGGTCTTTGAGGAGTCGCTGTTCGTGTTCGCCGGCAAGGCAGGTGGAATCCGCGGCTACAATTTTCAGACTGAGACATGCATTGAAACGTTCCAGAATAGTTACTCATGTACAGGAAGTGCACGAAGCGTTGATGGCTGGATCACGCTTATCCTTGATGCAAACGGAACACCATTTGCGGCGAATGTCATGCCCGATGACGACAACAACCTGACGACCATCAAAGGTGGAAACCGAAAGGCGTCGATTGGCATTGACCCGACTATGATCATCAAAAATGCGGATAACACTTATCAGATCAGCGTGACGCTGCAAGGTGACACAAACCCTACGATTAACAAATTTGATCTAAGTGGAGCAGTCGGATCATCTTTCACTACAACCTACAGGGGCATCAGTGGCGCATTCAATGGCGGCGGTGCGATTGATTCATTTGGTAACATCAAGCTGACTCGTGGCCTCTGAAGACGACGTTGGGTTGGCTTTTCTTTGGATAGATGCCAATTCGTGAATGAGCCAACCCAGCGGGCCGAACATCAAAACCAGCAAGAGAACGATACTCACCCAGATAAAACTTTGATTTCTATTGATAGCTTTCTTCCATACAGTGACGCCGACAAACAAGTCGAAGCAGAGATAATGTATCCAACCCGCTGCGGCGCCTTCTGGCGATGACATCATCGACTGAATGCCCTCGAGGGTTGGCCTGGCCAGGGATGTCAGAATTTCCGGGTTCGAAATAAGAGCCGGAACAACCATGGCTGCATATAGAAGAGCGAGCAGTTGCATAGGACTGAAGTTGGGATTCGCGAAGATCCTTCGAGTGATGTTCGAACGGGGAAGAAATATCAAAAACAGCCAAAATGGCAGAATCAATGTATTCGAAAAATTAAACATGCTACTGGCGAAGTTCATCGGTGTGTCTTCCTTTCAGGTTCCCTCAAGAGCCAAAATAAAAGTGACGCGCGTTCTGTTGTATCAGAATGCTCCTCCGTGCCAATGTTGTATCGTTGGACCCTATTTAGAGCAGGCAGGGCCATTTTTCTTTTGGAAGTTGAGTTGTCCCTAGCCTCGGTTCCTGCCGAACGGAGTGTGGCTTGTGAAGATAATCATGATTTCCGGTGATGGCCAGGGTGCTGGAAAGACCTTCCTTGCCCTCAAGATGACCGACAACCAGTCGCAAATTTTTTCGATTGCCAATCTCATTCGAGCTGAACTTCAGAAAAAATTTCCTGAATACGATTGGTATAACCGTCAACCCGAATACAAAATGAACACGATGGTTAGGCAGACCCGCAAGTCAATTTTGCAGCATCTCGATGAACATGGGCGCGGTGCAAAGCAGAGCGATGCAATTGTCTGGGCAAGGTACATGGTCGACGTTCTGACTTATGCTCGTGACCACGAAAAACATGACACCGTTGTTGTGGATGACCTGAGATTTGTGGATGAGTACGAATACATAAAAAGTGCTCTAAAATCTGAACATATCGTCCATTTTCATATGTGTCATGAAAAAGCAAAGCCTGAGCCTCACTACGAAAATGAAAGGCTCAGGCAAATTGCCGATTATCTTGTCTACCGTCAGAAGAAACCTTCTTGAAAGAAGGCATAAGTCGAGGCTCTCAGAGTTATTCGCCGCAGAGTTTTCCCTCTTCCTTTTCGATGTAAACGCATGAACGTATGCTCAAGTCGGGATTGACAAGGACTTCTGCTCTCGAGCCGCTGGCATCCGTGTGCTCGATATGGAGAATTCCCGAGGAATCAAATGACATCGAGCGAATGGCACTCAGCGGCTTTGTCGTGCCATTGGGAAGCCGCTTTTTCCCTGGTGCATCAAAGCTTAGCAGTTGAGGTTTGTTTGGGAATGCAGGATTGATGAGGAAAACCATAGAGAAATCGCTCTCGGCATAAACAAAAGAGCGGACACCAATGGCAACCAAGTTCGTCCTTGGATTTTGGGCGACTTGAAAAATGAAGCTGCCGGTGAGTTTCTGTGTCGATGTTACGTCGGTGTCGGGATCAGGTACGTCTGTCACGAGGCCGCTTAAGTCTTTTGCATGGATGCGGATAAAATCTCGTGTCCCTGCTGTGATGTGCACGGATGTTCGGTCTTCAGAGATGTCGGGACGCTGATCTGTCGAAGCGATTTGCGCCGAGGTGGGGCCTGATTGCGGACCGCACGACTGAAGCGCCGGGCCGGCAAATGAGATACAAGCCAAAGCAATAAATTTTTTTGATATGAATGCTGCCATTTTCACACCTCCAAGCTTTCAATTTGCTAGATTCTGGAAATTCCATTGACACACGGAGTGCAACTGTCGTGCCATACCTAAATGACCGATATGGTTCAAAGTAATTGGGCTGAGGGTGTCGAAGGTTTTTACATCGCCCATCGAATGCACATTGTCAGCCCTGCAATTATTGCATCCTTAAACGAGTCTGGGTGCTCCGATACTCAACCCCAATCAGGATGTGTAGTTCGCTTTGCACGCAGAAGGGTGGCACTGGCTATGAGATGCAAGATTCTTTCCCTGGTCTGTTTTTTTGGTTTGCATAGTCCCGCACCGGCTCTAGCTCAGGCCAAGGTGCAGGAGCAGGAGCAGACATCTGGTCGAAAGTTCGATAATGTTTATCCCTTTACCGCGAAATCACTCTGGGATGGTTTGAAGTTCCGCTTCACAAGGAATCCGGCGAAATGGCCCGAGAGCCGCCCTGTCAAGGGGACCCCAAATGTGGGCCAGTCATTGCGCGGCTCACAAGCAGCGATCACTTGGGTTGGGCATTCGACCTTCGTGATAGAGTTTGAAGGACTTCGGGTATTGACCGATCCAGTCTATTCGAATTGGATTGGCTTCAATTCACTTCTTTCGGCGACCCGAGTGACTCCTCCTGCACTCAGTCTTGAACAGACTCCCAAGGTTGACCTGATTCTCGTGAGCCACGATCACTTTGACCACATGGACCTTCCGTCTCTCGAGTTTTTTGCACGCAGAGACAAGCCGACAATAGTCGCTGGTTTGGGGTCAAAACCGATTTTGGAAGATGCAGGTTTTGAGAAAATCCTGACATTGGATTGGTATTCCAAAACTGAAATCCGCGAGGACGTCTCTGTGACCTTTGTTCCAGCGCAGCACTGGTCGATGCGTGTTCCCTTTGTCAGAAATGTTCGGCTTTGGGGTGGATTCTACCTGAAGGTCAGAGATAAAACTCTCTACTTCGTCGGTGACACCGGTTACCATCCCAAACTTTTCAACGAAATTCGCGAACGTCTTGGTCCTGTCGACTTCAGCTTCATCCCGATTGGGGCTTATGCGCCTCGTGATTTTGTCCGCGACCAGCACATCGATCCGTCAGATGCCGTGAAGCTCCATAAAGACGTTCAGTCTCGTCAGAGCGTAGGAATGCACTTTGCAACATTTCAACTGACTGATGAAGGAATTGATGAGCCGTGTCAGATACTGAATGAGAGCACGGCAGCCAACAAACTTCGCGCCGACGAATTTACATGTATGGACATTGGGGAAACGCGGACCATTTTCTCGAACGAACTTCAGGCTGAAAATGATCAGAATACAAGGAAGTCGGCAAAGTAAAGACACGGAGGATCTGTTTCTTTTCACGATCCAAGCACGCCTCCTGAGGGAGGCTTTTTTTTAGCATTTTTGATAGGATTCGAACTCAGTTACCCAGCATGTATGGAGATTCTACGGACGAGTCTGACGTTTTGATTCTTCATCCTCAAAAAACCCTGAAGCGTGAGACTTTTCATAGCGCTCTGCAAAGTGGTCGTTACGAACTCTCTGGAATTTCTCTTATCGATATTGAATTCTGCGTTGGTGCGAATCAGTTCAATTTCGCAGATTGCGGTTGAATGCTCACTCTTATTGCGAAATTGGACTAATAAGCAACTGTTTTCATTCTGATAGGTTTTTTCTATGTAAATACATTTTTAAATAAGTGCTTTTAGATTCAAAGACGAGCAGTTCGCTCGTACCATACATTGGAGACAGAGAGTATGTTGTTTTATAGAGTATTACTTAGTGTGTCCCTTGGTGTAGTTGCAATTTCCTGCAAGTCGAGTGACGCAGGTAAACTCGGAAATACACCTGCTACTGGCCTGCCCGCAGCACCAGCCGCAGCACCAGCCGCAGCACCAACCGCAGCACCAGCCGCAGCACCAACCGCAGCTCCTGTTGTCACGCCAACACCAGCAACAAGTTCGTCTAAGAAAAATAAATCCAAAAAGAACTGAGCTAGTGCCGGGCAGCTTGAACCTTATGGTTTCAAGTTTACGTGATGATTTTTTTGCGTGCGCAAGTGGGAAAGCATTTATTATCTTTGCCGATACGGATTCTGTAGTTGTCTTTAGGGTGTGAATTGCCGCTCTTTTGATGTTGTCGAATTTTCGAAACATCTCAGAGTGCTTTGCGACGCCAACGGAGCCTCCACGCGAGCATCCATGACTCCAGCAGTCTGAGCAACATCATTGGCACGCATAGAAAAACTTGTTCAAGAATCAGACCAATCCAATGACATATCGGTTGAAACAAAATCGATGCTATTAAGGTGGCGCAGATAAGTGCGTCCTCGGATGTCAGGGGCTCTGAAAAAGTTACCGTGTAGCAATCTGTAGCAAATCCATTTCCCAAAACAAAAACCCCAAGCAGCAATGCCGCTTGGGGTTTAGATGGCGGAGAGAGAGGGATTCGAACCCTCGTACGGGGTTAACCGTAACACGATTTCCAATCGTGCTCCTTCAGCCACTCGGACACCTCTCCGCACGATTACCGAATGTCCTAGACCAGCCCCGCTGGAATATCAAGACGGACGAGGTAGTATGCCGCGTCCGGGACACCCGGTGTGAAAGAGGAGTCAGCCATGGTCAAAGTTTATAGTTATGAAAAGTGCTCCACCTGCAAGAAGGCTTTGGGTTGGTTGAAGGCACGCGGCGTCGACGCCGAAGTCCTGCCGATTGTGGAAAAGCCTCCGACGCGCGCCGAACTCGAAACGATGATCGGTTATGTGGGCGACCTGAAAAAACTCTTCAATACGAGTGGCGAGCTCTATCGTGAGATGAAAATGAGCGAACGTCTGCCTTCGATGACACAGGCCGAGGCGATGATCCTTTTGGCTCAACATGGAAAGCTTGTGAAACGCCCGTTCTTGCTTGGTCAGGGATTTGGTTACGTCGGGTTTAAAGAAGAGGACTGGGCACAGTCTCTTTAAATCCAGTCAATGGACTGAAGTGATTGTTGACCCTTTAGATAACCTGCCGCAGTTGCGCGGTTGAGCAACTCAACAAAGCCTTTTCTATCTCGCTCATTGATGGAAACGGTTGTCTCATTGGCATAAAGGTCCAAATAGTGCCGGAGCTGCGGGCCAGTGAGCGCGCTGTGGTAGGTGTGATTGGGGATTTGCGCATAGCGGATGAATTGCTCGCGGTGCTGTAGCGCATATCGGCAGCTTTCCACCAAAATTTCTGAAATATCGCTGCGCACTTGGTGCGAGAGTTCTCTGCTGATGACGTTCAGGCCCAATGGAAGGCTCGCGCCGGTTTGTTGAGTCCAGAGCTCACCGATATCCATCAGCCGCTCGCATCCGTGATTGCCGTAGGTGAGTCTGCCCTCGTGAATGAGCAGTGCGACAGTCGGTTTTTTTGCCGCTTCGCAGTCTGTCAGATGTTCAAAGACTCTGGTCAGTGGGACGATTGGCACGGCCTCGCAACTTCCAAACGAAAGACCGACGATCTGGGCCACGGTGTGGGCCGTTGTGGTTTCACCCGGAGTGAGTAAGTGCAATCCTGCAGCACACGTCTCTTTTCCCTGAGCCCAGAGCACTTCACCAAGACCACCCCGCAGAGCAACGACGACAGGACCGTAGGCGTCGCCCACGGAAGCTCCCATCCTCAGCGGCTGGTACCTGTCCAGAAGGCGAAGGGCGTGTATAGCCGAAACGGCACAGACATCGGCTCCGCCCGAAGATGCTATTTTATTGAGAGCTTGGGTGTCTGCCTCTTCAAAACTGAACAAATACGACCGTCCGCCAACTTCACTTGGAACCAATCCTGAAGCGAGCGGCCAAAACATCAGCCGGTCGTCGGGGTCGGGGCTATGCGCTACATGGATGTGCATTTCGCCAGCGGACAAATCATCACCTCTTGTTTGTGTGGTGCTATAAATTGTCTGAACAGGCGGACGAGTCAAGCTCGGCAGGCTCCTCTGTCGCAGCGTTGAGTCTGGCAATAATCCGGCATGACTGAGATAAATTAATCCTGCGAAAGTGTCTTGACCGATTGCTCTGATTGCACTAAGTCGAACAACTCATTGCATCGGGACCTCCCCGCGGATGCGGGAGAAACCTAGAAGCTGTCTGCGTTAGCTCTGCAAAGGAATACGCCTGTGAGTACCAAGTACGCTATCGTCAATGTTTTCGGTCGCCAGTTCAAAGTAAAAGAAGGCGACAAAATTCAAGCCAACTATTTTGCGAGTGATGTCGGCGCTAAGGTTTCCTTCTCTGACGTCTACATGCTCAACAACGGAAGCAACTTCAAAGTGGGCGCTCCGACTGTTGCAGGCGCAAAGGTCACGGCAACTGTTTCGGCACACACTCGTGCTGACAAAGTTCTTGTATTCAAATACCTGAACAAGAACCATCTCAAGAAGACCCAAGGTCATCGCCAGCCATACACGGTCCTGACAATCGACAAGATTGAAGGCTAATCTGGCGTACTAGGTGATCGCTTAACACAGTCGAGGAATTTGCAATGGCAACCAAAAAAGCCGGTGGTAGTACCAAAAACGGTCGTGACAGTAATCCTAAGTATCGTGGCGTCAAAACTTACGGTGGCGAAAGCGTTCGCGCTGGCAACATCATCATCCGTCAGGTTGGCACGAAGATTCACCCAGGCCAGAACGTAGGCATGGGTCGTGACTTCACACTGTTCAGCAAGATTGACGGCGTCGTGAAGTTCGAGTTCGTGACCCGCACTCGTCAGCGCGTCAGTGTTTATCCTGCAGGAGCAGAAGCTTAATTCTGTCTCTTCTGAATAACAGACCAGACCTCGGTTGAGCGTCTGGTCTGTTTTTTTTATTGTTGTTCGAGAGAAAGATTCTTATTTCCCACCTGATTTCCTTTTGCTAGCGTCCCCACGAGAGAGCCACGCCAGTGCGTGGTGCGGAGTATTTTTTCTAATGAAATTCATAGATACGGCAGAGATTCAAGTGAAGGCCGGCGATGGCGGTGCGGGCATGTCGCACTTCCGGCGCGAGGCAAACGTAGCGTTTGGAGGACCAGACGGCGGTAACGGCGGACGCGGCGGTAACATCATTTTTCAGGGCAACGAAGGGCTCCACACGCTTCTCGACTTTCGCTTCAACCGAATTCACGAAGCGGAGCACGGCGGCAAGGGTGGAACGAACAACCGCCAAGGCAAGGTGGGCGAGGATCTCATTCTGAAAATTCCGTGTGGAACGGTTGTGTACGATGTTGATTCTGGAGAGATGATTGGCGAAGTCATCAAGCATGAGCAGCAGCTGATTGTCGCCACCGGCGGTAAAGGCGGAGTTGGCAACCACGTTTTTGTCTCGTCGAGCAACCAAGCTCCCACCAAGACAATTCCACCAGGAATGGGCGAGCGCAAAAGCATTCGTCTTGAGCTCAAGATGCTTGCGGATGTTGGTATTATTGGCGCACCAAACGCCGGCAAGAGTACGCTGATTACAGTCATTTCGGCAGCGCGCCCGAAAGTGGCTGATTATCCTTTTACAACTCTCGTGCCGAATTTGGGTGTGGTCAGTCACAAGGATGCAGATCCATTTGTGGTTGCCGATGTGCCTGGACTTATTCCGGGAGCGAGCGAGGGCAAAGGTCTCGGTCACGACTTTTTGCGTCATATCGAGCGCACACGAATTTTGATTCATTTGATCGATGCGAGTCAGGAGACCGCTGATGCGATGATTTCCGATTACGAAGGAATTCTCAACGAGCTCTCTTTGTACGATCAGAAATTGCTCACCCGTCCGCGACTCACTGTGCTCTCGAAGCTTGATTTGGTGCAACCCGAGGGTGAGGACGCCTATCAGAACGAAGAGGCGGTCAATGAATTTCGGACATATTTAAAGAATAAAAAAGTTGAATTTTTGGAGCTCAGCTCAGCACGCCGCCTTGGTGTTTCCAAGATGCTGGATATGGTTGTTGAAATGCTCGACACACTGAAGGAGGGGAACTGACATGGCAAAGGGACAAGTGGATCAGGTGATTCGCGCGGGTGAGCGCATTCTCGAGCGCGAAGAGCTCGTCAATCTGGCGTTGGCCATTGGACTTGAAAAAAAGGCAACCAGACCGTTGGCAATCGACCTGCGCAGTCAGGGTGCCTTCACAGAATATTTTGCAATTTTAAGTGCAACAAATGCGCGGCAGGTTGCAGCTGTTGCCGAAGACATCCGTTTGTTTTTCCGTGATGAACTGGGTCTGCAGCCAGTTGCTGTTGATGGCCGTGAGCAACGCACTTGGATTCTGCTCGACTACGGATTTTTATTCGTGCACGTTTTTCAGGAACCCACCCGGGAACTTTATTCGCTTGAAAAACTCTGGAGCAAAGGCCGTTATCTGACACCCACGGAACAAGAGCTTGCGCAGCTTCTTTCAGAGATAAAAGCTGCGCTTCCTAAAAAAGCTGTTCATGGAACAGAAGATTCTGAAAGCGCATCACTGTAAGCCGACTGTGTAGACACGGCCGGACCATCGCCCACCCGATCCGGTGACAGCATGCAATATCAATTCATCACACCATGGAAACTTTCCGGCGGCCCTGCAAAGGGGTGGTCTGATGAATTGTTGCAGCGCATTGGTCGTTTTTCTCCCGCAAAGATCATTTCCCCCACACGCACACTCGAGAGTGAAAAAGCCATCGAGCAGTTTCTGATCAAGGAATGTGAAAAAGTTGTTCATGACAGGGGTGTGTTGTTTTTTCTTGATGAACGCGGTCAGAATATTTCGAGCGAGAAGTTCGCCGCAGAAATCACCGATGCACGTGATCGCGGTGCGCGGGTTGTCGCGTTTGTATTTGGCGGCGCCTATGGTTTGCCTTCGGCACTTCAGCAATTTGCACCGCAAGCAAAATTTCTGTCACTTTCGCAATCCACGATGGCGCACGAATTGTCATTGGTTGTTTTATTGGAGCAGGTCTACCGCAGTGAGACAATCCGCAGCAAACATCCCTACCACCATGGCGGCGCATCGCCGCTGGCTGCATCGCTTGCGGGTCGCAACAGCTCGCTGCGCAATCTGTGATTCCCTTATTGGTCGGTTTGCCGTCAGCGAAGCCGACGTTTGTTTTTCCTGTTTGAAGGATCACGCTGGTCGCGTTTGGTCGGGGTGCACCCGTTGCGGAGATGCTGCTTGTTGCGGTGCCTGCAAAATGCTCAGTGAATTTTCTTCAGTTCAATCGATTTATCAGTACTATGGCAACCACAGAAATCTGCTTTTAAAGGCAAAAGAGTCGCAAGATCCGTCGGCGGTTGCCGCATTTTTTTCGGTGTATGGAGCGCAGGCGCGTCAGAGACTCTTGTCTATCATCCGCGTGGAGCGAGTCGGCCTCGTCGTACTTCCAAGGGTCAGCGTTCGCAGAATTTCTTCATTGCAGTGGCACCCTGCCGACTTCTGGAGACAACAAATTATTTCCCTTCAATTGTCTAGGCCAAACTCTTTGCCACCTGTGCATATGCCGTTTCCTACCTTCGGAAGGAAGCAAGCATTCATCAGCTCTGACATTCGCAGGTTGCGTATCGGTAGACTGCAACAGCGCGGCACCGTAGTTAAAGTCGCCGGAGCCGATCTTTCACCTGATTTGCAGGGGCTCGCGAATGAGGGTTGCTCGTTGCTTTTTCTTGATGACGTTTTGACGAGCGGCGGAACTTTGTTGCGAGAGTTTGAATCTTTCACAACTTCAAACCGGGTGCCCGTCTTGCAGCAGCCTGCGAAAGCACACATACTGACATTGTTCAGGACACCCGTGAGAAGCACTTCGGAAAGTCATCATTTGTGAACGCACAACAAGTTGAAGAACTCTTCAAAAATGCTCTGATTCGACGGCAAGAGCGTGAACCGCGCTTGCAGTCCGGTGAGGAAATTGGTCGCTACTTCGCGGGACTTCCGGATGGAATCGAGGGGGTTCTGATAGACTCTTTTGGTCCGTTGGTTGTGCTCACCGTCTACAATCCGCTGTGGGTTCCGCGCGCGGAATTTTTGTTGGAAATTTTGCGTGATTGCCTTTCTTCGGAAAGGCAAGTGATCGGAAAAATACGATCTCCAGCGGGCGGTTTTGATTATCTAGATCCCTGTTCGGCAATCGGCGGGCAGTGGATCGCACGCGAGGACGATTGTTTTTTTGAAGTGCGTGCGGATTCCAAAAACGATTTCGGTTTGTTCCCTGACGCGCGTCCTGCGCGGATGGCGCTGCGCAGTTTGATTGACAGAAAGAGCCGTGTACTCAATCTTTTTTCGTACACATGCGGATTTGCCGTTGTTGCATGCAGGGCTGGTGCGCTGAGTGCTGCCAATGTCGATGCGAACGCGGAAATGCTGACGTGGGGAAAACGTAATGCGGCATTGAACAAGGTTGATTTTGCCGTGATCCCCGAACTTGCGCAAAAATATTTGTCTCGGCTCGAACGCCGGGTTGCCGAGGGCAAGGCTGAGTGTCCGGACGTCTGGGTTTGTGATCCGCCGGCGTTTGGTGTCGGACGCGGTCAGACTCGAGTTCTCAAATATTTTTGGGATGATTTTTGGAAGTCCGTTGAGAGTCTGCGTCCACGTGCTGTGTTGGTGCTGCGCAACGATCGCACTGGACATCGGCAGGGCGATACACTGGCTTCGGATCTGCGGGGCCGCATCGGCTCTTTGTACGATCAACAGCCTGTGAGTTTTGCGCAGAGTCCGTCTCTCTGCTATGAAGGCAGTGACGCTTTCTATAAGCTAAATGAATCATTGGTTCTTTTGAGGCGCTAGAGGTTTTTGGGACGTCTTCCGATAGAAGACTGAATGGTTGGCGGACACTTCTGAAGCCTGTGAGTTGCGCTTTGGTCAGACTTTGGAGGCTCAGGATGTTGTCCGGAGGTACTGAAATGGTCGTCATTCCTCAAATTCCGGCAGGGAAGTTATCAACTGAGGTTGAGTTCAAGGCACGTCCGTCCTCACCAATCATGCCAAGCCCATCTCCCGAGGGAACCATCGGTTCTGCTATTCAGCCGCCAATTTACGCCAATGAGCAGCACTCCACTTGGGCAGAACTCTTTAAACGACAGAGCTCAGTTTTGGGTGGTCGCGTTTGTGCGGAGTATCTCGAAGGCCGTCGGTTGATGAATTATCCGACCGATCGGGTGCCCTCGCTTGCCACGCTCAGTGAGCGGCTTGAAAAGGCGACGGGCTGGCGGGTGATTCGTGTCGAGGGTTATGTTCCCGAAAATATTTTTTTCAAATTACTGGCGAACAAGTGCTTTCCCTGCACAGATTTCATCCGTCATCCAAGCGAGCTCGAATACACGCCAGCTCCCGATATGTTCCATGACCTGATGGGTCATCTCCCACTGATTACGAATCCGCGGTTTGCGTCGTTTTTTCATGCCTACGGGCTCGCGGGAAGCATGGCCCGCAGCGAAGAGGAAGTGGCATGGCTTGGAAGAATTTACTGGTTCACGGTTGAATTTGGACTGATGAACGCGAATGCGCATAAGCCATCGCTGCGGCGTGAAGCTGAGACAACAATTTATGGAGCCGGCATTGTTTCGTCGGTGGGAGAGATTCCACACAGTTTAAGTGGGCTCGTCAAAAAAGAACCGTTTATACCGGAGGTTGTCTCGCAGCGTCCCTTTGATATTCACCACATGCAGGATACTCTGTTTGAGATTGCGTCATTTGACGAATTGGAGTCGGAGTTTCGTAGATGGGCGTCCGACAAGGGCTTGCTAGTCTAAGATTTTTGCTGGTGCTGTCTGCGCTGTGGACAGCGCGGGCTTTTGCGCAGGCAAAGTCAACCGCACCCGCTCAACAGCCATCGACAGCTGCCTCAGTTGCTCCCAATCCGGCCACAACATCTTCCAGTGGCGCCGCTGCATCCGATGCAAATAAAGCCCCCGCAAATCCGTGTCCGGCTGCAACCCCAGAGATGGAGAATCCAACGCGCCTGCGCACTCTTTCTGCAGTGCCTGTCGGCAAAAAATATAAAATCAGACTGGACAAGGGTGGCAAGACAATCGGACTTCCCGCTCCGGCCAACGAGCCCCCCCCCGCGAAGGGCGAGTGTTATTTTGTTTTAGCCGCCAACCAAATTGAAGTCGTCGCTGAAATGACTTTTCAGAAGGTGCAAAAGAACAAAAAAGGAATTTCAGTCTGGGTTTTCGCTCCCGCGCGCAGATCTGAAGCGGGAAAAACGACGTTGAACTTGAACGCGGTAAAAGTATCCGAGCTCCCCGCGGCCGCTCCGGACGGAAGTGCATCGGGTGCTGGCTCCTTGGAATTATTGCCCGCAGAAAATGCCTTTGTGCTGCCGTTGTTTACGGTCATTCAAAATGCCCAGCACCAAGCCGCCAACGTGCGCTCGGGGCTTGCTTTGAATATTCCTGTGAGTGGGTTCGGCGGGTCATTTGAAACATTTGTTCCAAAATTGAAGACCGGAACGTGGACCAACATGATTGGTTTGCGATTCAATTACGCCACTTGGAATGCTGAGAAATTCAGTTTCAAAAAACCGGTCTCCAATGAGGTGCAAGATGCCTCTGCCACGGGAACGAACCTCCAACTCGATTTGGTTTTTCGCTACCCGATGAATTTCAAGATCTTTCCACGCGTTGGTGTTTTTGTGTCACCATTTTCAAAACAAACAGAAATTCTTCAGGTGCTGGCCGGCTCCTCGAGTCCACAAAACACACAAACCCTGACGAGAAGTGGCTTATTGGTGGGTGCTGAAGCCGAGCTTCAACCAGCGAGCAATTTCTTTTTGGGCGGACGCGTTTTGATGTCGTTCAAAGAAACTGTGACAGTGTCAGATGAGACGGAGCCAGGGGAAAAACTCAGCGGGACCGGTACTGCAACTCGATTGCATTTGACGGGAGTCGCAGGAGTGCGTCTTCCCCTCACTGAGTCACGACGCTTTGTTTTTGAAGGCCTTGTCGGAAACACCTACCGCACAGACAAATACTCCGAAGAGATCTCCTATGCGGGACAAGGCCAGCAGAACGACATCGTGACTTACATGCAATTAGGCTTTGGTTTCATTCTCTAGGCACACGGAATTAGAAGCCGGGTGGAAGAATGAAGCTGTTCAGACCGGTGGTGTAGCCTTGGAAGCGTGCAGATTCTTCATCAAACTGCGGAAGGAACGCGAGAAGATAGTCGACGCCGAGTTTGTGATAGCCCTTCTCTCCGTCGCGGAAATAGCTCGGTCGGTCGAGACGTTCGGATCCGCCCCATGAATTCTTCACAATCAGCGATTTGACCGATCCGAATTGCACTGCAAGCGACTTGAGCTCGTCAGAGGCTTCTCCTTCGGGAGTGACAAATGGCAGATTCGTGCTCGGATCAATACCCTCAGCGATGTAGTCTTCCAAAACTGTAGAGTGGTATCCCTGCCGTCCGTTGCCCACGTATTGCCGCAGCGTCGCAAGGTCGAAGACACCTTCGTCGTTCATGGCGCGGAAGTCGACAAACCAGTTGATGACCACCGGATACTTTGCGTTCATTGCGCGCATGACACGGCGCATGATGCGGGCTTGCTCATCGGTGATTTTACCATTCCACTTTGCAGTCGGCTCAGCGATTCCGTCGGAAGGGTAGTTGGCGTAATCGAGCGGCCAATGAATTTCACGCCAGCTGAGCATAACTTCGTCGAGTGGTGCTGTTGCTCCGCGACCGACTGGAACCTTCAACGAAGAAGCAGGGATGATTTTATCCTGAAGTGAAGCCAGCTCGACTCCAAAAGCGGCATCGAGCTCGCTGCGGATTGTTTTGGAATCTCTGAATTGAGAAAGCAGGCCAGATTTCAAGCTTTTGTTAAGATAATCTGTTGCCATTTTTTGCCGCAGACTTTTGGGCATTTTCGCCTCATCAGGCGCAAAGTCACCCTCCTTCATCAAGCCGAACCGGATGGAGATTTCGGCAGCTTCCTGAAAGGAGCCGCCTGTCTGGAGTTCGCTGATGTAGCGATCTCTCAATTGGAGTTCATAGTGTCGGTAGGTGACGTAGGTTTCAGAGAAGTTTGGCTCTTCACTTTCTGGTCCGCGCAGAATCATCGACTCCGCCCATCCGAGTGCTGCGTACGCCCAGCAGTTGCCAATACTCTGCCACTTCACGGAAGTTTGCGGCAGGTTGACGGTATCGAGTGAAGCCGAGTTGATTGGACGAACCTGAGCAGGTGTATCAGACTGTTTTTGCGGTTGACCGCAGCTAACAACTGCAAACAACGCCATTGGAACCGTAGCGAGGGCGCGAAGCGTGCCAAACAAGCGAACCATGGTGTTCTCCCCATTCCCGTAACAGTGATTTATGATCACCGGACGGACGCCAGCGGTAGATGACTTTCGCCCGTAAGTAAAGGAGAAAAAAACGCAATGAAAAGAGTTTTTCTTGCGGCACTGTCGAAAGTTTCGACAGTGGTTTATTTTCTCTGTGGTTGCGCATCTTTACAGCCGTTCGGTCGGCAAGTCAAAAAGGAAAAAGTGCCAACAGAGTGGAAGCTCACGGAGCGTGGTTGGGCTTCATATTACGGGAGTGAATTTGTCGGGCGTCGCACCGCAAGTGGCGACCTTTACAATGAGTCGGAAATGACAGCCGCTCATCCGACTCTCCCGTTCGGAACGATTGTTTTGGTTCGCCGTTCTGCGACAGGCCGCTATGCGTTTGTGCGGGTGACCGACAGAGGCCCCTTTATTCAGGGAAGGATTATCGATTTGTCGAAAGCAGCAGCGGCAAAGATTGGATTGTTGGCGGCGGGTGTCGGTCGCGTTGAGCTTTTTGTGATTCCGCCCCATCATGATTTGATAGGTCACCTGTGAGCGGTTTAACGTACCCAGACAGATTTGAGGTTTAAAGCATGTCAGGTGATGGAAAGCCTTTCGGGTCGGATCCAAAAGACGACTGGCGCGATGACGTTCTAACCCTTCCCGATGAGAAGTTGGCAAAGCCGCCAATGTACAAGGTCGTTCTCAACAACGATGATTACACTCCGATGGAATTTGTCATTCACGTTCTGCAGAAATTCTTCCGAAAAAATGAACAGGAATCGGTGCAAATCATGTTACTGGTGCATAAGACTGGCAAGGGTATCGCCGGAGTGTTTCCGTTCTCAATAGCTGAAACGAAAGTCAGACAGGTGAATGACTTTTCCAAGCAGCACGGGTTTCCGCTGCTGACCACTCTGGAACGGGAGTAAAGAGCGTGCTCAGCCCACAACTGGAAAAATGCATCCGTGCAGCCTTTCAATTTGCGACGCACAGTCGCCACGAATATCTGACTATCGAACACCTCCTGCTCTCTTTGCTGGATGATAATTCTGTCAAGGAAATCGTGGAAGCGTGCGGTGGCCGTATCGAGCCTCTGCGCGAAGAGCTGAAGAAATTTCTCAACGACAATTCGCCCGTCGTTGATGTGTCTGACTCCGAAACAGGAGAATCCTCGTATTCTCCGACAATGACGCTGGCTCTCGAGCGGTTGATTCACCGCACCATGGTGCGCGTGCGCAGCGCGGGCCGCGAGGTTGTCGATACCGGAAAAATCCTCATTGAAATATTTAACGAGCCGGACTGCCATGCCGCTTGGTTTCTCGAAGAACAGGGATTGAACCGGCTTGAATTGATTCAATACTACTCCCATGCCCTGACCGGGGCTCAGCGCGGCGGAACCGACAAGCCAGCCCGTGAGCAAACTCCCGCGGCGAGTCAGGGAGAATCGGCTAAAGAAGATGTGCTGGCAAAGTTCTGTGTGCTGCTCAATCAGAAAGCCCTTGAAGGCCGCATAAATCCTATTGTCGGCCGTGATGATCTTATTGACCGCATGATCGAAATTCTCTGCCGAAAAACCAAAAACAACCCGATTCTCGTCGGCGATCCCGGTGTCGGTAAAACTGCTGTCGTCGATGGTCTGGCGGCCCGAATTGTTCAGAAGAAGGTTCCCAACCGGCTGTTGTCGGCAGAAATTTATTCGCTTGATATGGGCGCACTTTTGGCAGGCACACGCTACCGCGGAGATTTTGAAGAACGGCTCAAGGGTGTCGTGAAGGCGATTGAGGCACGTCCGCGCGGAATTCTTTTTATTGATGAGATTCACACTGTGGTTGGAGCAGGTGCGACAAGCGGCGGTGCGATGGACGCGTCCAATCTTCTCAAACCGAGTCTTGCTGACGCCACACTCAGTTGCATCGGGTCGACTACGTTCAAAGAATTCCGCGCACACATCGAAAAAGATCGTGCCCTGAGCCGGCGTTTTCAAAAGATTGAGGTTCGTGAGCCTAGCAAGGACGAGGCACTTCTGATTCTTGAGGGAGTGAAGGGACGCTACGAAGAGCACCACGGTGTGATTTATTCAAAGTCCGCGCTGCGCGGAGCGGTCGATTTGAGTGTGCAGCACATTCACGGTCGCTTTCTTCCTGACAAGGCACTGGATGTCATTGATGAGGCCGGAGCAAAAGTCTCTTTGCGTTCGGAAGGCACTAAAGGCAAGTCTGTTGCGTCTGTGCAGTTGCGCGACATTGAGCGTGTTGTTGCGGCCATGGCGCAGATCCCCGAGCGTTCGGTGAGTGCTGATCAAAAAATGCAACTGCAGAATCTTGAGAAAGACCTCAAAAACACGATTTACGGACAGGATGCGGCAATCGAGACCATCGTCTCGGCCATTCACATGTCGCGTTCCGGATTGTCACACCCGATGCGGCCGATCGGTTGTTACCTTTTTGCTGGTCCGACGGGTGTCGGCAAGACCGAGCTCACCAAACAGCTTGCAAAGAGCCTTGGCGTAACTCTCCACAGGTTTGACATGAGTGAATACATGGAGCGTCACACGGTCTCGCGGCTGGTCGGTGCTCCACCGGGTTACGTCGGTTATGATGAGGGCGGGCTGCTGACTGAGGCGGTCACCAAGACGCCCTACTGCGTCGTGCTGCTCGATGAAATCGAAAAGGCGCATTCAGAAGTGCACAATATTCTTTTGCAGGTCATGGACAGTGGACGCCTTACGGATGCCAGCGGCCGAACCGCAGATTTCCGCAACACGATTATCATCCTGACTTCCAACGCTGGCGCCCGTGAGCTGAGCGGACAGGGGCTGGGCTTCATGCCGGAAAGCATGGAGGCACGTGCTCTGGACGCGGTGAAAAAGCACTTTTCGCCGGAGTTCTTCAACCGTCTCGATGCGGTGGTGAGTTTCCACAGGCTGGGTGAAGACATCATGCTGCAGATTGTGGAGAAATCGTTGTCCTCACTGACTGAGACGCTTTCCTCCAAAAAGGTCACGCTAACGGTCACAGAACGGGCGAAGAATTGGCTTAAGGAAAAAGGCTTTGATCCGGCCTTGGGAGCACGGCCGTTGGAGCGGGTTGTGGACCGTGAGGTCAAGCAACGCCTTGTAAAAGAATTGCTTTTTGGTCCGCTTGCCAAGGGGGGGCACTGTGTTGTTGACGTAGAAGACAACCAGCTTAGCCTTAAAGCCTCTGCTCAGGCCGAGGGGTCCGCAAGGAGTGACCGCCATGCAAGGAAGAACACCAAGAAGATCGTTCAAGACTGACGGACAGCCAGCGCAAACTACCATTGAACGCAACAATCTCATCACACCCACGGGCTTCAAGAAATTGAAGGATGAGCTTGATTTTTTGTTGCGCACAGAACGTCCTCGTGTGGTTGATGAAGTGCGTCAGGCGGTGCTGCAGGGCGACCGCTCTGAAAATGCGGAATACCAGTACGGTAAGAAGCGTCTGCGCGAAATCGACCGGCGCGTCCGTTTTTTGAACAAACGTGTCGAACAGGCACGGGTGATTGACCCCAAAGAGCAAAACCCCGACTGCATTCGCTTTGGCGCAACGGTGACCATTGAAGACGAGAATGGCCAGCGGCGCGTGTATCAGATTGTCGGCGAAGACGAGATTGATTTGGCTGCGAAGAAGATTTCCTGGAAATCACCAGTCGGAGCAGGCCTCTTAAAGGCAAAGAAGGGCGAAGAAGTTGAGATCGACACACCGCGGGGACCCATGTTCTTCACGGTGATCGACTACCACTACGGCGACTGCTGAGCTTGAGACTGTTCTGGGTGTGAAACCGGTGGGTGAGCAGGCGGATGTTTACGCGCACCGGCGCGCAGATTCAACATCTCCACTATCACGCTGAAGGCCATGGCAAAATACAGGTAGCCTTTCGGAATATGGTAGCTGAAACTTTCGGCCACAAGCAGAACGCCAATCATCAGCAGAAAGCTTAGTGCGAGCATTTTGATGGAAGGATGCTTGTCGACGTAATCACCAATGGTGCCGCCGTAAATTATCATCAATGCGAGTGCGAGCAGGTTTGCGACAACCATCACGACAATACTCTGGGTCATGCCGATGGCGGTGATGATGGAGTCAATCGAAAAGACCAAATCGATGAGAATGATTTGCGAGATTGCGCTGGCAAACGTGAGGCTCAGTTTTGCTGACGGTCCAGTGTCGGTGGCCAGCTCAATTTTGTGATGGATTTCCTTGGTCGCTTTGTAGAGAAGGAAAATTCCGCCAGAGAGCAGAATGAGGCTCTTGATTGAGATGTCTTTGCCCGCGACTTGAAAGAGCGGGTTGGTCAGCGAGGCAAGCCAGGAAACGCCAAAGAGAAGCCCGACACGCATGGCTGCTGCCAGACCGAGTCCCCACTGACGCGCTTTTTTGCGCTGGTCATGCGGAAGACGTCCGGCCAGAAGACTGATGAAAATAATGTTGTCGATCCCGAGGACAATCTCCATCACCGTCAAGGTGAGGAGGCTCATAAGAATTTCAGATGAAAGTAACGCTTCCATGTCTTATCCTTGAAGGAATATGTTGTGCTGTTGGAGAGCTGACTGATGCTGTCAGAATACTCTCTCGGGTGTCGGTACGTTTGCAAGAATCTGGTCGATTTTTGCCATGACGTCAGGAGTCAGCTTCGCCTTCAGTGAGTCCGCCTTGAGGGTTTCCTGCAGCTGTTCGAGGCGTGACGCTCCAAGAATGACGGTGCTGACGTTTGAATTGGCTGCACACCAGCTGATTCCCAGTTGCGGGAGAGTCATTCCAAGTTCCTGACTCAGCTTTTGCAGGTGACGGATTTTGTTGTTCATGCTTTCAACATTTTCGCTGAGATAAATATCCCGCAGCCATTCCATGCCGGCCTTGGCAAACCGGCTGTCGCTCGGAACGCCATTCAGGTACTTGCCCGTGAGTATACCCGACGCGAGAGGTGACCAAATGGTCGTGCCCATTCCATAATTCTTGAAAAGTCTGAGGTATTCTTTCTCCATGCGCTCGCGATGCAGCATGTTGTACTGGGGTTGTTCCATCGTCGGTCCGATGAGGCGATTTTCTTTTGCCACTGCATGCGCCTGAGTGATGAGGTCAGCCGGCCATTCGCTGGTCCCCCAATAAAGAATCTTGCCTTGAGAGATGAGGTCATTCATCGTCCGGACAGTTTCTTCGACGGGAGTGACTGGATCAGGACGATGACAAAAATAGAGGTCAATGTAATCGGTCCGGAGACGGCGCAGTGCGTTGTTGCAGGCGTCTACAACATGTTTGCGCGACAAACCTTTTTGTGTCGGCTTGCCGCCACCCCAAAACACCTTGCTCGAAATGATATAAGAGTCACGCTCCCAGCCGGCCGACTTGATGATGTCGCCCATGACAACTTCCGATTCTCCGTTTGAGTAGACTTCTGCGTTGTCGAAGAAGTTGATGCCGGCATCGTAGGCTGCAAACATGCATTGCTTTTGAGTGGCTGCCGAATTTGCGTCGAAGGTGATCCATGAACCATAGGAAAGAGAACTGACCATGAGGCCCGAGTTGCCGAGGCGACGGTATTCCACGTTGGAGTCCTTTGTTTTGAGTCAATTTTGCCGAGTGAAAGATTGAACCATAGAGTTCATAGTTTGAATGGCTTCCTCTTTCAACTCATTGAAGCTTCTACCTTGTGGCTGGATCGCATGCGAAATCGAGAATCGCAGAGGTTTGAAATTAAGTGTCAGACTTCCTTTTTTCCAGATGTCGTCGGTCTTATCTAGAATGAGGGCCACAAGTGGTACTCCACTCTGTGATGCCAAATGAAAAGCTCCGTCTTTAAATTGCCCAAGCGGTACAGTCGGGTCGGTCTGCCTTGTCCCCTCGGGAAAGATGAGAAGTGAGTCGCCGCGACCAAGACGCTCTTTCATTGAGTTCAGACTGTTCTCGCGGCTTGATTTTTCGCCTCGGTCGACTGGAACGTCGCCGCACAACCTCATCCACCAACCAATGACCGGCGTTTTGAGAACCGATTTTTTTGAAAGGAATACGAGTGGACGGCCGATGACCGAAACCAGCAGTGGATCCAGATTGCTCCGGTGATTGGAAATCAAAATAAACTGTTTCGGCAAGCCCTCTGAGTGAGTGATGAGCTTGTTGAGTGATCCGGTATTGAAAAAAAGACGGAGGCTTATGGCGGACCAAATCAGTCTAAACCTTTGGGCGAGCTGTTGACGCCTGGCCTCATCGTTGACCAGGGAGAGCCTGAGGAGGAGAAGAAGCTGCATTGCGACGCCCGAGAACATGAAAAAAAGCCAAAAAATAAGCGTCTTCAGCGAACTCAGCATTACACTTTTCTCCGTCTAGTCATAGGTTGCAAGCATCTTACTTCTCAAGGGAAAAAACGAAAAGGGGAATTGAACAGGTGGTGTGGTCGGTTTGCTGAAGCGACAGTCCGCGGTGGCAGGAATATTTCAAATTCGAAAGAGCGACGGTTTTCACGAAGTAAAAATCCCAACTTGAGTTCGAGGCAACAAAAACTATTCTGAGCACTGCTGTTTCCCAGACACAATGTGAGGAGGCCAGAAATGAGTTGCATGTCGGTAGTTGACTCCTTGCGATGGTTATTCATTCCGCTAACCGTTGTGGTTTGTTCGCCCGCTCTTGCAGACAGTTTGAGTTGCCGTCACGTCGGCGAGGGTGTCCCTCCCTCGTTGGTTTGTTCCGACGAATCAGATGCCGGCAGTGACAAGGTCGCCCTGGTTTCGTTGCGCACGATGCCGCGGTGGGGGATTCATGCCGGTCTCACGGTTATTGATCTCTGTTTGGTACCGCGCAGTTTTGACAGCCCTTCCGCTGACCTTGTTTTGATAGATGACTTGAAACTGAAAGCCTTTCAGTCCGCTTCGATAAAGTCTTGCGAGCGTCGTTATTGCACCGACGTGCGACGGGACTTCTCACTGCTCATCAACAGTGTGCCGATCCCCATTGGCTGGACTGCCGTGAGCTTCTGGCTGGGCTATCGGAACCATGAGTTCTCGATTCGCTGTGATGAAATTCTGCAGGTTTCACAACTTAGATGAGGTGATGTTTCATGCTCTTTCAAAAAGAGTCCGTGGCGCGTTTGATTTTCGTATGTTGCGGTCTGTTTTCGCATCACTACGCACTGGCCTCTAGTAAGTGCGAGGATCTGTTGATTCAGTTTGTTGATACAAACCCATCTGATTCAGCGAAGGATCATATGCCATCAAGAAAGATTGCGGCATTGATTCCTTGTGGAGATGTCCCTTCGGTTCCAACGATCATTCATTTTATCGAACGGAGAGAGGACAGTGTCTGCGTGTCCCAGCGAACATGCGGAAATGTTAGCGCTTGGTCAGGATATTTCGGAGTGACCGCCGGATGGAGTGACTTGACACTGTTGGGACATTTTCATTCCCTTCGTGATTCATTGCGACTCAGCAGAGATTGGAACGGATTCCGGATGGTTGCGACTTTCGCTGTGGCTGGCGGACAAATTGAACGTGACTGTTCTCAACTGACTGTTCCGACCTGCGCAATTGTTTCGAAATAGGTGCGAGAAGAGACCTTGTCATGGAAATAACACGTCAAAAAAACCGTCAGGTGTCGGAAAAACTGATGGTGTCGAAAAATTGATTACGAGAATGATTGAGAAAAAAAATGCGGCACTTTTGTTTGTGTCAAAGGAATTATTAGGTCAAAAACCAGACAGAACTTAATTTTTTGGGCTGCGCTAATCTCGGAATTGTGAGGCAACGCTGATGAATGCGGTGTCTCTCGGACGGGGGTTTGCGTGTTCAACTGCTCCAAAAGGTTCAGCCGGTTTTTGCTGCTCGGCCTGATTGTGCCGGCTGCAAATGCTTTTGGCGGCGGAACTGCAGACGGTAAAAACCGTCTGCCGGAACAGTTTGTAGCAGGCAAAGACAGCTACCGTGCAGCATTTGAACTGGGCGCGGCCCGCCGCTTTGCAACACGCTATCTGAAAGAGACCCGCTCGCTTGAGATCAGGGTCAGTCCGGCACGGGCGTCGGAATTCGACGTCAGCCGGTTTTATGACACCCGATTCATTCATCGCGTTGTCGTTGAAGAAAAGAACGGCGACGTTGTTCTTTCGTTCCAATTGAAAAACGCTCCTGTTGCATGGCTGGTGACTCACCAAGAAGGACCTTGGAGACTGGTTGTAGACATCTGGAGGACCGAGCCTGCTGAGCCGCGCACGCTCGATCAGGAATGGAAATGGCAGGATGATGCATCCGGCAAATCACAGGATGCGGCAAAGACCGCAAGAGAGTCGTCCGCAGAGACTTTCCCAGTCGTCGTCAAGCCGGTTGAGATCGATCTGCCTGCAGACGATTTGACAGTTGCCCAGTCGAACAATCCCAAACTGAATTCCACGCTGCTGTCCGATTCGCCTGCAAATGCGCGTGGCGGACAGACGCAAAAAGCTCGGCTGGAATCGGTTGCAACACTTTCGGGTGATGCTCTTGCGACTCTCGAGCGACAGGCTGGAGCTGATACCGGTTTACCCGCTGAATTTGACTCTCTCGAAAAGCTTGCAACGGCACTGTACCGTTCCGGACAAACACGACAGGCAGTGACTCTTTTCCGCCGACTGACCGCACTTAACGGACGTCGTTTTCAGGATAGCCCGCGCCTCTTGTGGATGGCCGGTGAGTCCGCATTTCTCGAAGGAAAGCCGGATCTCGCGAGTGACTTTCTGCAAACTTTGGTTGGCCGTTTCCCGTCGCATGAGATGGGTGCTCTGGGCAAATTCCGGCTGGCTGATCTGAAGCTTGAAAAACAGGGCGGCACGGTCGCGCAAGACCTCAACGAACGTTACAGCGAAGTTGCGCTGAGTGAAAATGCGCCTTGGGCGGCGCGCATCGGAGCTGCAGTGCGTCTGCTGGAACCGGTCATCAGTACCCGACCCGAGGCCGCTCGTAATCATCAGGCGGCGATACAAAGCTGCCTCAACGGCCAGTATGTATCCGAACAGTTCCGACAGAGCTGCGCCTTCATTCAGACAAAATTTTCTGTCAGCCAACTTGATGCCGTCAGTGCTGATGCAGCATTGCAAAGATTCCGCGGACGCTACGCACAGGATCCGCGAGTTGCACTCCTGCAGGACGAGCTCGCCAACAGAGTCCGGTTTATTGTCGAAGAGCTGGCGCGAAAAAAGGATTTTCAGGCACTCGCGGATTTTGAACGCAACGCGAGGTCGGGGCTGCTCGACTTTACGCTGCGCGAGCCTGATTTGCTGATGGCAAGAGTGGAAGGTTGGTTGTCTGTGGGCGATGCAAAACGTGCGCTCGCACTTCTGCAGATTTTCACAAGCTCCACGGCAGACGAGGCCAAGAGAAATGAGGCGCTGGCATTGACGGCTCAGCTGCAGAACAAACAGCAGCAGCGTGACAAAGCTGAACAGGCGCTCAAGAAGCTTTATGCGAGTGATGTGCGCAAGAACACCGGACTTTCGGACAGGGCGACTGCTGCAGTCAAGGAATCTGCGCGCTCTCCATATTTGTCAAAGACTGCACAGTCTTTGCTCATCGATGAAATGAAATTTGGACGTTACGTCGAGCGTGACGTCGGAATGTTGGTGACTCTTGCGAATGCCGCACGCGGCCGTGAAGACGCCGACAAGGTTTTTGACGTGCTTATGACAACCTCACCGCGAAACGATGACGAGGCGCGACGAATTGAAGGCGCGCTGATGGGATACGCGGACGATCTGCGCAACAACGGACGTCTGGCAAAGGCGGGTGATGTCTACATGACAGTCGCCAACCTCGCCCAGACGAGCAAAAAGGCGGAGGCCTCCTACAAAGCGGGGCTTGTCTATGCACGTGCGGGAATGGTCGAGAAGGCCAAGACTGCATGGCAGATGTCCGCTGCTGATGTCACTGACAAAAAATTCTCGTCGCTCGCAAACGAGAGACTGGAAAGAATTCGCTAACGCCAACAAATCGGGGGGAAGTCAGATGAGCGAAGCCAGACCATTGGGGTTGTTTGATATAGAGAATCCGAATTTCAACGGCGGAGCGGGGCTCGACAGCGGGCGCAATGCCGGCAATCTCGGAGCTGCTTTTGCGAACGTCGAAGGGCGCATCTCAGAAGAAGAAATGCTTCGTCATTTTCCAACCCGTGACGAGAAGATGTACAAGATTCTCGAAGTCGCACGCACTGTTGCACCTACGAAAGTGCCGGTACTGATTACCGGTGAGAGCGGAACAGGAAAAGAAACGCTCGCCAAGGCAATTCATATTGCCGGTGGTCGTGATCGCGGCCGTTTTGTCGTCGCCAGCTGTTCGAACATTCCGCAGAATTTCTTTGAAATGGAAATCTTCGCGGGCCACAGAGGCGGTAATGAATATGGACTTCCGCGCACGCCGGAGTCCGGCACTTTGATGCTTGATGAAATTACCGAGCTTGATCCGCAGCTACAGCTCAAGCTTTTGAGAATTCTCAAAGAGCAGGATGTGAACAAGGGCGCAGTCCGTCGCGGTACCGCAGCTGATGCGCGTGTGATTGCCTGCACGCACAAAAACATCAACGATGAAGTCAACGCACAGCGTTTCCGCAACGACCTCTATTTCAAGCTGCACGTCATTCAGCTTGATATCGAGCCGCTGCGCACCCGCACGGTCGACGTCGACTTCTATTCAGAGATCTTCCTGCGTGAATACAACATGCAGTTCTCGAAGAATGTTCAGTTGTCGCCGACAGCCAAGCAGGCCCTGAGAACCTACACATGGCCGGGCAACGTGCGCGAACTGCGCAACGTGATTCAGCGCTCGGTTTTGCTGGCAACCCGCGACTACATCAGCGTGGAAGAACTCCATTTGATGAAGGCCAACAGCCGCACCGAAGTGGCGATGAGCGATGCGCTTCCGCAAATCACCCTGCGTGAGCTCGAGCAACGCCTGATCCTGCAAACTTTGCGCCGTATGAACGGAAACCGGACGCACACTGCAAAAGCGTTGGGCATCTCTTTGCGCGCATTGCGCTACAAGCTCAACGAACTCGTCGAGTGCGGATACGAGGTTGAAGGTAAGAATGTATGAAAATTACCAGTAACCAGGTCTTCGCAAAAGCAGATGCCGTGCTTGAGGAGAGCTTGAATCAGCGCCTCATCAAGCAGAACGTCATCACGAGCAACATCTCGAATGCGCAGACCCCAGGTTACCGGGCAATGGGATACGAGTTCGAAGAACAGCTTCGGGCTGCGGTTGGAAATGACGGTCAGATGAGAATTCAGGCCACAGATGGCCGTCACTTCAAACATCAGGGGCTTACCGTGAATGGTGATCTCCGCGGTGACTTGCACGTCAAGCCTACCGAAAGCATCGGCAACGACGGTAACACCGTCGATTTGGATGCGGAAATGTCCGACTTGGCCTGGAACCAGACTCTTTACAGGGCGACGGTTGAGCTTCTCAACCGTCGTCTTGCCATGTTGCGATACGGAATCAACGGCGGGAGGTAATACTCATGAGCTTCCTTAACGGTATGAAAATCAGCTCCTCGGCACTCGCTGCAGAGCGCGTGCGCATGAACGTGATTTCGTCCAACCTTGCCAATGCCAATACAACACGCACGGAAGACGGCAGCGGCCCATACAAGCGCAAAGACGTTGTATTTACAGCGCGCGACACCGGCGTGACATTCGACAACCTGATGCGTCAGGCTTTTGATCCCAATCTCAAGGAGGTCAAGGTTGACGGCATCATCGAAGATCAAAAAGCACCAAAAATGGTTTACAACCCCGGTCATCCGGACGCCGACCAGAACGGCATGGTTGCGATGCCCAACATCAGTGTGATGGAAGAAATGGTCAATATGATCACCTCCAACAGAGCTTTTGAAGCCAACACAACAGCACTGAATGCAACCAAATCGATGGCCAACACCGCAATCAACATTGGTCGCGGATAAGGAGCTGACGGATGATACGCAGTGCAACTTCCAAGCCTATGGACTTGGGTTCAATTGATTCGGACCTCCGCTCATTGGGCGGCAGTTCCGCAGGTAAAAAGTCGTCAGGCGTCGATGGTGCGGGAGAAACAGGCGAGTTTCTCAATCTGCTCAAAGAGGGGCTTTCCGACGTCAACAAGAGCATGCGTGAAAGCGACAAGGCGAGCATGGATCTCGCAACTGGCAAGTCAAGCAACATTCATGAAACTATGTTGTCCATGTCTAAAGCGGAGCTTGGATTCAACATGCTTGTCCAGATGAGGAACAAGGCCATCGAGGCCTATCAGGACGTCATGCGCATGCAGGTCTGAATTTTCCGTGTTTTATCGAAATTCGTATTTTTTTTAATTGTACGTTTTTGGGTGGGTTGAGGAACGATGTTTGAGCGCTTAAAGACATTCTTCGATCAATTCCGTTCGCAGTCGGCTGTATTCTACAAGGGACTGACGACTGGACGCAAAATTGCGTTGCTTGTCGGTGTCGCATCGGTCTTTTCTATTTTGCTGGCGGTCGCATTTTACCGTCCAGATTCCAACTATGAAATTGCTTATTCCAATCTTTCACATGAAGACCGCACTTCAATTCTTGCTCTCTTCAAGAAGCAAAACGTTCAGGACTTCAAAATTGAAGGTGAGACACTGCTGTTTCCAGATACTAAGTTGAACGAATACAAGATGATTCTTGCCCAAGAGGGATTGCCCAGCAATGGTGTCTCGACTGGTTGGGAAAAGTTCGACGACCGTTCGTTCGGCATGACCGATTTTGATCAGCGCATCAGCAAGCTGCGTGCTGTTCAAGGGGAATTGTCTCGCAGCATCAACAAACTCGATCCGGTTGAGTCGAGCAGAGTGCATATAGTGATGCCGGACCCTGCAATTTTTACGCAAGATCGCAAGCCGACGACAGCCAGCATCATGCTCCGAATGAAGCCCGGAAAACAGCTCAGTCCAAAACAGGTGCAGGGTATTCTGCATCTGGTTGCCCGTGCTGTTGAAGGCTTGGAGCCGCAGAATATCGCGATCGTCGATGAACTCGGCAACATGCTGACCAAGCCCGAAGAGGAAGACGGCGGACTCGATCGGGTAACCAGTGCGCAGCGAGAGTATCAGAAGCGCGTGGAGCGGGAACTCGAAACCAGCATCCGCGAGATACTGGGTCGCGTTGTTGGTCATAACAAGGTCGTTGCCAAGGTTCAGGCCGAGGTTGATTTCAAGAAGATCGAGACGACCGTGCAGGATGTTGACCCCGAACGCACTGTTGTTCTTGGTTCGCAAAAGAACGAACAATCGTCGCAGGGGCAGGGTCTCAATCCGACAGGAGTACCCGGCGCCAAAAGTAATCTTCCGGGCGAGAAAGAGGACACGACGGGTGGCGGGAGTTCAAGCAGCAACAAACAGACGATGGAAACTCTCAATTTCGATGTCAAGCGCACGGTCAGCAAGATTATTGAGCCCGTCGGATCACTCAAAAAGATTTCCACCGCAGTGCTTGTTGATGGAAAATTGGTTGATGGAAAATACGTCGCAAGGACGAACGAAGAAGTGGCCATGATCACCAAGCTGGTCAAAAATGCCATTGGTTTTCAAGAAGGGCGTGACACCATCACGGTCGAAAACGCTCCGTTCGAGATGGACGAAATGGCTGTGGCAGAGGCGGCATCGCTCACGGCGCGCAAGACTTCGCTGATTCAGACGGGGATCATTGCATCGGTTTCAGTGCTGGCGATGATTTTCCTCTATTTCGCGCTGTTGAGACCATACTTCCGCTGGTTGACATTCGATCCGGACAAACGTTCGGATGAGCAACTGGCTATCGCCGACTACGAACTGGAGCGCTCCGGATCCGCAGCTAAACGCGTTCAGGTGCAGGAAGAAGTTCCGTTCGAGAAGTTGTCCCACAAAGAGCAGATTCTCTATCTGGCGCGACACGATCCCAAAAAGACAACTGAGGCTCTGCGGCAGTTGTTGTCTCCCCAGCAGCATTGATAATTTCTGTTGACGCACCCTGCAGATGGCAATAGCCCAGCCCCATGTTGAAAAACAGGGGGCCTTTTCATGCGCTGCAAAGCTGGCACGTGTTCGTTATTGTTGATGTTTTTTGTGAACATGCAAAGCGGTTGTGATAGCAGCCCGAAGATCTCCCGAGACAAGGTTCAAGAGGCTTGGGATGACTACAACAATCCGGCCCAGTTGGATGCCGGTTCGGTGGTTGTTTTCAACGAACTCCCGCCTGCAGGCTCATCGGTCCGAGTGCCGTGGAGCGATATTTACTGGCCAAGCAACCTTGGCGGTATCGCTCTGCGCTGGCGAAACGGAACGCAAACACCATTCTCCACACAGCGCCCCTCCGAGTCGGAAGTGCGTGATATGTCACCCGAGCAGATCGCGGCACTTTCACCAGCTGAAAAGTATGACATCCTGATGGGCCGGTTCGACTTTCCGACGGTTCAGGCCGAACTGATGAGAACGCACCCTGCAATGCCGCAATGGTACGGCTTGTGTCACGGCTGGGCTTCGGCAACTTTGAATTTTGACGAGCCCAAAGCTGTCACCATAAAAAGCTCGACAGGAATCGAAATTCCTTTCGGAAGCAGCGACGTGAAAGCGCTTCTCGCATACGCACAGGGCGTTGTTTTTATGCCTGTGGCAAAAGTTCTCGGACAGCGCTGTGAGATCGATCTGACCAGCAGTCCGCAATTGAGGAACACCGCAGCGTGTCGCGATACGAATGCCGGATCGTTTCATTTGATTTTGACCAACCTCGTCGGCCGACAAGGCCAGACTGTGGTTGCCGACCTCAGCAACGGCAACGAGGTTTGGAATTTTCCAATCTACGGATACTCATCGCGTGAACTTTACAGGCAGGCTGCATCGGTGGGTGCGGCACCACAGGCTGTCTCTGAAGTGATTGTTGAAACGGACGTTGATTTTATCGTCGAGATTGAGCGGCCCGAATGGAATCATCTGGGAGACAGCCGCAGCGTTGCAACCGAGAAATATCGCTATCAGTATGCGGTCGAATTGGATTCTTTAGGGCGTATTGTCGGCGGACGCTGGTTGAGCGAAGAGCGTCCCGATTTCTTGTGGGTTCAGGAAAAGGCAGACTTTCGCGGATATTATGCCGCTATCGAAAGTGTATATCTGAACTCCGTCGGTTCCCCGTCGGATGTGGTAACGCCGCCCTCGGCGCAGCCCACGCCGCGCGTGACTCCACCGCCTGTTCCGACCGCTGCACCTACTCCGACAGTGCCGCCGGTCGCCGACGCTCCGGCTGTGCCGACGGTTCCGCCAGCAACACTACCAGATCAACCGATCGGCCCGGTGTTGACTCAGCCGTTGCCAATCCCGACTCCCGCTGCTCCGGTTGACACGCCGCCCGCGCCACCAGCACCTCCGGCAGACCCGGTTGTCGTTCCTCCGACGGCAATCAACCGCGGACCCGGAACACTGAATTGTCCGGCCGGATCATTTGCGGTTTTCTCTCCGGTGAGTTTCTGCACAGATGGCTACAGGGCCTTTGCACCTTACACACAGCTGATGTTGCAAGAATGCCAGCGCCAATCGATGCCCGGATGTTTTGACTCGTTGTGGTCGACTGACGTCTACGTCGCTTTGCGTGGCAGCGATGTATGCCCGTCGGGTTCTTCCTACGATCCGCAATGGGGAGCTTGTCTTGAGGGCACTACGGTACTTGGACCCTTCAGCGCCGAGTTTTCTGAAAAGTGCTTGTCCGCCGGTTTTGGGAATATGTGTTTCGCGATGAAAATCGACCTGATGTATTTTTCACTGGTGAGCATCCGCCGCTAAAGAGGTTGACTGTCAACTAAAGTAACAAGCCTGCGTAAGCCGGCTTGTTACTTTTTTTGTTCGACATCTTGAGCAATGCTTTTTGTGGACTTAAGCTCCTCCATGGGCCGATTGAGCAAGGAAACCTTTTCAACGGGGTCAGGCCATGGAAATGCGAACAGAACTTGTAGCAGCACGCGGAAAAGTTCCTGCAGGATCAACTGCGGGTTTGATGCAGGCGGGATTGCTTGTTACGACAGTCGTGTTTTCCTTTGACGGCGCAAGATTGCGTCTGCTTGCGGTGCGCTCCGGCGGTGATGCGGAGCGGTATCATTTGCCATCTCTTCCCTTCGAATTTACCGACAATCTGCAGGCCACGGCCCGCGAGGTGATTCGCTCGCGCCTTCCGCTTGAGCTCTCGAATTTTTTTCAGGTGGGTGCCTTTGATGGATCTGCCGATTCCTCAACTGATACGGAAAAGCGAATCGAGATCTGTTACTTTACAGTTGCTTCTCCCAATGACCTCGAATTCGTTGCGACTGCCGGAATGGACAATTACCGCTTCATTGAAGTCCACGAACAGTCTGAGCTTCTTGCACCCCACAGCCGCGAACTGGCTCAGGCTGCGCTCACTGAGCTGCGCAGACGCAGCCGCTTTGAGACAGTGGCATTTGCTTTTTTGGCGCATGAATTTTCTCTCAGTGAACTTCAGAGAGTTTTTGAGGCAATTCTCAACCGTCCTATGGATGTTCGAAACTTCCGCAAAAAGATTGAGTCGCTGGATATCCTTTCCGAATCGCCCCATCGTCCGCGCGGCATGGCGTATCGTCCACCAAGGATGTTCTCATTTGAGGCAGAACGGTTTCGTCACCGGCAAACCCTCGATGGCGAAGTGCGTTTCTATTGAGTCGTGTTGCGGTCCTTCTTGACGTCGATCAGATGATAGTCTTTTGACTTCGGACAATTTAAGCTTCTCCCATGTTTGGGAGGGGCTCCAATGTCGTCGTCTGCTGATCAAGCTGCTCTTGCTGAAGCTCAGGGCGCGCCTGAAAGATTTATCGCCTTCAAAGCCGCAAATCCGCTGCGTCCGCTTGCAGAAGTGATGCAAGTGCCAACGGATTCGGCAGATCCGATTTTAAAAATTGCTGAGCCTGTTCTCGGAAAGCGAATCTCGGCACGCGAACTCAGCCTGCTGACTTTTGTTCGCAATTTGAACCGAACTGTTTTCAAAACCATCGACCCTAAAGCTGAACTCACCATCAAGCCGTGGAACAAAACCGGTGATGACGGCTCACCGCAGGGTGGCGGCGTTATGAGTATTCTGCGCGGCCCTGTGCTTGAAAAAGCTGCTGCGAACATGAGTGTCGTTTGGGGGCCGTCTTATCCATCAATAGAGAAAGAATACTCCGGTCAGCCTTTTTTGGCGGCCGGTGTCTCGCTGATTTGTCACCCCTACAATCCAAATGCTCCAATTGCTCATATGAACATCCGCATGCTGAAGGTGGGCTCAGGCGACCGTCTTCTGTTTTGGATAGGTGGCGGCGGTGATTTGACACCAATGCAGCGCTTTCAGGAAGACACCGAAAGCTTTCATGCCGGTTTCAAAGATGTGTGCGACAAACACCCACTGGGCGACTACGGTAAGTTCAAGAAATGGTGTGACGAATACTTCTTTATTCCGCACAGAGGTGAAACCCGCGGCGTCGGGGGAATATTCTTTGATTATTTGAATGTGTCGGGTGAGGATGATTTGGGTCTGTTGCTGGGCACCGGTCAAACGTTCGCACACATGTACGCGGAAATTTTGCAGCGCAGAGTTGGTATGCCGTTTACGGACGCGCAAAAGGAACAGCATCTCTTTTGGCGCGGCCGCTACGCTGAATTCAATTTGATACATGATCGCGGGACTCGTTTTGGTTTGATGTCGGGCGGAAATATCGAGGCGATCTTTGCTTCGCTGCCGCCTGTGGTCCGCTGGTGAGGTGACTTTCTAATGGTAGAACTTGGTTTTTATGCACTCGTATTGGCACTGTGTTTGTCGGTTTACGGGATGAGCATGGGTTTTCTGTCGCTGGCACGACCGCAGCGCGGAGTGTTGTATAGCGGACGCAACGCCCTGATTGGTGTGAGCGCCTGCGTGCTCTTCGCCTCGGGTGTTCTCTGGATTTCGCTCATCACACATGACTTTTCGATAGGCTATGTGTTCAGAAACTCGGCCGCCGACATGCCGCCGATTTATCTGCTGACAGCATTTTGGAGCTCCCTCGAGGGAAGCCACCTTCTGTGGACAATGATCATGGCTGTCATTGTGACGATTTCACTTGTTTCTGTGCGGGAAAAAAACGAACCGCTGATGCCGGGTCTTTTGTGTGCATACGGCTTCAGCCTTTCTTTTATGACCTTGCTGTTGGTTTGGGCTTCTGCGCCTCTGACGCGTATGTTTCCGGTGCAGCAAGTTGGGCAAGGAATGAATGCGCTCTTGCAGAATCCTTACATGGCAGCTCACCCTCCGAGTCTGTTTATTGGATATTGCTCTTTGATAGTTCCCTTCGGCTATTCAGTCGCTGCTCTCTTGCGCGGTTCTTTTACGCCCGACTGGCTTGTCAGCGTTCGGCGTTGGACATTGGCGGGCTGGGCAATTCTCACGGTGGGTATTTTTCTTGGTGGAAAATGGGCCTACGTCGAGCTCGGGTGGGCTGGTTACTGGGCGTGGGATCCGGTTGAAAACAGTTCGTTCATGCCTTGGCTGGCGGGAACTTCCCTGCTGCACACGTTGTTGATTCTCGATAAAACCAACCGTCTTCCGCGCCTTGCTGTATCGCTTTCGGCAGTGGCTTTCGTGTTGACCTTTTTGGGTACGTTCATCACCCGTTCAGGTGTCATCAGTTCAGTCCACTCATTCGCCGAGAGCGACATAGGTCCCGCCTACCTGACTTATATTGTCGTCTGGACCCTGATTATGATTGTCCTTGTTTCCATGCGCGGTCATTTGCTTCAGGGCGCTGCGCAGGCCCAGACATGGACGGTGTCCAAGGAAAGCGCGCTGTTGTTTACAAACTTCTTTTTGCTTTTCCTGCTCGCCCTGGTTTGCATCGGAACGTTGTTGCCGCTGATTGTCGAGGCTGTGCGCGGAATCAAGATTTCCATCCAGCAGCCATTCTTCAATGCATTTGCTCCGTGGATCGGAGTGGGGTTGGTTGGTCTGCTAGGTGTTGGCAACCTGATGCGTTGGCGGAGCGGGAAAATTGAAGATCCTGTCAGTGGACTCCTCTATCCTGCCATCTGGGCGATTGCGCTGACAGCTGTGCTGGCTTGGCACAAGGGTCTTGATGTCCGTTCCATCATTGGCTTTGCGCTGATTCTTTGGACTGCGTTTGTCATGGTCATGGACCTGGTTTTCCGCCTCAAGGCTATCCGCTGGAACGCGCAGGCGTTGTTGAAGTTCAATCGTCCCTACTTGGGATCATGGATTGTCCATCTTGGATTTTTGCTTTCGATGGCTGGCTTTTTGGGAGGCTATCGCGGCATTCAGGCCGAGGCCCAGCTCTCACAGGGGCAGTCGACACAATTTTATGACTACACCCTCACCTTCAAGGGAATGGATTACAAGCAGGAGTTCAACGCAACTTACGCTGCTGCCGTGATTGAGGCCAAAGACAGTCGGGGCAACGTGGCAGAAGTTTTGCCAACACGCAGTAAATACACAAACAAGGAAGAGTGGCTCAATGAAATTGGTATTCACTCGACTTTTTGGCACGATCTCTATCTGGTGCTCGCGTTTTTTGATTCAAAGACCAATCAGATTTCACTCAAGATGCACGTCAATCCCACAGTCAAATTCGTCTGGACGAGTTTGGTGATAATGGTTCTGGGAACTCTGGTTGGCCTCAGTCACCGCATCAAAAGGCGCAGTGTTGACGTGAGTTCAAACGGCCTGATGCTCGAGTCGGCAACCGACGAGGGCGACCTTTTGGATGATGTGCTGGCTCCCGTCAAGCGTGCTCACAAGGTTCAATCGGCACTCGTTATCAGCGTTGCTGTATTGCTCGTTGCGTTTGGTTTTTCAGGAACTGCGATGGCGGATGAATCCAAAGCCCGTCTGCAGTACTCAAAAGAACTGCTCGAGATAGGCGATGAACTTCGCTGCCCTACGTGTCAGGGTGTGAGCATACTTGAGAGCGAGACTCCGCAGAGTACGGCGATGCGGCGCGAGATTGAGCGCCAGGTTGCAGAAGGTAAGAGCAAGGCAGAAATCATCAGCTTTTTTAGAGATCGCTATGGAGAATGGATTTTGCGCCAGCCGGATTCAGGCAGCACATTCGGAAAAACAATTTGGGTGATTCCAATTGCCGGACTTGTTCTGGGGCCTGTTTTTCTCGTCGGTGCGATCCGCACTTCGCGAAGACGCGAACTCGCTGAGCGCGAAGTGATGGAAAAAGCGCTCCGCGACTTCATTTCTGCCCGCAAGCTCGAAGGAGGGCAGGGATGATTTTTACACTCATTCTCGCGATCGCTCTTTCATTGTTGGTCATTTGGTTTGTACTTTCGCCTTTGTTCGTCGCCGAAAACATGGAGGTGTTCTCGGCCTCATACAAAGGCTTTTCGGATGAGGTTGAGCTCCGGCAGGCGCTCAACTTGCGTGATCAGCTGCTCTCCCGCCTAACGACCGGTCAGTCGAGCGAACAGAGGTTAGGTGCACTCAGTGACACTGATTGCTTCGATGCATTGGTTTCGCTCTGCCTTCGGCTTCAGCGCGCAGAGCTTCCTTTTTTGCCGCAGAATTCTGCCGGCGCGGCGCTTAGCACGGCGAAATCCCAAAAGGGTTCAGCCAGCCTTGCTGCATTGCTGCTGGTGGGTGTGTGTGCGCTTTTGTTTTCTGGAATCGCCAAAGCCGAGCGCGCTCAGGAGTCGTTGCACATCCTTGAACCCGGCGTCTTTTTGCCGACCTCCAGCCGCTACATTGTCTCGCCTGCTCAATCAGAAATTGTTGCGCATTATGTGACAAGTTTTGCGGTGCCTTCGTCACAGGGTGGGTCGACGATGGTCGTCATGGCGGTGCCTGAGGATTTGTACGACTGGCAAATTGTTGAGACCAAGCCCGAGCAGCTTGCCAAGTCCATTCAAGTGGTCAATTGGAACGGTTTGCCTGCAGTCGTACTTCCCGAGGGCAGTCAGGGGCTGGCCGTCACGATTTCGAGTGATTTTCGTCTGAGGGCTCCTTCCGGGCGTGCGGTTTGGAAGAATTCCAAACTTGCCGGATTTCCCGGTGAACAGGTCGCAATTCTCTTTGAAGTTCCTGCTCCTTTCAAAGGGCTTTTTGGTTCGCTGAGTGAGAACTGGAATGTGTGGCCGCCACGCATCGCCAACGCCGGACTGGCGACTCAGGTGAGTCAGCGCGAAGTGCAAATGAACCCCAGCATGCCACCCCGCCGTGTACAGATAGTCAACCGTGGCGAGGGTAATGGCCTGCCGTTTTTCAGTTTCGAGGTGATTGGCGTTGTTCCCAACCGGATGCCTCTGATTATTCTCGGCTCGTTGGTAGGTGCTGTTTTGTTTGGCGTGGCTCTGACGTTGTTTGTCCGCAGGGCTCGTTGGAGAATTGACGCTCCTGAATCCTTGCCGCAGTGATTCGCTGAGCCGTACACTCAGCAAACAGCCATAGTCAGCCAATAAATATCAGCTTGTGGGGGCCTTCACATGATTCTTAACAGCTCAACGGTTCAGCTTATCAGGACAAACGCCGCTCGTTTGGCAAACGCCATCCGCAGTAAAGAAGACCTCAATGATTTGGCGACTGCGGGCAATTTCGAGCAGGTTTTCGCAGCCATCGAAGCCTTGCTGACCAATACCGACATGTACTTTGATGATGAGCTTCTGATGTGCCTTGACGATTCCAACTGGCGCAATTTCAAGGCAACGCTGTTGGTGTACACGCTCAACATCGTGAACCGCTATGTTGCAACGGCACGCGAAGGTTCGCATGTGTCCCGCGACCAGCACGATTACATTCCTGCTGCAGCCCACATGTAAATCCCGCGGGCTGTCTCGAGTCCGTGTCGTGATAAAGACCAACCTGCCAAGGTTGGTCTTTATTTTTTCTGCAGCTCTCCGTTGAAGATTTTCTGCACCGCCTGATGGAAGCTGCTGACTGTGGCGGCTTCACGGAACAAGACCACCGGTTGTCCGGCAAAGTCTGAACCGGCCGGATAAATTCCCACTGCCGGCAGTCCCGACAAATCCCAACGTTTGGTGAGCTCCTCGGATTGCGGATTTGATTCTGTGAAATCGATCTTAAGCGCAATGAAGTGCTGATTGATGAGGGCCTCAACTCCGGGCTCGTTCCAGACTTCGGCATCCATCTTCAGACACGCAGCACACCATTGTGCCCACGCATCCACGATGAGCCCTTTGTTTTGTTCTTTCGCGGCGCGCACAGCCTGTTGCCAATCTTTCATCCAGCGGACGCCGTCGGTCTCCTGCGACTGCGGATTTGGAATTTCGAGCGGATCATTGATTCGGCTCAGAGAAGGCAGAGCTGTTTTTTCGCCAGCGATGAAGCCTTTAATCAGGTAGAGCGCCATCCACAGGGCGAGGAGCGAAAGGCCTGTCTGCAGTCCTATTGTGCGCAGGGCGCTGGTGGGTTTCTTTGACTGCAGAACGAGAAATACCACAGTGAGCATAACGACCGCAGCAACACCGACTACCGGCGGGCGGATATAGAGCAGTGCGACAAACTCCAAGTTTTGCAACATCGGTTTCAGATAATACAGCGCCAAAGAGAACATCAGGGCTGCAAATACATTCTTGACGATGTTCATCGCAAAACCAGCTTTGGGGAGTCGCTTGAGCTGCTGCGAAAGCAGTCCGAGAGCCAAATAAGGGGCTCCGAATCCAGCTGCAAAAACGCTCATGAGCACGAACCCATAAACGGGATCCTTTGTTTGTCCCACTAAGAGAAGAAGCATGCTGAGAACTGGCCCGGTGCATGGTGCGGCCACCAGACCCGAGACTGCTCCCATGGTGATAACGGACATGTAGGGAGACTTCTTTGAAAGAGGAATTCTGTTGGCGGCTGTTTGAATTTTGCTGAGATCAAAAACATCCAGCATGGAAAGGCCCAGCAGAAACATGGTGAGTGCCAGAACACCATTGACCAGTTTGCTCTGCAGCAGACTGCCAAAAATTGAGCCGGTCATTCCCGCAACAACACCCATTGCAGAATAGGCAAGTATAATTCCCAAAACGTACATCATTGCCGGAACGGCAGACTGCGACGGGCTGCGCTGGCCAGTAGAATCTGCGGGTGCCGTGCGGCTGAGAACGTTCAGTGTGATGGGAATCATCGGATAAACACACGGCGTCAGATTCATTAGCAGACCGGCAAGAAACAACGCCGGAAACAGCAACCAGCTGCGTTCAACCAGGCTGCGTTGCACTTGCGCTGTGATTGAATCAGCAAGCGAAGTATCGGCCGATTTTTCAGGGCGGAATGAAGGTGCCGGCGTGGAGGCGGGAGCTGCTTGGCTGGGTGTTAGTTCAACTGCGGGCGTAGGAGCGGATGGAGCGGGAGATTGTTCGATTGCGGGCGTGGGCATCGCGGGTGCTGCAGACGCTGCACTACTTCCGGAGGCGAGCGTCGAACTTTCCATGGAGGGAGGACTCAGGCTGCCCGTTGAGCCGGATGCTCCTGTCACAGTGTCGCCTTTTGGCTCCGGGCGTGAAGATGAACCCACGCGGGCCTGAATGACGAAATATGCAGGCAAAAGACACGTGTTAACCGAGCAAGCCTCGAAACGGACGCGCAGGGTGCCAGTTTCCTCCATGGGCAAATCGCTCGCGAGTGCGAAGCGTGCAGCACTCTCGTGCACGGCCCGAGGCTCATTGTAAAATGGATCTTGAATCACCTTGGCAGGCGGATTGGCTTGGAAAGTCAAAGGGATGAGCGCATTGAGCGTGGCAGTACTTTTGTATTCGAAGCGCAGCCCCTTGTCATAAATCTTGAAGCCGCCGCGAATGCTGACTTCAACTTCGGCAGTCGCTGCATTGCCTTTTGTTGTTAACGCGACAACTTTAAATTGAACCACGTTGGCGGGATCAATCTTGTTGAGAGATTTGAGGGGAACGAGGAACGGGTCGGTCTGGGCGAATGCCGTTTGCGATTTGACAGTTCCGGACAGCAGACATGCTGTGCAGACCATGAGCACAAACATTGCGAACAGATTGCGCGGCAAGCCGGCCGATGTCAGAGTATGAGCGTTTTGAAGCATGCAAGCCCCGATTCAAAGAAAGTTCAAATATGGCAACCCAAATGTCATCCGGTCTGCGTCATTCTATCCTGAACAACAGCATCGACCACAAAGTACTTGTCGTGGTTCTTGATGGTGTCGGTTGGAAGGACACCCAAGACAATCTCACACTGCAACTCGACCGTCACGCAGGGGTTTTGCCCTCTGCTGCCTTTGTTTCGGGCAATGCGGTTGCCGCGGCTTACACACCGCACCTCACGCGCCTGATGCAGCAACCCCTGAGCAGGACACTCCTGGCACATGGTCCCAGCGTTGGACTTCCGTCTGCCGACGATATGGGCAACAGCGAGGTCGGTCACAATGCCCTCGGTGCTGGGCGCGTCTTTGCGCAGGGCGCAAAACTCGTAAATGCCGCAATCGAAAGTGGTCGCCTTTTTGAAGGGCGTGGCTGGCAGTCGGCGGTGCACCGGCAGGAACTCAAAAGCGGCAGCGCCTGCCTGCATTTTTGCGGGTTGCTTTCCGATGGCAACGTCCACAGCCACATTGCTCATTTGTTTGCGCTGATTCGTGCTGCAAAAAATGATGGCGTGCGACAGGTGCGTCTGCATGTTTTGTTGGACGGACGCGATGTCGGTCCAGACACTGCTGAAATCTACGCTGGTCAATTGCGCGAGTTTCTCGACTCAGTCAACGACACTCAATTCGATTGCCGTGTCGCCAGTGGCGGCGGAAGAATGTTTGTCACCATGGATCGTTATGACAGCGATTGGTCGATAGTCGAGCGCGGATACAACGCCCATGTTTTGGGCGAGGCGCGCGAGTTTGCATCTCTCGATGACGCGTTGAAGACATTCCGCAGCGAGGGGCTCAAAACTGACCAGAATCTTCCTCCGTTTGTGATTGGAACCAATGGCAAACCCATCGGTGCAGTGAATGATGGTGACAGTTTTGTTTTTTTCAATTTCCGCGGTGACCGCGCCATTCAAATAAGCCGGGCACTGACGGAAAAGAATTTTTCGGCATTCACGCGAAAAAGATTTCCGAGCGTAGTTTACGCAGGCATGATGCAATATGACGGCGACCTCAAGCTGCCCGAAATATATCTGGTCGAACCACCGCAAATCAGCAATACGATGGGTGAGCTATTTTCCTCCGCCGGAGTCAGACAATTTGCCTGCAGCGAGACGCAAAAATATGGGCATGTGACCTATTTCTGGAATGGAAATCGCAGCGGAAAATTCAACGACGAACTCGAGCACTATGTCGAAATTCCATCCGATATGTCTTCATTTTCGGATCGTCCGTGGATGAAATCCGCCGAGATTGCCGACCGCACCATCGCCGAGATGCGTAAAAACTCATTCCGTGTCGGACGAATCAATTTCGCCAACGGCGACATGGTTGGTCACACCGGAGATTTTGCTGCCACGTTATTGTCGGTTGCAGCTGCCGATTTGGCATTGGGTCGCATACTTTCCGCTGCGCGCGAGACCAACACGATCGTTGTTGTGACAGCGGACCACGGCAACGCGGACGAGATGTTTGAAGCAGACAAAAAAACCGGCCAAATCCAAATGGGCGAAAATGGATTGCCGCGTGCAAAGACCAGCCACACGCTGTCGCCTGTTCCATTTGCTATCTTTAATTCGGAAATTCTCCCGTGCGTTCTTGAAATGCGTGAAGATTTGCCGAAAGCAGGTCTTGCCAACGTAGCAGCAACAATCTTTCAGTTGGCAGGTTTTGACTCTCCGTCGGAGTACGAGCCGAGTCTCATCAATCTTGTGCAGGGCGGTTCCGACAAAAAAATCTCCCGCGAGTCGGCAGAGGCACAAAAAAAAAATTCCGGTGATCCTGCCCAGCATTACAAGCTCGCCCAGCCGCTGACGTTGAATGCCGGCCGCGAGATGTACTCGCTCGCATTGAATTCAGTGTTGTTTGCAAAGACCGTCGCCGCCCTGCGGGCGCCGGATGGCTGTCCGTGGGACAAGGAGCAATCAATTGAATCGTTGCGATCTTACCTGATTGAAGAGGCCTATGAGGCTGTTGAAGCCGCCGCGCTTTATGCGAAAGAAGGCGATGAGAAATCGGCGCGCAACTACTGCGGCGAACTCGGAGATGTGCTGCTGCAGATTTATCTCAATTCGCAGATTGCTTCCGAGAAGATGCATTTTAAAGTGTCCGACGTTTTTAGGGGCATCATCGAAAAGATGATCCGCAGGCATCCGCACGTTTTTGCTCCTGAAAGCGGAACGCTGACCACGGCGGGTGAAGTTGTGAAGCAATGGGATGTGATTAAGTCGGCGGAGAACAAAGATGGGCCGGTGCAAAGTAAATCGCTGCTCCACAAGGCTGCCCAAAAGCATGCCCAACCGACGTTGAGCTATTCTTCCGCCGTTTCAAAATCTTCGTGGAAGCTTGGATTTGCATGGAAAACTCTTGATCAAACATTTGCGGATTTGACTTCTGAAGTTGAGGAACTACGGCGAGAGCTTTTCGTCGAGAAGCCGGATTGGCAGAAGGTTGCCGATGAACTGGGTGACATCGTTTTCGCGCTGACCAACGTCGTCGTCTATCTCAATCAAACGCATCTCAAGGACGGGTCTGAGCTCGACTTTGATTTGTCGGTGCGTGCGAGCGTTGCCAAGTTTCTTTCGCGATTTGAAGGAATGGAGAACATTCTTCGCGAGCGTGGTGCTGACGTCACTGAGGAGTATGCAAAAGGCTTGAGTCTGGACGTCTGGGACGAGCTCTGGCGAGAAGCCAAGCGCAGAAAATATCGATGAACTGACTTGCAGATTGCTTGCAAAGGCTACCTCTTCGGGGCATCCTTCTTCGGTGCAGTTTACAAGTGGTTTTGGCTCTGCTTATCCAAGAGGCGTTTATGGTTCTCAAGAAATTGTTCGGCAAGCGTGAAGCGGAATCGGCGAAAACTCCAGCGAACTCGGCTGCTGCCTCGACGGCACAGTCGGCTGTTCCGGCGCAAAACTCCGACGTCGGAGCAAGTACCGCACAAGAATCTGGTCAGGAATCAGGTGAACCCAAGGCAGCAGAGTATCTTGAGTTGGCCATGGTCGAGAATGCACGTAACGATACCCCTGACAGCCGCAGAAAAGTTTATCAGGAATTACTTTTCTCCGAGCTTCTCCTCGCACTCGCCGAGCCGGATCCCAACGCTGCACCAGCGGCGGGTGAAGATGGTCAGAATATGACCGTCGCAATTCTTCAGAATTCAGCAGGGACGCCCTTTGCCGCAGCATTCACAAGCGGAGCTGCCGCACGGCGCTGGCGTCCTGACGGCGGTCAATATGTGTCCGTCAAGGGGCAGGACATCTTCAAACTTCTCGAGCCGAGTCCGGCCGAAGTCATTGTCGTCAACCCTGGCAGCGCCCCCTTCATTATTCTGAACAAGGTCGAATACCGCCAACTCGCCATGGGCATTGTTCCTCAAACCGCCAATAGTCCGGTTCAAATTGCGGCCGGCAATCCTGAACAGGGCGCAGAGGCTGGCGGTGGAGACGGTCAAATGCAGGTTGCCTTCCCTCCGGACGTCTTTACAGCGGAGCAGCGTGCCCATGCAGCCGATGCTCTGGCAGCCAACTCCAGCATAGAGGCTGCGGTCTTAGGTGCAATCCTGCCGCCGAACGCGGGCCAAGATGGATGGATTCGCACTATCTTCCTGCGGGTTTCTGGACTCACAGAGTCGCCCGAAGATATGCAGGCTTTCAGCCTGAACATCAGGAACGGCATCGTTGAAGGCCAGCAGGCTCTGTTCGAGAACTCGCCCTTTGAGGTGGGAGTGATGCCTGATCCCAACTTCTGGCAGGCAATGCATCAACATGAGGCAATTAACAAAAACGGCAACATTCTCTTTGACAAGAATCCTCCACCTATGTCACAGCCTGAGGCAAAGGACGGTGTCGTTGACGCCCATCTTGAGGCCTGATTTGCGCTTTGGTCTGTCGGTTCGGATGGTGTGAGAGCATTGTCTTTTTGCATTTGGAGTCCCGCTGAATGACTGAAGTTCGCAAAGGAAAAGCAGAGAGTCAGAGCAAGGCCCGCTCGCGTGCCGCAAAACCTGCGGGTGATTCGCCTCAGGTTGCAGCTTCGCTCAGACGCGCCGGTGCGAACGCCGCACGTGAACTTCCTCTTAAAAATTCTCCACGGCGCACAATCAAAGAAACTTCACCATCGGAATTGAAGAGACTGCTCGCCGAAACTCAGGATCAGCTCAGTCTGATTCATGGAGTTTTGGAAGAACTTTGTGAACGACAAGAAGCACTCGCTGCATGGCAGATGGAGTTCTCAAAGCGTCTTGTCTCGCTTCAAGAGGCACAGTGGCGCAGTCTCGAGGACCTCGCCGGTGTCGACATGGGGAGTCCGGTGGAAAAGGCGTTCGGTGTGCAGATAGACGACTTGACTCCCGATATGATGGACGATCAGCTTGATGAAGCGAACAAGATGCTCGACGAGATCAACTCTCAGGCGATGCCTAAGAGAGCCGAGCGGATCCGCAGACGACGTGATCCTCTGCGTCCAAGTAGCCAGATAATGGATCCGGAAGATACGGTTGCAGGCGAGTCGGACCTGCGCGCACAAGAGAGTTCTCCTGCAAGTGTATTTGTCATGCCCGTGAAGGTGGACGTGCACTGATGGATCTCGATGTACTGGTGAGTGCTGCACAGCGTGCTGGTCATATGAGTCGCAGTATTGAGCAATTGGGCATTCAGCTAAGCACTTCAAAATCATTCCAAACTGCCTTTTCCGAAGTTGTTGAACTCATTTGCGGGTGTCGGATCAGGCAAACGAATGAACCTGCAAAATTATCACCCGCCCACACCCAAACGGTTTATTTTGTGGCTGTCGGAAAGTCCGGCGGCGTTGCGCAAGTGCTTGTCTCGATGCTTGCCAGTGTCGGAATTCAGGCGCGTTTTTTGCATCCTACCGAAGCGCTGCATGGCGATTTGGGATCGGTTGCCGGCAATGATCCGGTCTTGATGATTTCCAACAACGGACGCAGCGCCGAGCTGCTTGCAATTGTTCCGCTGTTGCGCGATCGAGGCTGCAAACTTGTCGCTTTCACTGCTCGTCCAGATTCACCGCTGGCGCAAAACTGTGATGTTGTTTTGCAGATGCCGGTTCAGGGTGAGGCTTGTCCGCTTGGGCAGGCTCCGCTGACGAGCACGGTCACCACTCTTGCCCTCGGGCAATTGTTGGTTGCTGCAACAATGGAGCGGCGCTTGTTCGATATTTCAGCGTATGCCCGGAATCATCCGGGTGGTGCCATCGGTAAGCGAATTTTTGTGCGTGTGGATGATCTGATGGTGGGCGGACGTTATCTTCCGCGCATTTCACCGTCCGAAAATTTTATGCGCTGTGTTTCGCGGATGACAGAATGCGCTCTTGGCGCCTTGCTTGTGGTTGACGAGACAGACTCGCTGATCGGTTTTATCGCAGAGCGTGATCTGCGCTCTGCCATGGAAGCACGCGGTCCGGCCGTTTTTGATGCCATTGTCGCAGACATCATGAATTCAAAGCCGGTGACTTTGCCCTCGGGTACGCTGGCGGTTGAGGCACTCCAGTTGATGGAAAACCGCCCCCGTCCGCTCAATGCACTGCCGATTATCAATGAATCCGGAAAGGCACTTGGCTTGCTCCGCCTGCATGATCTGGTGGCAGCAGGTATCAGCTCGTCAACCTGATGTTATTCAGGCTGCAAGTTCTTCATTGATTTTTTATTGCCAGCCCATTTTCTGCCAGTGAGGACTCAATCCATTTTTTATACGCTCGTGCGTCAGTGAAAGTGTTGTCTAAGCCAATGCAGTTTTGAAAGATTTCGGTTCCTGCCGATGTCACGCCAATCACCGACCATTTTTTATCTTCGCCGCGGATGTACATGGGGCCGCCCGAGTCGCCTGCACAAGCCCCTCGCATGAATGCGCCAACACCCAACAATTGAGCATGCGTGTCAATCTTTTTAAGCGGCACTGTCACCTGACGAAGAGTGCCGGTGTTGTTGTTTCTGCGGCTGCGGGTGACACCATATCCGACAATCGTTACGGGCAGACTCACCTGGACGCTGAGTGATTCATCTGCAATGGCGACGGGTGTGTAGGGAGCCGGAACATCCTTTTCAAGAATGACAAGTCCGATGTCATGCGCCGGCAGACCGCCTCCAGCCTGCAGTGTGAGTGCAGGATTCCATTCTGGATGGGCAATGACATTCACGGCACGCAGCCATTCTCCCTGCATCGCAACTCGTGTTCCGAAATAGGCGATGAACGCAGAAGTCGAGGGCAGAATAAATGACGAGGATTTAGTATTCGTCTGAGGGTTGAAATCCTGCAAACAGTGCGCGGCGGTCATCAACACTCGTGGAGCGATAATTGTGGCCGAGCAGAAGGAGCGCCCCTGACTGAGAAGATGGGGATTATCCGTTCTTCTTGCGCTGCGGTGGTCAGTCGTTAGAGCGACTGTGGAGAGTCTGCGCGCATCATCGACATCCGACCCAACCGCTTGACCGCCAACAATATTCAGTTCCGACTCCACGCTCTCGGCAGACCAAGGTCTTTGACCGCACGCGGTTGCAAAAATCGTAAGAAGAGCGAATGAAACGGAGACGATATTCTTCGTAACTGTGCTGTATTCCGCCTTCATATTTGCCTCCAGCCGCGATTTGTTTGATGCATTCACTGACCTTCAAAAAATTTATTCAGCGACTCTCCATTGAGTGTTCTGACATGTATGAGTGAGTCGCTGTTGAGTGGCTTGTCCAGGACGACCGAGCCCTGAAAAACTCTCTTTCGAGCTGAGCCTGAAGAGCACCTTGCGGCTGGAAGAAGCTCGGCAATTGGCTGGACAACAAGAGTATTGTCGGCGCCAAGGTGTGTGCGTATTTCCTTTAAAGAAAAACAACCACGCCCCTGAATCTGTGGCCAGTTTCCGCTGATGACAAGCTTTTGCCTGTTGGAAATACCTGCAGGAAGCAGAACGACCTCCTCGACTGGGGCATAGAGAAAATCGTCCGGTGCGGCGCTGCGCGCACGTGCGACTTCGAGCGGCAGAGGATTGATTGCCGGCATATCCTCGACAATTATTTTCCAGGTTCCTGCGGTCAGTGTCCCAAAAGTCACTCGTTGGGTGAATGGCACAACCACCTGTGCGCAGGGTTCACCGCGATAGACATAGACCTCAGGCTTGAGAGTGATGACTTGATTTTGAGTGTCAATTTTCGCACCGACAGGCCCAGTCTTCATGCAGGCGTTGGGAAATCTCCCCTGAATGATGACCTCTGTATTGTCATTGTTATCGAATCCCTGCGGCACGAAGACCTTCTCGACCGGAGCTGGTTCAAGTGAAACAGATGGTGTTTCAGCTGTAGCGACAGTGGGAAGGAAGACTGCCGCAGACCCGATCAGACAGTGAATTGCATTTACGCCAGCAGAATTTTGCATCGCAGACCTCACAAAGATGAGTGGATGAAACAAGCGTTCAACAGCGTCGCGATTTAACTTTTAAGCTTCTAATGTGTCTTAAAACAATTTTAACTTTCTGTTTTTATCCAAATGAATCTTGTTTGCCGCAGTCGGCAAATTTTTCCGGAATCCGCGCGACTTGATGCCGATAGTCACCGCAGTGGCCTGGTGTGAGTCGGAGAGTCCATCATGAATCGCAAATCGTTTGCCTCGGCATCGACGGGACGATGCTCCGTTCAGTTGATGTTTGGTTTACTGTCTCTGTGCACTGCCTCTCTGGCTTGCAATACGAAAAGTAACTCCGATACAGACGACCGGGTCAGCTATGGCCAGCGGAAATACATTGTTGGTGGACAGGAAGTAACGTCGGGCGACCCAATTGCAGCGTCGACAGTTGTCCTTCTGAACAGCGCGGGCAAGATGCGCTGCAGCGGGACTTTGATAGCCCCGCGTCTGGTGCTTTCGGCTGCGCACTGTTTTGTGGATCCGGGATTGGACAACAATGGTCTGAAGATTGGATTCGGGCTCACCACCGGAAGTCTGACGACCCGCTCAGTACAGAGCTATTCAGCGCATCCGCAATACAGTCCCGACCGTCCGTTGGGCGAAACGGCGCCTTTATTCGACATAGCGCTCGTGGAATTGAGTGAAGATGCTCCCACGGGAACTGCACTTGCGCTGGTTCCGAATGCAACATTCGTGCTGACAGCCGGAGAGCCGCTCGTGATGGCCGGTTTTGGTCTGAGTTATACCGAAGGCTCGGGTTCAGAGCGCACGGGTGGCGGTGCTGGTACATTGCGAAAGGTCACCCTGCCGTTGAATGGAGTTCTGCTTGCTTCGAAGCAGCTGAGGGTGACCAGCAATAACGAGCAAGCCGTGTGCAGCGGTGACTCAGGCGGTCCTGCGTTTGCGACATCTGATGCAAACGGGCTTGTTGTGTCGGGTGTGACCTCGTGGGGCTACTCGCGCTGCGAGAATGGTTTGTCTGTTTTCACAGACGTCAGGCAATATGCCGACTGGATTGTTTCAAACAGCAAAGGGCAACTGAACTCCGACAGACTTATTGGGGGTAACGGACAACCGCCCCCGGATGGTTCCCAGCGTCCGCCGGTGCCGGCTCCATACACCGCAATTGTTGAAGGTGCCTTTGCGCTTTTGTTGGATATTCAGCAGGGACGGGTAACGCAGTCGTTTGGTGAAATTCGTGACCGCAACGAAGGAAAGTATTCCCGCTCTTTTCTATTCTTCTTTCGCAATACGGAGCCGAAATACTATTGTGTCCACATCAAGGGAGACGGCACACCCTTCAGTGGACAATGGGGACAAAAGGTCGGCTCTTATATGATTTTTGATAAAGTTCGAATTTCAGAGTTAGCGAACTTTGATTCATTTGGCTGCTCATGGCAGTCATCAAAATCAAACTGGTATTGGTATTTGGAGTGATGCTAGGGAAGCCTTGTGCATCAATCATGCAGCCTTGCGCGGAACTCTGATGGAGAGAATTCCGTCTGCGAATGTTGCTGATTTTTCTTCTGGTATCGCATCATCTGCCAGATGAATACCGCGTTCGTATATATCGATATTGTGCTCACAGTGCGACATTTTGAAATCTCCGGCCTCACCGCATTGCCGTTTAGCTTTGACTGTTAATGTCTTTCCATCTGTCCTCAAATCAATGGATCCAGCATCCACTCCGGGGAGGTCGACTCGGATGTCATAAAGGTTTTTGTTTTCGAGCACGTCGATGCGCGGATGAACGTGCCGCACTTCCTGCTGGACGAACAGCGAACGGGCGTCATTGTACAGATGGTTCCACAAAGTCCGAACCCGCTTCGCCATATGTTCGCTGCGTGGGCTCAGCCTGCCCAGCACACCAAGGATTGGTCTGCCTTTTTGCAGTCCGTTCATGTTGAGATCATGGTGCATCGCAGACCTCCCTGTTGGCGTTCGACAGACAGATAAATCCCATCTGCTTTTTATCTAAATTTATCCACGACTGCACGCAGCAAATCTTATGAATAAGTGATTTTGAAGCTGACAGGTGTGTTTGCCGTGATTGTAAGGCGTTGAACGTCTGGCTTATCAGGCTGGAAATTTGAGACGTGGATCTCTGTTTCAGGCGAATGTGAAATTGATTCGATTATTGCGATCGAGCATTCTTCGGCTTTTTTACTGATGTTTATTCTTGCGTGAAGCGTACTCAAAGAGAAACTGAATTCAGAGAATTTCTGCCAGTGCCGCGTGCACAAATGTAGACGTCGTGACGCATTGTCAATTCTGATTCCGAGCAGCTCCTCGCAGAAGATGTGAATAAGAGCCGCCTCGCTCCAGGCTTGATGCGGCGCTCCTTTTGGCCAGCTCCAATGCGAATGGCTCGACAAGCCGTCCAGAAGTTCTGTCAGTGCGCCGCCTTGAGAACCGTGGTTCGAGTGCCAGATGAGTGTTTCCATGAGCTGCATTGCGAGCTCTGCGTGTTCGCTGCCGAGCAGGAATTGCGCTGCCGAATGACTGAGCCATGGCCAGATCGTTCCGTTGTGGTAGGCCCAATCCGGATGTTCCAAACCCCTGCGCGATCCAAATTCATGATAGGGATGAAAATGGATTTTATTTTCGTGAATGTAGGCGCTTTCTTCGGCAAAGAGCTCGTTAATCGGCAACGGATGTCTTATCGACGTATCGGGGCTGAGAGTTCTGACGCCATAAGAAACAATCAAATCAGCATCGATCGCGTCCGTCAGTACAAGATTTATCTCCTGCTCAGATATGAGTTTGGACAGAATGCCTGCTCGCTGGAGCGCGGAAAAACCAAGAAATATGTTCGGTCGCAGGCTGAGTTCTTTTGTATCGTCGCTGCGTAGATGATCAGCCCAGCGGCATTTTTCTATGCAATAAAAAGATTGCCTGAGCGTCTTGATTCCGCGTTGCACCGCGCTAGCAAGAAGCTCGGCATCGTCTGAACCATTGATGCTCAGCAGCAGTCCTGACCAGCGGGACAGAGCTGCGAGCCAGAAGGCTTGAATTTCGAACGCACGGTCTGCACGCGGGCTGCAGGCAATCAACTTTCCCGACGGCGAGGTTTTTTGCGCGTCCATCCAAGTGTCTGCGGGGCCGTGGCGGAAGAGCTCACCCTTGAGAAAGAGTTGAGCTCCGGCGCGCAGATGGGCTGTAATAATGCTGAGGCGTTCGTTGAGCAATGCTGTGATTCCAGTGACGTCGGCCAGATCGGCGGTCGTCAGGAGCAGCAATGGCAAGGCGTCAGCACTATTGTTGGTTGTTGCTGTTGTAGTTGTGTAGTTGGGAATTGTCGCACTCGAGCGCATCCACAAGTCGCAGATGAGTTTTTCGCCGTCAGAAAAACGGCCCGACCAGAGGAACGCGGCACGAAAACTATGGCAGAGGTCGCGTGTCCAGAACTGGGTAAACCATGGAAGTCCTGCTTGCAGTCCTAGCGTTCCGTCGCTCCTCAGGCGCACAAGCTGATTGAGGCTGACTTGTGAATTTACAAAGGCCTGCGTCCACTCTTGGTGCTTGTCCGTAGTTTTAAAATCAGCGAACGGATGGACCAATTTTGTTTTGGAAAAAGGTTCACTGAGCGCGGGCCCGTCTAAGAAGCGGATGCACACGCCTGCGGTCTGCTCGGGTTTGAGCGTAACTTCGCAGTGATGTGTTTTTATGACACTTCTCCAGTGATTTTCGCCACGCACAGCATCATGTTGTGTGCACAGATCAATTTGCTCCGGCTCACTCAGCGGCTGCCATTGTCCGCGGGCCTGATTTCTCAATTGAGGCGCGGTCACCTCTATTTTGTTTGGAATAGTTTGCGAGTGAACTGTGAGAATATCCGGATGCTCGGAAGAATCTGTGATTTGTGCCATCGCACCGCCTGCGTGCGGAGAGCCTGCCGGACACAGTGTCCACAGAGGAGTGAGCGTCAGGCGAGAGTTTTTGCGCTGGCATTGTGGAGTCGCCTGCCAGCGATGTTTAATTTCCACGGATTGCGACAATGCGGGCCAACTCCACTCCTGACTCAAGGAGCATCCACAGCCGAGTTTCCAGACACGCGTGATGGAATCGCATGTGCGTGTTGCGGAAAGCCAAGTTCTGCTCTGCCCTTCGCTTGAAAAATTGTCTTCGTCACAGTGTCTGAAGCTCCACTCGATGTCGGCCAGGATCGACGTTTCACCAGCCGTGAGTCCCTGCCACTTTCTGTAGATGTCTCCAGAAGCGGAGAGCATAAGAAAGCCCACGTTTTCGCTTGCGAGGAAAAATTCGCAGTGCGGAAGGTCGGTCGTAAATTTCATTTCGGCCATGGTGATCCTCGCGGTTGCCAATGGCAGTTATGCCATGCGTTGAAGACTAAAAACAAAAGTGCGGGTAATTTTGGCGGTCGACGAGAATGGCGTCTTTTGAACTCAACTGTCCGTTGTTACACTCAATGTGTCGGATATTAGTTTGTAGATTCGCCATTAGTCCGAGGTTTGGAAATGAAACTGACTTTTCGCACCAAAGTTTTGAGTGTCATCTTCGCATCGTGTGTTTTGTGCACACTCTCAGCGATTTTTGTTGCTCGTTATTTGGTTCACGACAACGCCGAGCAGGCACTGTTGGAGAAGTCCGGTGCCATCCTCTCGCGCATTGAAGAGGCACAGAATTATGTGGGCGAGATGGGCGTCTTGTCGGAACTCATCGAACAGACGAAAACCAAGTTCCCAGACGGCAATCTGCCAAAGGAACATAAGGAAAAACTTCTCAAGGCCGTCCCTGTCTATGTGCTTTTCAGCATGGGATACTCAGGCGAAAAGACTGACGGATACAAGTTCCGCATATTTTCAGACTCACCCCGCCGTGAAGAGCACAAGGCTTCACCAGAGGAAATGGAAGTGCTGCGTACTTTCGAGCAGGACCCGTTTTTGAAAGAGGTCGTAGAAAAATCACCAGACGGCAAGTTCTTCAGCATGACTCGTCCGGTTCGTATCCAAGAAAAGCAGGGGTGCTTACTGTGTCATGGGCATCCGTCGACGAGCCCTTATAACAATGGCAAGGACATCCTTGGTTATCCAATGGAAGACCTCAAAAATGGCACGCTCCGCGGCGCTTATACTGTTACCCTCAACATGAAGCATGTTGATGAAATTACCGCAGTGACCACGCGCAACATTGCGATGGGTGGGGCGGTGTTTACCTCCCTTGCACTCATCATCGGCCTCTTTTTGGTGAGGACACCGATGAACAAACTTTGGAGTGTGTCGCGCTCCTTGGGTTCATCGGGTGAGGAAATTGCGGAAGCAAGCCGGCAGATGAACGAGGTCAGCTCGAGTGTTGCATCTGCTGCAAACGAAGCTGCTGCGTCGCTCGAAGAAACTGTGGCTGCTATCGAGGCGCTCTCGCGGATTGTTTCGCAGAATTCCGAGAGCGCACGGCAAGGCGCCGAGGTCGCACAGTCTGCCGAGACAACCGCACGGCAAGGACAAAAGGAAATCCGCGAGCTGATTTCCTCAATGGGTGAAATTCACAAAGGCTCTCGGCGCGTCGGGGAGATTACCAGCCTCATCAACGATATTGCCTTCCAAACAAACCTGTTGGCTCTGAATGCGGCCGTCGAAGCTGCGAGAGCGGGTGAGCAGGGCAAGGGCTTCGCCGTGGTTGCCGATGCTGTGCGAACACTTGCACAAAGAACGTCTGCAGCAGCGACTGACATCACCAAGCTGATCTCCGAGAGCACCGAAACTGCAGAGCAGGGCGCACGCCTTGCCGACAGCGCCGGCAAAGTCTTCGATTCAATCATCGAGGCCATCAGCAAAGTGAATGAAGTGACAAGTTCGATTTCCTCAGCAAGCGAGGAGCAGGTGCAGGGAATTTCCGAAATCAGCAGCGCGCTGAATCAGCTCGACCAAACGACCCAGAACAATGCCATGTCAGCCGACTCGTCGGCGCAGGCTTCTGAGAAGCTGCAAGTTCAGGCCGAGCAACTCAAGACGCTGGTCGAAGATTTGTCCAAAGTGATTCAGGGTGGCGGCACCGGCGGGAAGGCTTGATAGAAGCCTCAGAACATTCTTCTGAGGGATGTGCTGTCGTCGTGATTTTCTGCTTTCGGTTCGTTCTCTGCTGAATCCGGTGCTGCTCCGGTGAAAGGTGAGCCCAAATCAAGTCCCAGTGCATCGCGCGCGCGTGGGCTCCCTGGTTCGCTTCCTGCAACGGCCGGCATCACAATCCCGCCAGTGCCTGCGCGTTCTCCGCCAAACCCGACACGTACGCTGACGATGTTCGGTGGAATGCTCCATTCGGAAGAGGGATACAATTTGATTGCCCCCTCCATGATTTGTTTCCAGAGCGAGGCCGCCATTTTACCACCGGAGCCTTCTGTTCCGAGACTTTTACGCGCATCGTCAAATCCAACCCAAACGGCACAGACGAGCCGTGGTGTGACGCCAATGAACCAAGCATCCGTGTAACCGTTGGTCGTTCCTGTCTTGCCCGCTGCATGTGGGATGCCCTGCGCGCGAGTTCCGGTTCCAAAGCGTATGACGTCCTGCATCACGCGTACCATGACGTACGAGGCGGCCGGGGACAGCACCTGCAGTGAGTCCTGAACAGCGTCAGTCTGCGCTGCTGCATTTCGTCGGACTGGAGCGGCGAGAAGCCTGCGATCGTTGCCATTGACAATCACTTCGCCGCTGCGATTTTCGATAGACTTGATGTAGCGCGCTTCTGTCAGACGGCCTGAATTGGCGAAGGGAGAATACGCCTGAGTCATTTGCAGAACCGTTGCCGAACCCGCACCTAGAGCATGAGCCAGATTGACGTCATCCCAAGGCAAACCAAGTCTTTTAAAATGTTCACCGCTGAGGCTAAGTCCGAGTGCTTTGAAGAGCTGGATGCTGCTGATGTTGTAGGAGTGAACCATTGAGGTTCGGAAATTTGTTCTGCCTGTGAATTCCTTGTCATAGTTCTCGGGCTTCCAGTCACCGATGACGATAGGGGGACTGTCGATGCGAGAGGCTGGCGAAAAACCATGATCCAGGGCGAGGCCGTAGTAGAGCGGTTTGACGCTGCTTCCGACCTGCCGCAAAGCCTGCGTGACTCTGTTGAATTGGCTGTTTTGAAATCCGCTTCCACCGACCATCGACAGGATGTCGCCTGATTGCGCGTCCATAACGACCGCTGCGGCCTCGATGCCCTCTGTGTCGGTCAGTTGGTAAAAGGCAGGTTGAACTGTTTCTTCCGTCACACCGAATAACTTGAGAGTCTCGCCATGCTCGGCAAAAAAGCGGGCCGTCTTGCCCAATCTTTTCGGAGCTCTCGAGTCAACTTTTTTTATGTGAACTTCGTCGCCGATAGCAAGAACATCTGCGAAGTCCATTATGTTGCTGGATTTCTTACTTGCAGCCGCGCGCAATGCCCAGCGGTGGTCCTCAGCCAGCAAAAAGCCGACACCTGTTTGTGTCGCGATGAGCGCCACGTCGAGAGAAGGGTTGAGGTCAATGATGATTCCACGCATGTCCTCTTCTTCTTCAGGCGACCAGCCGCTGCGGGCCAGTTTGTCCAACGCCGTCTGATATTGTGCGCCATGCTTTTGGATGGGTTTGCGAAAAGCCTTCTTCGTCTCAAATTGCTCAAGGTAACCGGATACGATTTTTTGGGCGAATTTCTGCAGCTGCAGATTCAGGGAAGTTTGAACTTTGTAACCGGAAGTGAGCAGGTCGGGCAGCTTGAGCGACGTTTCCAGCTGTTTTTTGACTTCCATGAGAAAGTAGGGAGCAGAGCGCGTGTTAGGTGTTTCCGCAAAATGCACGCTCAGCGGTTCGGCATAGGCCGCATCTGCATCGCTTTTGCTGGCCCAGCCATTTTGCACCATGCGGTCGAGCACAAATTTCTGTCTGGCCTTTGCTTTGTCAAAATTTTCAGTCGGAGCATAAACGGAAGGCGCAGGTGCCAGACCTGCGATCATCGCAGCTTCAGCCAATTTCAACTTCTTTGATGATTTGCGGAAGTAATTGCGCGCGGCTGCTTCCACTCCATAGGAGTTGTTGCCGAGAAAAATTGTATTCAGATACATTTCAATAATTTCGTTTTTGCTGAAGGCTTTTTCAATTTTCAGCGCAAGAAGGATGTCTTTAACCTTGCGTTCAATGGTCCGCTCACGTGTCAGCAGGACATTCTTTGCCAACTGCTGGGTGATTGTACTGCCACCCTGCTTCGGGCCGGATTTGAGAAAATGGGAGATCGCTGCGCGCATGAGTCCCTGCGGGTCGATTCCCGAGTGTTCGTAGAAGCGAGCATCTTCCGAGGCCAAAAAGCTTTTGACCAATAGCGGAGAAATGTCCGAAAGCTCAACGGGATATCTTTTTTCTTCAAAAAGCTCGCCGATTTTTGTTCCTTCGCTGCTGTAGATCTGCGTCGGAACTGCGGGCGAATAGGTTTTGAGTACATCCACAGCCGGCAAAGTCTTTTCGACTTTTTCAACGTATTTGTAGACGTAGATTCCGCCGGCCGCGGAAGTCGCAACAACGACAACCGCACTTCCGAGGAAGGCTATCAACAAGATTTTTTTGAACATCTGCGCTGACTCCGTTGTTCAGCTTGATTCTAGGGAATAATCATTCGTTTGTCGTGAAGTGCTTGTGCGTGAAATGACGTTATAGATTTCCTGTGGCGGGCTACTCGGCTTATTTTGGGATGATTCAAAACGATGAGGAAAGTGCGAAAGCATAACCTGCGTCTTCGTCCCGCAACAGAGTCGCTGCTTGCAGCGAAACATATGGGGTCGACAGACTGATTCCAAAACCTCCCTGCCAGCCGGTGGAATTGGTTTTTGCGGCAAGGTGATTCAGCCTGATGTGCGTCATGGTTGAAATGCTTCCCAATGCTGCACGCATCCATGTGCTTTCGAGACCCACACTTGCCGAAAGGCTCGGATCGAGCGTGTCGAAGACGTACTCATTCGTCTGGCCGGAGGTGTCGTTCAGATTCCATCCGTCTTTTCCAACGTTCGTTGTGACAAGTGCGGCATAAGTTGTCGGACTTCCGGTTTCCCAGGTGACAGCGGAAATGGATGCGTGAAAAACATTTTCAAACGGGCCGAAAGTGACACCCGGTGGAGGAGTGATGCTGGAAAATTGCGCAAGCGAGAACGAAAACTCCTGTGGGTCGGTCCATTGTGGAGTGGCAACTGAGGTGAGCGTCCCAGAGTTTGGGCTCTTTGCAGTCATCTGATTCAGTGTCGGGAAAATATAGGAAATTCCATATCCCGTCGATTCGCTTCTTTGCCACAGCGCATCCGCTGACCAGCGATTTGCCGTCACCGTGTGCGAATCGGACTTGCCCAGCGCACCAGCCGAGGTCTCCTGTTTGAGTTCAATATTTCGGATCACAAAACGTCCGCCGATTGAGAAACCCTCAAACGGGCGGGCAGCGACGGAAACGGGAATCTCTTGGGTCGAGGCGTGCATTCTTTTGACAACCTTGCCGGCCGTCGATCGTTCGGCGCTTCGGACTGTCGTTCGATATCCTGTCGAGACAACAGCGTCATAGAAAGGGTGCCAACTCACATTGTAGGTCGTCACGTCGATCGGATTTGCTGCAACAGACGCATCAGTCAATGCCTTCTTTTGCGGAGCCTGAGCCTGCGAAAAACTCGCGTGCATCGTGTTGTCGAATTGAACGTTTGCTGAACTGAGGCAAAAGGCTCCACAGGCATTTTCAGTCTGAATCAACTGTTCGTGTCCAAGTCCCATTGATGTTGGCGATGCATCACCTGAAAAGGGCGAAAACGCGAGCATCAGGGCGGCCGGACTTGCCATAGCAATTCACCTCTTTACCGGTTTGGGGCCGTCAATTCGGGGCTGAGGAGTCGGTCCGGAGATTTTGACACTCAGCTCGAGAAGCTTGAGTGCGGTTTGCCGAAGACTTTCAATTTCAATTGAAATGAGGGTTTTGGGCGAAAATTTGTATTTCGCAAAACTCATTTCCTCAACAATCTGTGCTAGAGGAACTTTTTTTATCATTTTGTGAAAATGAAGCGATTCAAGGTGTTCTTGGCCTAAAAATAACGCCGCTGAACCTTCACTGAATTTATGCTGCATGCTGATTATGTTGTAATAGTTTCTATCAATTTTGCATTTGTGGCAGAATTTCCATTCGCGAGCCGGGATTTTTTCGTTTGTATTTTTCTCTGTGCATTCGGCGCAATAGGAAATGACTTTGAAACGCTTGCTGACACCGATGCGCAGATTGGTCATTTTTCGCATGTTCGGATCATTTGCAATCGAGATGAACAGCTTGTTTTTCAGGTCAAATATTTTCTTTCTCTCGGCAGTTTCAGGTGTCCGCCGTGCGTGCGCCGTCAGGCTGAGGCCGCAAAACATTTTATAAATGAGTATTCGCTCTTCTCTGGGTTTTTGTGCGAGAAAAACTGCCAATTGGTCGAATTTTCGGAATGAAACGACCGCAGAGGACTTCTTGGAAAACTTCAATAAATCGCCGAACAAATCGAGTTTTATGCTGGCGGGAACGGGCTTGAACGCGGCCCCGCGTTTTTTGTCCGTTCCTGCGTCGTGAGCTGACTCAGCAGTTTTTTTCACGCGGGTGCTGTCCTGCATCACTGTGAGACCTTCTTTCCGAGTTCGATCAAGTCATTCAGGGCGAGCTGCAGAGCTTCTCTGTTGTTGTTCAGCGCGGCTGAAGTCATCCTCACCATGATCCTAGTGAGCTTCACGCGAGCTGCAAAGCCTCGCGATGCGATCTGTTTGACGTTTTCCTCGATCATGCGCAAAGAGGAGTGGGCGGGTCCGAGTATTTGCGAATCAATCACCCGTTTTTGCAGTTCATAACTGAGGGATTCTCCGAGCAGGCCTCTCCATTCGTGGAATGCGAGCCGGATTTCGGAGCGAACGTTGCGCAGGCTGCCCTTCATTTTATGAACCGTGTTTCTTTCTGAAATGGCGCATAAAATGTGCAAAGAAGTTTGCTGATTCAATGCTGATGCCATTGTACATCGATGCGCGGATACCGCCGAGTGTGCGGTAGCCCTTGACCTCGAGAATTCCTTCCTTCTGAGCCTCTGCTATGAACAGGGCGTCGAGCTCCGGTGTTGGCAGTTTGAACACAAAATTATGCCGTGAACGATTGTTGGTGACCGCATGGCCTTTGTAGAACTCTCCATCTAGCTCCGAGTATACCAGCCGCGCGCGCTCCTGCGCCCACCTTTCCATGGTCTCCACTCCGCCGACCGACTTCATCCAGTGGAAGTACCGGTTGCAAACGTAGATCGGGAAAACCGGAGGGGTGTTTAAAATACTTTTTGCATCGAAAATTGAGCAGTAATTGAGAGCGTTGCCGAGATTGTTTTTCTTTGCAGTTTCGCGCGCGCGCTCAAAGTAATCGTTGTGGATGATGACAATCGAACAACCGGCGATACCAAAGTTTTTTTGTGCACTTGCGTATATCAGGGCTGTCTTGTCCCACGGGATGTCGCGTCGTGAAGCAAGCGCGCTCGTCATATCGAGTACAAGTGGCGTATTGCCGGCAAAATCAAGCGTCTGATATTCGGTCCCCTCGACCGTGTTGTTCACGGTCAGGTGAAGGTATTTTGAGTTCTGTGGAATTTGCCATTGGGCAGGCTCACCGAGCGAGTCGAGCTTTGGACCACCGTCAAAGACAACCGCCACATTGCGGCCTGCTGCCTGCGCGTCAAGTGTTGCCAAGTGAGCCCAGACGCCTGTTTCCGTGTAGGCGACAGTGTCGTTGGGAAGAGACAGATGGTTTAGCAGCAGGGAAAAGTGCTGCTGAGCCCCGAATGGCGTCAGCAACAATTTGTGGGACGCGGGTACTTCAAGAATATCGCGCGCCAATCGAAGAGTTTCGTCATTGAGGGCTTCATAGTGTTTCGAGCGGTGCGAGATTTCCATGACGCTGACGCCGATTCCAAAGGTGTCAAGCAATTCGTGGCGAATGAGTTCACGCACTGCCGATGGCAGTGATGCCGGTCCAGGGCTGAAATAGTGGGTTGTCATGGAAGTTCCCCGCGTTGTTTTTTTTCAAGGAGAACGTTTAGCAGACCAAGTTGCCGTTTAAAAGCAGCTCAAAAGCGTGAGTCCATCTTTACGAAGACATCTTTTCCGGTCGAGCTGCCGATGTCCCATTGCCATTGCCCCGCACCGTCGGCCTCAGGAGCAACTTCTGGGTAGTATTGCATTCCGTAATTTTGCTGCTGTCTCAAATTGTAGAGAGCCATAATGCTCCCAGCGACAAAGCCAATTGAAGCCCCTCCGGCAATCACGCGCAGGTTCGAGATTGAACTTGAGGGCAGGAATGGGAGTACGGCGGTTCCGAGCGCCGCACCAAAAAGCGCGCTATAACCGGCATTTATGAATAATTCCTGATATTGTTCAGTATTTATTATACCTTGCGCATTTGCCTTGCCGGCTGTCGCAGGTATCAACGCTACACAAGCTCCGAGGGTTGCTAACATTTTTGCACTGCAACGGTTCGCTTGCCTGCTCATGGCTTCGCCTCCTCTGACGCGTTCTGCCCTAAGCGTAACATTGGAGCGATTCATGAAGATGTTGAATACTTGACAAGCCCTGCAGCAGTGAACTATCTCCGCTCCGGCCGCTGCGTTAGCTCAATTGGTAGAGCAGTTGATTTGTAATCAACCGGTTGGGGGTTCAATTCCCTTACGCAGCTCCATTTCTACTGGCATTCGCCGCCCTCGCAGGTTTCCGGAATCGACATTGAACTCATCGCCTGTCTCACTGCGTCCATGAGCTTTTGTGGCTGTTTGACGTTCTTGAAAGTGAATTCGACCGGCGGAGTTGCCGACTCTTTGTCGCCTCCCAAGGCTGGACCTACTTTGACCTTCTTGTCGTTTATACCTGCCGAGACGAGTGCGTCGCGAATCACCTGACCGTGGTCTTTTGTCACAGTGTCGACTTGAAGATTGCCCCATTCATTTTCTGTCTGAGACAAAGAATTGCTCAAATCAATCAGGAAGCTTTGCGATTCGGTCGTTAGTGTCGGGAATCCGGGCTCTGGATAGAACACAACCAAGTCATCCAGCACGAGTTTTATGACGTCACGCACAACTTTGAACTTGTAGACCTTTTTTTTGTATTCGACGATTCGCTTTTCGCTTGTTTTGATCGTCGACTCCTGAACGATCAGATTGTCGGGCTGGGAGAACGGAAGGCCAATTTGGACTCCTGCCATGAACATAAGCCCAAGCCAATCCTTGTAGTTGATGGGTAGCATGATTCGACCGACGAAGCGCGTGTTGAGGTCTTCGTCGAACATCTGATAGCCACCCTGAGCGCCAAAATATAAACCCAGTGCGTTGCGGGCAATCAGGCTGTCATAGCCAAGGTCGGAGGGGTAGCGGATCTGCAGGGTCGGACCGGCGAAGTAATTTTGCCTGATTCGATAACTCGGCGACATTTCGATAATCGTACCTGATAATTTAATGCCGGTGTCGTCAGTTACAACTTGTCCCGCTTCGTCAAAAATTTTCGAGCCATCGACAAAAACGGGTTCGTCTCCGCTCACGCTGTAAAAAAACCATCCGAGTCCGGCGTCCAAAATAAAATTGTCGAGCAGCACGCTGCCGAGCGCTTTACCTTCAATAGCCAGTCCTGTTTTTGTTCCGTAGTTTGCGAGTTGTGTTGAAGGAAAGCCTGTTATCAAGCCCATATCGGCGGAAAAGATGAGGCTCGTTCCCATCTCTTCGAGAAGGGATTTTTCGTTGCTGCGAATGACTTTCCGTATTGTCTGTGTCGAAGACTTTGTTGTTTCCTGCTTTTGCGTCACAGGCTCGGCAGGCTTTGCGGCGGGGGCGCTTTTCGTGTTTCCACCGGACGGCCATTGCGCTTCAGCCGTTGAGAAGTTCAGCAGCGCAGAAAGGATCAATGCGCAGAGAGCGACGTGTTTGGATCTGCAATACATCTTTACCTCGCGGAAAAACATTTTCGGTTTTTACTCAAGCCCCGGATCAAAGACCGGTTCCTGAGGTGTTGCTGATTCATCCGGCGTCATGCGCTTTGGAATCGGTACGGTTCTGACCTCTGCAGGTTTGCCGAAATACTTTGCCTGAATCTCATCGACGTATTTTCGCAGGGCTCGAGCATCCTTAAGACCGAGAATTCGAATTTCAACGCGTCTGTTGCGCGCGTAATCGACGTCATTCTGCTCTGGATTGACAAGGAGGCGAGTCGGACCGAGTCCAGCTGCTTCCATCGACTCACGCGCAACCCCTGCTTTCTCGAGTGTTTCAAGCACCGAACGTGCGCGCATCGTCGATAGTTTCATGTTGTACGCCTGTGAACCGCGCGAGTCTGTGTGGCCCTCAATCAATAGCTTGCCCCACAGGTCCCGCTCGCGCGCAAACATTTCGCCAAGCTCACCGATGAATCCAGCTGATTTTGGATTGAGCTCTGCGCTGTTGAGTTTGAAGTTGACCATCTGCGAGTCAAAAATAAAGCTCACGTTGTCGCTTACGTCAGCACTTTGGGCCTTCAAGTTGATTGTTTCTCGGGTGATCTTTGTGCGAAATTTTGTTTCTGATTGCGTTTTGACAATTGATACGGGGTTGACCAGAAAAGAGCCAAGGCCAGTGCCGATCGTCGCAACATAAGCGGTTCGTCTGGTGCTCGTCAGTGAAATGAGAAAGCTGCCGTAGATTCTTGAAATGTAGTTTTTGAAATTGGTTTCATAAACAAGCTGAGGTCCGATAAGAGCGATATATTTTTCTGCATTGTCGCCCTCGACGTCCGGAAGTGACGAGAATGCACCGGACGAGGCAGAAAAGAGAACATTCGCGAGCAAGCCTGCCTGCAATTTTTCTTTGAAACGGAGTCGACCGGCTGCCTCGATGTGCATGGCAGCTTGCGTGTTGGAGTATTTTTTATTGAGCGGAATAAACTCGACGTCTCCGAAATCATCAATGGATGGGAGCGCGATGAGTGTTCCAGTGTAATAGGCGTATTGAAGTCCCAGTCCAAAATCCAGCGCAATGCGGCGCGTGAAAACACTGCCACCGAATTTGAACGTCGGGGCGACTCCCAATTGTGAGCTTTCAATGGATTTGTAAACTTCGTCGGTGGGTGCCGTGAAAATAAGCCCAAGATCGGCTCCGCCGAAAATGCCGAATCCAGTTCCTGTAATGTCGCCTTTGACAACTTTGGTCTTTGTTTTCCGCTCAATACGCTCTTTGATTTTTGACTGTTCTTCGACTTTTGCATTCTCATCGTCTGACTTTGGCGGCTGAACTTTGATCGGATTCGGCTTAGGTATCCCGCCTTGCTTTGGTTCAATCGTTGTGGGTGCTGGTGTCCCGTTTTGCTCTGGGTCCGTAGTTGTGGCTGCTGGTTGTGTGTCTTGCTGTGAGACAGTCTCTTGTGCGTGTGCATTACGTGATTGGAACACGAAAACGCCCGCAAAAGCGACCAGTGTCGCCTGAGAAATAAATTTGCGCATAATTGCACCCCACGCAGCTCTCTGATGCGTAAAGTCTAGCATTGCTGAGCGTTTGAGTGGGGTTGACGGTGGGTCAGAAGACTGGCGGTCCCGCCATGAATCGAACATGGGCTTCAAGCTTCGGAGGCTTGCGTGATATCCACTTCACCACGGGACCGTTGACCGAGCTGATAGCACCAGTCTGTCGGGGCGGCAAGGCTTTCATGTCCTCACATGAGGTCGCCGTAATAGACCAGCCAGAGAAGCGAGCCAAACGCTTTCGGAGAGAGTTTTTTACCGTGTTCGCAGGATTCGAAAAGAAGCTGCCGCTGGTCAGGAGTCGCAAACGACAGATCGATCCCAAGCTCTTCGCCGAGAAGATTCCACAGCTCGAACATTTCATCCTCGGACAGACAAAGCTCCTCGCTTTCGTCTGCACCGTGTCTGGAAAAGCTGGCTTCCAGAATCCTTGAGAGTTCTTCCTGTAGTGTCTCAGGTCGCATGAACACTCCAAGAAAGTCAGGCTGGACAGCGGCTCAACCCTGAGCCGCAGACCATGCCTCACATGATTTCACAAAACGCCCCAAATCCATGCCCCGGCTGCCTTTGACCAACACGACGGCGCCAGCAATTTTTCCGTCCAGTTCATCAACAAACCGAGCCGGATCCACGTCTGCGCCCGCGTGCTGCAGACGGATGTTTCCTGTCTGCAATTCTCGGGAATAATTGGTTTTGATTTCGTTGTAGACATCATACATGGCGCTTCCGAACAGGCACAAGTCTGAGTTTTCGATTTTCAGTAGTTTTTCGACCAGTTTGAGATGCCAACTCTTTGACTCCCCGCCGAGGTCGAGCATGTCGCCGAGGATCACAACCTTGTGACGGCCTTTCCATTCATCTGACAGCAGGGCGTCGAATGCAGCGTCCATGCTCGCCGGACTTGCGTTGTAGCAGTCGTCGTAGAGCGTGATGCCTTTGTTCAGATTCACAATGCGCGAGCGCATCTCGGGCGGCGTGAAGGTCATCCATGCCTGTTCAAGTTCGTTCTTTTGACAGCCAGTGTGCGCAGCTGTCGCAAGTGCGAGCGCAAAATTCTGTGCATTGTGAATTCCGGGAAGCGGCACTTTAAATGCTGCCTCCCATTGATCGCTCTGGCCATTTGTTATCGCGCTCAGCCAGACCGCCCTCACTGTCGAAAAGGTTGCCTTTTGTTCAATCAGTTCAAACTGGAGAGTCGCAATTTTTTTCTCTGCCACGAGCTGTTGGAGCTGCGCCGGCAGCTGAATTTTGCTGAGAACGTCGATGACGACAGCGTCTCCAATCCGAACCTCGTCGGCAACTTCTGCGAGTCGGGGCTCACAGAGTTGCCAAATGCGGCGGCAATCTTTGGGCGAGTTACGGAATAATAAAAGCTCTTCTTCAACAGCCTTATCCCAAGTGCCTAATCCCGCGAGATGCTCCGGACCGAGAGCGGTCAGAAGCGCAAAATCGGGAGTGGCAATTGCGACGTGTTCGCTCATGGCTCCGACATCATCGATACCGATTTCGGCTACCAAAGCCTTGGGCGGCTGTGACTTGTTGTGGGCAGTTTGGGTGAGGGTCACCGCCAGCCCAAGAAATCCGTTTTCGCTCTTGTGTGTGCGTGTGATTTTATTGCTTGTGCCGCTCAAAAGGCTCGCCAGCATCTCTTTTGTCGTCGTCTTGCCGTTGCTGCCGCCGACCGCAATCAAGGGAAATGAAAACTCACTGCGGAAAGCTTTACCAAGAGTGCGGAGTGCCTGAGTCGTGTCCGCGACGGCAATGCAGAGCTCCGACAGCGCCGGATGCCCGTCGAGCCATGATTTTTCAACTAAGGCTGCGACTGCACCCTGTTTCAAAGAGTTTTCAACGAATTTATGACCATCATGAGTGTCTCCCTTGATGGCGACGAAGAGCTCTCCACGGGTAAGTTTACGGCTGTCCGTGCAAAGAGAGTGAACCACAGGCTGTGAGTCAGAACTCGCCGTCGCATATGAGGACGGACTCGGAACTCCCAAAATCTGTGCAATCTCGCTGAGCTTCTTGGGCCACATGACACACCTCCAAGGATGACAAAGAATACAATGCCTTAGAACTTAAGGCGATATTATCGTGTCAGAGCCGCCACGCTGTTGAGTCTGGGGGGCTTTGCGCGCTATGAAAGTCGGCAATCAGACAGCCTACGGGTTCGGAGAACAGAATGGACACGACAATCCCCTACACGCTCAAGAACAAAATCCGCTTCGTGACAGCGACTGCTCTTTTCGACGGACACGATGCGAGCATCAACATTATGCGGCGCCTGCTGCAACAGGGGGGTGCCGAAGTCATTCATCTCGGGCACAACCGCAGCGTGCAGGAAATTGTCCGCGCTGTTCTGCAGGAAGATGCGCAGGCCGTTGCCGTCAGCTCTTATCAGGGCGGTCACGTCGAATTTTTCAAATACATGCGCGAATGCCTCAATGCAGCCGGCCGCTCGGACGTAAGAATTTTTGGCGGCGGGGGCGGAGTCATTATCCCATCCGAAGTTGAGGACCTTCATCGTGGCGGTGTGACACGCATCTACTCCCCTGACGATGGCCGGAAGCTTGGTCTGACCGGCATGATTGCCGACATGCTCGAACGCTCGGATTTTTCCTTCAGCGCATGGAATCCTGCTCTCAACGAGACCGAAATCCGTGCCGAGGAAACGCTCAGGCTCGCTCGCGCTTTGACATTGTTGGAAAACGAAGCGCGTGTTTTGCCGCCCAAAGTGCAACAGCAGATCGTTGCTGGCAGGCTGAAGGGTTCTCTGGAATCCGAAGGTGCTGAACACAAGGCAAGTCACCCGCTGGTGTTGGGCGTGACGGGCACTGGCGGTGCCGGAAAGAGCAGTCTGACCGATGAAATTATCAGGCGTTTTACCCTCGATTTTCCTGAGCGAAAAATTTGTATTTTCAGTGTAGATCCGTCCAAGAAAAAAACCGGCGGAGCTCTGCTGGGCGATCGCATCCGCATGAATGCCATCAATCACCAAAACGTCTTTATGCGAAGCTTTGCCACACGCGGAAGCAAGAGCGAACTTGCCGCAGTGATGCATGATGCAATTGCTTTGGCGCGATCGAGTGGGTTTGATTTGGTCATCGTCGAAACCAGTGGAATCGGGCAGGGCGATACAGGAATTCTCGGTGTGAGCAATTTGGCGATGTACGTCATGACAAGCGAGTACGGCGCTGCGACACAGCTTGAGAAAATCGATATGCTCGATTTTGCCGACCTTATCGCAATCAATAAATTCGACCGGCGCGGCTCGGAAGATGCCTATCGGGATGTGAGGGCACAGCTGCGCCGTTCGCGTTTTCAGGGGCGGCATATCAGTGAAGACGCCTATCCGTTGTTCGGAACAATTGCATCCAAATTCAACGATGATGGTGTCAATGCCCTATACGGTGCGTTGGTTGAAACTCTCAACCAGCGTTGCGGTTCGAAGCAATGGGTACCGCATCTGAACTTGCCGGCCGCGCAAAAGAGCACTCAAGTGGCTCCCATTATTCCGCAAAACAGAACCAATTACCTGAGCGAAATTGCTGCCACTGTGCGCGCGTATCATCAGGAAACCGAGTCGGTTGCTGAGCTTGCCCGCGATGTTCAGGCTCTGGAACGTGCGGCAAAAATTCTTCCACCTTCGACACAAAATCAAAAAACTCTCGAAGATCGCAGGGCCGCTTTGTCGGAAGACTACCGCAAGACTCTGGCTGATTGGGATGCACTCTGTGCAAACTATCGTGGTGACAAGTACAAATATGAAGTACGCGGAAAACTTTTTGAGGTTCCCACGACCAACGTGAGTTTGTCGGGAACAAAAATTTCGCGCGTCGCGCTGCCGCAGACACAGGACTGGGGTGAAATTTTAAAATTCAGTCGTGCGGAAAACGTCCCGGGGGCGTTCCCTTTCACAGCAGGTGTGTTTCCCTTCAAGCGCGCCGATGAGGACCCCAAAAGGCAGTTTGCGGGTGAGGGCGGACCAGAAAGAACCAACCGCCGCTTTCATTATTTGACACAGAATGATCCGGCAAAACGACTGTCGACAGCCTTCGATAGCGTCACATTGTATGGCGATGATCCTGCCGAGCGGCCCGATATTTACGGCAAGGTTGGTGAAAGCGGCGTGAGCATTGCCACTCTTGCGGACATGAAAACTCTATACTCCGGTTTTGACCTGTGTGACCCAAACACCAGCGTCAGCATGACCATCAATGGTCCCGCACCAATCATCCTTGCCTTCTTTTTGAATGCAGCAATCGATCAGCAGGTAGATGCTGCCGAGAAAGTCAAAGGGCGGGTTTTGAATGCCGATGAGTTTGCGCAAGTCCGCTCTGAAACGCTCAAGAAGGTGCGCGGTACGGTGCAGGCCGACATTCTCAAGGAAGATCAGGCGCAGAACACCTGTATTTTTTCGACCGATTTTGCGCTGAAAATGATGGGGGACATTCAGGAGTATTTCATCCGCCACGACGTTCGAAATTATTATTCTGTGAGCATTTCTGGCTATCACATTGCCGAGGCGGGCGCGAACCCAATCACCCAGCTGGCGTTCACATTGGCCAACGGGTTCACATACGTCGAATATTACCTTAGCCGCGGAATGAAGATCGACGACTTTGCACCCAACCTGTCGTTCTTTTTCAGCAACGGCATGGACCCAGAGTATTCGGTGATCGGTCGCGTTGCTCGGCGGATTTGGGCTATTGCCATCCGCGACAAGTATAACGGCAACGAGCGCTCGCAAAAGCTCAAATATCACATTCAGACGAGCGGACGTTCTCTGCACGCGCAAGAAATCGACTTCAACGATATCCGCACGACCCTGCAGGCGCTTCTTGCGATCAATGACAACTGCAACTCGCTGCACACGAATGCCTACGACGAGGCAATCACCACTCCTACGGAAGAAAGCGTGCGCAGAAGCATGGCAATCCAGATGATCATCAATCGAGAATTTGGTCTAGCAAAAAATGAGAATCCGAATCAGGGCTCGTACTTTTTGTCGCAACTCACGGACGTTGTGGAAGAGGCGGTGCTTGCCGAGTTCGACCGTATTTCGTCACGCGGAGGTGTGCTGGGTGCGATGGAAACTCAGTACCAGCGAGGCAAAATTCAGGAAGAAAGCCTTTATTACGAGACACTCAAGCATACGGGAGAGTTGCCCATCATCGGCGTGAATACGTATCTCAATCCGCGGCAGGATGAAATTTCTGCGAACATGAACATCGAGCTTGCGCGCGCGTCGTACGAAGAAAAGAATGCGCGGCTTGCCGCCATTGCCGGATGGCGTGAGCAGAATGCACCGGCAACCGATACTGCGATCGCAAGCCTCAAGCAGGTTGCACTGCGCAATGGCAATATTTTTGAGGAGCTGCTAAAGACCGCACGAGTTGCGACTCTGGGGCAGATGACCGAGGCCCTTTATGCTGTCGGCGGCCAATACCGCCGCGCACTCTGAGGTTTGAACTGATGAGACATCGGCGGGGCCCGCGCGTCACCACTCAAAGCAAACGCTGGCTCGAGCGCTTGCAAAAGGTTGAATCACCCGATGTGACATACGTGTCGGAAAATTTTCCGATCATGATGCACAAGGCGCGCGGCATGCGTGTGAGTGACGTTGATGGCAACCGGTATCTCGATTTTACGGCGTGTTTTGGTGTTGTCGCGCTGGGACACGGGCATCCCGTGGTGCGCCGCGCTTTGCGCGCGCAGTCCGCGAAGTTGATTCACGGCATGGGTGACGTTCATCCCACGGCATCCAAGGTCATGCTGCTTGAGCTGCTCGCTCGCATCACGCCCTATGATGCGGCCAAGTCCGTGTTGAGTCTTTCAGGTGGCGAGGCAATGGAGTCTGCGCTCAAGACGGCGATGATCGTCACGGGACGGCATCGCTTCGTGAGTTTTTCCGGCGGCTATCACGGATTGCATTTCGGACCTCTCGCGCTTTCGGATCGGTCCACATTCACCCGCGGATTTGAGCCTTGGCTCGAGAATAAAAATTCAGTGATTCCATTTCCGCGCACTCAACTCGAAAGTTCGGTTGGTTGCGAAAAGCTGGATGACGATTTTTTTCAAAAACAACATTCACTCGAACACTGGGACACAGTGCTTGAACGGCTCGAGGATGCACTGCGCAGCCGTCAGGTAGCCGCAGTTGTGATGGAGCCTTTGCAGGGTCGCGGTGGGGAACGCACTTGGCCTTCGGGATTTTTGTCGCATGTAAAAAAGCTTGCGCACCAGTTTGGAACCATGTTGATTTTTGATGAGATTTACACTGGATTCGGGCGCACCGGAACATTGTTCGCATATGAGCATGAGGGAGTTGTTCCAGATCTGATGGTGCTTGGAAAGGCGCTTGGAGGTGGCCTTCCGCTGAGTGCATGTGTAGGTGATTGTCTGGATGCATGGGGCAAATCATCTGGTGAAGCCCGCCACACGAGCACTTTTCTGGGTCATCCGCTGGCGTGTGCGGTGGGTCATGCGGCTGTGAGTGAGATCATCCGGAAAATGCCGGAGTTTAAACAGCAATTGTTAAAAATTGAGCAGAGTTTTGAGCGCTTCTTAAATACCTACCGCGAGCGTGGTCTTGGCAATGAACAGCCCATTGCATTGCGGGGACGCGGTCACATGCGCGGGATCTGGTTTCCGGCTGCTCCGGCCGGTTTTGCCGCAGGAATTTCTGAACAACTTCTGTTGCTTGGCTTCATTACGCTGCCCTCCGGACCGCGCGGCGATGTGCTTTCATTTACCCCGCCGCTGATCGCCGACCATCGGCACTTTGATCTGGTTCTAGATTCACTTCTTCAAGTTTTGGCAAAATGAATCCCGATAAGTTGCATAGAGGATCGCGGACGCTCTAAGGTTGAATCAGCCGTGGCTCCGGAGGGCGCAGCCGGCTGACCGATTTCAGGAAGGAACGACACATGACCGACGTACACGCAAAATCAGTACCTCTGACCCATCTCTCTGAAGACGAAAAAATGTTTTTCCAGTCGGCGCTGGATTTTGCAAAAAAAGAAATCGCGCCGCTCGTGCACACGATGGATGAAACCGAGACGATGGATCCGTCAATCATCCGCAAGATGCATGAGCTCGGCTTTATGGGTGTCGAGGTTCCCGAAAAATACGGCGGAACAGGCAGTACTTTTTTCAATGCGATTTTGATTATCGAGGCTCTTGCACAGGTCGATCCGAGCGTCAGCGTTCTCATGGACGTGCAAAATACTCTCGTGGAAAACGCATTCCTCAAATGGGGAACTGAGCACCTCAAGAACAAATATCTGCCGCAGCTCACCGGTTCTAAAGTTGGTTCGTACTGCTTGACTGAACCCAACAGTGGTTCCGACGCCTTCGCGTTGCGCACCCGTGCATGGGACGAAGGAACCCATTACCGTCTGAACGGAAAGAAAGTCTTTATCACCAACGCCAAAGAAGCAGATATTTTCATCGTTTTTGCAAACCTCAACCCCGAGGCGGGCTACAAAGGCATCACAGCTTTTGTTGTTGAAAAAGGCATGAGCGGTTTTGCTCTGGGCAAAAAGGAAATGAAACTTGGCATCCGCGCCAGCAGCACGTGCGAGCTCATTTTCGAAGACTGCAAGGTGCCCAAGGAGAACCTTCTCGGTGAAGTCGGCAAGGGCTACAAGATTGCAATCGAGACGCTCAATGAAGGCCGCATTGGTATTGCGGCGCAAATGCTTGGTCTTGCCGAGGGCGCATACGCGGCCGCAATGACCTACGTTCGTCAGCGCGAGCAGTTTGGCAAGGCACTCAGCGAGTTTCAGGGAGTCCAGTTCCAGATCGCGCAGATGGCGGTTGACATCGAGGCGGCAAAATTGATGGTATACAATGCAGCGCGACTCAAGGATGCCGGCATGGACTTTGTCCGCGAAGCTGCAATGGCCAAACACTTTGCCAGCGATGTGGCCGAGCGTGTTTCGAGCATCGCGCTCGAGCTTTTTGGCGGCTATGGCTTCATCAAGGAATTCCCTGCCGAGAAATTTTACCGCGATGCAAAGATTGGGAAAATTTACGAAGGCACCTCGAATATGCAGTTGCAGACGATTGCAAAGCTGTGTCTGAACCGTTAAAGAGGCGGACATCGGCCGAATCAAAGGTAAAGCAGGCCTGAGCAAAGGGTCTGCTTTTTTTTCGGGTCATTCACACGGAGTTAAATGTCATGGCGAACGTTGGCACATTCTTCAAGGGCGCAGCTGTTGCAGTTTCAGCGTCTATTTACTCGATGTCTTATTCTCTGGCTGCACTTGCTCAGGCTCCTGCCGCAGACGGTCCTGTGGCGGTTCCGGGTGGAGCATCACCTGCGGGAGTGCCTGCAGCTTCGGGTGCAGCACCGGCGTGGATGAATCTTGTTATTTTTGGCGGCATGATTCTGTTCATGTTCCTTTTTGTCATCCGTCCGCAGCAAAAGCGCCAAAAAGAGCACAAGAATTTTATTGAGAGCCTGAAGACGGGTATGGAAGTTGTCACGGCCAGCGGACTCATTGGCCGCATCACAACCATCACCGACACGATTGTCACTCTTGACCTCGGCAGCACGAGCGTCCGCGTCCTCAAGACAACGATCTCCGGAGAACTGGGCAAGCCAAGCCTTTCAGCTGCACAATAATTCAGCAGACAGTCCGACAACTGCGCTCTCAGTGACTATCTTTCAAAACCGCTCTTCGGGTAAGCAATCTGAACCCAAAGGGCGGTTTTGCTATTCGTAATTTTTTCTCCGCAGGTGGCCAAAGTGAATGCTTCTTTGCTACTGTTGCCATTTATTATCGTTTGAACGTTCACAGCTGCCGAGGAACTACGGGCTATGGAAAAAGGCCAGGGAATTTTCACAGGCCTGCCGCTGATGTGGTGGGTCAAGTTTTCTTTGACGCTTTGTGCACTCCTGTTTTCAGTCGCATTCACGATTCCGACTTTTTTGGGTGACCCGCAGACGTGGCAGCGTGAGGCTCCCGTCGGCGAGGAAACCGTGGGCAAGCCAGTGAAGTGGTATCACCGCATTGCCGAATCGGTTCTGCCTGCGCAGCGGATTTCACTCGGTCTCGACCTCAAGGGCGGTTTGCATCTGGTGCTTGAGGTGGACGTCGAAAAATCGGTCAAGGACTCTGTTTTGAGAGCCGTGGCGCGCGCGCGCGACTTGGGCGAAAAGGAAGGAATCAAATCTGTCTCTGCCAACGTGGCCGATGACTATCGCACCACGGTTGAATTGGAGGACGCTACAAAAGCCGACGCCTTCAAGAAAATTGTTTCCGAGCAAACCATCCTGATTCAGTTCGACAAGACCGAAGGCAAGACTGTGGGCTTCGTCGCGCAGCCAGCCAGTGTCGAGGTGTACAGTGCGGAAATTCTCCAGCAGGCCATCAACACCATCCGCAACCGTATTGACCAATTCGGCGTTGCTGAGCCCAACATTTTTCGTCAGGGCGATCGCCGCGTTGTTGTTCAGATGCCAGGTTTGCAGGATCCGGCCCGCGCAAAACAGCTGATTGGCAACACGGCGCAGCTCGACTTCCGTTTGGTTTCGGCTGAGCTCAGAACCGACCAGCTTGAAACTGCGATGGCTGAGGCTCGCACGGCACTCAATCTTCCCAAAGACGACACCAAGCCGGAAACTATTCAAAAGATCTCTCAGTGGCTTAGGGATAATCGCAAAATCGCATCCTCACTGACCGTTATGCTCGACCGCAAACTCGAGGTTTCGGGTGGAGTTTCGAAAGTTGTCAACGCTGTTCCTTATCTTGTTGAGGCAACCTCACGCCTAACGGGAGACATGATCGAAAGTGCTGTCGAGAACGCAGACCAAAGTAGCCTTGTTCCGCAGTATGTTGTGAGCCTGAACTTCAATCCACAGGGCACAAAAGTTTTTGGTGACCTGACCAAGCAGGCGCGTGAGCCGCAAAACGCGCCGCATCAGATTGCTATTATCCTCGACGAGAACATCACGAGCGCACCGGTTGTGAACGAGCCGATTTTGGGAGGCCGCGCGCAAATCACCCTTGGCCGTGGGCAAGATATGGAGCAGCAACGCAAGGACGCTCAGGATCTCGCGCTTGTTTTGCGTGCTGGTGCGCTTCCGGCCAGTGTGAAAATCATCGAAGAGCGTCAGGTCGGTCCGAGTGAAGGCGAAGAAAACATCAAAGCCGGCGTTGTCAGTTCAGTTTTTGCCGGTGTGCTCGTTGTAGGCTTCATGCTCTATTTTTATGGCGTTTCCGGAATGGTCGCAAACATCGCCATGCTTCTGAACGCCGTGTTGATTCTCGCCTTTCTGGCGGCATTTGGTGCAACCCTCACGCTGCCTGGAATTGCCGGAATCGTGCTGACGATGGCGGTTGCGGTTGATGGCAACGTGATTATCAACGAGCGCATCCGTGAGGAAATGCGCAACGGACTCAATTCAAAACAAGCTTTTTATCGCGGATACAACCAGAGTTTTGAAACGCTTGTCGATGCGCATGTGACCTCGGCTGTCGCTGGTTTGGTGTTGCTGATTTACGGCAACCCTGCGGTCAAGGGCTTTGCCATTACGCTGTTGGCGGGAATCATCTCGACGCTGTTTTCTTCATACTATGTGACCGAAGTGATTGGTCAGTGGTTGATTGAAAAAACCCGCATCCGCCGTTTCAGCTGAAGATGCCTGAGTGAGGATTCCGACATGAGACTTAAATTTGGTAACGTTGAAATTTTTCCGCCGCAGTACACATTTGATTTCATGAAGTGGCGGGGAGTGACGATCGGCATTTCGCTTGTCATGGTGATCGCCTCGCTGCTCGTTGTGGGCATCAAGGGAGTCAACTACAGCATCGACTTCTTGGGTGGTTCCGAGATTCATGTGTCTTTGACAGACACAAGTTACACCCGCGAAAAGATCCTGCAGATCGCCGAGCAGGCCAACGTCGGCAAGCTAGAAGTGACCAGCATTGGGGACGTCGCCAAAGACAAAGTGGCTTCGTTTGTTCTGCGCATCCAGCGCGAACGCGGACAAGATGAAAAGGAAATCGGCGGGAAGGCTGACGAGCTTTACAAAAAACTCGAGTCAACTGTCGGTGCAGACAAAATCAAGTTGGATTCCAAAACCAATATCTCCGGAAAAATTGGTAAAGAGGAAGAACGCAAGGGTTACTTCGCGCTGATTCTCTCGTTCCTCGGAATTTTGGCTTATATTGCACTCCGCTTCGACGCGCGCTTTTCACCCGGTGCGGTGGTTTGCCTTATTCACGACGTTATCATCGCGCTCGGCTTCATGACCGCGCTCGACAAGCCTTTTTCGACGTCATCCATCGCCGCGTTCCTGACGATTGTCGGCTATTCCATCAACGACACGGTGATCGTTTACGACCGCATTCGAGAAACTCAGGAAACCTCGCCCAAGATGCCAATGCTCGATGTGATCAACCGGAGTATTAGCCAAACTATGAACCGTACGGTACTCACCTCGGCGACGGGTTTGGGTGCACTGCTGATTCTGACTTTTTTGGGCGGCGGTGCGATTGAAGACTTCGCGCTGACAATGTTCATCGGTATCTTGGTCGGTACCTATTCATCTATTTACGTTGCAGCGCCGCTCACCATCTGGATGGATGATGTGCTCAAGAAAGCCGGCTGGCGGCCGACCGATCCGGCGCAGAAGGCTAAACAGAAAAAAGACCCCAATGAAATTCCTCCGGTGGTGATCCGTCGCCGTCCGTCTTAAGCAAAGCAAATCATGCAGACTCACTCCATGGATGACTCCTCCGCGTTTGTCGGAGAATCTGCCCGCTACCGTTGGTTCCTACGTGACGATTCACTGACAGAGAGCGAATCGTACGAACCGTATTTTTCAGACCGTCTCATGCGCCTGCGCGGAATCAGCGAAAAAGGCATTCTTGCCGACAGGGAATTGTTGGCGCATCTGCCGCGCTGGGAACTTATGAAAGACATCCGCAAGGCGGTTGCGCGCATTCAGCTGGCGATGTCGCGCAACGAGCGGATTGTTATTTTCGGTGACTATGACGTGGACGGCACAACTTCGTGCGCGTTGCTCAAACTCGCATTTGCAGAGCTTGGGTATCAGGTTGATGTTTATATTCCGGATCGCCTGACGGAAGGTTACGGCTTGAATCCGGTAGGCCTCGAAAAAATCTCTCAATCCGGTGGCGGATTGATCATCACCGTCGACAACGGAATCTCTGCAGTGAAAGCGTGCGAGCGTGCCCGCGAACTTGGTCTCGATGTTATCATCACCGACCATCACGAGCCGCCTGAAGTGCTTCCCGATGCTTTTGCCATACTGAATCCCAAGCAGCCCGGTTGCGAATATCCGTTCAAGATGCTCGCCGGAGTAGGTGTCGCTTTCTACCTATTGATTTCCTTGCGCGCGCAACTGCGTGAGCAGGGAGTTGCGGCAGCTGAAAAACTCAATCTCAAAAAATATCTCGATTTGGTTGCGATTGGTTCGATCGCCGACGTCGCTCCGCTCAACGGTGTGAATCATATTTTGTGTCGCATTGGATTGTCGGTGATCTATGAAAATGTTTTGAACGGCCAGCGATCCGGAGTGACCGCTTTGCTCAAGCTGGCCGGTTGGAAGGAAGAAAACGGGATCGTCGATGCAACCGACGTCGGCTTCAAAATCGGTCCACGCCTGAATGCTGCCGGACGCTTGGGTTCAGCAATGGCATCGGCCGAACTGCTTATGACTCAGGATCCCCTGCGCGCGCAGGAAATCGCAGAGTTTCTACATGGCGAAAATGCTGCACGGCAGGAGTTGGAAAAAAAGGCTGTTGAACAGGCTTTATTGCAAACCACGCGCTGGACTCATGAGTACTATTCAGTGGTGTTGTGCGACGGCAACTGGCATGCGGGTGTGGTTGGTCTGGTCGCTTCGAGGGTTGCCGAGAAGCTTCATAAACCAACGCTGATCCTCACCCATGCCGACGGCAAGATCAAAGGAAGCGGTCGCAGTATTCCTGGTTACGATATTTATTCGGCTCTTGCTCCTTACCGAGAGAAATTCATTTCTTTCGGCGGACACGGCTACGCCGTCGGTATGACCCTCGATCCGGCTGATTTGCCTTGGCTGACTCAAACCTTTGAAACAGCAGTGCGCGATGGGCTGGGTGGTCGCTTGCCGTCTCCTAAATTGGAATTGGACGGCATAGTTCCCTGCGATTTGATCACAAACCGACTCTGCCGCCTGATGGATGCGATGGAGCCGTTCGGAGCTGAAAATCCTCGTCCGAAGTGGTTGATAAGGCGGGTCAAGCTGGGGCATAGTAAACGAATCGGTCAGGCACCGGATTCAAAGCATGCAAGGGTGTGGCTTTCGCAAGACGAAGCGACTCCCCTGACGGCATTTGGCTTGGCTTCCGAAATTGAGCAGTTTGTTGCCAGCAAGGAAGCTGTCGATCTTGTGGTCGAGGGGCGACTTTCCCGTTGGGGAGGGCGTTTGAAGTCGGAACTGCGCATCATTGATTTGGCTGTATCGACCCAAACGTAACGCTCGGGAGTTCCCGATGAGTCAACACAATAATCCGGAGCCGTGGTACGCACCGTCCGGTAAAAAGAAAGCACAGGCCGCCGCGCCTGTTTTGGCGCCCGAGCAGGCACCCAAAGCCGTTCATGTTTTGCTTTCAATATTCTCGCAATTGATGCGCCTGCGCGCAATTATCCTCGCACTCGTGGTCAGTACAGTCTTGGCTTTTGCCGGCGCGCGTCTGATGAACTCGGGCAGTCCAGCCATAATAGGAACATTGGTGACCGCTCTCGGTCCGATCATCGCGTTTTTTATTTTGATTCGCTTTGTCGGCGGCCAATTCTCTGCCCTGCTTCCGCTGCATTCCGGAGAGCCGTCGATGTCTGTGGCTTTAAAGTGGCTGCGCGGGCAGTTGAATCTCGACGAAGGGCGCCGCGGACCCCCTGCCCCCGAACTGGCTCTCTCGCAATTCGTTTCTCAGGTGCGCGCTTATGCGAGCGAGAAGTCGTTTCAGAATGTGAAACCATTTTCCGACAGAGCAGCAGTGGAACCGTCGGCCGGAGTTTCGGAATCGGCTAACCTCCTCAAGCGCCGTTGGAACGAGGTTGTCGACAGTCTTGATGAGTTTGAAATTTATCTGGCCAACGATCCGCAAGGCATGATCAGCAAGCTTGTCAGTAAAAATCCACCCAAGCAGCTCGATGCCGCTGTTGTTTTTCGTGAGGTGGCCGATTCCTTCGACACCACATGGCGCCGCAAGGGGATCAACATCGAGGCCGCGATCGTGACTCCTCTGCGCGCGACCGCGCAGGAAGGTCTCTTGCGCCGTCTTTTGGTTGGTCCTTGGCGAGCATCAGCCTATTTTGCGCGACGCGGTTCAAGTGTAGTTTTTTCGGCCAAAAGTGTGCAGGGAAGGGTTGTCGCGCGCTGGGAGGTCGATGGATTTTCGATGCCCGAAGATTATCTTGCGCTTGCGAATGACTCGACTGCATCGGTCAACGATCGGATTGAGAAGGGGCTTGCGGCACTTGCTCCCGATCCTGCGAATTCGCCCAACACGCTTTATGCACTCATCAGTCTGATCACTTGGATTGATCTGGCTCACGCTTGCGCCACAGAATTTGAGTTTAAAAACAACAATACTGGCTTCGTGATCGAAATACGGCTCAAATAATAAGGAGAACCGTCTATGTTGAATGCACGTCCGAGTCCGCTGTTGAAATTTGTTGGTCTGGGCGCCGTGGGTCTTGTGCAGTTGTTGTCATCTGCATCCGCTTCTGCGGATCTGGTGCGCGTCTTTGCTGCCGGCGGTCTGACGAGTCAGACTCCTGATGCAGGTTCAACTCTTTCGAGCAAAGAGCTTGTTGGTGTTCAAGGAAAACTGGCAGCGCATTTTGACGTCTTCGGTCCGATTCCGGGTGTCACCATTTATGCGGGGCCTGAACTGCACGTCGGCACTTCTGTCCGTGAATACGACAGCGCGTCCGTCAAGAACAAAGAGATCGTCAAGAGCAACAACGCCGGACTCGAGGCCGGTGTGCATGTCGGCTTGATTCCGATTGTCACGCTGCAGGGCGGATTGAACTATGTTTTCCCAATGGGTGGCAGCAAGGAAGTGACCAAGGGACTGGCTGCAGCCGAGACAGGCAAGGCGAGTAAGGGGTCCGAGGTTGGTGCCACTCTGCGCGCGCTCATCACTCCATTTCCGCTCACACGACTCGGTGTTGAGTACAGCTTGGGCAACGGCGCCATGACCTACGAGAAACACGGCGAAATGAAGTACAGCTACTCTGCTGTGCGCGCTGTCTTTGGAATTTCTCTGTAATCGGCCTCAGGCCACTTCCGAAATCTCGATCCGCCGCACAACCGTAACTTTGATTTGTCCGGGAAACTGAACGTCCGATTCAAGTTTGCGGCAAATATTCTGTGCGAGCGGATCGATGTCTTTTTCTTTGATCCTGCGGTTATCAACAAAAACGTGAACCTCGCGACCCGCGTGCATAATGGCGGAGCCCGTCACGCCCTGACCTTGGAAGCTGTTGATGACCTCTGCAATGCCCTCAATGCGCTTCTGAAATCCTTCTTCCATGTCGACACGCGCTCCGGGGCGTGCACCCGACATGGCATCGGCCGCCTTGAGAATATATGCGTGCGGAGTTTCCACAATTTTGTCGTCATGATGAGAAAGAACCGTATCGACGACATTCTCAGCCTCTCCGAAGCGAGTGGCGTAGTCGCCGCTGATCACTGCGTGGCTACCTTCAATTTTATAGTCGAGCACTTTGCCGATGTCGTGAAGAATTCCTGCCCGTTTGGCAAGCTTTGGATCGACCCCGACCTCGTCTGCGAGCATGCCAGCCAGCCGAGCCACTTCCAGCGAATGAAAGTATTGGTTTTGTCGGTGGCTGGTGCGGTAGTTCAGAGCTCCAATGAGCTTGAGAATTTCCGGATGCATGCTGTCGAGCCCAAGGATTTTGATCGCCTCCTGCCCCATGCGGAGCGTCGTCCGGTCGAGGTTTTGCCGGTGCTTTTGTAGAATCTGTTTGACGCGATCCGGATTGTATTGGTTGCGTCCAAACATCTCCTCAAGCGTGAGACGGATGATCTCTTTGTCGACTCCCGCGCCGCTGGAAATTTTCAGCGTGGGCGGTTCGCTGGACTGAGGATCAATCACAGCATCGAGCGCCGTGTCGGTTCCTTCAAGCAATAGTGCCACCAGTGGAGAGCCTTCAGCAAAATGACGAGCGACGACATCTTTTGAGGGGGCCTCGACGTTGAAACTCGTTTTCGGCCAGATGAAGCGAGGGCTATAGCGGTTGTAAATGTTGAGCAGCACATCGCGCGCTCCGCGCTGAGCTTCATTTTTGAGGCGTTCCTGATTTTCGAGCATCCACTTTGAGATTCCCAGCTTTTCGGCGTTGAGAACTTCGTCGTGAATCGTGGCGCTGAGTTCATCGCGTCGCGCATTCGTTTTTACAATCAACGACTCCACCAACGAGGTTTCTAACTGCGTTTTCTGTTCTTGAATCTGATCGAGCTCAGGCGGCCGCTCGTGGCTTTTTTGCAACCTTGTCGTTAGTTGACTTTCCTGAGTTTGCAGGTCGTTCCACTTGCGGTCGATTTTGCTCTGCCGCTGGTTGAGCTCGCGTTCAAACTCATCTTGAAATCCGCGGACGACTGCTCGGTCTTCTTCGAGTCTTTCCGCTTCAGCGGCCAATTCCTCGCGGGCCGCCTTGAGCGCCTCTTCAAGAATGGCGTCGCGTCTTTGTTTTGCGTTGCGAACAACTTGCTCTGCTGATTCTCCCAAACCTGCGACGGCGCTTTGGGTTCTGATGACAAACTTGCGGGCGAGTACTGCTCCGACGACGGCACTAATGACACTGACGGTTGCCGTTGTGAGGAGGGTCGACGTTTCCATGAGGGACCTTTCAAAGTGGACAAGGACACTGGACCTTGTGACCTGCTCGACCCTATCATGGAAAGGCGCGTTATTTGAAGGCATGAGACAGGAGAAATACGACATGACAGGCTTGCCCGGCACCCCATCGCCCCTCCAACTTCCCAGCCGCGAAACTATCGGCAGTCTTGCGCGCGCAGCCGGCGAATTGACTCAGACCTTCTTTCGCCGGCAGATCAAAATTGATGAGAAAGAAGGCGATTTAGGTCTTGTCACCGAGGCTGACTTGGCCTCCGAAACATATCTCAAAGCTGAAATCAGTAAGCTTTTTCCGGAACACCGTGTTCTGGGCGAGGAGTCCGGCTGGTCCAACGGAGGTTCGTCGGAAGGTCCCCGTGAGGGAGACGTCGTATGGATTCTCGACCCGATCGACGGCACGACCAATTTTTCAAAGGGCAACGTTTTTCATTGTATTTCAGTGGCCTGCGGACGCATCAACGGCGGCAAGTTTGTCTGCGAAAGAGCTGCAATCTATCAGCCGGCATTGGCCGACCTTTACACCGCTTCTCGTGGTGGGGGTGCCTTCGTCAACGAGCAGCCCATGAATGTGAATGCAGGGAGCGAGGTGCGCCGTTGGAGTATTGTGACGGGCTTCAGTTCCAACAAGGGGAGCAGTTTGCATGGGGTCATCCGCTGCATTGAAACCTTGCAAAATCAGATTCTCGGAACGCGCATTAACGGCGCCGCGGCGCTCGACTTGGCGCTGACCGCACGCGGCATCTTCAATGGATTTTTTGAATCGCGCTTGTCGCCGTGGGATATGGCCGCGGGTGATTTGCTGGTCCGTGAGGCGGGCGGCAAGACAACCAATTACGAAGGGCAAGTATTCGACGTCCTGAACGATAAACATATCGTTGCAGGACCAGCGCATGTCGTAGATTTTCTGCTAAATACCCTGAACTCTCTCAGGCCGGAGCTCAAAGATACTTCTTGGCCATAACGTCCAAGCCCATGGGCTTAATCTTGCTCGCCTGACCCGCCTGACCGAATTGGACCATTCTTTCGGCAACAATTTTCTGCATCGCCGCGCGCGCGGGTGCCATGTACTTGCGCAAGTCGAATTCGCTGGGATTTTCCTTGAAAACTTTGCGAATTGCGACGGTCATCGCAAGGCGATTGTCGGTATCGACGTTGATTTTACGGACGCCGTTGCGGATGCCTTCTTGAATTTCAGAAACTGGAACGCCCCAGGTCGCCTTCATTTCTCCGCCGAACTTGCGGAATTCTTCCTGCAAATCCTGAGGGACAGAACTCGAACCGTGCATCACAAGGTGCGTGTTGGGGCATTTTTTGTGGATGGCTTTGATGCGTTCGATGTTGAGAATTCCACCGTCGGGTTTACGGGTGAATTTGTATGCGCCGTGGCTTGTACCGATGGCAATTGCCAGTGCGTCAACTTTTGTTTCCTCAACAAAGCGGGCAGCTTCATCGGGATCGGTGAGCAGCTGGTCGTGTGAGAGTGTGCCTTCGAAGCCATGGCCGTCTTCCTTTTCGCCCATGCCTGTTTCGAGCGAGCCAAGACATCCCAGCTCGCCTTCGACGCTCACGCCCATGGCATGTGCACAGCGGACAACATCGCGAGTGATCTTAACGTTGTAGTCGTAGTTGGCGGGAGACTTGCCGTCCTCCATCAGAGAGCCGTCCATCATGACGCTGGTAAAGCCGTTGCGGATGGCCGAAAGACAGGTGGTCAAGGAATTTCCATGGTCCTGATGAACACAGACCGGAATCTCGGGATACAGTTCGACCGCGGCGAACATCAGGTGTCTTAAAAACACGTCGTTGGTGTAGGAGCGTGCACCGCGGCTGGCTTGGATGATGACCGGACTGTTGGTCTCTTTTGCGGCTTCCATGATCGCCTGAATCTGCTCGAGATTGTTGACGTTGAATGCTGCAATTCCGTATGTATTTTCAGCTGCGTGATCGAGAAGCTGGCGCAGGGAAATCAGAGCCATTTGGGCCTCCGTTGTGAGCATGTTTCTAACTGACGGCCCTACATAGCATTGTCTTCGACGGACTGGCAAAATCGGCTCAAGAGCAGAGGAAAAAAAAATGTCAACAGACGGCCATGATTCTTTAGAGTTGCGCAAATTTCCGTTGAGCGAGCCCCGGGAAGCCTACAGTTGCCCGATCTTCAAGATTGAATCACGCGAGGCTACCAGTCTTGACGGGGTGCACCGCAGATCGATGTATACAATCCGCTGCTCGCAATGGGTGAACGTGGTGCCTGTCACTGCCGACGGCCACATTGTGCTCATCGAGCAGCACAGGTTCGGCACCGATTCCATCACGCTCGAAACGCCAGGTGGTGCAGTTGACCCAGACGAAAAAGATCTGACCATGGCTGCTCTGCGTGAACTCGAAGAAGAGACCGGCCTGACAAGCCAGCGTGTTTTGTCGCTGCCAGGATATGCACCCAACCCAGCTATTCAAGGCAATCGCATCACCTATTTCATTGCATTTGATTGTCAGCCGCTCGTTGTGAAGCGGGATCACCACGACCCGTTCGAAGTGATACGCATCCGCACAGTGCCAATCGAGGAGGCAATCATGATGGCGCGTTCGGGACAAATACAGCACGCACTGGCTGCGCTCGCAATCCTTGTTGCAGAGCCCTACCTTCGCGGACGAGTCAAGTCCTGATCCAATTCAGGTGTTGGAACTCTTCAGGCTTGCTTCAAGCGAGTCAGCAATGTCACCAATCGATAGCCGTTGCCCGACAAGAAGCGTTTCGATGCCAAGCTGATAGGCAGGAAGGTCGTAAAAAGGGTCGTTGCCGATCATCACCGTGGATTCGGGAGTGCCGCCGATTTTCTTCAGTGTTTCCTCGAAAAAGGCTGAATGAGGCTTGGTTGATTTCATCACATCCCATGATGTGACCAAATCAAAATCATGTAGGTACAGGTCCGAGGCTTTGAGGCGCAATTCAATTTCGCGTCTGCCAAAGATGGCGTTTGTTGCAAGTGTCACGTGTCTTCCAGTTGCGTGCAGAAGATCGAGCAGACGGCGCGCATGTGGCTCGGAGTGAAGAATGAGGCAGATGAAAGGATAATCAGAATCAAAAAACCGGCCGGCAAATCGTTCGAGCTTCTGTCGGGTCACATTCAATTCGCGTGCCAGGGTCTCGAAAAACGCATCTTCGTTGTTCGCATATGGATGGGGGGACAAAACAGTGCGGATCGTTTTGTTCACCGCGCGGTAAAGTTCGGTGTATGAGCCGAGACCTTTCAGCCGAAGCAGCGCAAAAATTGCAAAAAGGTTATGGAAGAGTGCTCCAGGTTGACCTATCAGAGTTCCGTCCATGTCAATCAGAACGTGCGTTTTGCCATTCCACCATTCAGGTGCGAGACTCACCCTGCTGCGGATAGTTTTAAGTTGCGCGATGTTTTGCATCGCCTTTTTTCGTTCGGATTGTCCCTTGCGCAAAGCCATGACGAAACGTCCTTCACCAGAGCGGCGAGCATCTCATAAAAATAGGTCTATGACCATGCTCACCGCGGTGCAATGACGCTCAGCAGGCAAGGTTGACCGGCACGCCAACTTTGTATGAGCCAACGGTGCAGTAGATTTCCTCAATAAGCTTTTGCTCCAGTAAATTCGTCGGCGCCAAATGATACAGTCTCAGAATATTGTCGCATTCGGAGCCCGACAGTCTGCCGGCCCGCTCAAGGCCCTTGATTAGGAAGTACAAACTCTGGATGGAGCTGTTTTCACCCATGCAGGTTTGCATCTTTTCGATGCCAGCCTTGATATTGCCCTGCGCAAGTATCAGATAACCGTGCAGCACTCCGGTGTCGGCCGGAACCTTTTGCTGGCCGTCGTAGATATCGAGTGCAGCCTCAAGCAGGCTTTGTGCCTTGCGGAAATTGGTCCCGTGGAGTGCCAGTTTCAAGGCTTCAAGTTCAAACAATTTTGATCGGACCTGCTTGTCTTCGACTCCTGCCTTCACAGCAATATCCAGCCATTCGTCAACCAGCGGCCATTCAAGAGCCTGGCTGTAGATGCGCGCAATACAAACGGCGAGTTGCGAAAAAGACCACTGCTTTGTGTTGGTCTGCAGGAGCATAAGTGTCTGCTGCGCAGCCAGCCGCGGCTCATAACTCGCTCCGACCTTGCTGAAAAACTCGATCACATTCTCATTCTTCTCGTTCATCATGAAGAGAATTTTTCCGAGTGTGTATGCATATTCGCTGAGTCCGGCCTGCAGTGCCTTGCGGCCGTGATCGATCAACATGGTCAGCTGGTCGTCATTCAGCATGCCCGCAGGCGTGGATGTGATGTGATTTTCCAGCACCGCCAGTGCGGATTCTCCGAAATTTGGATCATTGTTTTTGATGTTTGCCGGAACCGACAGTCGCAAAGCGACTATCAGATACTGCGTGCTCCATGGATTACTTTTGAGTGAACGATCGATCTCTTGCTTCGCCTCTTCCGCCTCGCCGACTGCGAGCAGAGCGCTGGCGCGTGCCCAATGCAACTCGCTGCGCTGCTGGGTTGTCAAAGCGGGAATCTCGTTCGTCTTGCGTGCAATTTCCTGGGCAGAAAAGAACTCTTTGTTCTTGATGAGGAAGTTGAGGTACCTCAAAACCGACTCGACGTTCAAAGAGTCGAGTTCATACATCATCGAGAAGTGATGTTTTGCCCTGTCGGTTATTCCAAGTCGAGAGAGCATCTCGCTCATGTAGAAGTGAATTTCCGCGTCGTCGTTTGTGTCCTGTAGAGCCTCTTGCATCAACTGCAGCGCAACCGCCGCATGGTTTTTAGACAATGCATCGCGGATTTTGTTTTTGCGCTCCATGTACGGACGTATGGCAACAGAGGATAAAGTCAGCTCACACAACAGCTGGCAGAACCTAATTTCAGGATTGCCTGAGTGATTCAGATAGGTTGTTTTTAAACATTCTTTCAGTGAAAGCGAGGCATAGTGGGCCACGCAGTGAGCTGCTGTTTTGCTTGCCAGCTCGAGAGGCGTGTCTTTGGCAATGAGCACGGAGTAAAAGCACAAGCGCGCAAGGTTCGGCAGTCCGTATTCTTCCGCAATCTGACCGATGAAGGCAATTTGTGCAGGGCTTTTGGGTGCTTTTTTGCAGGCTATCGCAATGTTTTCAGCTTCGCGACGGCAGGCTTCTGCAGCTGCGGTGTTTCCGTCCAGTTTGTATGCATTCATTGCTCCGAGAAGGCAGAGAATTTCAATCTCCGGCGGAACTTCTCCGCGCTGGCGCTGCATCCAGTCTGCGAGTGTGCGCAGCGCAGCGATGGCATGATGGCTTTCGCGTTTCTCGATGAAGTGGCGGTAAAGTTGAATGTGACTTTCGTAAGTTCCGTGCACGAGATATTTGTCGAGCTTTTCGAAGCGCTCTGCGTAATCTGGACTGTTGTCGGGTAGCGCGCCAATCTGTTGCAGCTCGGCCATGGTGGCAAGAACTGCGAGGGACTCTGGATTGAGCTGGTATGAGCGCGTCCACGCGTCGACAGCCTCCTGCAGATGACCTGTCAGCTCCAAGGCGCAGCCAAGAACGAACCATGCCCAAGAACTCTTCGGTTGGTTGTCACGCAGGCGAACGGCTGCGTGAAGTAGCGGGTGCTGTGGATGTTCGCCGATGCGTGTTGGCTCTGACCTGTCATCTTCGGACATTCGTCTCAGCGCATGGTTGGGGTCATTGTCTGCTGATGCATCGGGAAGTGTTGGCAGTTCGCTGGGCATGACGTCGTCAGGAACCAGTGGAGAACGATCAACACGCCAACCACGCGAGGCAGTTGCACCCGTCATCGAGCGGCTCGACTCCCAGCGCGCAAGCAACTGACGCGTTGCCTCGTCGTTCTGCGAACCTCTTTTCGAAGTTGAGGTCTCACTTCCGGAGTCAAGTGCAACAACATCGCGCTGCGCCAACAGTGCATACTCCCGTTCATCGATCGTGTCTTTGACAAAGGTCGCCTCGCCTGAGGTCAGTTCCTCGTAGCGAATTTGGCTGAGCAGCGCCGCAGCCTCGATGATCTGATGTTCGGGGTTGAGGGCTCTCAGTCTCCGGTAATCTTCAACGACGTCGGGCAGAGATTCTGTACGGCAAGCGACTTCGACCCTGCGGAAATGAATTTCTGCGTCGTTCCAGTAGAGACTTGCAAGCTGCGCGAGCTGTCTTCCTGCGGCCTCAAAATCCTGAACAAAGATGAGTTTGTTTACTTCCGCAAACAAAGTTGCTTTGTAGCTCTGCCTCGCAGTGTGCCTGCGGTAACGTGCCAGCCTTTTTCTTCGGCTAACATCGCTCTGCCGTGCTGTTCTGCGAAGACTAGGTTGCTGTCCAGACTTCATCCGTGAGCGTCCTGACACCATGAGAGATCTCCATAAAAAAGAGCATCATCCAGAGGACAGCATCGGAGTCTCTGCGCAGAACTGAAGGCAAAAAGTTGTTGTTCTGATTGGTTAATCGAAACAAGAGGGGAGGTTTTTTTGGCAATACTGAGCGTTAGAGCTCAGTAGGTGTAACCGCTGCCAACAAAAAAGTAGACCACCACGAACAGCAAGACAAACAACACAAACCAAAGAAAAAAATTACGTTGTATTCCAAAAATTAAAGGCTGTTGTGGCTTTCCGTGAAGGAGGACTTCAAGGTCTTTGGGGGCGCCGGATGGGGGGGGCGCGTCGAAGTGATGCATACTGTGAGCTGCAGACTTGGGTGCTTGTGATGCCGCTGCCAGATTTGCATTGGCACTGGAGCTATCTTTTGCCGCCTCAGTTTTCTCAGATTTTAATTTTGCGTCAGTGGTGGCTTCTTTTTTAGTCCCTTCGCCGAGTGCATCAGGCTTCGGCTGGGGCGGAGGTTGCTGCTTTGAGTCAGTTGCCTGAGAGAGTGGCGGCACCGACTGCGGCGGTGGCAATTCAGTTTTTTTTACACCCGACATAGGTGCTGATGGCACAGGTGGCGGTGGGCTTGGTGATGCTGGTGCAGCCTGAGCAGGTGGCGCAGGTGGCGGAGCTGGTGGTGCCGGCGGTGGCGCTGGCGGTTGTGGATTAGCCTGCACAGCTTGAGCCGGTGGCGCCGGTGGCGCGGGTGGCGCTGGCGGTTGCGGTTTTGCCTGCACAGCTTGAGCCGGTGGCGCGGGTGGCGCAGGTGGCGGAGCTGGTGGTTGCGGTTTTGCCTGCGCAGCTTGAGCCGGTGGCGCGGGTGGCGCAGGTGGCGGAGCTGGTGGTGCCGGCGGTGGCGGCGGCGGTTGTGGTTTTGCCTGCGCAGCTTGAGCTGGTGGTGCGGGTGGCGCAGGTGGCGGAGCTGGTGGTGCCGGCGGAGGCGCTGGCGGTTGAGGTTTTGCCTGTGCAGCTTGAGCCGGTGGTGCGGGTGGCGCAGGTGGCGCAGGTGGCGCAGGTGGCGGAGCTGATGGTGCCCCATCGACTCCTTGTTCGGAAGTCAACGAATGGGGTGGCGAGAAGCTCTCAAAGTGTGGGGAATTTTGTTGCTGGTCGTTCAGAGGCTCCGCAGGCAAAATCATCGGTCCTGTCCCCGATGATAGCTGGCCGTTTTTTTCCGCAGTCGGCGCGTCCGAGGAATTCTCCGCTTTTTCATTTGGTCCAAGAGAAACAACCGCCGTGCCGTCTGCAACGCTCAGTGGCCGGCTTGCCAGACTTCGTTCCATTTCACTAAGGTAACGGTCGAGCCTGCGTGCAATGCGCCGAACGATTAACTCTTCAGACTCTTTTCTGTCTGTCGCGCGAAACATCGAGACGCATTCTCCTTGCATTCAAAACACCGACAGATGCAGACTATCAATATGAGAGGCGAATTGACAGCCCGTTGGGTTGACATGGGTTGTTCCTTTGTCGCTGTCCTCGATCTCGGTTGCCATTGAATTGGCATCAGAGGTCGGGGAGCCAATCAGTTACACTCAAGAGGTCCAGCGGTGTCGGATCGCCCCCTAGGCGGGGGCTCTCTCACGGCATGAGAGGAGCGCAGTTAAGTCATGCAGAAAATTCTAGGGCTCGATTTTGGCAGCTATAGTATCAAGGCAGTTGAGATTACACAGACGTTTAATGCCTACAGAGTAGAGCGTTTCTACGAAGTTGCAGTGCCGGAAATCGACGGCCTCGATCAGGAATTGGTCGAATATACCGCCATCCGCCAACTGCTGACCGAAAATTCGATCGAGTTCGACCGAACGTATACGGCAATGAACGGACTCATGGTCTCGACGCGCACCTTTGTTTTTCAGAATGTCAAAAAAAGAGATGTGCCGCTTGTTGTTCAGAACGAACTTGAAACGAACGCACCCTTCAGTCTGGAAGAAACGATCATTGATCAGCAGATCATTGACACGAGCGGCGGCACGACAAGCGTGCTGACAGCAATGTGCCGCAAGGAGAGTATCGAGGCTTTTCTGTCCGGTCTGAAGGATTTGGAAATCGAACCCAAAGTCATTGATGTCGACTACCTGACTTTTATAAACCTGTTCCCGTTCCTGAAAGCATCTGAACAGCGCTCATACGGCCCGGCGGATTTGCGCAATCCGGTTTGGGATCCGGGTGACAAGTGCAAGTTGATTCTTGACATTGGCCATCTAAAGACTGCGATGATTCTCATCAACAACAATAAGTTTGTTACCGCGCGGACCATTCGAATGGGTGGCCGCTACATCACTGAGATGCTGTCAAAAGGACTGGGTGTGACTTATGGTGAAGCCCAGCGTCTCAAGCATGCGGTTAGCTATCTGGAATACAAACCCGATGCAAAGCCGGCGGCCGGATATGAACGTGAATTCAACGTTGCATATCAAATGGGTCTTGCCGCAACCGATCTTGTCAAAGAAATCATCCGAACACTTCACTCCTTCAAAGCACAAGAAAGACTCGTACCGTCGCAAATCATTGTGACGGGCGGCACGGCCTGTATCAGAAACATCACGCAATTTTTGGAAGATTCAATTGAGATTCCGATAAAATTGATGACCTTCGATGAAACAAGACTGCGGCTTGATGACGGAGACGATGACAAAGCCCCAATTCTATCACAGGCACTTGCAATCGCGCTGCGTGGAGTGCCTGGAAAGCACCATTCGCAAATTAACTTGCGCAAGGGTGAGCTGGCGCTCGTTGGTAGTTACGATGCAGTCTTCAAGCAGATATCTAATATCTCTTTGCTTGCTTTCGGACTGGTTGCTTGTCTTATGGGAAGTTATGCTCTTCGCTGGTGGCTGTACACAGACCAAATAGATACTTTGAAGAAGCAGTTCCAAACTGAAATCAAACAGACACTTGGAGCCGAGCCGAAAGAATTAAAAAACATTGCAAGTCAGTCAAGCTGGGACCTGACAAATTACTCAAACCGCGCATTCAAAATTATGGACGAAGACCTGCGGTCAAAAAAGGCGGCGATTGACAATTTCCTGGGTTTGCGCAGCGCAGTGCCGCTTAAGGTCCTGCGGGACGTCTCTCAGGCAATCGACAAAAAGACAACCCTCGACATAACAAACTTCCACGTCCACGCAAATGGAACTGCAGACATTGAGGGCGAAACCGTCGACCTGGCGACTGCAGAACGGATCGGCACGATCATTCGGGGAATCGGTAGTTTTCAGAGCATCAAACTGAACAACCCTGAGCGAATTCCGGGTTCAGATAAAGTAAAATTCAGCATGACAGCAACGATCAAAGAGGAAAACTGATATGAGCGGAGCGATGAACGACGTTCAGGAACATTCACAAGGTGACGTCCCGCGTTGGCTTCTTCCTGTCAGGGAAGTGATCTTTGGCAAGCAGAATGAGCGCATCGAATACTTCATGGACAGCTATTTCAAGCTCCCGTCCGAAGGACGAACTGCGGTCATCGCAGGTGCATTTATTGCTGCTGGACTCGTTGTATTTGCCTTTATAGGCATTTACCTTTCAGCCCTGAGCAATCTGCAGGCAAAACTTGACGGTTCATTTCAGGCGATGAACAAGCTGCGGGCGAAACAGGTTGAATATGCCGTCACGAAGAAGAAGTTCGACGAGCTCGACCGCAGGATCGCGAATGTCACCGGGAGTTTGCAAATACTCTCGTTGCTTGAGGACAAAGCTAAATCATTGGATCTCCAAATCAGCGGAAATACAAAAACGGACAAAGGCTCAAATGAGAAAGATTTCATCCGCGGCACTCCGCTAGCTGAAAAGTACAAATCAACGAGATCTGAGTTCCGCGTCTCAAACGTCAGTCTCAAGAAAATCATTGATCTTGTGGTTGCCATTGAGTCGGACGACAAGATGCTGCGTGTCAGCGATCTTCGCATCAAAGGTCTCTACCAAAACAAACTCTTCTTTGATGCGACCTTCGCGGTGGATGGAATCGAACCCAAAAAATGATCACGGCACGGGGGCGCAACCAGCATGGATAAGACACAGCCTAAAAGTAGTCTTTTGGTAGAAGACCTTCCGGTCTTGGCTGCCGACGACACTGCAGTTGACGAAAGCATGGCTGTCACTGCGGCTCCGCTGCGCTCGCAGTTCGGAAGCGAGTCATGGGGTGATACTATTTCCCATCGGATTAAGAAGCTAAACCGGACCAGAATTATTCTGACGCAGACTCTCTTTGGAATGGTTGTTTTCTTCTTGTTCCTTTATCTGACTTTTCCGTTGAATGTAGTTAAAGAAGTGATTGTCACCAAGGTTAACACGGCTCTTTCGGAGAAAAATGTACCCGTTCGGGTGAATGTGGGTTCGCTCAAAGTAAGATTTCCGCTTGGGGTTAGTCTTGAAGATCTTCAGGTGAGCAACATCAACAACGCGGCGGCAGTCGTTAAAATTGGAAAGCTAGACGCAACTGTTAAATTTTTGCCCGTGTTCATTGGCAGGCTGAGTGCTGATTTCAGGGTCACGCAGTCTGGCGGCAGCGTCGGGCTATTATATCACGACAGCATTATCGACTTGGTAAAGATGACTCAGAAGAATGTGCGTATTCCATCAGGAAATGTGAAAATCACGTTCAGCAATTTTGAGATTCTTCAGTATACGACAAGCCTGCTTGAGCTACTTAAACCAGAGGGTTCTTCGGTCGGTGGACGCGGCGGCAGTTCGGCAAACATGTCAGAATTTGCGAGCCAGCTGTTATCCTCCACATTGGCGGTCGCCATACAGCCATTTCTGGAGTCAGAGGTGGGCGGCCAGATTTCCGGGGCGATCCAGTTGAACCTGCCGGCGCCGGGCGAGTCGTTCAATTTGGCAAAGGGAGATTTGGATCTGAAAATTGGCAAGGCGTATTTCGAGATGAAGGACGAGACCTTTGCGATTCCACGGCAGGACTTCAACGAGGCAAGAATCAAGGCGAAGCTGGAAAAAAAGACAATCACGATACCTAATGAAACAAAGCTGTTGGCAAGTGATGTCGGAATTGAACTCTCCGGAAGTATGAACGTTTCCGAATCGCTTTCCGTCAACGATGTCAAATTGGCCCTGTCGATGCTCATGAAGGGCAAGATAGAGGAAAACTTCAAAACGCTTTTGCTCGTAATGATTGGCTGCGATCCGCAAAAGATGGTGAATGGAAAAATGGATGTTGAACTCACCGGAAATTTTTCAGCTCTGTCTTGCCGGTAAGGACAATTTTTTTTTCTAAAGGGAGCTGATTTCCATGGATACACAACCACCTAAAGGTAGTTTGCTGGTTGAGGATCTTCCGGTTCTTGCCGCTCAAAAAGAAATCGCTGAGGAAGCGGTCAGCATGATTGCCGCACCAGCGCGCTCTCAATACGGAGCAGATCTTTTTGGTGATTTTCCGCAGCTGCGCATCCGTAAATCGAAAAGGGCGAAATTGATCGCAATATATGCGGCGGTTGGTTTCGTCTCTTTTTTGTTTTTTCTCTATCTGTCCTTTCCGATAAACGTCGTTAAGGAGGTCGCAGTCAGTAAAGTAAATGAATTGTTCATCCAGCGGAGAATGCCTGTCAGGCTCAGTGTCGCAAGTCTTAAATTCAAGTTCCCTGTCGGCGTCTCACTTGAGGATATTCAGGTAATGAACGTTACCGATTCCGATGCCACAGTCAAAATCGGCAGAGTTGCGGCATCCTTGAACGTGCTTCCGATTTTTGTGGGAAAAATTGATGCGAGCCTGCGGGTGACGCAGTCCGGCGGCAGCCTTGATGTGAACGTCAGCGACAGCCTTTATTCTCTATTCAAGTTGGCGACAGCAAAAAACGTTCGCTTGCCATCGGGTCAGCTTGCAGTGACTTTTACCAATTTTGAAATCAAGTCGTTGGTCGCTAATGCATTGGCATACGTCAGAGCACAGGATAGCCCCAATCTGAAGACAATCGAGCCATTTCTTAAGACCGAGATTGGCGGGCAGCTCACTGGTCTCTCAACTGTCGAACTTCCACCAGCCGGAGAGTCATTCGAAAAGGCACGAGCCAACATTGATGTGAAGCTTGTGAAAGCCTACCTCGCTTTCAGGGACGAAAGCATACAGATCCCACAGCAGGATTTCTCGGCCGCGCGGATCAGGCTCAATCTGGCAAAAAAGTCGCTTGAGATTACACAGGACACAAAATTCATTGCAAATGATATTGGGGTTGATGTAGCCGGACGCGTGAATATCTCCGATTCTCTGGCTGTCAACGACGTCAACCTGAAACTTGCTTTGACCCTGAAGGGCAAGCTTGAGGAACAGTTCAAGTATCTTTTACCCGCCGTGTTTGGCTGCGACCAGGGCAAGATGGTGGACGGAAAGATGGATTTTGAGCTGTCCGGAAGTTTCGGAGCGCTGGCCTGCCGTTGATTGTTATTCATCGGAGGGTTGATGAAGCTTAAGAATTTTCTGAATACCTTTTTCTTACTGACAATACTTTTCAGTCAAAGTTCAGTTTACGCTGATCCAATTTCTGACTTTGATGAAAATTCAGAATTTGTCCGTCAACTGGGTTCTGGTTCACCGCTACGGCTTTCCAAGCTTGTCGAGAGATTTTTATTTGCTGGAGTGCTTGATTATCAGATCGGCGATGAATGGGGAAAAAAGGTTGTTGATCCTGCACGTCGGCCGGAAACTGATCCTGTCTATTATGGCGCTGTCCATGCAACTGCATTTTTTAATTCTGCAACTGCATTTTACCTTGGCCGCTTTGCTGGACAGCATGTCATGGCTACCAACCACCACGTCATGAGTTCGGATTGGGAGTGCGATGGACGGAGTGTAAACTTTACTGCCCGTAAGAAGCGTCATCGCTGCAAAGCGTTCATCGGCAGCTGGCCTGAGGTTGATCTGGCACTGTTCACTCTTGAGGGCAACGCTTTAGTCGATCGTGATCTGCAAGATGTCGGCAGAAATTTTGATTTTCTCGACAACGTCTCGGTTGATTTGCCTTTGCTGACTGCGGGATTCGGGATTGCCGGAAATGCCTCACGGCAGATGGTTGTCAACGAGAATGATGACTGCCGTGTGATCTCGGGTGACGGTGAGTTTCGTCTTTTGGCTGATCCCGATCGCTACAATCCGGCAGATTACAAAGCTTGGTCGTTTGCGACCGGCTGTAGCGTATCCCACGGTGATTCAGGCTCAGCAGTATTCAGTCGTCTGAGTGGGAAATTGGTCGGCATTGTTTGGACAGGGGCAATTCCAAAGGAGCGTCGGGTTCAGCGCTCAAGCTATCTCAGAGAGATGCAGTCCCGTCGCGATGAGGAAGTCTGGTCGCTGCTGACCTATGTTGTGCCTGCTGAAAAGATCGCTGAGCGTCTTCGTGCCGCAATTTTAAGTGGCGAGTTGACCGCCGAGCAACATGCAGTTGTCCTTGCGCTTCTTGGCAGGAGATAAAATACGCTTCGGGCAGCTCGGCATATCTGCATGCTTTCGATTACTTTTCGTCTGCCGGCGACACTGTAAAGTTCAGCTTGCTTTTTCAGTGACCCGCGTCCCACTTCCGTTCCAGCGAAACATGTAAACCGTGACATCATCATCGAGCGGCTGCTCTCTTCCGGCAGGTGTGAAAATTTGGGAGATTGATTCGACGCAGATTTGGGGTGAGTCATTTTGGATGAGCAGTTTTCTCAGCATTCGTGAGGGAAGCATTGGACCCTTTTCGGTTGAATTCTCCAGAAGCCCGTCCGTGTAGAAAAAGACGGTGTCTCCGCTGTTGAGGGTACAGGACGCATATCCGAAGCTCGGATTTTCTGAGAAGCCCAGAAGCGATCCGCTGCACGGCAACGTGGTAACTGAGTTTTCCGAGTGTGAATAGATAAAGGGTGGGACGTGTCCCGCGCTCATCAGGCCTAATTCTCCAGATTCTAAATCAAGACAGGCAAATGCCATTGTCATGTACCTCTGACTCCGTGAGCCAGACATATGAACTGAAGCGTTGGCGATTCTCGAAAGCTCATGCAGACTTTCTTGTATTGACGTCAGTCGCTCAAGTGGGCGTTTCGACTCTTTCTGCAGGTGCGATAGAACCGCCCCGCTGACGACAGCTGTCAATAGAGCCGAGGGAAGCCCATGTCCTGTGACATCTCCAACTAGGATGAAAAGTCGATTGCGGATGGGGTCATAGTGATGATGATACCAATCGCCTCCTGTTTCGGATGCTGGTTCATAAAAATGTGATATCAGGGTGTTTGGTGCGATGATGTTGTCAGGAAGCAATGCATTCTGAACCGCACGTGCGGCCTCAAGTTCCGCTTCGATGCGAGCCTTTTCTTCTTTGGAGTTGAAGAGGATGAAGTTGTGGTAGGCAATCGCAGCCTGCGATGCGAGCGGGGCAACGATTTGCTGGGACCGCGCATCGAAGTAGTCAGTAATGTCTGGATGTGCGAGATAGCAGTATCCGTAAACGTGTTCTTTGAACATCAATGGAACGACCATAACGGAACCATCGCACGCTGAATGCGCAGTGCGCCAGGCTTTGGGTCTTATGGTGGGCTCTGGATTTTCCTCTTGGTTGCATTTCTCGAGAAACCATTGGTCTACGCCGAAAGCAGGATTCAGGCTAATTCTAAGATTCTCCAATGAGATTCCGAGTGTGCTCACGGGGACGAGATGCTTTTCCTCAAGGAGAAAGAGGACCGCGAATCGGGCGCCGGTGATTTTGTTCATAGCATCGATGGCAGCTTCCAGCAGTTGCGTTTTGTTGGTCGTAGCGCTGAGAGTCAAAAAGATCTGCAAGAGTGATTCCAACTCGACCTTGGGCCGCATCAGTTCGGTCAGGCTCAAATGAGAACCGGACTGACCTGAAAGACTGACGCGCTCCTGCTTTGTTTCCATGATCTCTTCCGTCCGCGCGGTTCCGCGGTCGCAGCGATCCACGAAATAGACGTACTGCCTTTCCGAGTAGTATTCGCGGCACATCCGATACAACACTTGTGCATATTCAGGGTCTTCATCGATAATGAGATGAGCGAGATACATTCTCAATTCGAAGAAAATGGCAGGAAGGTGCAACTGATCTGCTCTTGCAATCCCCTTTTGGGCTAACCAACGGCCTATAACTTGAAACCCGTTGCGATAGAGCATCTCGCCAGTAATAAAGATTGTCTTTGGAAGCAGCAGCCGCGCAGAGAACAATTGATTGACCCACGCAAGCATCAGTGGAGGAATTGCCGCCATCGGACGATTGAGTCTGATATAGCAAGTTGCAAGCAACACGGGTGCAAAGATGCAATAGACGATTCGATGAAAATGTCTCGTGATACTGCCGAATGCGTCCTGCAGATAGGGAAGTGCCCTCTCTGGATCCTCTCTTAAAAGGTTGATTTCCCCCAAAGAGATTTTCGCGTAGCAAGCATCCACTGTATCGAAGCCGTCGGATCTGTTTGCAGTTGCCGCCTGTATTACGAGCGCCTCATATTTTTGGCAGTCGGCGGTATTCCCTGTCAACAGGAGATGCCGGAGAACAGCATCAAGAATTGTGGGAGCCTGTTTAATCCGAAGAATCAGCTCTGCATACTTTGAGTGGAGAGCATAACTCTCACCATTTCCCAGAGCATATTCATCCATCTGAATGAGGCCCTGCATCGTCAGCACACGATAGAAAGACTCGCCCGCGTTTTCCAAAAGATCGAGAGCTTGTTGGTGTTTGGTGTGTGCTTCCTTGATGCGCGCGCGTGGAAATTCATTGAGGTAGCTCCACACGAATAAAACAAAGGCGCGACAGATGGGATCAGGATTTTGTTCGAAATATTTCAATGCGTTTCGAAAAAGCGGATCGGCAATCCTGGCCAAGCCGAACGTTGCAAGAATGACTGCCCAATATGAAACCATAATTGCGCGCTGCTGGTTTGGCCTCTGTCGGAGAAATGCAAAGGTGTAACGCATCTGAGTGCTGACCGCACAGAGCGGGCGAGAAAAAAAGAGACCAACCTGAAGGGAAATAATCAATTTAAAGGCAACTTGTTCCTCGCGGGAATTCTCGGCTTCACGTTGCCTGCCGAAAAATCTCCAGTACACGAGACCAACACAGAAGGGAACGAACAAGGTCAATATTACGAGAACAGCCTTGAGCTCACTCTTGTCTATCGTTCTCCCTAGCAATCTCATCCCCTGCTCCCCGCTCGCGAGGCTGTCGCGGTAACGGAACAAAGTCAGATTGCAATCACAAACTTTTGCGAGAATTTCGCTTTTGTGAAGTTTGTCTTCAACTGATGGAATGATACTTTCGTAAAGATTGACCGCTCCAACAGGATCGGCGTTGAGGACACGGGCATCCGCAAGAATTTCGGTTATTTCGATGAATTCATTCATCAGAATTGCCGAGGTGGAGCAATCTTTCGGAAGCAGGTCATGAGCCGTCTGGGAGTACTCGAGTGCTTTTTGAAAGGCAAAGACCTTCAAAGCCATTCGTCCGGAATCAAGAAAAATTCTTCGCGCCCAATGTGGATTTCTCTCTGGTGAGCCGTTTTTGAGATGATATGCCAGCTCAAAAATCTCGTTCGATGCTGTCGTATGAGGGTTATTCTCTTTCTCAGCATATATCTTCTTGTGCAGCCATACTGCGTAATTGTGGTGGCAGTCTTTGCGCAATTCATGGCCAGCTATTTGATAGGCAGCCTCACGCACCTTGTCATGCACGAACGTCATTTTGTCGCTGCTGAAGAAAATGAGATGCTTGTCAGCAAGCTCCGTGAGTGAGCGCAAGACGGGCGTGAGGATATCTTTCTCGCGCAGAAGGTGCTCGATGGCCGAGAGGCTGACCTCATTGCCGACTGCGCTTGCAACCAGCAAAAGTTGCTTTGCCTCTTGGTTGAGCTCGCTGATTCGTTCTGAAACTAGCGATGCGATTCCGAAAGTCAGTGATGCATTCTGTGCCTTTGCGACATCGAAAGTCCAGTTTGTAGCGTTCGCACCTGCGCTGTAGATCTCACGAGCAAGACAGAAGCCCAGATACTCCCTGAGGTAGAAAGGGTTCCCCTGTGTCAGCAGATAGCACATGTTCTGCAGTTTCGTGACCTCTGGTCCAGTTTCATCGAGAAGGTGCGCGATCAGCGAATCGGATTCGGCTTCGCTCAGCGGACCAAGCTCGAAATGCGATTGCCGCGCCTGATATTGCAGGACACGCAGTTGCAATGGATGTTCCTGATTCACTTCGTTACTGCGGTAGCATCCCAGCAAGAGAATTTTTCCAAGTACATCTCTGCGCGCGTAATCGGTGATGACCTCAACGACGGACATGCTTTCGCTGTCTGCCCATTGCAAGTCATCGAGAACAAGCATCAGGCCATCATGGTGTGTCCCCATCTCAGCGATAAGTTCAACAATCGATTCTGCGAACGCTCTTTGTTCGTCTTCAAACTCCTGATGAACCTCGTCCAGCTCAATCGCGAAGACGTCCCTCAGGAAGCCAAGACGATGCGTGAGTAGGGTGAGTTTTGGACCCAGCTTTGTGCTTGTTTTATTCGCCCATTCTGCCTGCACGTAAGCGGGTTCGAGCTTTATTTTTGTCAAAAATGCTTGGATGACCGAAAGGATTCCCGATAAGGGCAGGTTGCGCTCGAATTCGGAAAATTTTCCGGTCATGGTCAGAACATTTTTGTCGGCGGCCTCAATCGCCACCTTTCTGCAGAGACTCGATTTGCCAGCTCCCGACGGTGCACCAATAAAAGCACATCCACCCTTGCCGGAAATCGTTTCGCTTAACATGCCAGAGAGCTTTCCGATTTCACTGACTCGGCCGACGAAGGTTGATTTGTTGTTAAGCTCGCGAAAGCGATCCTTCTTGCCGAGTGCAAAAGAAGCAATGGAATTGGTCGACTCGATTGAATGAAGGCTGGTTTTTAGATCGTGCGCCAATCCGGCGGCGCTAAAATAGCGTTCGTCCGGATTTTTTCGCAAAAGCTTCAGGACAATGTCGCTGAGTGGCTCGGGGAAGTCGCTGACCACAGTGCATAGGGGTGATGCCACACCGTTGAGTATCTTTTCAATTAGAGCCGCGGGTGTCGCTTCCTCAAAAGGCGGATGGCCTGCAACCATTTCGTAAAGGGTTGCGCCAAGCGAATACAGGTCGGACTGTTCGTCACGGCTGGATTTGATGAAGCCAGTCCGCTCGGGGGCAAGGTAGGGCAGTGTGCCCATTGCCTGAACCGTTCGAGTCAGAAAATCACGGGTGTTAATGAGCGCAGCCTGACCGAAATCATGAAAGACGATGCGCTGGTGGGCAACATCTCGAAAGCCGATGTTTGTGGGTTTGATGTCTCCGTGAATCAGTCCTGCGCTGTGCACTGCCGCGAGACCGTCCGCCAAAGCGATCGCCACACGCAGCCATTTTTCAGGGGTAGCAAAGTCACGCAAATTGGTTCGGATTGCGTCCTGGAGAGAACCGCCTGAGAGATATTCCTGAACGAGAATCGTCATTTCAGAAGCACTGACAAGTTCCTGTCCTTTGACGATCGTGTCCGAATCGATTCTTAAAATTGTTGAGGCTTCGCGTTGTATCTGAGCATTAACCTCTAAGATGGCAGTGCCGGCCGACAAGGTCTCTGCATAGATTTTGAGTGCAACAAGTTTTCGCTCCTCGCTATGAAGATCGCGTCCGAGGTAGACTTCTCCACACCCTCCACTGCCCAGCAGTGATTCTATTTCAAATCTGCCTGCGCAGATTTTTTGTCCAATCTGCAGCCTCTGCATGATCATCCTCGAAGGTTGTTTTGGTATCGGATGTTTCAGTTGCGGCAGGCCGGAAAGTTTTGCAGTCAGAAGTTATCGCGTTTTAAACAGTGAAAATTTAAGCCAAAAAAAATCGTAGAGTTACCCGAAATCAAAAAAACCGATCCTTCAACGCTGGAAGACGTCCGCGCGCCGCGTGGAGAGCTTCTTTGCTGATGACGGCTTCAAGAATACCGACCTCCTCATTCAGCTGTGCAACGATCGTGCCCCATGGGTCGACAACCATGGAATGGCCCCAGTTGCGTTTACGACCATCTGTATGGAATCCCGTCTGGTTGCAGGCGACAACAAAACATTGGTTTTCAATGGCGCGCGCGCGCAAGAGAACTTCCCAATGGTCTTTTCCGGTCTGGTGGGTGAATGCTGCGGTGATAAAGAGTACGTCGATGGCCCCCGAGCGGCTGATTTCTCGTCGTACTATTTCAGGAAAGCGAAGATCATAGCAGACGATATTCATGCAGTGCCATTCGTCGGTTCCAGACGGGATGCGGAAGGTGCTTGTTTCCTTGCCCTGCGCGAAGACGTCTGATTCACAGTAGAGTGGCTGCCCGTTGGCATCCTTCAAATTGAACAAATGAATCTTGCGGTACACATCGAGCAATGCACCCTGCGCCGAAAAAACGGTAGCAGTGTTGAAGACACGGTTTTCTTGTTCAGAAATCTCTGCGTGGGTGCCGGCAACCAGGTAGTGGGAACATTTCTTGGCCCACTGGGATAACAATTTGAATGTGCCTTCTCCGAGATGATTCGCGCTTTGCAGGCGAAGGTCGTCGCCACCCATGACCGCAAAGACCTCAGGCAGCACGGCTACATTGGCGGCTCCTTCGGCTTGCGTGAGGTTTGCGATCATCGATTCAATCTGAGCAAGATTTTTTGCGACGTCTGCCGCCGGATTGGTTTGCAGGCAACTGATTTTCATTTGCATTCCGTCTTCAGCGCTGGGTTTTCAAATAATTGCGCAAACGTTCGGCTTCTGTCGCGCCCGACTGGTTGTCGATTCCGCTTGTGATGGAACCCACCTGGCTGAGTCCTGAGTCGGGGTTTGACATGGAGTTTGTGGCGTCCGCGCTTCCCTTCAGGGCGTTGTAAATCGTAAGCGCGTCGGAGTCACTCATTTGATCGATTTTTTCAGTTGTGAGCTGCCCGCCCGTATCGCCTGCGGCTTTTTTTGCTACCGTCACTGCAAGTGTCGTCTGTGCAATTGCGAGCTGATAGTTCTGCTCGTCAGTCCGTTGGTCTGCGGGTATGTTGCTGAGTGCCTGCACGGCCGCCTGAACATTTGCAATGTTTTCGTCGGTTCCTGCAGGGAGAGCTCCGCTGATGGTGCTCCAGCTGGACTGGTTCTGACTGCCGCCGCTGATGGAAGTTCCAATTTTGAGTAGGTCCACGCCCGACTTTTTAAGGTAAGCATTTGCGAGCATTGAGCGGGCTGCAGCGTCGTTCGGATTGTTTTTTAGGTACGACTCAAGTGTGCTGATGGCAGTATCAAGATCACCAGACTCCAGGGCTGCCTTTGCTTTGTCGGAGTCCGAGCGTTTGACGGCATTTGAAAAGATGTTTCCATTCCCGCAGGCTGCAATGCCACCAGTCATGCACAATACAGACAGAGTCAGGACAAATGCTGAGGATAGTTGCCTCAACTTGATGTCGGAACGCTTCCGTTTTGTTTGGAATGTATTGCGATTGTGGTTATCAGGTGTCTTCATTTTGTCCACCCCACACTCAGACGTCCATAGTAGCTGCGGCTTTTGCTGTCACCGGGGTACTTGCCGAGTTCTTCGGAAAAGATCCCCGCATCGAGCCTGAGAAGTCGAAAATTCAAAAAGACGCCGTAGGTTGTGTAGCCCTGATTGAGACCACCCTGAACACCCAGAACGTTCGAAAATGTGATTTCTGACCCGAGGTGAAGCCTTTTGAAAACGTTCTGTTCAGATTTGTTCATCACGTCATAAACGTCCATCGAGAGACGAGCACGGCTGTTTTTTGTTCCCGGCTGAACTGAAAATCCAACGTCAATTGTTTGAAGTTCCGCACTGGGGCGCTCGTCCGCAGACTTTCCGCCAACATTGTAAGTCATGCCAAAGTTGCGCGCCACGATTGAAAATTCTGGAGACGAACTGCCTTGAGGTGTGAACAAGACACCCACGTGCGCACCAACCCCGACACCTCGTTTCATGACATCATTCAGCAGGTTGTTACTGCCCGAATCCTTGAATTTCGACTGTGCATCGAGTGCCGAGACGCTGAGGTTGGCTTCGGCCTTTTGAATCAGAAGACCCGTGATGCCGAGATGAAATTTATTGGATGCGAAACTGCGGCCGATTCCGTAAGCCGCGCCGACCCGCACCGCCGATGAAACTGATGCGACAGGAATTCCTGAAAACGGATCGTTCTTGAGTGAGATCTGCAGGTCTGCGCGCTCAATCAATGCAAGTGCCGTGCGTCGAAAACTCGCTCCTGTTGCGTTTTGAATTCCGAGTCTGACGGGTCGGCCCAGCACGCTACCAACAATGTCGAGCATATTCTTGTTCGCTTTGATGTCTTTATAAATTGACAATCCATTATCGCTGGCCTCGATTTGCGGACTGACGAGAATGACGTCGTCGATGAGACCTTGGCTTCGGGAGAGATTCGCAGGGTTGTAGAAAAGTGCTTCTAGTCCTTTGACCTCTGTTATACCTGCTCCTCCCGAGCCGAGCAGTGGAGCGGAAATGTATTCGCGCTTGAGTTCTGCTCCTTTGCCAAGACAGGGTAAGGTCACCATCGCAAGCAGCAATAGTCCCCGGGTGGAGTTCTTTTTGGTCAGTCTTAGAGCCTTGCGCATGTGCATACCCCTGCGTAGCCATAGGGAATATCGGCGGATCCGCAAAAAAAAAGAGGACCGCCGTCAAAAGCGGGGCGGTCGCTCTGATGGTTATATAAATAAAAAATAATTTCAGCGCGTTATGCTTAACGGGACTGGTCCAGTTGGTTGCCGGAATGCCAGCACTTCCGCGGGTTCGCCGAGGTTTGGTTTTTCTATGCGGTCGATTTCAAGTTCTTTCGCAAAAATTGCTGTCAGACCGAGCCATCGTTCAATCGAGGGCATCACACGCCCGACGAGAACATGACAAGCGTCTTTGAACTGCGCATGGACGGCAAGCAGTGTTGCGTCCTCGACTGACTGTGCAATGCGATCAAGTTCGCGCAGGCAGTCCTGCGCGCTCGCGCTGAGTTCCAGCGGAGATCTTTGCAGCAGGTCGAGCGGATGACCGCCCAGAGTCAGGAATGAGTGGCAGTCTTTGAGCAATGTGTCGATTTCTTTTTCCGCGAAGGTATTCGAATCCCAGAGCTTCAGCGTCGCAACCTTAATGTCAAAGACCAGCAGCTCGGCCATCTCCTGAGCAACTTGAAGACTCTCGAACGAAAGCTGGGCGGTGTTTTCGATGCGCGCATCAATCACGTCGCTGGCGCTGAACGAGAAAAGCGTTTCCGCCTCCAGATTGTCGAGGTCAACTTCGTTGCCGTTGATTGTCAGCGAGGTCAGACAGCTGTTGCTGCGGCCCGCAAGGTTGTCGAGCTTTTCTACGAGCGCCTGAAGGCTTTCTTCGTTTTGAAGGATGGCCAGTCGGCGGCCATTCACGCGAATATCAGCCATTGTCGTTCCTCCCCCGTGCGAAATTGCGGTTAAGCCTGACGTCTTGATTCACTGCGTTTTTGGATCTGTGCCATCAGGCTGTGTGCGCGGCTGTTCATCGGGTCAAGCAGCAGAATGTTTTCCATCAACTTGGTTGCCTCTTCGAGCTTTCCTGCGCGGAAAGCTATGCCGCCAAGAGTAAAGACCATGTTGATGTCATGTGGATGCAGGCCGACGTAGCGCGAAACAACCTCTTCGGCTTCTTCAAATACCTCAGTGTCGTAAGCGAGCTTCACGAGATTGAAGATTGCAACCGTGTTTTCAATGTTGAGTTTGCACGCACGTGCTGTCCAGCGGCGCGCCTCTTCGAGTTCCGCGAGGCCCTCGAAGGCAAGTCCCAGACCAAGGCTTGCCATATCGTCACGCGGCGACAATCCGACAGCTTTTTGGAACTGAGGAACAGCGACGTTGTAGTTTTGTTGCTGCAATGCAACGGTACCAAGGCCTATCAGCGACTTTCCACAGTAGGGGTCAAGCTCAAGAGCTCTTGTGTAGTTTGCCTGACCGTTTTCAAGATCACCCAACTTGGTGAAGCAGTCACCAATGTGCCGGAACAGATTGGCACGCTGCGATGTTGTCAGGTCGTTCATGTTGAACGCCTTGTTGATCAGGTGAATCGCATCGAGATACTGCTTGCCTTGGATGGTCTTTTCTATTTGTTCAAAGCACGCATCGACGGAGTCGAGGTCCTGCACCTGAGGTCCCGACAAGATGTTTACGATTATCTTGCCCAAATCCTCTGCCGACTGTTCAAAATTGAGCTCATTTTCAACGGCTTTAAACGCTGCGCGCCTCACGTTTGTAAGCTTCTCGCGCTTGTCGATGGACTCAAACATCATGCGGCCGAGGCTGTGGATATTTCCACCGGCAAAAGTCTTGTAGAAGCGTCCCGCAAATTCACCGGCCCAGCCGAAGCCGTTGGACACGATTGTCACACCACAGGCCATGCCGCAGAGAATGTCGTACGTCGTATCGAGGTAACGGTTCGGGCTGCCGTTGACCGGCGCGAGCGGGCTGTGAATCAGCGCATCGCAGGCTGCAATCAGCGGCGAGAGTTGGTTGGCGACCAGCAGTTTGTTTCCGGATTCACTCGGATTCAAAAAGAAAACATGGTCTTCGAGTTGAAGGTCGACGACCGCCTGACGGACATCGGCACTGGATACACCCGTGCTGCAGAACAGCAACTTCACTTTGCCGACAAATTTTGCGTGGCTCTGGAGGAGGCTCTTGAATGCATAAACGGTATCCAAAGCACCCGAGTCAATTTCCAACGGACCGCTTTGCAGAAAGACGTAGTCGTTTGCCGCCAGTCCAAGCGCCTTGCGGATGTCGCGCTTGTTGCTTTCCCATTTTTCGAGGTTGAAAATCTGGGTATTGACGCCGCGATTGATGCGGCGGATGCGCTGCGGATTGACCTCTTCAAGGTATGCCCATGTGGCGCCTTCTTTATCCAATGAAACAATCGCATCGCAGGTCTTGAGAACTTCGCGGCGAATCGTTTTCTCGCGGGTCATCTGCGGTGGCAACGCTGCAAATGGTGTTGCCTTCCAAAGACCGAGTGTCGCTGGAGGACGCGGGGCGTTCTGCCAGACGATCAGTCTGTTTTGCAAAGATCTGCGTGCCTTCATCGCCTGATAGGTGGACAGCGAAGCCTCTCCCACTGCAACGACGAGTTCGGCATCGCGTATTTCATTTTCCAGTCCGCCGAGGAAGGACTTGTTTTCCAGTGTGGTCTCGAGGGTCTTGCAGGTCAGGGCGACCGGAATGTTCGCCAGATTGCAGGTTTCAACGAACGTCTGAAACGAACGTTCCTCTTGGTCGGCAGTCAGAATCACACCGGTGATTCCCGTCTTGCGGACAACAGCGTTCCAGATTTCAAGTTCACAATGGTGCGGCAGCATTGGCGCGATGAAGGCAACTTTTCGGCCCATGTGCGAGATCAGCGAAGCATTTTGTTTTGCCGGCGAGTTCTGATCCGGAGCACTCTTCATGCGTTCGATAATGTCAATCAGCTTGTCGCTTGAAGGAGCTGACTTGAGTGTGTCGAGTTTTGCCGGCTTGCAAACCGGTTTGGAGTTGCCTTTGTCGGATGCCGGTGCGGTGTCTTTTTTCTCCGAGACCGGACCCGATTTCGCAGCCTTCTGTCCAGCCTGATTTTTCTTGTCTACCTTCAGCATCCCTACTCCCTCCGGTACTGAGCCGTTTGTGCGTATGCATTTACCGTTTTCCGCACCGTAAACGCATGAGTCATTTGCTCTTTGACGCGCTCCAATTCCTTTTGCAGCAGCGCCATGAATCCCAAATCGTGCTCGCGTAGAAAAGCCGCCAGCTCTTCACGCGATGGAGTTGAATGTGTGTCACTTTGCTTGAGTCCCTGACCCAATGCAGACACCATCCGCTGACGTCTTTGCAAGAAATCCTTCCACACCGGTTCACTTCCCTGTGCCACTTGCGAGATCACGTCTCGTGCAGACAAGGTGTGAGCCATGATCCGGTGTTCCTTGCACCAGCGCTCCCAGAATCCTTGAAAAGACGGCCATTGAGCCGTCAATCCATTCGCCCGTGCCTGCATTGAGGCACTAAAAGACTCATATTCGGTCTCGAGCGAATGCGGGTTCATGAGTGCGACGCCCCCCGTCCGAGGATGACAGACGGGGAGAGAGCGGTTGAGTTCAAATTCTGCAGTGGGTCAGAAGTGCGACAGGCTGGTTCACAATCTATCGGAAGTATTCGCTCCAACGGCGGTCAACCAATTTGACAGTTTCCGGATGAGGTTCGACGGTTGCAGGGTACCAAGGCTTCATTCGGCTATCAAAAAACACTGGCGCGGCGAGCGATGTGTGGAAGCGGCGGTGCGACATTTTTGCAGCGTAGATGTCGGCGGCGGGCTCAAAGCGCGTGAACCAGCTCCAGAGGAACTTTTCTTCGTTCTCGGTCGCCTCTGCAACGTCGTCCACAAGCAAAATCAGTTCGTAGGGCGCAAAGCCCGGGTGATTGCATATTTCACTGATGAAATTGGGTGAATCTTTGTAAGCGGGACCGCTGATCACAAGACACCCTTTGACAAAGACCTTTGCGTCACGCACTCCCGACGGCAATGCAGTCGGAGGCTGTCCGTTCAATTCGCGGCGCGGCTGGCCGAGTGCAAGCCAGATCCCCTTGCTTCCTTCGTTGACCTTGGGGCCGCTGTAGTCAAGCGTGTCCTGACTGACATTGCTGATGACAAAAAGATCTTTTTCCCAATTGGTTCTTTCCAGAAAATAAACCAGAGTTTCGCGAAAATTGTTGAGGTCAACCTGGCCATCGGTCAGCATCAGGAATTTTTGTAATGAGAGCTGACCTTCACCAAGAATCCTCAAGCCGCTTGCGATTGCCTCTCTCTCGTAACGGTCTTTGACCCGCGCTGCGGCGAGTGCATGAAAACCCGTTTCGCCATATGTTTTAAGCTCAATAACGCTCGGCATGACGATTGGAAACAACGGCGAAAGAAGCTTCTGCAGGTAGTCTCCAATGTAGAAGTCTTCCTGCCGTGGCTTGCCGACGACGGTTGCCGGGTAAATAGCATCCTTTCTGTGGAACATTCTCTTCACGTTAAACACGGGGTAAGGATGCGCGAGTGAATAGTAACCATAGTGATCGCCGAATGGACCTTCCGGCCTGCGCTCGTGCGGCGGAACTTCTCCGATAATTGCGAATTCGGCTTCGCTCACGACCGGATAAGGAAGATCGTCGCGCTTGCTCATCGGAAGTTTCTCACCGAGCAGCAGGCTGCACAGCATCAATTCGGGGATGTCCTCGGGCAGCGGCGCGATGGCAGAAAGCATGAGGGCGGGTGGTCCGCCAATCAACAGATTCACCGGCAGACTCTGATTCTGTGCCTGAGCAGCTGCGTAATGAAACCCGCCGCCCTTGTGAATCTGCCAGTGCATACCAGTCGTTTTTTCGTCATAGATATGTATGCGGTACATACCTAAGTTGTGTTTACCAGATTGCGGGTGCTGGGTGTAGACCAGCGGCAGGGTCACAAAACGGCCGCCGTCCTCGGGCCACTGCACAAGTGCAGGCAGTTCATCGAGACCCCGTCCGGCAATCAGCGGACTTTCGACTTCAAACACTGGCCCTTTGCGTTTTGATTTCAAACCGATTTTCAGTGCGTCGAATGCGAGGTCGCGCGCACCCCAAAATGTACTCAATTTTGGCGGCAGTGCGTGGTGAACCAAATCAGCAGCGCGCTGTACAAACTTCTCAGGACGGTTTCCGAAGGCCAGCTCAATGCGCGAAACGTTGCCAAAAAGATTCGTCACAACCGGAAACGGACTGCCTTTCACGTTGCGGAAAAACAGCACCTTGCCATTGTTTTCAATGACACGTCGGTGAATTTCGGCGAGTTCAAGGTTGGGGTCCACCTGTGTCTCGATGTCCTGGACCTCTCCACGGGCACGCAGTGCCGAAATAAATTCTCTCAGGTTTCGCATGTCTGACCTTTGTTCTCTTTCCTTTTGAGAGCCATCCGCAGAGCAGTTCCGGAAGCGACCGTCATTGCAAGGGCGAACGGACCAAGGATGAATCCTGCCGCGCCGAATTGCGCCAAGCCACCCATCATGGCCAAAAACAGCCAGAATGGATTGAGATCACCGGCACCACGCGCAACCAGCGGCCGTATGAAATTGTCGGATGTTCCTGCGATTAAGGCGCAAACCAGCATGGCAATCGCCAGGTCCTGCCGTCCGGCCACGGTCCAGCACCACAGGGCGCTGCCCAAGGTGATGGGTGCAGTGCCGATAACAGGAATAAAGGAAAGAAAAAATGCCGCCGACGTCCAGAGCAGCAGGTGGGGCACTCCCGTGAATCCGAGAAAGACGCCGATAATGATAGCCTGAATGAGCGACACAAAGATGTTCGCAATCACGAGCGAGCGGATCAGGTTCGAAAATGTGAAACGAAGCAGTGCGCGTTCATCGGGCCATGGGAAAATGAATCGTAAAATTGAGATTCTCAGTCTGCGCCCGAAAGCGAGAAAATACCCCCAGCTGATCACCGCAAGCGTGGAAGTGAAAACAGCCGAGGGGAGTTCGGCAAGCCAGCGGCCGGTGTTTTGTGCCAGCCAAGTGATGGCCTTTTGAACACCTTCGGAAAGGAGCGATGTGATTTGTTGCGGGTCCACATCAAATGGCAGCAGTTTTATGAGCTCTCTGCCTTTGTTCAAAACATTGTCGAGCAATGATGTTGCATCTGTCGATGCCAGCAGGCCCAGACTTGCCGAAATCCTTTGCAGTGCGCCAATCACCACGGCCAAGAATGGAAACAGGAAGACCACCGAAATCAGAGCCACCGTCACAACCGAAATCACAGCCGAACGGTGAACGTTGCCTCTGGAATGAAAGACCGCGTCCAATTTTCTTTTGACTGGCTCGCTCAAGAAAGCCAGCGCCGCCCCCAGCAAAATGCCTTCGAGAAGCGGCAGCAGGACCCAGAGCGTGGCAAACACAGATGCCAAAAAAAACAGACGGCGACGGACGTCAGCAGAGGTTTGCATCATTTTCAGATGCGACTCGATGCAAGTTGTTTTGCTCCGGCCCCGCGAAGAATAGCAACGAGCTTGTCCTTCTCCGGCAGGCTGCTGTTGGTAACGTCGAGAATCATACGGTCGACGGCCTGTTCCGCATCGATATACTCGAGTGCGAGTTTGTAGACCTGTTCCGGTTCGAGAGTTTCGAGCAGTGAGAGCCCTTCTTTGTAAATAAGGTGGCTCGCCATGTATGCGCTCATGATGGCGATTTTGTGCGCACGCGGCAGACGGGAAACAATTCTGTCACGATATTTTTCGACGAGAATCTGCGGGCAGTGTTGGTACAAAATAAAGTTGAAACGCTCTGCCGAAAGCTCGGCGTCTGACAGACGGTTGAGCCGTTCGCGGGTGATATCCTTCGCCTTGTTGATCTCTGCCGAAACCTCATAGCTCAAGTCGACAAGGTTGGTTTCACTTGCACGCAGCATCCATTCCCTGAACAAGAGTTTTGCTTCTTTGTCGGCTTTTTCACGAAGAATTTGCACAACCTGATCCACATAGGTGGTCTTGATGGCGGCGAACTCTTCAGGTGACAGAGTCAGGCAGGCAATAATTTCGTACGACGAGCAAATCACACCTGTCTTGTTGGCCGAGCTGTCCTTGATCACGACAACGCCGCTTTGCACGAGTTTCTTGCGGGCATCTGCGGTGAAGAAGATGTTGGCGCCTTCGACAATCGCCAGAGAACTTGGGCTGCCGTCAGCCTTCAAATAGCGCTGCCAGTTTGAGTCTTTGACGGTGTAGGGGCGTCCGCCGGCGGGAATGAAGATTTCCGCTTCGACGTTGGCATAAAGATTGTCTCGGACTTTTATGTTTTCCTTGGAATCAGCTGAGATGACGAATGCCTTCGCGTCTCCGCTCAGCTTTGCCTTACTGAACTCAACGATCGACTTGTTTTCACGGACCAGCCTGAGGAGTTCTTCCCAGCTGAGGCCGTTGGGATCAAACGCCGCTCCGAACCCGTCCCCAACTGCAACAACGCGTGCACGTTCACCATACTCGCGGTGAAGAATCTTGAGTTCGTTCCCTGCCACGTCGCCATCGGGGCCGCCGGTCATTTTCACTCGGAACGTCGACTGCGGAGAGTTGAGCTTGAGGTAGTGCAGCACGTTGTCGAGATAAACGTTGAGTCCTTCGGACGTCACACCGTAGGTCTTGTGGTTGATACCGAAGTCGGGCTTGCTGGACATGAACGCATAAGCGTACTTGTAGCCGCGGTAAAGCGCGTGTTCGATGACCCAGACGATGAGGTCATCGGTCATGTTTTCGTCAGGGCCAAGATAAATGATCTCTTCCTGCCCGAAGTAGTCGATGATTCCGTCAGCCAGTTTGCCAGTTTTGGCATCGAGCGTAATGAGGTCAAGAAGACCCGAGACAGCGGCTTTGACTGCAAGATGGCGGTTGCCGCCGGGACGCACGACAAGAACGGCTTTCGAACCGCCCTCGGGAATGTCCTTGTTCTTCATCTGCTGCGCAGACGCCAGGCCGTTCACTTCATCAAAGACGCCTGCGAGTGCGTTGTCGTAGTCCGCCGCGTTGCGTGGCATCACAACGCGCACGCCGCCGCGTGCGATGTCGCGATAGCGAACTTGGAAGCCGCGGAAGTCGCGGCCAATCATGTAAAATATCCCGTAGGGCGCGTCAGGATAGAATTCCTTGTTCAGGCACTTGGGGTCGACACGGAAAGAAAGGCCGCCTTTGGAAACAAGGAAGTAGTTCGTCTTGAGGATGTTCTGGATGAAGTTGAAACCTTCGCGGAGGATGTTTCTTTCCACGTCGTCCTGAACATCGACCAGCATTCCTTCGATGATGCGTGAGGTTTCGGCCGCGCGGTTCTTGCGGTCGCCGTCAAATCGAGGATCAAAACGTGCACGGAAATAGCGGATGCATTGTTCCATATATGCATCATTGCGAACGATGATTTTCGAGACACGGTCGAGGGCGTAGTAGTAGGGATTCACTTTGGTCAGGAAGATGTGTGACCAATTTGCAATCGCGCGGATGAGGTTGGACTCATTCAGGCTGCGTGGGTTGCTGCCTTGCATCAGCGATGAAAATTCATCGCCGTGGTCCACATAGTTGAGTGCCTTGAGTGCTTTCAGCACACGGCCCCACGGTGTTGCGTTCGGGTTCACTTTTTCGCCCGAGTTAGCCGCTGCCACCAACTGCAGGATGGCGAATTGCTGGCCGTCCGCATATTTGACTTCAAAACCGAGTGAGCGGCGCACATTGAAGTTATAGCGGTTGAGAATTCCGACAACGTTTTCGAGCCCTGCTGTCAGCGGAAAGCCCTTAAGTCCGATGTCGACGCGGAAACTCACGTCGTTCGGTTCATCAAGCGTGGTTAGATTGACGTACGCGTTTTCATTCTCCTGACAATATTTCACTGCAGAGAAACCAATTGCGAGCATCTTTGCGGTTGTGCGGTCGAGCAGGTCGGCGTCAATCGAGTTGAGATAGTTTTCTACCTCTGCCGACGGCTTCAGCGAGAGCATTTGCAAAATGGAGGTCTTTTCTTGCTGCTTGTCGGCGCTGCTCCAGTTTGCACCCATTTTGTACGCGGATTGAACTGTTGAACAGACGGCGACGCGCTTGTCCAGCGACAGGAAATACGACACGAATTTCGCCTGAACCCGACCGAGGCGCGGAGCCAGTGTGAGCGCGGCGTTGCCGTTGTCGCCGCCGGCGATAATCGTGGAGCTTTGAGTTTGGCTGTTCCAGCGCTCAACTTCCTGACCGTGTGAGAGTACTTTTCCGGACACGATTTCGGTCAGGTGTTCGAGTCTTTCTTCACGGGGTGTGATCCATTGGTAAAGAGGTGGCATCTGGCTCAGGAACCATGGAACTGCCGTATCGAGACCGGCACGCAGAGTGGTCATCAGGTCCTGCTGAATTGCGCTTTGCACGCCATTGGCACTTGCAGCGTCCGTCACAGACTTTGCGAGTGCCGAAGTGCTGAGGTCTGGTTTTTCGAGAGTCGTATCGAGAAGCTCAACTTCGCTGAGCCATGCCTTCGAAGGAGTTGCTGCAGTCGCCATGAGAGAAAATCTCCACCTTTGCCGGTTGTCCGTCTGTTCTTTGCGGAGGGCAGCAAAAAAGTGGCCGCCGACCGCGCTGGAACTTAACGCAAAGGCGGAAAAACTGCAAAACTCAAAGCCGTCGCAGAATCTGCTCTGCGACCGGGAAAGTCCTTAAAATGGCACTGATCGCACGAAGGCTGGGCACCCGTGTCAAACCTACGTCAGCCAGCCTTTTCTTGTTCTGAACTGCTCTTGCTGAAGCCTGTAGCATCGGGAGATTCGCTGGTTGTCTGGCCAGAAATAGGACTCTGTTGTTTCTTTTTTTCCATCTGAAGAGCTTTGTAATGCTTGCTCCGCGCCTCTCCCCCCTTTTGCCCGATTTGCGCCATGTGCGCTCTGTCGCGACTCACCGCCTCACCGCCTTTTCGGCCAATCGAGGACATATGCTGTCGGTCCTTGCTGACAACCTCGCCACCCTTGCGGCCGATGGACTGGTAAAACTCGTGCCCGCGTGTTTGCGCCGTTCGTACGCCTCCGCGTCTGCCGGCCTCCTCAACGGTCATTTTTCCCGCAGGGCGTTTTGGAGAATCTTCCGATTTGTGTTCAGTTGCTTCCTGTTCGCTTGTCATATGTGAGTCCTCCTCATTTTGATCGGTCGTGCGGATATTTTCAGTCACAGTCCGCATGCTACGACTGAGGTTAAATGTCCGCCATCAGAGAGGCTTTACCTTTCATTAATGGATGAATCTGTGAGGATATTGGTCTGAAAATGAATTGCCGCAGAGGGAGTTCGCGATGGATAAAAAAATATTTTTGATTCTCGGAGATCAGCTCAGTGAAGATCATCCGTTTCTGCGCAGAAAAAGTTGGCAGAAGAATGAAACTCTGATGATGATTGAATCATTGCCGCGCGCGGATTGGCTGCCATATCATCCGCAAAAGCTGCTCTACGTCTTTGCCTGCATGCGTCGTTTTTCGCACGAATTGCAAAAATCTGATCCGCAGCGGCCGTTTGTTTACGTTTCGGGTTCGGATGAGTCGTTCACCTCGGTGTTGAACGACCAAAAAGCGTCAGAGATTCATCTGGTCGAGCCTTCAGAACCGCGCGCTCTGGAGTGGATTTCGGCGGGTCTTGAGGCAAAGATTGTTCTTCATGCCAATCCTTTCTTCCTTGCCGATGATTCACTTTTGCCGGCGAAGCCGCCTTATCTGATGGAAAATTTTTACCGCAAAATGAGAGTCAGGCTGGATGTTCTTATGGAGGACGGAGAGCCAGCCGGCGGGCAATGGAATTTCGACAAAGACAACCGCCTTGCCCCTGACAAGCGTTGGGAGCAAAGTCCGCCCGCCGATTTTTTCAGTGAAAACTGGCTGGATGACACCGATCGCACGATCTACGACGAAGTTTCTCGGATGCTTAAAAATCACCTGCCGTCCGATCGCTTCGGGGATTTTGAGATTCCGCCTTTGCCGACTCATAGAGCTTCAGCGCGAAAATTTTTGCAAAATTTTGTCGCGCGAAGTTTGGAAAAATTCGGTCCATATGAAGACGCCATGCTTGAACAATCCGTCGGTTTATTTCATTCGGGACTGTCTGCGATTATGAATCTGCAGATCCTTTCCGCGCGCGAAATTGTCGATGCGGCAGCTGCTGCTCCAGCAAAAGTCGAAATGTCGTCGCGTGAAGGTTTCATACGGCAGGTTATTGGCTGGCGGGAATTCGTCAGGCTTATTTATATCCGCCATCGTAAAGAATACGTAGAAAGCAACTTTTTTGGTTTTGCGGGGACACTACCTCCGCTTTACTGGGGCGCACCAAGCAAGCTCAATTGTTTGTCGACGGTGGTGCGGCAGGTCAGGGAAACAGCGTATTCGCACCATATTCCACGGCTCATGGTGCTGGGAAACTTTGCCCTGCTGACAAGCACCAATCCGCATGAAGTCAACAAATGGTTCTGGTCTGTCTATCTGGATGCATATGAGTGGGTCGTCAGTCCCAATGTCTTGGGCATGAGCCAGTTCGCAGATGGCGGTGTCTTTGCTACAAAACCATACGTATCAGGTGCAAACTACATAAATAAAATGAGCAATTATTGTCATTCTTGTAGTTACGATCCCAAGCAGACTCTTGGCGACAGGGCGTGTCCGTTCAATGCACTTTATTGGAGCTTCATCGACGAGACTCAGAAGTTGAAAGTGAGCAGACCTTCGTTTGCACGCCGGATGGGAATGATGTGGAGCGTTTGGAACAAGAAGACTCCGGCCGAGCAGGAGCAAATCAGGGCGCGCGCACAAGAGCTCAAAGCAGCAGCACGTGAAGGAAAAATCTGAGTCTCAGCATCTTGGCTTCAGATCAGACGTCGCGGCGCAATACGCGCGGATCGTCGCTCAGTCCGACCGTAGTCTGACAGCGTCTGCAAACAAATCTGACCCTCACCGGCTCCGTCGTGACTCCAAAAAGCACCCAGAACCATCCCCAACGGGTGTATTCTCCGACCTGGCTGACCATGTGGTCGCGGAAATCATGCCCGCACGGGCAATTCCGTTGGTCTCTGACCTCTATGCGATTGAGCAATTCAAGTTCATGGTTTTCGGACAATGCGCAACTCCGGGGTCATTGGGCGACGGTATGTCCCGACGGTCGATGGGCGGCAGTTTTTCCAGCGAATCGGATCCGGTCGTTTCGTCGTCCGTGTAGCGCTCGCGTTTTCTTCTTTTGCGGGCGGCAATCTTTCGGGGTTTTTTGCGCATGGTCATTCTCCTTTGCGCAGCTGTCAGGCAATCTTGCGGGTGTGCAATACGCTTTAGATTGGTGACATAGGCAATGGCAGGAGCGCAATCCCCTTACGGGAACACATACTCCTGCCGTGCGTGAAAGTCCAAGCCAGTGTGCAGTTCGGGGAAAATTAACGCGTCGGTTTACAAAGGCTGGGCAGCTTGAAAGAGGCCATCAGCGGCAGATGATCCGAATATCCGGTGCCGGTGAAGTAACTCTTGCCGCTGTTCTTTTGCATTCCCCAGCGGTTTGGAGTGCGGCCGTCGTTGCGCAAAAGTTTTTGAGCAGCTTCGCCGCCATTGTGGCCGACAACGTGGAAACTGTTTTCGATGAGGTCGATGCCTTTGCCGTCAAACAGGCTGGCACTGGTCAGCATGTGGTCGAGGCATTGCAACTGCCCGTCGTGCATGTAGGAGCAGCGCTCTGCGGACGGTAGTTCAAACCAAAGGTTGTACATTTTGTCGCTTGCTGCGTCTTGGCGGATGTTGTTCTTGTCGTCGCTCGAATTCATTCCGTCCTGCAAGGGTGATTCGTTGTAGTCTGAGTTGAAGTCACCCATTACGAGGATATCGAGCTCAGGATTTTTCTCTCTTTGCGCATCAACATCCGCTTTGATGAGTTGGGCAACGGCCATACGCATCGTGTTGCCTATGCTCTGATCGCCGCGACGGCTCTTCCAGTGAGCGGTGTAAAGGCGCAGCGGTTTGCCGTGGATGTCGATAGTCACAACCTGCGGATCGCGTGCAGAGGAGTTGAGTTCATCGACAGATTCCGATTCGCGGCCGGAGCCGGAGAATTGACTTTCGCGGACGCTGAAATCGAGACTGCGATTCTCTGTGATTGGAAATTTGCTCATCACCGCAGTCGTCACGGACACAGGCTGCTTGGAGTTTTGCTGTCCAAGTGCAAAGTATTTGTATCCAAGGGATTCAGCGTATGGCTTAAGTATTTCAAGTGAACGGCTTGAGTTGTTGGCACTTTCGATTTCCTGCATCGCGACGACATCAGGAGTTCCCGCCATACGCAGTGCATCAACAAGTTTCTGCGCTTTCACTTTGTACATTTGTTCGGCGTACCAGTTGGATCCGCCTTTTTGGTACTCGTTGTAGGTAGCAGTACCTGAATTCGAATCGACGTCATCCCAGAAATTTTCAACGTTGTAGGTTGCGATATTCACAACGCCCTGTGCACTGCATCCTTGTGCATTCACTGCGGCAGATGGATTCGATGACGAGGGAGTTCTGGGCGTTGTCGCGCCCGCATGGGGTGCGGAAGGGCCTCTGCCGTGTCCGCGGTTGCGTGCCAGAGCTGGCGTTGCTGTCAGAAGTGCAGTTCCTAAAGCAAGAAGCAGAGGCTTGCGGATCTGGGACACGGAACTCGGGCGCCATGAAAACATGCAAAACCTCCGGTCGTTCAATAAATGAGTGTCTTGGCGACACACTTTTAACAGCCGGACGGTGGAGTATCAAACCGTATAAGCCCCGTCAATACGGTATTTTTGTAATACTTATATCAGATAACAAGTTTCACAAATCATTTACAAAATTTTCATTTTACCGGTTTTGGCGTTGCCTCCGTTGGGGGCATTGAACCCCGCATCGCGCACCAAAATGGAATTCCTTCACTGTCGCGCAGGACCCACGTTTGTCCTCCCTGACTGACTTGCGAAGCGACCACGAATGCCGCCGCGCCTTCGCCAATCAATTTACCCCGGATCTCCGCCCGTTCACCCGTCTTGAGTTTGAAGTCTTGCTCACGCACGTACCACTCGGGTCCCAAGTGAACATTAATTTTGCCGTCTGTTGTTTGCAGTATGATCTGTCGTCCGCGCATCATGCGCGGACGCGGAACGAATTCATTTGTTTCTACAACTGTTCCCTGCAGGGTGACGTCTTTCCCAGTGAAGTACATTTGCCCGTAGGCGCCGCGGTAGTGCCAGCCGCCCATCATCGACGGCCCCTGCGGTGCGGCTGGGCTAGCTGTTACGGTGGCGCACGACGAGAAAAGGAAAGCTGCAACCACAATAGTCTTTTGCTGACGGAGTAGCCCTGCCATTTTCGACCTCCCTGCGCTACGCGGATTTTTTGTGTTCTCCGGCGGTCTCTTTTTTGCCTTCGATTTTTATTTCTCCAGTGTGCGCTGATTCGATAATATTAATTTTCTTTTTCTGTGCCTGACCGCTCTTGGGCAAATTGAGTGTCAATACGCCCGCTTCGAAGTGCGCTTGTATTTTCTCGCTGTTGATATGTTCAGGTAGAGAAATTCTTCGCTCAAAAGAACCGACTCGCCTTTCGTGGTATTGCGCTCCCGCGCGCTCCCCTTTTCGCTCCGATTTGCGCTCGCCTGAAACGATGATTGTGTTTCCCGTCACTTCGACGTTGACGTCTTTGGCGTGCATGCCGGGAAGGTCGATGCAGATGTGATATTCGTTGTCACCTTCGATGAGATCGCATGGTGGTTCATAAGATTGCATTGCACCCTCGCGCACTCCGAATTCTGAGAATTCATTCATGAAATCCTCAAGCAGCCTATCCATTCGGCGAAAAAAACCCGATGAAACCGGCGAACCAAGAAAACGCGAAGGAACGATTGAGCGGTTTCTCCACACATCTATGTTGCTCATGTCTTTTCTCCTTGTTGTTTTGTCAGGACAAAAGACTTTTAATTGGATTGCACTTCGTGCGCGAGCACAGTGTTCTGATGAGTCGGTAAGGTTGGAAGGCCGGCTGCAGAGCTAGTTAAACAAGCTCTGGCCAAAGAATTTTTGCACCAAGCTCACGGGCGCGAAGGGCGATAGGATCGTCGGGCAGGGCGGTGAGAATTTCGAGTCCGTCGCCGACAAGAGCAATGGTATGTTCAAATTGTGCGCTTGGTTTTCCGTCCGGCGTGACGGCCGTCCAACCATCTTTAAGAACCTTGCTGCGCCAATCACCGCCGTTTATCATTGGTTCAATTGTGAAACACATTCCGCGCACGAGTTTCGAACCGGTACCCTCACGTCCGTAATGAGTGATTGCGGGCTCTTCGTGAAACACACGTCCGATCCCATGTCCGACAAAGTCGCGCACGACGCTGCAGCCTTTGGATTCGGCAAAACTCTGAATGGCATGACCAATGTCGCCCACTCGCACGCCGTGTTGGCAGACGGCGAGCGCCCTTGCCAACGATTCTGATGACGTTTCCGTCACGAGCCTGCGTTCGGCCGGAATTTCGGAACCGACGTAAAATGTGCGTGAAGTGTCTCCAAAATAGCCGTTCAACGTCACAGTAACGTCGATATTGATGATGTCTCCCTCGGCGAGTTTTACATCGGGATGCGGAATGCCGTGACAGATGACATCGTTGATGCTGGTGCACACTGATTTGGGAAAGCCCTTGTAGTTTAAAGGGCTCGGATATGCGCCGCGTGCAACGATATAATCGTGCACAATTGCGTTGATTTCTTCGGTCGAGATGCCGGCTCGAACAAATTGTCCAACGTGCCGCAGTGTTTCTGCTGCAAGGCGACCGGCGGCCCGCATCATTTGGATGTCTTCAGCTGATTTCAGTTTTGCCACGTTTGTCAGGCTCCGAATGCACTCAGGACGGATTTCACCGCTTCAGCGTCCTGTGTACCTGCTGTTGCGGCATTGTCGAGAGTTTTCTTGCAAAGCCCCTGCAAAACGGTGCCCGGCCCAACTTCCAACCACAGAGTGGGTTGTTCGGTGGCTGCAATCCCGTCGAGGGTTTGTGTCCACAAAACCGCACTGGCGATCTGCTTTACGAGGTGCAGGCGTGAGTATTCCCCAGCCGAATATTTTTTCGCATCTACGTTGGCATAAATGGGGGAAGTCAGGGCGTTCATCGCTACAGTCTCAAGGTAGTCCTGCATTTCCCGTGCTGCTGGTTGCATCAGGCTTGAGTGGAAGGGTGCGCTGACGGGCAAGGGCAGGCCGCGACCGAGTTTTTCCGCACCGATGCGCGCAACAATTGCATCGACAGCATTCTTGTGTCCGCTAAGGACGACTTGCGAGCGTGAATTGAAGTTGACTGGTTCAACGCACTGCGCCGGAGTGCTAATCTCACGGCAAATCGCAACGATCTTTTCGACCTGCGTCCCGACGTAGGCTGCCATGGCGCCGACACCCACGGGCACTGCCCGCTGCATCGCCTGTCCGCGGAAACGCACTGCTTTCAGCGCATCCGCAAAACCAATTGCGCCTGCACAAACGAGCGCCGAGTATTCGCCGAGGCTATGTCCGGCGACAGCCAAGGGCGACCCCAGTTGTGCGCGGGCCTTGAGAACTCGATAGGTTGCGACGCTGCTGGCCAACAAAGCCGGCTGGGTGAATTCAGTCAGATTGAGTTGCTTTTGAGTGTCCTCGAAACAAAGCTTTTCCATCGAATAGCCGAGGGCATCCGACGCTTCGGTGAGTGCCTCGCGATACTCTGAAAAGTTGTCGGCCAGTTCCCGACCCATGCCAATGGACTGACTACCTTGGCCGGGAAAAAGCAAAACGAGACGAGATGAGTCCATGCGAAGACCTCCGCAAATTCATGATTGACACGGGACCCTTGGTTTACATGGTAAACTAGGACGAATCAATTCAGTGTCTACGAGTCCTCTGTTGCGTTGCATGTTTTTGTCCCGCAAAACCGCGCAACCGTTTCAGGTTCGATTCCGCTCGGTTGGTCGGGGAAGGTATGATTTTTTTGCGTCAAATAAATGCATTTTTTACGCGTTTCTGGTTGCGTTGGTTCGGGCCACGTTGGACTGTTGGCTGTCTGGTTCTCCTGCGCGACCCACAAGGACGCATTTGCCTTCTCAAGCACCGCGGCCGCGTGCGCCCATGGGGCCTTCCGGGCGGCCTTGTCACGTGGCCCGAAGTACCTGAAGCAGGACTGCGCCGCGAGCTTGCAGAAGAGCTGCGCTGGCAGTGTCAGGAAGCAGACTTGCCATTAATGTTAGTAGACTCCTGCGTAAGCGCGAAATTCCCGATGCTTGAACTTATATACGAGGCCGGAGTTCGGGTGACATCCGACACTTCCGAGCTTTGGGTTTTGCAATCGAGCGAAATTTTGGAGGTGGGTTGGTTCGATGATCAGCAGATCGGGCAGTTGGAAGGGCTGCTGGACAGGCATCGCAGTTTGCTGCTCAAAAAGATGAAGCAAACGTAAGAGCGCAATCAGCTTCCCCATCCCTCCGCGGGGATCATCCGCTGCGCTTATTGCGCGCCGCTTGTCCCTGTCATAAACCATTGGCTGCCTGTTCCAGCATTTGTTTGTCCGGAGGACTGTCTTTTGAGCACACAGATCAGCGTTTCACTTCCCGATGGCTCGACACGCTCATTGCCGTCACCCTGCACAATTGCGGACCTTGCCGCCAACATCGGCCCCGGTCTGGCACGCAGCGCGGTGGCCGGAAAGATCAACGGCCAGTTGTCCGACCTCAGCGCTCCGCTCAACGGAGGCGAGAAGGTTGAAATTGTCGTCGCAAATTCTCAAGAAGGTCTTGAAGTGATTCGTCACTCCACGGCGCACCTGATGGCAATGGCAATTCAAGACGTTTTCCCGGGGACGCAAATCACCATCGGTCCGGTGGTCGAGAACCAGTTTTATTACGACGTGAAGCCTCCCGAGGGCATCAAAATCAGTTCAAACGATTTTGAGGCAATCGAAAAAAAGATGCAGGAGATTGTCGCCAAAGACTTCAAAGTCGCGCCGCGGGTTGTCTCGCGTGATGAGGCGACGCAACATTTCCTCAAGCTAGGCGAAAAGTTCAAAGCTGAAATTGTGCAGGATATTCCGGCTGATCAGGCGATTAAAATTTATGAAATGGGCGGCTGGGGCGACCTCTGCCGCGGTCCTCACGTGCCGAGCACCGGCAAGCTGGGTGCATTCAAGCTGATGAGCATTGCCGGAGCCTATTGGCGTGCCAACAAAGACAACGATCAGCTGACGCGCATTTATGGAACCGCTTGGGCCAACAAAAAAGATCTCGACGCCTATCTGCACATGCTCGAGGAAGCCAAAAAACGCGACCACGTTCTGCTCGGCCGTCAGTTGGAACTCTTCGCGTTGATCCCTGAATCTGCGGTCGGCGCACCGTTCTTTTTACCCAACGGTGCAAAGCTGTTTGTGCTGCTGCAAAATTATATCCGCCGGAAGCAGGCAGAGTTCGGTTTCCGCGAGATCCACACGCCGCAGGTGATGAACGTCGACCTTTGGAAGATGAGCGGTCACTACGACAACTACCGCGAAAATATGTACTTCACGGAAGTCGATGAGCAGCAGTATGCAATCAAGCCGATGAGCTGTCCGGCGCACGTCAAGGTCTTCCAGACCGGACTTCGCAGCTATCGCGAGCTGCCGCTGCGCTATGCCGAATTTGGCGTTGTGCACCGCAACGAGTTGAGCGGAACAGTCCACGGACTAACACGTGTGCGCAGGATTACGCAGGACGATGGACATATCTTTTGCACACCCGATCAAATTCAAAATGAGATGAAGCTCGCCCTGCGCTTTGTGCGCGAGGCCTATCGCGACCTGACGTTTGAAGAGGTCAGATTTTATCTTTCGACGCGTCCCGAAAAGCGCGTCGGTGCGGAAGAGTTGTGGGACACCGCCGAGAATGCGCTCGTCGAGGCGCTCAAAGGCGAGGGAATCGACTACATTCTGAACCCGGGAGACGGGGCCTTTTACGGTCCCAAAATCGACATCAAGGTCAAGGATGCCATCGGCCGGTTTCATCAGTGCGCGACGATTCAGCTCGACTTCCAGACAGCGGGCAGGCTTGGAGCTTCTTACGTTTCGGCAGGCAACAAACCTGAGGTGCCGGTGATGATTCACCGCGCAGTTCTCGGTTCCGTCGAACGCTTTATGGGCGTCTTCATCGAACACACCGCAGGACATTTTCCGCTCGGTCTTACGCCGCTTCAAGCGCGCATCGTGACAGTGAAAGAGTCTTGCGTGGAGTGGGGCGAGCAAGTGCGCCAGCAGCTCTTTGCTGCGGGTGTACGTGTTGACACCGACTTCAGCAACGACACTCTGTCAGCCAAAGTTCGCGAGGCGCAGGTCAGCAAGATTCCATACATGCTTGTGATTGGCGACAAAGAAGTTGAACACAGAACGGTGACTCCACGTTTCCGCGACGGCAAGAATCGTGAGGCCATGTCACCGCAGGCTTTTGCCGCGCTGGTCAAAGAGGAATGTGGCGTATTTTGGGGAATTGACGTCAATCAGAATTGATGGATCGCACATTCCCTGCTTTCATTGTGAAGCGGTAGATTGAGTGAAAACCAAGGAGGATTTCATGCTTTCAAGAAGAGTGTTTTCAAAGTCGGTTGTGATTGCGGGCAGCATGCTCTTTGCCGCAGTTGCGTTTGCAAATGAGCAAAAGACCGAGCAAAGTCCGGACGGCTCCGGAAAAAAGGCAGCCAAAGAAGTCAAGAAGGAAAAGAGCAAAACGAAAGAGGTGAAGAAAGTGAATCCAGCAGTTGTGATGGTGACGATGGTCACCAACAAGGGAACAATCAAGATCGAACTCGACAAGGAAAAAGCACCGGCCACAGTCGAAAACTTTGTCGGCTATGTGAAGGCAGGTCACTACGACAAGACTATTTTCCACCGCGTGATCGACAAGTTCATGATTCAAGGCGGCGGATTCGATGAAAAGATGACCCAGAAATCAACCAAGGCACCGGTCAAGTCTGAGGCCTCAAATGGCTTGAAGAATGTCCGCGGAACGCTCGCCATGGCGCGTACAGCTGATCCCAACTCGGCGACGGCGCAATTCTTCATCAACTTGGTCGACAACCCGTATCTCGATTTCCCGAACAATGGCGGTTACACCGTTTTTGGAAAGGTCACCGACGGCATGGCAGTGGTTGACACTATTGCCAAGAGCAAGACATCAAACTTTGGTATGCACGGCGATGTTCCCGTCACTCCGATTGTGATTGAGTCTGCAAAAATCGACTGATTAGTTTTTCTCGAAATGGACTGTCAGATTCAAATCGACTTCAGCGAAGTTGTTTTTGGATCTGGCAGTCGAGCTTCTGTGCAGGGCTTTTTCGATCACAAAATCAATCAGTCCGCCGTCAGGACGTTGCACGTAGCCCTTCAATCCTTCGCGGACACCGTCGTCGGTTCCCATGTTGATGGTCGCGGTATTTGAATTGTATTTGAGGATGATTCCCTTGCGTTCGCTGCCGACCATCGGCGAGCTTTCCGCAGAGATTTTATATCCTCCGCCTGAATCGGCTTGTTCGGCATAAACGCGAACCCAGACGCTGCCTGGTTCACGCACGACCAATTTGTCCTGTCCCGTCAGTTCGAAACTCAGTCCGGTCGGGGTAATGCACTCGGCACGAACGCCTCTGGTTTGTTCTGAAGTCTGGAATCTGAATTTGAGCGTTTCGGAGGTTGCGACGTCGTATTTGTACCAGTCAGTCCGGTTGCTGTCGCGGTAGCTGACCGCTCCCTCTTTTGCTTGCGCGTTGACGAGCAGCTGTGCTCCCTCACGGCTCTTGTCTGGGCCGGACAAAGCATCGGGATCTTCGGGCTGGAAACGTGCTGCTATGGCAACGTTCAGGAGTTGCTCCTGCAGTGGTTCGAGGACCATAAAATATGTTCCGGCGTCAACATTGAGAGTCACGTTCACGGGCGACTTCGGCGCGAGCTCGATGTCTTTTTGAAAAATGCTGCGACGGCCATTTTCACTGCGCACGTTGAGCCTTACCTGCCCCGCATTAGTGTGCGACTGCAGCCCGATGGTCAGCACACCGCGGCTGAGGACGACAATCTTTCGCCACGGGTTTGCGCCCATGTCCGACTGTGGTGCCAGTTTAAGAGACCCACCCTCGCCCCATGTAATAGGAACGGCGGTGTTTACCTGCGTTGGTGGAGTCTCGCAGGCAGTCGCGGCTATTGCCAGCGCGCAGCCCGCCAGTGCCCGGCGTATTAATCTATGTCGTGAATATCTCAACAGCACGATTCAACTCCATCTGAATTCACTGACACATTTGCCATTTCCGCTTTCGGTATCGGAACACCTGCCTCATTCCCGCAGCCACCCTGCTCGGAGCGTCAGTTTCACCCCGAACGTGCAGCTCTTGCCCAGTGCGCCGCCGGTGCGAAACGCGCTCCGTATTTGTCTGACATTTGCGCCAGCGTTTGCGAGACACGGGCATATCCAATTTGCTGGGCATGATGGAACGGGCCACCGAGAAAGGGCGGGAATCCAAGCCCGAATATCGCGCCCAGGTCGCCTACGTCGGTGCTGTCGATGATGCCTTCATCAAGGCAGCGCGCCGCCTCATTCATGAAGACGTACATGCACCTGTCGGCAATGTCTTTTTGGTCGAATTGCTTGCGGTCATCGCCGTGTTTGAGGTGCTTGTAGACGCTCGCATCGGGCTTGTCTTTTTTGCCGTCGACGTAGGTATAAAACCCGCGGCCGTTTTTGCGTCCCTTGCGATCCTCGGCAATGATTGCCGACAGCTCGGGCGGTATCTGCAGCCGGTCTGCGAATGCTTCATTGAGAACCGTTATAATGTGCGCGCCAACGTCGATACCCACTTCGTCAAGCAGCGTGATCGGACCCACCGGCATGCCGAATTTTTCGAGGGCCGAGTCAATAGATTCGATGCTTGCGCCCTCGCTGAGAATATTCAAAGCCTCTGCAATTAAGAAGGCGAGAATCCGGGTTGTGTAAAATCCGGGGCCATCTTTCACGACAATGATGTTTTTCCCCATTTTGTTGGCGATCTCGAACGCGGCACTGCCTGCTCTCGGAGAGGTTTTTGCTGTTGTGATGATCTCCACCAGCGGCATTTTCGGGACCGGTGAAAAGAAGTGCATGCCCACCACGTTTTCCGGCTTCCGCGCTCCGGCTGCAATCCGCGAAATTGGCAGACTAGATGTGTTGGATGCAAAGATGAAGTCTTCGTTGTGCAGGGTTGCCTCGCATTTTTTAAGCATGTCGTGTTTAACTGCGAGGTCCTCAAATACCGCTTCAATGACAAAAGGCACTCCGCTCAGACTTTCCATCGATGTTGTCGGCAACACGCGTCCCATGGCTGCGTCACGGTCAAATTTCTTGATCCTGCGCTTGCGCATTCGATCATCGAAATAGCTCTGCACCATTTTGAGTCCGCGCTGCAGTCCTGCTCCATCGCGGTCAAGCAGGCCGCAGCGGATGTTTTTCTCCGAGAGCACAGTTGCAATTCCGCTGCCCATCAGCCCCGCGCCGAGCATGCCGACGAATGTGCTTCCGTCCTGCAATGGTTCGAGCACAGTCTCGCGGGCGGCCTTTTGCGCATCGGCGTCGAAGGGGTTCTTTTTTGCTGCAGTGATCATTCTGAAAATATGAACGAGCGAGCGGCTTTCCGGCGTGACGACCAAGTCACCAAAAAGTTTGGCCTCTATTTTGAGCCCCTCGGCAAGCGGACGGCTGATACCCTTCATCAGTGCTTCGAGAGCTTTTTTGGGCGCTGGATAAAAGCCTTTGGTATTCTTTTCGATTTGTTCGAGTGTTTTTCTCTCGATGATCGTGCGGCCAATCGGGTTTGTTTCGAGCGCAAGTTTTTGCATGTCTATGTTGCCCGCATCGGCGACTTTCATCTGTCCCAGAAAACCAAGTGCCGATCGTTTTTTATCGAGCGATACGGGCTGTGAATTCTTGCAAAGCTGGACCGCCTTGTGAAGAAGTTGATTCTCGGGAACAACCTCACTGACCAAGCCGAGCTTCAGAGCTTTTTTGGGATCCACTTTTTTGCCGGTGAGAATCAGGTCGAGTGCAGGTGCAACACCAATCACCCTTGGCAATCTTTGTGTTCCGCCTCCACCGGGGAGCAGACCAAGCTGAATTTCGGGCAGGCCCAATTGCGTGGAAGAATGCGACGAACAAATCCGATAATGGCAGGCCAGAGCCAATTCAAGGCCTCCGCCCAAACACACGCCGTTGATGGCCGCAACAGTCGGCACACTTGCGTCGGCAAATTTTTGAAAGACATTGTGCAAGGCACGCGATGCTTCCTCGCCCGCCTGCTGAGTTGTCAGAGTATCAAAAATACTGATGTCGACACCTGCGGCAAAGCACGCAGGCTTCGAAGAGGTGAATACGAGACCGGCGATATTGGGAGTTGCCAGCACCTGAGCAAGAATTTGATCGAGGTCGGCAAGAATGTCGCGCGAGAACGCGTTCATCGATTTTGATTCGTCATGAAAGTCGACAATGCAGACGTTGTCCTGCCACGAAACACGCAGGGTTTTTGTTGTCGATTGAATCGGAGTGTTCATGTGTCAGTTTCCTTTAGTGTTGGGGCGCTTCAAGAAGCATGGCTTGTCCCATTCCTCCGGCAGCACAGATCGCGACCAGCGCGTAGCGTGAGCCCGTGCGCTGTGCGATTCTCAAGGCGCGGCCGACAAGGCGGCCGCCGGTGGCGCCAAACGGATGCCCGTATGCGATGGAACCGCCGTCGATGTTCATTTTGTTGGGGTCAATCACGCCGTAAGCACCTTCGAGTCCAAGCTTTTCCTGACAAAAACGCGTGTTGGACATTGCGTCGAGGCAGCTGAGAACCTGTGCGGCAAAAGCCTCATGAATTTCAAACACGCCGATGTCCGACAGCTTGAGATTGTGGCGAGCAAGCAACTTCGGAATCGCGTATGCAGGGCCAATCAAAAGCTGATCTTTTGGATCCACCGCGACCGCCACGGAATCAACGACATATCCAAGAATAGGAAGTTTGTGCGCCTCGGCGTAGTCGGCATTCGCCAGCAGGACTGCAGAGGCGCCGTCTGTCAGCGCGCTCGAGTTGCCTGCGGTCAGTGTTCCGTTTCGTTTGTCGAAGGCGGGTTTGAGCTTTGCCAGCGCTTCGATGGACGTATCCGCACGGACAAGATTGTCGGCGTCAACAAAGTTCTCTTTGTTGGCACCAGACCAAACCGGAACAATCTCATCTTTCAAGTAGCCTTTTTCAATGGCTGCTGCTGCGCGGTGATGACTGCGCATGGCGAGTTCATCTTGCCGTTCTCTTGTGATGTCGTTCTTCACGGCCATCTGCTCACCGTGCTCGCCCATCGTGAAGCCGGTAAACGGTTCCGCGAGTGCGGGTGGCTTCGGCAGAAACGCTTTTGGATTAAATTCACCAAGCATCATCAGCTTTTCTTTGATGTTTTTTGTGCGTGAGAGGCGGGTCAGAAAACGGCGCGCTTCATCGGAAAAAGTGATCGGCACGTCCGAGAGAACCTCGACTCCGCCCGCAAGAACCATTTTGTTTCGACCGGACTTGATCGCATCTGCCGCGAGCTGGACTGCCTGCAATGAACTTGCGCATGCACGGTTCAGCGTATAGCCGGCGATAGACTTTGGAAGTCCTGCAAAGAGGACGATGTCGCGCGCGATATTGGGGTTCTTTGTTTGCGGCACCACAGCACCCCAAATCACCTCGTCAATGTCGGCGGCGTTTGCGCCGCTGCGAGCGATGACCTCGGTTGCCGGACGAAGACTGAGTCCGAGCGGTGTTTCTCGCTCAAAGACTCCGAAGGAACGAACGAATGGCGTGCGCACTGCTCCCACCACCGCGACTCGCGGTGTTCCGTCCGAAAGATCGGCCTGTTCTGTGCCGTTTTTATGCTTCTTTTGTCCCATAACGCCCCCTTTGGAGCTGGCAGACGCGAGTGCTGCCAGAATTGTATGACAAAGATTATCGGAACTTGCGCGGGGGGCAAAGTCGCACTCTTGGCATCGGGCTGTCATCGCTGTAACAACTACGTGAAACGCACAGGTCAAGGAATCTCTTCGCCACTTGATATCGCAACGGCCGGCGGAGTAGTCTTCCCTTCTGAAATTTCCCAACCGTGTGCGTTAAATTGTATCAAAGGAAGGTTTCGCATGGGTCGTCACGCTACAGTCGCAGGTCGAATGGCCGCAAGCGCCGCTGCGCGCGGAAGAGTTTTCACAAAGTTGGCACGCGAAATTATGGTGGCTGCACGCACCGGAAGTGATCCCAACTTCAATTCGAAACTGCGTCTGGCCGTCGATCGCGCGCGTGACAATAACATGCCCAAGGACGTCATCGAGCGCGCAATCAAAAAGGGTGCTGGTGAACTTGAGGGTATGACCTTCGAAGAAATCACCTATGAGGGATACGGTCCGGGTGGTTCGGCAATTTTGGTTGAGGTTCTCACCGACAACCGCAACCGAACCAATCCCGAGTTACGAAAGATTTTCACCAAAAACAGCGGCAACATGGGTGAAATGGGCTCGGTTGCATGGATGTTCAAAAAGAAGGGCGTTCTCGACATCGCACTGACTGCTGTGAGTGAAGACAAAGTCATGGAGCTGGCGCTCGATGCCGGAGCGGACGACGTTGTGGTGGAAGATGGCTTTGCTACCGTCTACACCGATCCAACCAGTTTTGCCTCTGTGCGCGATGCATTGGTTGCAGGCGGACTGCAATTTGACAAGGCCGGATTGGAAATGATTCCGGACACTCGTGTGTCACTGTCGGGCGATAACGCAAAAAATGCTCTCGAACTCGTTGAAAAGCTCGAAGAGCAGGATGACGTTCAAGCGGTCTATTACAACTTTGATGTTGAGGGTTGAGCGCCGCTCGTGTGCGTTGCGCGCAGCATTTCGGAGATTCCTCCCAGTGAGCTGAGAACTCCGGATGCCTCATACGGAATGAAGACTTTGTCATTAGGTTTGCTGGTCATTTCACCGAAGCGCTTCAGGTACTCGATTGCAATCAAATATTGTGAGGCTACCTTTGCGTCGCCAAAGGCATCGCGAACGCTGGTGATGGCAAACGCCTGTGCGCGCGCCACAGCCTCGATTTCCCGTGCCTGACCATCTGCCCGTGCAATCAGTGCGTCTCTGTCGCCCAGCGCCTGATTGATTTTTTCCTGCTGCTCTCCCTGTGAACTTTCAATACGGCTCTGCTTCTCGCCTTCGGCTTCAAGAATCCTACTTTGTTTTTGCCCTTCGGCAGTGAGGACCTGCGCCCGCCGTTCACGCTCGGCCTGCATCTGCTTTTCCATGGCCTGTTGAACTTCCATGGGAGGGATGATGTTTTTGAGCTCAACGCGATTGACCTTGAGGCCCCACTTGTCGGCCGCTTCGTCGAGAATATTTTTAAGACGCGTGTTTATCGCATCACGGCTCGAAAGCGTGTGGTCGAGCTCGAGTTCACCGATCAGGTTTCTGAGCGTCGTTTGTGTCAGCTGACCGATGGCCAGCGGCAGCGACTGAATCTCATAGGCGGCACGCCGGACGTCGGTGATTTGAGTATAAATGAGCGCGTCGACGACAATGCCTACGTTGTCTTTTGTGATTACTCTTTGCTCTGGAATGTCGAGTACGACTTCACGCAAATCGATTCTGTCGAGGGGAAGCACGATGCCATTTTTGACCCACAGCATTTGTCTTGGCTGATCGACGAACGGTAAGATGATTTGCGGGCCGGAAAACAGCACGGATTTAAAACGTCCGAGCCGTTCGATGATCATGCATTCCTGCTGGCGGATGACGTAAATACTGCGTGCAATGGCAAACAGCACGACGACCGCAAACGCGATAAAAAGCATCGCTAAAAAATCCATGTCAGTGAACCTCCTCAGATTTTCTGAATCGTAATTTTGTTTCCGGCCACGGCGGTCACTCTGACGCTTGTGCCGATTTGGAGTTCCGCAGACTGCTGGCTGGACAAAGAGTTGTCGACTACCTCCCAGACATCTCCGAACACCTTGACTTGGAATGAGCGGATTCCGTCGGGAAGGGCCACAATAATACCCGTCTGACCAACCGGTCCGACGCCCGGATCGGGTGATCTTTGGTTCATCTGCTCACGGAATTTGCCGAGAGCAAGAAGCGCGAGACCGCTACCGCAGATAAAAAAGACTGCGTGCAGCCAAAGTTCGGGCCTAAAGTAGGCGACCACCGCCGTACACAAACCGGCCAGTCCGATCGGCAACAGAATGAAGCCCGCCGCAAAAATCTCGAGAACAATCAAAATTGCGCTGACAACGATGTACCATTGATAGAGATGCATTCGCCACGACCCCTCATTTGGAACGGGGGTATCATCGCAGGAAAAAAAAAAACCGCAAAGCGCGGTGCGCCGTGCGGTGAGGAGGGCTCGCGAAGTGCCTTGTCGGAACTTCGCGGGTTCTTAAATCAGTTATATGCCACAATTTTACGCATGGCGACGCGTCTGGATGTGACGCTGTCATCGGAGCTGAACGAAACGCGAACCGGCAAGCTCAGTTGCTTGAAAGTGCGTGACTGTCTTCCCGAGAACACTGCCGAGCGTCCAGTGCCATCAGTCACCCTGACGTAATCAGCATTTGGTTCGGTGTTGATGTCGAGCATGAAGCTGATGCTTCTACCGAGCTCTGTACCGAACTCAACGAGAGTGCGTGTGTCGTTGTGATAGAACGGGCCAAACGAACGGCTCGGGAGGTTGCGAACCTGATCACCGGGTTGGGTCGGTGGAACGGGTGCCGGCACCGGCGCTGGATTTGGATTCGTTGGAGTTGATGCGTCGCCAATGAACTCACGGATTGGAGTGTTCACAATGTACGTCGCGTAGTTCCATGGAACACGTCCACCATCGTGGATTCCAATAATTTTCAGTGAAGATTCATCCAAAACCGTGCTGCCGCTGTTGCCGGGCTCGGTGTCGCACTGGTGACTGAATGCATCGCTACCCCAGCCTCCGTTGCTGCCGTTTTCGAGTGTGCACGTCTGGGACCATTCAAGAGGGCGCAATTGCGGGTGTCCGAAAATAGTCACCGCAGTGCCAGTTTTAGGACGGGCAGTGAGGTCTACTTCGAGTGCGACTGGCGGAATGTTGTCCACCTTGAAAATCGCATAGTCGCGGTCGTCATTGAGTTCGGCAGCCAAAATGACCGTGCACTTCGACTTGAGGTAAGCAGCCTTGTCCTTGCGGTAACCCCAGTCGACAGTCACTTTGTCGCAAGGTTTGTTGTTGACGCGTTGCTCGGGAGCTTCAAAGCAATGGCCTGCGGTGATCACCAAGCCGTTACCGATGTGAGTGGCCGTGCATCCCATCGAGATTTTGCCGAAGGCGTCGATGAGCGGGCGGTACTTTTCAGGAATGTTCGCGCCATCCTGAAGAACTGGAGTGAGCTCGTTGGAGCCGATGATTTTTTCAATAACATCTGGGCTGTTGTATGAAGAGACGTAAGTCAGAAGACCATTGGGACCATGTGATTTGCGCACAGCGCGATCGGTTTGTCCCGTGCCGCAGGCCGTCATGAGCGCAGCAGCAACAATGAGCGGGGATCCTGTGAGGATTTGGTTTTTTTGGCCGCGTGTCATTGTGGTCCCTTTCATCGTGAAGAGGGGTAGACTTATGCCCGTCATGGGCGCAAATGACCTTAACTTCGCGAGCGATACATGTCTGGTTCAGTGCGCACCCTACAAAATGGGATGGCCCCGCGCAAGCCGACTGGCCAGTTTTTTTTTATATTCTAAAAAGGAATGTTCTTTGCGCAGTTACACTGCACAAAGAAACAGCCGCGGTGCTTCGTCACGTGGAGTGGGTCAGAGTGAGCGCTGGGGTGCTCAGGCTCTCGGGTCGAAAGCCTTGCGCACCGCTTCGCCCACAAAATTAAGGCAAAGTATCGTCATGAATAGGAAAAAGCTTGGAAAGACGGCCAGCCACCATGCAACTTGGTAGTTGGCGCGTGCCTGATCGAGCAATTCACCCCAGCTTGGCGTTGGCGGCGGCACTCCGAAACCAAGAAGATCGAGCGACGCAAGCGAGTAAATACCCGAGATTATTGCGATCGGCGAAAAAGTAATCAACGGAATCAAGCTGTTCGGGAGAATGTGGGTGAAGAGCAGCCGCAGACGTCCTGCGCCAAGTGAAACCGCGGCTTCTGTGAACGTGAGGTTTCTGTTGCGCAATGCTTCCACGCGCATGTACTGGGCGATGCCCGTCCAGCCGAAAACACACAAAAACAATGCGAGAACAATCGGACTCGGTGTCACAATTGAAACAATGAAGAGAAGCAAAGGGAAGCTCGGTGTCGATTGGAAAATCTCAATCAGCCGCTGTCCGTACAGGTCGACATTGCCTCCAACGAAGCCCGTAAACAGGCCGACAGTAATGCCGATAACGTACGTCACAAGCCAGTAGGCAATGCCAAACAAAAACGAAATTCGCGTTCCATAGAGCAGACGTGCAAAAACATCACGTCCCGCGCTGTCGGTTCCCATCAGGTGGAGCTCTGTAGGAGCCGTCAGATATTCAGCTTGTTCGCTGTCAATCTCGAAGGGGTCCCACTTGAGTGGTGGCCATACTGCCCATTCAAATTGATCTTTGAGCTCACGGTAATCGATGACACCGGCGCCCTCTTGGCCAAGCTCTTCACGCTCGTATTGAATGTAAGCAGGAACAAGAACCCGCCCGTTGAGTTTTGCGATGATCGGGCTTGAGTTGGTGATCACCTCGGCGAGCAGACTGGAAACCATCATCACAAACAAAATAACTAACGAGACGATCGCTCGTCTTGATCGTGTGAAGTGTTGCAGGCGTCTTTTAAAATCTGGTGACATTGCAGTCGTGCCTTAATTTTTTGAAGAGAAATCGATGCGCGGGTCGATGATTCGGTAGAGCACGTCCGACAGAAGCAAAGCAACCTGACCCAGCACTGCAACAACGGTGATGACGGCCATCACGACTGGGTAGTCCCGCTCTATCGTTGCTTGGTACATCAACTTTCCGAGTCCATCGAGGTTGAAGATCTTCTCGATAAGAAGGCTTCCTCCAAAGAACGCGAGAAGAATTGCGCTAAAGCCCGTGGAAACGGGCAAAATAGCGTTACGCAGTGCATGTTTCAAAATTGCCGTGCGTTTCGACACGCCGCGTGCGAGCGCTGAGCGCACATAGTCCTGCTTAATTTGTTCAATGATGGAGTTCTTCATCAGGATTGTCAGCGTTGTAAAGTTGCCAATCATGTAGCAAATCAGCGGAAGCACCATGTGCCAGGTGATGTCTTTGATTTTTTCCCAAAGCGTGAACGTTTCCCAATCCAGCGAGTGGAGTCCCTGGATGGGAAACCACGCAAAGTATTGTCCACCCGCGAAAAAGTGGATCAAAAGAATCGCCAACATGAATTCGGGAACACTGTAGAGCACAAACAAAGCACCGCTGCTGGCAACGTCGAATTTGCTGCCGTCACGCAGGGCCTTGAGAATTCCAAATGGAATACACACCAGATAAGTCAGGATGAAACTCGTCACGCCAAAAATGATCGAGACAGGCAGCTTTGAGGCGATCACCTCAAGCACGGGCTGTCCTTGCGTGTGCGAATATCCAAACTCAAGGCGCGCGATGTCTTTAAGCCAAAGCAGGTAACGCATGTAGATCGGCTTATCGAAGTTGTATCGCTTCTTGAGTTCCTCCACGACTTCGTCAGTCACCGATTTGCTAGCAGCTCCGGTACCACTCATCGAGCTTTCGCCGGTTCCGCTGCCACCGCCCGCACCGCCGGCAAAGCGGACTTTTGCAAGGTAAGTTTCGACAGGTCCGCCTGGGGCAATTTGAAATACGGTGAAACAGAGCACCGTGATTCCGAAGAAGGTCGGAATCATCAACAGGAATCTGCGCAGCAGATAGCTTGGGAAGTTCATATGATGCAGTTCTTCTCTTGCGACGTGCCGTGACAGGTTTCAGTTGTTGGTGATCTGCCAGAAGGCGCGGCCAATCGTGTAATTATAAGTGTCCTTTTCCTTCTTCACATAGTTTTGATGAGCGTAGAGTGAATAAAGACGCTCGGTGAGGAAGGTGTAGGGCTGGTCTTCATAAATCAACTTCTGCAACTTGCGTGCAAGCTCCATGCGTTTGGGCTTGTCGAGAGTGGCGCGGTGCTGGTCGATGAGCTTGTCCACTTCCTTGTTCGAATAGCCGATGAAGTTGCTGCCCTTGCTGCTGATTGAATCGCTGTGCCAGATCTGCTTGAGGTCACCATCGTTGTCCCGGCTCCAGCCGAGGGCGGCTCCGTCAAACTTGCGGTCGTCGAGCAACTTGGTGAAGGTCGTCCAGTCGATAGCCTTGAGGTTGATGGCAATACCCACCTTGGCAGCTTTTTGTTTGAAGTCGACGAGTTTGGGTTCAGTTGTTTCCTTGGATTGCTGAGGATAAATGATGGTCAGTTCGAGTCGTTGACCATCTTTTTCAAGAACTCCGCCTTTGCCAGCTTTCGTCCAGCCTGCTGCAGCGAGTCGTTCGCGCGCTTTTTTAAGATCAAATTCAATCGGCTTGAGTGCGGAGTCGTGCTGTTCACTTTTCACGCTGTATGGTCCGACCGTTGGCTCGGCCATGTCGTACTCGATTTTGCTGATCCAGGTTTTGAGGTCGGCAATGTGCGAAAGCGCCCATCGGACGTCTTTGTTCGTCAGGATTGGATTCTTTTGGTTCCAGCCAATGAAACCGTAACCGGTCGGAGCCTTGTTGACAGCCTTCACCTTGACGAGCTTCGATTTGAATTCAGCGCCGTTCGTTTGTTTGGACCACTGTTTGCCGGTCAGGCCCTTGAAAGTGAGGTCACCCTTGCGGAACATCTCAAACTCGACAGGCTCTTCCTGCACAATTTTATAGATGTAGCGATCGTAGTTCCACCGGCCCTGCTTGATGAGTTCGTCTTTGTTCCAGTAGTTCGGGTTGCGCTTGAAAACGATCTGTTGGTTGCCGTCCCATTTTTCCAGTAGCCAAGCACCGGAACCCAGTGGGTCTTTGGTGACCTCGGCCTTCATCATTGAGTTGTCTTTTTCATAAAGCTTTGTGTAGTGCTTTTTTGGAAACACTGTCAGGCCTGCCACGACGTCGAAGTTTTTGTAGTAAACTTCTCCCACTGTGAAGCGGATTTTGTCTGCGCCAAGAACTTCAACGTTTTTGATTGCCGAATAGTACGGACGCAAGTGGGCTGCCATGACACCCTTCATGAAGATAATGTCGTAGCTGAACTTTACGTCCTCTGCGGTGACGGGCGAGCCATCCGAGAATTTGGCTTTTTTGTTGAGAGTGAAAGTAAACTGTTTGCCGTCTTTTGAGATTTCCCATTTGGACGCGAGATTAGGCGTCCAGTCGTAGGTGTCCCAGTGGCGGTCGAGCAGGGATTCAAAGAACATTTCCTGCACCGCCGCGACTTCGCCGTCGTTGTTGGTCAATGGGAAGAGGCTGGTCGGATTGGCCGAAACACTCTCAATAAATGTTCCGCTGCGTTCGGCGGCAAATGCCTTTGGCGTGAGTGCCTCGGGCAGTGCGACGGAGGCGCAGACTGCGGCGATTGCAAAACTGCTGATTGCGAGCGTTAAACGCAGAGAATTTTTCATGTAAAGTCTCCCATCGACGAGGCATTCCGGCCAAGATCGCCGGCAGACTACCAATTATGCTCCGATATGCAATTGCTGGCGGCAATTGAATCGCCTGAGCTGTCGAGCTAAAGACACGGCCATTGATAAGGAGCTCGCGGTGAATGCTGTAAAAACGTTGATGTTGCGCTCGCTCGACTACGCTGGGGTATTTCCTCCAGCACAATTGCCTATGAATGAAGCGATTAAGGAGTTCGCCGCTTGCAGGAACGACCCGAATGAGTGGCTGCTCGCAAGGTTCGTTTTGCCAGCCGCCCGTATTGGTGAATTTGCCCAATGTGCCGCGGCTGAGATGGCCGAAGCCGGACAGACTCACAACCCGTGGCATCTGACAGGATTGTTCCGCTCGGCCGCTTCGATAGGCGACGCACTCTCCATTTTACGCAGCGACGCCCAGTTGCTGCGTAAGTTTGTTGATTCGCATCCCAACGCATTGGTTGTGGACTCATGCGAGCTGCCACTGCCGGAAGAGCTCCTCGGCACACATGATCAGGAACTCGCGCGCGGATTTTTGGATGCCGCGTTGCAAGTTTTTGATGAGTTCAATCTGCACGGGCCGTTGTTTTGGGAGGTCAACCTCAACAAGCCTTTTGCTCATTTCGCACATGCCGCACATCAAGCGAATCTTTCGCAGTCGGGACGGGTTTGCCTGAAATATAGAACCGGCGGGTTGACTCCCGCCGCGATTGTTTCACCCGAAGCGCTGGCGCGTGCATTCCGTACGGCGTCCGAGGAGCGGATTCCCTTCAAGCTCACAGCCGGTCTGCATTTGCCGATGAGGCATTTTGATACCTCCGTTGGTGCTGATTTATTTGGTTTCCTGAATGTTTTTGCCGCAGCGGCACTTTCTTGGAAGCACAAGCTTTCTGAAACGGAGTTGATCCTGCTGCTCAGCGAAAAGGATCCGCAGTCGATTATTTTTGCTGCAGATGGCCTTTCTTGGAAGGGTTATCACGCGGGAATTTCTGACATCCGCTCCATGCGGTCCGAGGGGCTGCGCAGTTTTGGCTCGTGCAGTTTTTATGAGCCGATTGAGGAACTCAAATCTTTGCAACTTCTTTCTTGAAAGAACAGCTATGACAAATTTTTCACACATCCCGATGAACTCACGTCCGTGGATTGCCGTTTCAGCGGAGTCCGATTTTTCTTTGCAGAACCTTCCCTTTGGTATTTTCCGCAGCGCCGTCGTCAAGGATGCGCGTGTGGCGCTCGCACTCGGTGATTGGGTGATCGACTGCGCTGTTTTGTTTGAGGCGGGCCTACTATCTTCTGTGAATGGCCTGCGGCGTGAGCATGTTTTTACGGATTCGCTCAATCCGCTTCTTTCGGCGGGAGCGCATGTCTGGCGCGCGCTGCGGTTGCGTGTCGGTGAACTTTTTACGCAAGGAAACAATGCGCTGCAGAGTCAGCCGGATTTGCACTCTCGCGCTTTGGTTAAGATGAACGAGGCATCTCTTTTGCTGCCAACCAAGGTGGCAAACTACGTTGATTTCTACTCGAGCCGTGAACATGCATCCAACGTCGGTGCGATGTTTCGCGACCCGCAAAATCCGCTTCTGCCCAACTGGCTGCACATTCCGATCGGATACAACGGCCGCAGCAGTTCAATCATTCCTTCGGGCACTCCTTTTCGCAGACCAAACGGGCAGCTCAAGGCGGATGCCGATCCGGCGCCGGTTTTTGCACCCACCCGCCAGCTCGATTTTGAACTTGAGATGGCCTTCATTACTGGCGGTCAAACGCAACTCGGTCAGACAATTCCTGTCAACAGCGCCGATGACTACATCTTCGGGCTTGCGCTGCTCAACGATTGGTCGGCGCGCGATGTCCAACGCTGGGAATACGTTCCGCTCGGTCCTTTTCTTGGCAAGACTTTTGCAACGAGCTTGTCGCCTTGGATTGTGACCTTGGATGCACTGCAGCCTTTCCGCGTTCATGGTCCGGAACAGGAAGTTCCCGTGTTGCCTTATCTGCAGAGCAGCGGGCCGCAGGCGTATGATGTTCACCTTGAGGTCTGGCTCAAGTCTGCTCAGATGAGCGATGCCGTGAGAATCTGCCGCACCAATTTCAAACATATGTATTGGAATATGGCGCAGCAGTTGGCGCACATGGCCTCCAACGGCACGAACATCGAGGTTGGTGACGTGTATGGTTCGGGAACCATCAGCGGCCCGACTCCCGACAGTTACGGATCGATGCTGGAACTCTGTTGGAAGGGGACAAAACCAATCGCGCTGCCCGACGGAACAACCCGCACCTTCATTCAGGACGGCGACACCGTCATCATGAAGGGCTGGTGCGAGAAGGACGGTGTTCGGGTCGGATTCGGCGAAGTGCGCACGGAAGTGTTGCCCTCTGCGCAATAGCGGGCTCGGGGCTCAGGGAAGGGTTTTGAGCTGGTTGTAATCTTGTTCCAGCTCTGCGTCGGAATAAGCGTCGACCGCGTAGGCTGGCATGCCGCCTCGACCTGCGCGGATGACTGCTTTAAACTCGTCGAGTGAGAGTGCAGTAGCGGACAGCTTCGGACCGATTTTGGACGTTTCGTTCTTTCCTTCCTTACCGTGACAGCCTTCGCAGCCCTGAAACTTCGCCGAGAATCCGGCAGAAGCCGCAGGAAGCAGAGGCGTCAGATAGTTGAGCAAAGCTTGTTTCTCGATTTGGCTGAGCGGCGTCGCGTACTTTGGCGGCATTGGGATTTTTTCTTTTCCGCAAGTGGCTTCCAAACATAGTTTGATGACACTGAGCACCGGATCATCTTTTTTCCAAAATTCCTTGGTACCGATGCCTTCGAGCTGTTTGCCAAAGCCGCCTTCATCAACGTTCTTTGGTTTGTACCAGGGAGTTTGCGCGGTGTGGCAGGTCGCACATTTCTTTTCAACAATGACGTTGATGCCGCCTTCCCATGTTGGGTTGGCAATATTCTCGGCACCGATGTCGTAGTAGTAATTTCCTGCGGTACCAAGGTCGTATGCGCTGCAGGCCGAAAGAACAAAGCCGCAGACAAGCAGAATGATTTTGCTGACTGGCTTGTAGATATTCATTTTAATTTCATCTCCCGTCTTTCAGGTTTTCATACAACGTTCAAAAGTTTCAGTGTGCTCAAAACCCAAATTCAAGGCACGGGTGCCCCTGTCGCAGGATCGGAGGCTGGGGGACTCGTAAATCCGCCATCCGCGGGCGATTCGCTTGCATCCGGTGCTTTGGGTTTGGCTGCGGGTTTTGCGGAAGCTTTGCCAGCTGGTCTTGCAGCAGGTTTGGCAATGCTTGTATCGACAGTCCCCGTCGCGCCGCCTGTTTCTGTTGCTGCAGCGGAGCGCTTCTTCTTTTTGCGCGGAGCTGTTTTGGGCGGTGTTACCGGAGTGTCCTCAACGGGTGAGCCGGTTGCTCCCAAGGCATACTGATAGACAAAGCTCACTCGCGGCATAATCAAACGATCAGGCACGATGTATTCAGACAGAGCCAGTTGCATCGACTTACCCAGGTTGGCTCCAATAGTGATCTGAGTCGCAATCGGCGGCTGTGCATCTTCCATTTTGTCTTCGCGGACGAATTCTGTCTTTTCGAGTGAGATATTGAACTTACTCGTGTTTCGGCGGACGAGAAACATTGCATTTGCCCACAGCGGAATGGTCTGACCTTTGATACCCTGAGTCAGATGCACGAGCGTCGTGGCCGCATCAAAAACATCTTTAGCCTCTTCAGCGGTAATCCCACCTTCAAGGTTGACCTTGCTGTACTGGAATCCAAAACTTGTGGTGAGGATCATGTTGGCAAGCCTGAACATGTTTTCAGCGTTGGCGCCCATGGCAAACTGACTCAGGGTTGCCTTCACGCCCAAAAGTTTGCCCACGGACTCAGGCAAATAGAGGTATCCTGCCGACGCGGTTCCTACCAAAGAGTAACGGCCTGAGCTGAAAACCTGCATGCCTGCCACAAAAGTGGGAACGGTGTGCAGCGGGGCCGCAGGCACTTTCTCCTGCTTGGAGCCTACTGTGGGGTTTGTTTTGGGTAACAGACTTGCCGACAAGCGGGCGCCAATGAAGTTTCGGTTGGGCACGGGCTCTGCAATCGGAGGGCCGTCCAAAAGAGCCGCACTGACGTGCTGGAGTCGTTCTGCCTGTTCATACCACCAAGCAGCTCCCATTGCAGTCTTAGACGGCAGAACTGCGAGTGCAAGAAAAGCAACAACTCCGCGCGAAGCGGAATACATTGATCCCATGAATTGCCTCCGAACATGAGTGCACTGTCAGTGTACTGTGGCCGGAGGATGTGCTGCAGAGGGGGTGAAACTATTTTGACGAATCGCGCAGCGCAATGTGAACGTCACGCAGTTGCTTTTCTTTCACTGGTGATGGCGCGTTCATCAGCAAATCTTGCCCCTTTTGGTTCAGTGGGAAGGCAATGACTTGGCGAATATTGGGCTCATCCAAAAGTAACATGATCATGCGGTCAATGCCGGGGGCAATTCCTCCGTGCGGAGGCGGTCCATATGAAAATGCGTTCCACAGAGCAGGAAACCGAGTTTCAATTTCTGTCTCGCTGTAGCCTGCAATCTCGAATGCCTTTCTCATGACGTCGCGCCGATGATTGCGGATGGCACCGGAAGAGAGTTCTACGCCGTTGCAAACGATGTCGTACTGGTAGGCCAGAATGTCGAGCGGGTCTTGAGATGCGAGAGCATCGAGCCCACCCTGCGGCATGGAAAACGGGTTGTGGCAAAAATCAATTTTCTGTTCGTCTTCATTCCACTCATAGAACGGAAAATCGACGATCCAGCAAAAGGCCCAGCCGTGTTTCTTCTCAATCTTGAGCGTATCTGCCAGCCATGTGCGCAGCTTTCCGCCCATCGTCAGGCAGACGCGTGAGTCATCCCCGACAATAAACACAACCGCGTCACCATTTTCAGTCTGCAGTTTTTTTGCAAGCGCAGCGCGTTCATCTTCGCTGGTCTGCTTGACGATGCTTCCTTTCCATTCGCCGTCTTTGAGCGTCAGGTAGGGCAATCCACCCAATCCGAACACGCGGGCCTGAGCCTGTGCATCGTCAAAGAATTTTCGACTCTGCGCCGCTCCGGCCGGAATGCGAATGGCCCTGAGTACGCCGCGCGGAGCCTGAAGAATTTTTTGAAAGACCTCAAAGCCCGTGTTGGCAAAAACATCTCGTACGTCGTGCATTTCAAGCCCATAGCGCAGGTCGGGCTTGTCGGAGCCGTAGCTTTCGAGGGCTGTTTTGTAGGGGATGCGCGGAAACGGATTGCCAAGGATAGGCCGTTCAGAAAACTGCGTAAATAAATCCACCATCAGCTTTTCGATGACCGTGAAAATTTCCTCTTGAGTCGCGAAGGCCATCTCGACGTCAAGCTGATAAAATTCTCCGGGGCTGCGATCGGCGCGTGCATCTTCATCTCGAAAGCAGGGTGCGATCTGAAAATAACGATCAAAACCGGAGCACATCAGCAATTGCTTGAACTGCTGGGGAGCCTGCGGCAGAGCGTAGAAGTGGCCGGGATGGAGACGGCTTGGAACCAGAAAGTCGCGCGCGCCTTCAGGTGAACTGCTTGTCAAAATCGGTGTCTGGAACTCCATGAATCCCAACTCCACCATCTTATTGCGCACATGGTGAATAAACTTTGAGCGGAAAATGATGTTTTTGTGCATTTTTTCGGTGCGCAGATCGAGGAAACGATATTTGAGCCGCGTGTCTTCGCTCTCTTCTTTGGGATTATGTGCAACAGGAAAGGGCAGAATTTCGGACGCGGATTCCAGCTCATATTCCGAGCAGATGACCTCTATTTCGCCCGTCGGAATCTTGTTGTTGACCGACTCCCTGCGGCGTACCTCACCGTGTACGGAAATCACCGACTCAGCGCGCAATTGGCTTGCACTCGCAAAAAAAGGCTGCTCGGGATGAATGACAACCTGCGTGATTCCATAGTGATCTCGGAGATCAATAAACAATAGGCCGCCAAGGTTGCGCACGGCATGTGCAAAACCCATCAACCGGACGGTCCGGCCGATGGCGCTGGCGTTGAGTTCTCCGCAGGTGTGGCTCCGAAGGGCTGTCATTTTTGGTGTCCTTGTGTCCGGTCAGAGTTTGGGTCATGACTGTAGCTTCGCGCATACATATCAGACTTCTTTGTCTACCACAGCAGACTTGTCAGACAAGAAGTTCGCGTCAAAGGGAGAGCCGTCGATATGAGACCGCTTCTGCAAAGAGATTTTGAGGCCAGTTTTTCCAGCATTCAGGCGCCTGCGGATGGACCTTTTGGTGAGTCATGGCGTCCGTTGCTTTCGCTTATTCTCGGGCACGCGCGCCGTTCGGGCGCAGATTTCGCCGAAGTATTTCTCGAGCGTCGCAATAGCCTTCGGGTGACCACTGAAAACGGCAAGGTGACCGCCGTGGCGCCGGCATTTTCATTGGGCGCCGGAGTCCGCTGCTTCAAGGGGAAGCAGGATGTGTACGTCAGCACGAACGACGTGACTCTGTCTGGGCTGCGTTGGGCGGTCGATCAGGCACTCGGCATGTTGGGCTGCTCGTCGCGGATGGGTTCGTCCTTGGGTCGTGACGTTCAGCTCGAGCCATTGCGCGATTTCGCAGCACTGAAGAAAAAAGACAGTTGGTTGTCTGCCTGCGCGGGTGTTGCCGAACTTTCGGAGCGACTCCTGGCCCAGTCCTCCCTCGTGAGAAAAAAAGTCCAACACCTGCAGAGCGACCAAGTGGCCGCTTTTCGTGATTGGCAGGAAGTTCTGGTGGCGGCATCCGATGGTGTGTTTGCACGCGACATTCGTCTGCATCAGCTCTCTCGGCTTGGGGTCAACTGTGTCGACGGTGCCGACCGCACCTCGCTGCATGAGCAGAGGGCCTCGACGGGAGTTCCTGATTTTCTCAAAACAGTCGACATGAATCCTGTCATTGAAGACCTCGCAAATTCCGCGGCTGTCATGCTGCGCGCACAATACGTTTCAGCCGGACAATATCCGCTGATCATGGCGAACCGCTTTGGCGGAGTCATCTTTCATGAAGCGTGCGGGCACCTGCTGGAAACGACGCAAATCGAACGCAAGACCACTCCGTTTGCGGACTCCTTGGGACAGCAGATAGCCCATGAGAATTTGACTGCATGGGATGAAGGTGTGACCGAAGGAGCGTTCGGCTCGACCGACATGGATGACGAAGGAATGCCCGCGCAATCCACTCTTCTCATCGAAAATGGAATCCTGCGCAATTTCATTGCCGATCGAGCAGGTGCAATGCGTTTTGGACATCCACGCACTGGCAGCGGCCGACGGCAAAATTTTTCGTTTGCCGCAGCAAGCCGGATGCGCAATACATTTATTGCGCCGGGTGAACATACCCCAGAAGAACTCATCGCTGGAATTGATTCTGGCCTTTATTGCAAGAAGATGGGTGGCGGCAGTGTTGGCGCAACCGGAGAATTCAATTTCGCTGTGGGCGAAGCCTACGTGATTGAAAAAGGTAAAATTGGCAAGCCAGTCAAGGGGGCGACTCTGATTGGAACGGCGGTCGACATCATGAAGAAGATTTCCGCATGTGCCAACGATATCGAACTTGCACCTGGGTTCTGCGGATCGGTAAGCGGGACAATCTACACAACAGTCGGCCAGCCTCATTTGAAGGTGGACAATATTACAGTCGGAGGTCGTGCGTAAGATGGCTGCACAGATGGATGTTCAAAGTCTGGTGAATTCAATTGCCCGTGCGAGACCCGAAATTCGATTCGATATCTCAGGCTCCGGAGTTGAAGATCAAACGGTCAAAATAAAAGAGGACGAGAGTTTGGATCAATCGGCATCCCAGCGCACCAATGCTACATTGCGTGTTTGGAACACCGATGGGCGTGTCGGTGTCGTGCAGATCACCTCGCTCGAGCAAAACGAGATTTTAAATGCGATCGATGTCGCGCTGGAATCAGCTGCATTGGGTCCGGCCGACAGCCTTCCGGAGTTACCTGTTGCGGTGCATGCAGAATCACTTCCTGCTCTTTCAGCATCCGCATCTGCGCCAGTGCCTCTGCACGATCTGAGCGATTCGCTGCTTGCGGGGGTCCGTCAATTGAAGGGCATGCACGCAGATATTACGGGCGTGCCTTACAATGCGGTCTCGCAAAGGCGGATGGATCGATTCTATGCAAACAGTGACGGATTGATCCGCAGACAAAGCGGTGGGTCGGTGTCCACATATCTTTATGCGCGCGGTCAGGCGCAAGGCCACAAGCCCCGTGCAGCAGGTCATTGGAATCATGCACTTTCGCTGCCGGACCTCAACATCGGCGATGTTGCGAAAACGGCGGGTGAGCTGCTGGTTTCGCATCTGCACCCTGTAAAAATTCAGTCCGGACAATATCCGGTGGTGTTTTCGGGGCACGCATTTTTGGATCTGCTGGATGCGTTTTCAAATCTGTTCAATGCGCAAAATATTCTCGACCAACAGTCACTGCATTCAAAAGAAAGCCTTGGCACTTCGGTTGCGAGCCCGTTGCTGTCGGTGAGCGACGATCCGTTGCACCCGTTGAACGTCAGTCCGGCTCTCTTTGACGGCGAAGGCACGGCAGTGCGCAGAACAGTGCTTTTGGACCGCGGCTCGCTGACGGGTCTGTGGCACCATTCAGTGTCTGCCAAGGTTTTCAATGCCGGCAAAACCGGACACGCGCGCGTCGGAGCAAAAATGTCGGTCGGTCCGTGGTTCTACAACGTTGCCGCAGGCAACGGACTGGGCAACGCAGCTGATGATTGTATTTGGATCGACGAACTTGAGGCACTGCACGCAGGCGTCAATCCGCTGCAGGGTTCTTTTTCTCTTCCTTTTCTGGGCTACCGGCAGCGCAACGGCAAAAGAGAAAGTCTCGAGGGTGTCACGGTCGCCGGAGACATTCTGACACTGCTGCAATCGATCACCGCAGTTGACAACAAGCAAGAACGCGCTTCCGGCGGCGTCTGTCCGGCAATCGCAGTCTCGTCTTTGTCGATTACCTGTGAAGGCTGAAGTGCTCGATAGTTTTCAGTGCGAAGGGATTCGGTCATGAACAGCAACACACAGCTGATGACCGAATCTTTTTTTCGCGCCAGCGGACTCGCGGCGGATTTTGCAGCGGAATCACGTTTGGGCATCTATGTACATGTGCCTTTCTGTCCGCACATTTGTCCGTATTGTGATTTCGTCAAGACGGCCAAGTTTTCGCGCGCCGATGTGTCAGCTTATTTTTCTCAATTGATTGTGCAGTTCGATGTTCTTTGCACGCAGGTCCCTGATGACATCACGACGGTCACTGTTTATCTGGGCGGAGGAACACCCAGCCTTTTTCCTGCGGCATATTATCAGCCTTTAATCCAAAAGATTTCGTCCAGATTTCGCATCGAGGAATTTACCGTCGAGACCAATCCCTTCACCAATTCGAACAAAGCTTTTTCAGAATGGACTGCGCTTGGTGCAACCCGCATGACACTGGGGGCGCAATCACTCAATCCTGACGTCTTGAAGTATCTCGGACGCAAGCACACTGCAGAGCAAATTTTGAAAAACGTGCGCTCAGCGCTCGCCGCAGGATTCAAGCAGGTTCAAGCCGATCTGATTTTTGGGGTCAAAAGCCTTGCATCGCAAAGATTAATCTCTGATGAAATAAATCAGCTTCGAGATTGCGGCTCAACCGGAGTGTCCTGCTATCTGTTGACCATCGAAGAGACCACGCCGTTTTCCTCTGAGTCGACAGCAGAGGATAACGTTGTCATCGCTGAGTATGAAAGTATTATTGCGACCTGCGGAGCAGCAGGTTTCATTCAACATGAAACAAGCAATTTTTCACTTTCAGCGCCGGTCCACAACCGCCTTTATTGGTATGGTCTTCCCTATCTCGGGCTTGGAACAGGAGCGCACGGGCTCCTTCCGCCGACTGCAGAGCATCCCTTTGGACGCCGCTATAGGGTCGGACCGTCGACTCTCCGACGTAACCTCGGTGACGATCTCATGCCGTTCGCAAGCGATGCAGAGCAACTCTTCACATTTGATTTTTCCGAAGATGCCCGTTCCCGAAATGATGCTTTGCAAGAGCTTCTCATGACGCTTTTGCGCACCCGCAATGGCATCCCCCTGGCGTGGCTCAGTTCTGTTTACGAAGATTCGAGTTTAGCGGCTCTTTGGGGAGATTCGCGCGTTCGCCGAGCGCTCGATGAGGGACTCTTGCTTTTGCAGGACGATCGTTTGTCACTCACCCCACGCGAGAAGATTCGCGGCGACAGTTGGTCTCTTCTCTTGGCAGGAATTCTTCATCCGGAGTGACAGTCTGAAGGTTTGTTTGCTCAACCTGACTCGTGCTTGTCACTGTTCTTTGCAGGGATTTGACTGAAACAGTCGCGAGCTCTGTTCTGTTTTGAGCAGCGGATCGAAAACAAGCCTCGTGTTCCTTGCAATAGAGTGCGTCTGTGTTCTCGTTGCATTAATAGCCCGTACGACCAGAAGTTTGGAAGCCCCACCTGGTTTTTGTGCAGCTGGAAGCTTTGAAACCTCCCAATCCACGATGACGTTTTCTATTTTTCCTTTCAGAGTGTTTTCGATGTGAGAACCCATCGTGTCGCAGAAGGAATCCGCAAAGCTCATCCAGTCTGCCAGATTTTGATCACCCTCGGACGGGGAGGCAGAGAAGACGTTCTTTACGGCGTTTTTGTGAAAGGCAGGGTTGCTTCTCAGATTATCGCGTCCAAACAGACTCAGGGTCGTGCGCACCTCAGCTGCTTTTGCAGATAAATGTCTGGTGACAGCGTCCACCAAAAAATAGGAGGCGATCCATGCTGAGATACGGCGATCGGGAAATCCGCCCGCGACTCCCAGATGCGGCACAAATTCGGTTGCCCCCTTTTTCACCTGCCGAGCATTCATGGGTGTGAAGGTGAAAGAACCGTTTAGTTCTTTGTCCATTGCTGGGAAGTAAAATTCGCTCACCTCAAGTTCATCATCCGCAAGTCGACTGCGCAGAGGGGCCATCATGTTGGGTTCGCGGATACTCGGCACGATGCCTCCGCGGATGGTTGGCACGGATGCGAGAATGAAGCGCGTGGCAAACGGGTGTCCTTCAGCAATATGTTTCTGGTAGAGTGATGAAGAAAGTATTCGGTTGATTGTTTCCTTTGAGCAAAAGACAACCGGATTTAGATTTTTGTACATCGGCTGTTTCTGCAGAGATTCATTGCTCCTGACCAGTGTTGCCATGGTTGTCGTACAAAGGCCCGTCGCCAGAGGTGCGTCGATTGTTTTTTTAAGTTTGTAATTTCCCCCTTTGGCGCCCAAATCAACAAGATGACGACGGGCATAGTCGCCGAGCGAAAACTGTTTTGCGACAAAATCATCAGCTGCCTGACCAATGAATTGTGTCTGCTTCTGCAGACCGGTGCTCAATTCTTCGTGGTTTTGATCTGTCAATGCTTCTATCTCTTTGAGCGATTCAAATTCGGGAAGTTCGTGAACGTATCTCACTCCCTGCGCCTGATAAGCCTTGAGTTCTGCATTTGCGATTGCCGAGGAGATGGTTTTATTGACAAGCTGTGGAGTGAGTGTGGAGGCAAGGTGAATGGTAGCCGCAAAATCGACCAACACTTTGGAGGCATCGACCGTGGCACCCTTCCACCAATGGGGGGTGTCTTTTCCGAATAAATTTGAGATCAATGGCTGCAGTGCGTTTTGATTAATGAAGTTGCTGCCCTGAGTCCAAAAGGCCTGTCCGAAAAACCGGACAAGCTCGCGGAGATTGAGGTCGACTGAAAATGCGACGAATCGCATTGCATTCGCAATCAGCGTTGCTTCGTCGATGGAGAGCACGTCCTGAGAGGTCTTGTTTGGCAATAGGTTCTTGTTGGAAAGAATTGCGCTCAGCACGGCCGTGGTGACACTGCCTGAACTGCCGCCGAGCATGCACCCAGCGTATATTCCAACGCGCTTTCCTTTTTGTGCAAGCGACTTCGCTTCAGCAATCCGAACATGAATCTGTTCGCCGACCCATGTCAGAGTCGCTGCGTAGTTGCCGCCGTTTCCCTGTGGTGCGAGACATTGCGCAAAAACAACATCGTAGTTTTTGGGGCTGCTTTGAGCAGCGGGCTGTGCATCGCCGTTGCGCTTGCATGCGCTGACGACCAATAAAGCCGATAGGATGCTTGTAGTGAGCATTTTAATTTTCATACTTCATCCCTGCTCTGCTGAAGCCTGCACGCATGCTCGTCTATCGATGAATGTATTTAGACTAATCCAGCGTCAAGTGGTGCCGGCACTTCCATGTGGTTGAGGATCATGTCAGTCAGTGCATCAAGGCTCTCGACTGTGCCGATGTCTTGCACCGCAACTGATTCGACAGTCGGTGAATTTTCCAAATGGAATGCGATTCGAAGCGCATCCATTGGGACTGCCTGTGGGTCGTCGCGGTGGTTGAACTGCACGACGATCGGGAAGTCGGCAATCGATTTGTGCGCAAGTCGCACGTACTCTTTTAGTTTTGTGAATTTCTCGGAACTCTGCGGCAGCTTGGAAAGTCTGCTGTCAACGATGAACACTGCGCCGTCTGCTCCAGCCAGCAATGCGAGATTCATGGAGTCGAGCAGATTGTGATGAGGTAGCGTATATAAATGAGCCCGCACGTCATGGCTGTGGTGTTTACCCAGTGTGAGCGGAAGAAAATCAAAAAAAGGATTGCGGCTGGACACGCCGTGGAGGTCGAAGAGCCGAGTCGCAAGGTCGCCGGCTGTTTGTTTGTACAGGCTTTGCAGGTGTGTGGTTTTGCCTGCGCCTTGTGCGCCAATTAAAAGGATTTTGAGATGTATTTCGTTGGTTTCTTCGTTGATGACTGCCACGGGAAGGTGCCTCACTGATACATCGGTTGAAAGGCAAAAAAAGCACATTCTGGACGGAGTAGCGGGATGGGTTCCTCAAGTGCCACGGTGATTTCACCGGCACCCGCCGCTATCATACCACTTTCACCGGCGCGCAGGACGATGGCATCGCCGTCTTTGCCGATGAGCTGGATCTTGCCCTCCCAGCACGTCACCAAAGAGAATTGCTCCGAGACGATTGGCGAGTACTTATAGATTCCTGCCTTGCAGAAGTACTGAACAGGGAACGGGTTGTGTAGGTTGCCAGGGAAGATTTGTCCGTGTGTGAGTCTGCGAATCAGCAGCTGTTCGAGATCTTTGCCGCGTGGCAGTTCCCAGTCGATGGCGCTGAGCGCGTCATTGATGTGAAGCTCGCGCGGTTGGCCCTGTGGATCCTGCTCACCTTTGCTGTTGTAAAGGCGTCCCCAATCAGAGAGTCGCCATGTCTTTCCCGCCTTCGCAGGCAGAACATACTGTGGTTCTGCAATGAGAACGCCGGGACCAGTGGCATGCACGCATCCGGTGGGGATGGAGATGTAATCTCCAACCTTGGGATAGACCACGTGCATGACATCTCGTGGACGGTCCTGACGCAGCGCGGTCATGATTTCGTCTTTGCTGAGGCCATCCTTAAAGCCCAAAAATACGTAGCCTTCGCCGTTTGAATTGTTCAGAACCAGCCAGCTTTCCGGCTTGCCGCATTCGTTGTCTTTGAGCATCGGGTGTGAATGCTTTGGATGAACCTGAACCGACAAAGGTTCTTTTGCATTGAGCCATTTGAGTAGGAGCGGACAATGGGATCCGAAGTCGCGCGCCATCCGTGAGCCGAGATAATATTCAGAATCATTCTTCAGCAAGTCTGTCAGAAAGAACTGTTTATCTGAAGGAATGTTTGCAGACACAACTGTTGATGGAAACTGTGCGTCTGTCGAAACCTCCCAACTTTCTCCGATTCGCTCTGGCCATCCGCCCTTGGGCTCGGGCAGACCTTTCACTTTGCTTATTCCAATCAGCTGGCCTGCCCAAGGCGTCCGGCTGACGGGTACAAAATTATACGGGTTAAACTTGATAAGCGGGATTCTCATTTATCGACCTCTGACGTTTGATTTCTTTTGAATCAGTTCGACCAGCGCACGTGCTGCCGCGGTGTAGCCTGCGGCGCCAAGTCCGACGACTCCTCCGGTGACGACCGGAGCAACCATAGAGGCGTGTCGGAATTCTTCGCGCGCTGCCGTGTTGCTCAGGTGAATTTCAATGACCGGAAGACCTGTTTCCTGAACCATGGACAGCGCATCACGCAGGGCAATACTTGTGTGGGTCCAAGCGCCTGGATTGATAAGTATTCCACCGACCGGCGAGCTGCCGGCATGGTAGTCGCGGACAATCTGATTGAGAACATCGAGCACGACACCTTCGTGGTTGGATTGTACCAACTCCACTTCATAGCGTGACGGAGAACATTCGCGCTTTACTCGTTCGAGCAGATCTTCTTGTGTTTCATGACCGTAGGTCTTTGGCTCACGCCGGCCAAGTAAACCGAGATTCGGACCATGGATGAGGAGGATTTTTATCATTTTTCACCCCGTGGTCTGGTTTCGTCGGGCCATTGGACCGCAGTGTTTTGTGGAACCGTATTGTGGGAATCGACACGGTCGTCCATCTTTTTGAGCAAGGCTTCGAGGAATTTTAGTTTGCGTTCACGCTCAGCCTGTGCAGCGGACTGCGATGGTGCCTGCGGACGTGCGGGAGTCTGCGGAGCTCCATAACGCTCCGCTGCAGCTTGTTTTGCGTCTTCCTGAAGTTTGTCGAGTTTCTGCCTGAGCGAAAGCTGACTCGGATTCTCTTTGAGAAGACGTTCATAGATGCTGATCGCTCGTTCAAAATGTCCCTGACTTGCATAGATGTCGGCAAGTGTCGTGCTCTCGAGGCTGTATGCTTGCTGCAGTGCGCGTTTGCGTGAAAATGCCTCCGGAGACGTAATCAGCCGGAATGCACGCAGTTGCAGATAGCGATCGAGGTCGCCGCGGACATTGGCGAGTCCTGAGCCTGGTGTGAAGGCCGGCGGCAACAATTGTTCATTGATCCACGGCGGAAGGTCGGCAAAGATTCCAGAATTGTCGAGCAAAGCCGGCTGAACGCTCACTCCACCTGAGCCGAAATTCAGCAGTCCGTCTGAACCAACGGCGGGTCGAGTAAAGCTGTTCGCTGTAGAATCAGACTGTGCACTTGGAACTTTCCACTCCTCATTTTTCGCTGCAGATTGATTTTCTGTCACGACCGATTGCGGAGCTGCAGTTTGCTGGTTGAGCGAGAATGGAACAGCTGAAGCGCTGCGCAACTGCGGCTGAGTCTGCTGGGTTGAATCCGATTTACTCTGCGTATTTTGCCCGTCGGGCGGAGTGATACCAAAACGCCGGAGATCGGCGAGTACGATATTGCGCGCCGATGTAAAGTCACCCAGATCGATGTACTCTTTTGCGGAGCGGGTGAATTCGTCCATGGGTGTCAGCGCACGAAGAACTTCGACCGTGGTCAGGACTTTTGCTTGATCGTGATTGAGCAAAGAGAGTTTGAGCTGCAGGCGCTGTGCCATCAGATTTTCCATGGACTGCGATAGGGCCAGCTCAATTTCCTTTTGTGCCTCGCTGAACATTCCACGCGAATAGTAGTCTCGCCCGAGTGCCACGCGTGCTGCCATGTAATTTGGAAAGCGTTTGACCGTATCCTCGAGCAGGACGATGGCTTCATCGATGTAACCGCGCTTACGTAGGATGTCTGACGATGCCACGAGGGTTGTTGCTTTGGGATCTTTGTCGAACTGATCGATCAGCTCTTTTTCTTGGGGAGTGAGACCGCTGAGTTGAGACCAAAGGGATTTGAAGTTCAAAGCCATGCGGGCGGTATCCTCGCTCGAGAAGAATGGTTCCTGAGAACCTCTCCAGAATAGCAGAAAGCCGCGGCGATCAGAACAGAGGTAAAGATGTCATTATCTGATGATCTGATCCTGCTGGACAATGTGCTCGAGTGTAACCTTGACAGCCTTGCTCGCCAAGGGTCCGCTGGTTCCGTAAAAGAACCCTCCCGTTGACTTTTTTGCGTCGGGACAGGTCCATGTGTATTTAAAGACCGCCGTTCCGCACGAGTCGGTCGCACTGTCACTTTCGTCCTTTACTTTGGCGAATCCGCCTCCATCTGCCGACTGGATCGATCCAACAAACTGTCCTTCGATCGCAAGCGCAGGTTTGGTAAATCCCTGTCCATCAAGGACCGTTGCAGTGAAATAAAGCTCTCCTACAGCACCCTTGGAATCACACTTGAGGTCGACAACATCAGGAGTTACCAAGAGCTGCCATTTTTTGCCGTCAGTGTCCTGTGATGAAGCAACGTACTTCGGGTCCTTGAACGCCTTGCAGCGGCCCGTGCCTTCCTCCACTGTCGAGCAGCTCTGAATTCCCAAAAAGGTCAACACGGGAATCAATAAACATCCCAGTTTGAATGTGCTTTGTGAAAAGCGAGAACAAGGGAATTTTTTCAAAAGTCACCTCCGTTGAGGTTGTTGAGGTTGTTGCCTCCCGACGCACCGTTGTCATTGGCCGGAGCGTTGCCTCCGCCATTGTTGCCAAGGTTGTTCAAATCGCCCGCATCGTTGCCGGCGCCGTCTCCGCCTGAGTTGCCGCCAGTGTTGTTGCCGCCGCCGTTGAGGTTGTTCAGGTTGTTTGTACCGCCAAGGTTGTTTGCAGCATTGGTTGTATTGCCGCCCGCATTGCCCAGGTCAGCGCCGTTGCCTCCGCCTCCAACGTTGGTTCCGAAGTCATTTGCGTCGCCCAGATTGTTGGCTCCACCGGCAGGTGGAGGCGTCACCACATTGGTTTTGCCTGCCGCTGCGCCGTTGTTGAACGGCGCGGCCGTGTTGCCGGCACTGTTGCCATTGTTGGAATTGGCGTTGTTCGAGAAATCATTCCCACCATTTGAGTTTCCAAAGCCGTTTTCTCCACCGGTGTTTGTTGAACCGTTGAGCAATGGCAGATCTGCTTTGGCAGCCGGACGACCTTGACCACCGGGCAAAATGCGGGGTGTTATGAGAACCATGAGCTCACTGCGAAAGGTTTGTTCTTCATTGGTTCTGAACAGCGCTCCAATGATCGGCAATCTTCCAAGGATTGGGACTCTGCCCTGTCCTTTAAATTTTTGTGTCTGATACAGACCGCCGATCACCGCAGTTTCTCCGTTCGCGACAATCAACTTTGTGTTTGCTGTTCTTTTGATTGACCCTTGAACCGGATCGGTCGGCGGGTTGGTCGGGGTTTGTCTTGTGACGTTGATATCCAACTCAAGAGTGTTTTCTGATGTCACCTGCGGTGACACCTGTAGGCTTAGTGAAGCTACCGTGTTTCGTCCTTCCGGCTTGCCGTCCGGACCCAATACCGAGCGCGAGAGACTGACATCTTCATTGATGACGGCCTTTTCCTGATCCTGAACGACAACCCGCGGCGATGCGATGACGTTCGCCAGAGATTCCGTTTCATAGGCGCGCAAAACAGCATCGATATTGACCAGGTTGTTGATTGAGCCGACCGTGAATTGAAGTGTTCCAAGCTGAGTCGGTGAATTGGCCAGACCGGGGGCTGGTGCGCTTCCGCCTAACGCTCCGGCGCCACCAATGTTTCCTGTCAGTGAGTTGGGAAAGATTAGTCCATTCGCCAAACCGCGGTTTCCGTCAAAACCAAATCGGGTTCCCCACGTAACGCTGAGTGTTTTGGAAAGTTCATTGCTCGCTTCAACAATTCTTGCCTCGATGAGGACCTGTTGTTTTCGTTTGTCGAGATTTTCAAGAATTGCTTTTGTTTCAACGAGAGCGTCGTTAATACCTTCGATAATAAGCTTATTGGTTCGCTTGTCGGCAACAATCGAAAAACGCGGATCGATTTTATATCCTTTGAGCATGGTGTCGAGAATCGGCTGCAGCTCAACAGCCTTTGCGTAGTTTACCTGCCAGACAAGACGTTTTGTTGGAAGAAGTTTCCAAGACGCTTCCTTTTCCTTGAGCAGCGCTTCACGTTGGGCATTGAGATTCGCCAGAGTGTCGATCTTCAAAATCCCGTTTTCGTAAATTGACCCAAATTTATATGTATCGAGAATTGCTTTGATGGCTTGTTCATAGGTAACTTTGTTGAGCCTGATTGTAACGGGGCTGCCACGCTCGACTTCGGACGAGAGTGTCACGTTTATATTTGCGCCTTCAGCCAAAGTCCGAATCACTTCAATCAATGGGGCGTTTCTGTATTCAAGAGAGATGAGGTTGCCTTCCGCTGAACCAGTCGTCTCCGCGACTTTTGTCGCATCTGAGGTGTTTGTTGCGGTGTTGATTTGTGACTGTTCGACGCCGTAGTTGCTGTTATTCACTTGTGGCGGCGGAACAGAGTAGCCATTTCCTTGCCCCAGAGCACGTGCTGCTGTGAAGACAAGCGGCACGCTCAGAAGAAGAATTGAAGCTACCGGTGTTCTACTATCTTGGTGCAACTTCATTTGCCTTCTCCTTGGGAGCTTCGGTCAACTTGGATTTTGAAATTGGAATCACGATGTCGGTGAACTGGATGTTTTGACCGGGCACCGAATTGACGGATGGTTCACGGGTCAAAACTCGGTCACGCGTAATGGAAACAATACGGCCGCCATGTCGGCCGATACGGTCGCCGACACGCGCAACAATTCCCTCTTTGGGATCGGGAGTCATCAGCAAGGCTGACGGCTCTTTGCCGAAGAGTGTTCCCACGAGCTCAAATTCTGCGATTTCGTGCTGTTGAAGTCTTGTTGTGCCAGAGAGTGTCGGACGAATCAGCGAAAGAGGGGCAAATGGGTCCGGTTTTCCCTCTGGTCTGTATGTATAGCCTGCGCACAAACAGGCGAGGAGCGTCGCAATGAAGAATCGACTTTTGCAAGATTTGATGCAACTCATCGCTGTTCTCCGTTTGCCGGCTTCGCTGAAAAAGACTTGTCCAGAACCTCATTTAGATCCACTGCCGGCTTGCTGATTGCTGCTGTTGGACTTTTGGATTTTCCAGTTGGCGTTGCTTCGGAATTCTCGGGCGCTGCATCAGCAATTCCAGGTTTTTGAAAGTACGCATAAAACAAACCGTTGAAAGTCAGTTTTGGTTTTTGTGTCAGTTTGACTTCTTTGTCTGCATTAATAATTTCAAAATCCTGAATTCGCACCACGCGCGGAATTGCCATTGCCATGTCCAAAAACGAGACAATGGCTGGAAATGTACCCTGCATCTTCATCTGCAGGCCAATTGCATTTGTCTCCTCGAGTTCAACAACAGCTTTGTTTTGGTTTGCAGTTTGTGTATTTGTGTTGCCGGTAGGTTGCACCACTGCCTGCCCGTTGCCGCCAATCGTTGCGAGTGCATTGAGTTCGGCACTGGGGATAAATTCTCGGATTTCTGTGCCTGTGACTCTGGAAAGACTCGCAAAATCATTCAGTACTCGGTCTACAGAAGAATCCTGAGGCAGCAGCTCGACCAACCTGCGGAACTCCCGATTCGCAAGTGAGAGTTCTTCTTCCAGACTGACCGGACTCACCAGGCTGTTGTTGAGAGCCTTTAGCTCTGCTTCTATGGTTGTACGATTTTGTTCCTTCTCTTCTATGACGACGAGTTTGGGGACCATAAATTCTTCCCATGCCATGTAAGAGGTTCCGGCAACGAAGAGCAATGCGCCCAGCAACTTGAACGCAATCGGGAACTGCTCATATTGGCGGACGATATCTGACATAAACTAATTACCCATCGGTGATGCGAATGCTGATTTCGAACTTCTGCAGGGTGACGCCCTGCAGTTCCTCGCTGCTGACGAGCTGTTTCAAAGTGACTTGGTCGAGTTTTTGCACCTCACTTCTGACCGGTACTGTAACGGAGGATTGTTTCAAATCTGAATTGAGCAGCTGCGGCGGAATGAAGTCCTTCATTTCACTTGCGTCGGTAGTGTCGATTTTTCCAATCTCTTTGAGTCGTTTCATATAGTCGGCAATGACCGTGTGATCGAGGGCGTAGCCGTTGAGCACGAGACTTTTGTTTTTTAGCGAATAGGAAATTTTTGTGAACCACATTCGTTCTGGATGCTTAGATTGAAGACTGTCTAACAAGATTATTGCAATTTTTCGTCCTTCACCCAGCTGTCGAACGCGAGCGGATCGGGTTTTTATTTGTTCAGTTCTTGCACGAATCTCTTTGGTTCTCTCAATTTCTTTGTTCAAGCTGCTCTTGGAGTTTTGCAGTTCGGCGATTTTATCGTCTATCTCCTGTGCCCGCGCGTCGAGACTGTTGGAGTGATATTCAATTCCAAGATACGCTCCAAAGCACAATAAAATTACGATGCTCGCATGCAGCGCAAGACTGTTTCTTCCGACGGTCTGATCAACCTGTGGCGCAAGGTTTATGCGAATCATTATTTATCGCCCTCCCTGCGAAGGGCCAGACCCGTTGCGACCGCAAATTGATGCGAGTATCGCGATGTGACATTCTCTTGGTCTTTTGAACTCAACTCCATACCGCGAAAAGGTGTTGCATAAACGGTGTCCGCGTTCAGCAGGTTGCTTATTTCCTCGCTGAGGCCCGGGACGACCGAACCGCCGCCCGACAGCACGATGGAATCGATTTCTCGAATGGCCGCGTTGGTTTCCATTCCCGCGTAGAATTCCATTGTCTTTTTTATTTCTTCACAGAGTTCCGAGGTGTGTTGTCTGCAGATTTCCTCAACCTGCGGATGCCCTGCGACGAATTCCGGGTTGCCCACACTCCACTTGAGCGTCTCGGCCTCAGTGTGGCTGATGCCCAACTGTCTTGAGAGCAGGTCCGTGAAGTGCGAGCCGCCAACCGGCAGGCTTCTTATGATGTTGGTCATGCCACCAACAGAGAGGTGGATTTTTGTGCTGTCGCGACCAACGTCAACACACAAATTTGTGCGCGCGCCTTCCGGCATAACTTGTTCAAACGAATTTGAAATGGCAAATGCGTCGCAGTCCAGTACTGCAGGGCGGACGCCCACTTGCTTGAGCATTTCGACATACTGTTCGACGACGCTTTTTCGCGCCGCGACCAATAGAATCTGCAGCTGACCTTCGGTCGTCGGTTCACCGATGGGTTCATAGTCGATTTCCCAATTCGCGAGATCGGAATCGACATGTTGCTGGGCTTCCAGAACCACTTGCTTGCCGATCTCTGCGACTCCCTGAAAGGGAATCGAAATCCGTTTGAAAACGACGTTGATTCCGCGCAGGCCGACAGTTGCTGACGCGCCTTTGAATGACAGTTTGGTTTGCCGAAGTGCATCTGTCACAACCCGCGCGATTGTCTTTGTGTCGCTCAAACTTCCGTCGACGACACATCCCGGCGGAGTCTCCTCCCAGCCGAGTCCGAGGAGCTTGTAACTCCGTCCTGATTTTTCGAGTGCAACGACTTTTACAGCTGAAGCACCGACATCGATGCCCAGCTGTATACTGGAGTTGCTCTTAAATAGGCTCAACAGCGAAGGCGCCATTCAATTCACGTCCTTCCAATGCACTCAGGCACTGTTAGACATGATGAAAGAACTGCAGTGAGTACTTGATGAAAAGATTTCAGCCCCGAGTCAGTGCAATGACGGAGGCTGACAAATCACTTAATTGGCGATCTTCTCCTGAAGCTTGTGCGAGGAGACTGCGGGCCTGAAAATTCTTGCCCAGCCGGTGATGTAGCTGCGCTCCTGCGGAGAGACTGTTTCATCAAACCACAGTGATTCTACGACGTCGCATTCAAGATGAATCAAGAGTTCTTCGAGTGAACGACAGACTACTTGTCCATTAGGGACAAGGGCGAGAGCCGTGTCATTTTCGGAGTGGGTATAGAGCACGGGAAATCGCTCTAGAGGCACACATTCGTCAGTTTCAGTGCTGTTGCTCTGCTGACCTTCGATAATCAATTGCGAACGAAAACGGGACTTACTCAAATTTCCAGCCTGACTGGCATCGCCCATGGGGCAGCTCCTATGTAGGCACCATGTCTGCAGTAGCTGAAGTTACAATCTGCTGCAGTGTGTGGCGCTCAACGGGAGTCTGCCCAAGCTTGGCCGAGAAGTCAAATGGCCTGACGCGGTCTTATCGCCGTCAATACTGAATATCTTGCAATGACCAGAGTTTAGTGGCCGGTCGACCCGAAGCCGCCCTGCCCGCGTGAGGTGTCAGACACTGAAACCGAGTGGGGGCGGATGGCAAGTGCAAAGACTCCCTGCGAGACCTTGTCACCTTTTGTGATTTTGAAGGGTTCGCTGCCATGATTCATGAGGCAAGTCATAATTTTGCCCTCATAGTCAGCATCCACCGTTCCGGGCGAGTTGAGTACTGTGATCCCACGCTTGACCGCAAGACCGCTGCGTGGGCGGATCTGCAGCTCAGCCACAACGTCGAAACCTGTCCGACCAAGGCGAATTCGCGCCACGGGTTTGTTTTCCTGCGCTGCGAGGCGGAGCCCCGTATCGACGAGCCGCCACTCACCTGGAGGTATGACGAGGTCATCGGCAGCACGCAGGTCGAATCCTGCAGATAAAGCGGTTGCGTAGCTAATTTCAGAAACCGCATCATGTTCTGCTCGGGAGTTTTCCAAAGCAAGTACAGGCAAGCCGCCGCTGACTTCGACTGGAAGACGCTTGAGCGCGCGACCGAGTTTTTCGCCGGCTTTGGGCATGATTCTGGAACGTAGACCCTTGAACTTTGCTGCGAGAATTTGTTTGCGGACCATGTGACTCAACCTCCGCCGCGACGAAAACACGTTTCGTCTGCGCCGTCAAAACTTGACCGCAGGCTGGCTTCCGGCATAAAGCCTCCACACTTAGGTCAGTAGCTCCAACGGTAGAGCAGTTGATTCCAAATCAACGGGTTGTGGGTTCGAATCCCTCCTGGCCTGCCACTTTTCTCCTAAAAATCTGAGAAACTTGAAGGTCGACCCGCTGGTACGTCTGTTCATCTATGAATGAATTGTCAGCACTGCGCCAAGCGACTCCAGAAGTCCCATCGCTTCTGGGAGTGAGACCTTCGTATTTTTCAGGCGATTTTCGCGTGGATCAAAAAAATAGCCATTGGCCTGCGAGAAGTCTGTGTCAACCAGATTGGTTTTGTTGAATTGTGCTCCGTTCATCCGGCAGTTGGGAAATTTTGATTTCTCCAGCCTTGTCTCGCGGAAATCCACCCCCTCGAGCAAACAATCCTCAAACAAGGTTCCGCGCATGTCGACCATCGTAAATGAGGAGTCGTTGAGTTTGCACTGATGGAACTTCGCAGAGTGAATGCCAGCCGATTTGCTCCAATTGACACCGATAGCCTTGCAGTCTTTGAAGGTTGCATTGCGGAAAGATGAGCCCGTGACGGTCGCGACACTGAAGTCACAATTTTCGAAAGTGCAGTCGATGAAACGGCAGTTTCTGAGCTCTCGACCTATAAATTTACACCGGCGGAATGTGCAGCTCTCAAAAAAACAGCCAATGAGTGAACCGTCTTCAAGACCTTCAAAAATCTCATCGGATTTCTCTTCTCGTTCCACCAGTGACTTTCCTGATTTGGGCTCAATAATGCGAATCTTCGAAAATAAAAAAAACCTCGGTTCGTGAGAACCGAGGTTTTGCAAGGGGATGGCGGGAGCGACGGGACTTGAACCCGCGACCTCCGGCGTGACAGGCCAGCGTTGTAACCAACTCTACTACGCCCCCGCGGCAGAACAGGTGTCTAGCAGAGCAGTTCATGTCGCGCAAGTCCAGGAAGCGAAAAAAAATCAATAACGAAAAGTTAAATCTTTCCGCAGTTTTTTAGGGCAAGTAAAAGCGCTGTCAGCAAGAGAGCTACCTGCAGTCCGCGCGCCACTTGAGTCTTCCATGCGGGCGCAGCTTTTTCTTTGCGGGACGACATGGGCGTCTTGTGTTGGATATGTGTCCCGCCTGCACGCCTTCTTAAGGTTGGTTGGATGGCTGTGGGCTTGCGGAACGGCAAAACCTTTCCCGCGGGCTCGCCGCTATCACCTGAGGAGGCATTTTGGTTATTGTTTTCGTTCATGTCTTCAAACTTTTTTCCAAGTCGGGGACGCGGATCACTCGTCGAAAAAAGACGACGCCGAGCGCATCATGTTGCCCTTGAGTTTCGCGTTGCTTCTAAACAAGGGGATTTTTGGACAGGTTTCTTGAAAGTAACTGATGTTGAAGTCATTACGGAACAAGAATAGAGCGTTGCCTGACATGTCGCGCACGACGGTTGCGTCCGTTTTGGCTTTTGCGTCTGCAATGTCAGTGTCCGTGCAGTTGGTCCAGCGCGCGTGCCTGTAGGGCAGCAGGTCGAGCGAGCAGTCGACATTGTATTCGTTGCGCAGGCGGAAAAGAACAACGTCAAACTGGAGAACGCCGACTGCTGCCAGAATTGGATCGCTTGCAGCACGTGACTCATCAACAAACATCTGCACGGTGCCTTCTTGGCAGAGCTGCACCAAGCCTTTGAGTAATTGCTTGCGCTTGAGCGCGCTCGACGTGCGTACGGCGCCGAAGTGTTCGGGCGCGAATTGGGGAATCCCCTCGAATTCGAATTTTTCCTGCTCGGTCAGTGAATCTCCGATGGCAAACAATCCCGGATCATAAATACCAACAATGTCTCCGGCGTAAGCGCGGTCGCTCGCAGTGCGTTCCTGCGCGAAAAATTGTTGTGGTTGGGTAAGTTTGATTTCACGTCCCAGACGCGAGTGGTTGACCATCAGACCTGCTTCATACACACCGCTTACGACTCGCAGAAAGGCGATTCTGTCGCGGTGTTTTGGGTCCATATTTGCCTGAATCTTGAAGATGAATCCGCTGAAGTTTTCAGACAGCGGATCGATGGGGCCATTGCTGCTTCCCTTGGGGCTGGGTCCGGGGCACATTTGCAAGAATGCTTCCAAAAACGCGCGGACCCCGAAATTTGTCATGGCACTACCGAAAAACACGGGCGATATTTCCCCGCGCAAGAAACTCTCTTCGACAAAATCGTTTCCTGCCGTATCGACCATGTCGAGCCCTTCGAGAGTCGACTCGAGGTCGGAGGCGGGAATCAGTTGCGAAAGTTGGGTGGTATCGCTCAACGGAATGAGTTGTGCCGGTGTCTCCAGAGTCGTGTTGCGTCCCTGAAAATAATGAACCGTACGGGTTTTGCGTTCGATGACTCCCTTGAAGCGCTCACCGCTGCTGATAGGCCAGGTCATCGGATAGGTTTGGATTCCCAGAACGCGCTCGATTTCGTCCATGAGGTCGAATGGGTCGCGCGCGTCACGGTCCATTTTGTTGACAAATGTGAAGATCGGGATTTGCCGGATTTTGCACACTTCAAACAATTTGATCGTTTGCGGCTCAACGCCTTTGGCACCGTCAATGAGCATGATGGCTGCATCGGCAGCGGCCAGAGTGCGATAGGTGTCTTCCGAGAAGTCTTGGTGCCCCGGGGTGTCGAGCAGGTTACAGGCGAAGTTACGGTATTCGAAGTTCATCACACTTGTGGAAACCGAAATACCGCGTTGCTTTTCAAGTTCCATCCAGTCTGAAGTGGCAAATTTCTTCGATTTTTTTGCCTTGACAGAACCGGCAAGACGAATTGCCCCGCCCAACAGGAGCAGCTTTTCAGTCAGCGTGGTTTTACCCGCGTCGGGATGCGAAATGATTGCAAAAGTGCGCCGGCGTTGGGTTTGTTCTTGTAGTTCTTGTTTATTCGCAGGCATGGAGCCCTCCGTTCTGCACCGCGTGCCTAGCACAGAGCCGTGTGTTGCTGCAAGGTAAAAATATTCAGAAAAATTGATTAGTTTGATGGTTTTGTCGGCCGATCCGCTGACCAGTGTTTTGACGCCCCTGTGAGTTCCCCAAGCTCCTGATTCGGGTCATACTGGTGTGAGTTTTCTTTGACGACATCAACGGTCTGGCCCCTGCCGGGCTCAATTTGTATCGGACTCAATATGTCGCTTGTCAGATCTGAAGAATTGTCACGGCTCGGTCTCCAATTCGGAGTTTTGGCAGCTGCGTTCGCGCAATCGCCTTCCGCGATTCGTGCCGTGCACATCCGCCGCGCGGAGCGTGCCCTTGTCGCGCTGGAGGAATTTTCCCGCGGGCCGCTTCCCGAGGAGGCCAGACAGTGGCTGAACGCAAAGGATGCGTACAAAGTCCTTCAGAAGCGCCTTGAGACGTTTGAAAAATTGAAGGCCGGAATCGATGCGCGCCAGAGCGAAATCGCCGACCTAACGAAGACTCTCAGCCTCTGGAATTCGCTGCCTGAGGCAGAGCGGCAAAAGTTCATCCAGAACCACAACCGTGCGCAGCAATTCTGCGATCAGAAGCTGCAGGTTGCGGAGTCGCATATTCTCCACAAGTACTCACGCTACAAGGCGCTCAACAAGCTTCTTCCCTACGCCGACAACGCCGAGCATCTTTGCGATGCTATTTTTCACTACCAAAATCGTGTCCGATACGAAGAAAATATTCAAAAAATTGAACAGCGGCGCGAGAACGCTACCGAGCGTCTGGCATCGGTGAGGCGTGGATTCAACCTCGCTCTGTTCATGTGTGTGCTGATTGTCAGTCTCCCTCTTTGTGTTCCAGTTGCGTTCAGTCTGTGGAATCGCAAGCGCGAAATCGAGCATCAGCTCGCCAACATGCTCGAGTCGCAAAAAAGGGAGGAACGCCGCCTGCAAATTGCCGACGAGGGCGTGATTGCCTCCGAGGAGATCAAGGAAATTCTTGGCGAAGTGCCTCTGGAAACGATCCGCCGCACTCTCGAGGAATTGCGCGAGCTGCGGTCAGAGTTCCAGCGAGTGGACAAGAATCCTTCGACGACAGCAGCATTGGTTGCATTTATTGACCTCTACAAGCCCAGACTCCGTGAGCTGTTCGGCGAGGTTCCCGAAGATATGGCCGGAGCATTCCGGTGGTTCAAGGATGAAGTTGACAGGGTTTTGAACGTTGAAGCTGAACGTTCTCGCCTGATGGCCGGTGTGGCTGAAATGAACTCTGAAGTTTCTAAGCTTCTCAAAGGACACGCGGAGCCGATATTACGCGACAGTTTTGTTCGTGTGAAAGGGATATTTGAGTTAAATTTTAGTTTTGAACTGGATGAGTTTTACAAGGTTGAACTTGCACGTCAAATGAGCCGGCTGCCCGCCTTGCTGCAGACTGCAAGGCTGATGCTCAGCCAGGTGAGCCACGGACAGATTATAGATCATTCGGTCTGGCAAGATTTGTACCGCTGGATGTTGCTGCTTGAGTCAAATTTTCAGGCCATGGCTCTTGAGCTGCAACTGAGCGAAGGGTCTGTTCATTCGGAAGAAACACAAAAACTTGATTTGGAGCTCGCATGAACATGAGAAAGATTTGCGCTGCCGCGCTTGCGCTGACATCGATAACGTTGCTGCCGGTTTCGGCTTCTGCTGCCGAGATCAAAAACGAGACAGCCATCACGCTGGATTTTCAGAACAGACAAATTCAATTTTTTGGAATTTACTCGCCTGCAAAATCTTCGGCAAGGGCACAGGGTCTGGAAGCTGAGATTGTTGCCCGCCGCAACGGTATCGCGCATTTAAATTCCCAACTCACGCGCGGCTGCGAAGGTACTCAGAACAGCAAGCCAAATGACACCGCCGTACCAAGCTGGCAGGGTGCGGTGAAGTCGCAGGGAAGCGAGATTTACGCCAATGGCGTGCTGAAAATTTCTCTTGTTGCACCCTTGCGCGACGTGCTGAAGTCATCTGGAAAAAAATCGAATGCATTAAAGTCCAAAGACGGATCGCCACTGGCGCTCAAGTTGCCCCGACTTCCTGTCACGGCACTCAAGTGCGGCGTCTTGAATGTTTCTCTCGGTGGTAAATCGGTAAATTTGAATCCACTCTCCGGATCGACTGAATCCGGAGCCAAGGTTGTCAATCTCTCACTGGATGGAGCATCGGGACTGCGTCCAGCCAGCTCCGCCGACCTCGCCCTGCTTGAAAACTCAAACTTGCTTGGGGGAGGCGAATCAACGGCATCAGCAGCGGGCAGTGATTCGCCTGCCACCGATGCCACGGGTTCGGCTGCCAATCCCAGCCAACCCCCAGCCGGTGCGACGCAGCAGAATCCACCAGCCAATTGAAAAATAAAGGTGTCGGCTCATGAGCGCATTCCTTGTTCCTTTGGCGATGTTTCTCATCAATGAAACGACCAAGGATGTTTATGTCTTGCCTCCAGAAGCAGCCGCAAACATCGAGGGTGCAAAACCATGCGCTCCGCTCAAAGCCACCATCGCTGCAACAACTTTTACGGCAGCGATGCTCGACCAGCTGTGCACGGTCACTGCGCAGGGACTGTTGCCTAAGATTAGCTCCCAGACCAAGACGTCGTGGTCTGTTGAGCATGCACAGACTGTCGGTCAGGCGATTCGTTCCCTGCAATCACTTCCTAATCTGCGCTCGGATGCGCCCGCTTGGCCACCCGAAATTCCTTTCAGTTTGAGCGGTCTGACCTCTTCATCTGGAATGAGTGTTGTTATTGGTGTTAAAACACCAGACAAGCAGCCGGCAATTATCGAAAGAATAGATGCGTGGTCGAATGTTGATGACCGTTTGACGCGGGCGTATTGGAGTCGTTCGATGAACGACCCGACGTATGCGTTCTCCCAGCCGCGAATCATCGGACGCATGGGTCTTTTCATTCAAAGAGCATGGAAGGGACAGTCCAAAAGTAACCAACGGATTGAGACCTTGAAGGTGCTCGTCGACAAGAAAATTTCGGAACGCGAGATTGCGCTCATCGAAAGTGTGGTAAAGGCGTACGCGAAGGGGGCAGGTGACAATCCGATCGCCCCGGTGGAAGTCCGCAAAGACGGAATCGTCTACCAGACTGCTGCCGGACGGGTCAGACTGAACGATATTGTTGCGCGACTTCAGCGCGATTTGCCTGCGTTTAAGTCGCAGGCACTTGCAGATGGTCCTGCTGATATCAGTATTATGCTGTCGTCCCCTAACTGAGGGGCAATTTGTGACTCACAATGATTTTCAATTTGGACTGAAGCCGGCAAGTGTGCGCCGCACGCTGTCGGTCGTAGTGCGAATGTTTGTTCTTGCGGAAAAGACCCGCACAAATGAAGACGTTGTCGAATTGTTCGATGGAATATCTGAAGCCGCGTCCGTGGCAACGGATGAACGTGACCGATGGGATTCCAAACTTACTGATCTGATTTCCCTTCAACATGCGGAAATTTCCTTCATATGCCTGACTCTCGAGTCACTTGCATTCTTGACCGACGAACAACAGTTCGAGTTGCGCGAAGCCAATTCTAAACGCCTTCAAAGCTGGAGAAAGATACTAGATGTTTGTTTTGCCGAAACTATGAAAATTTCGGCGGATGAAATTACTGTTCGCAGAGCCGACGCTCTTTTCCTCACTCAGATGGAGTGGATGCGGGACGCTGGCTTTGAGTCTTGTTCGCGCGGTGAACGCCTGCGGATTTTTTCCGAGTCGCCAATCGCATATGAATTATCTAGGATTTAAGTCTTATGGAATATAAGCAGGTTTGGAGATTTTACGTTGATCGCGGTCAACGGGAGTTTGTTGCCGGTCAAACAGTACAGCTGTCTCCTGATGAAGCTCACTATGCCGCTGCTGTCTTGCGTCTCGCTGCTGGTGAGCAAGTTGAGCTTGCCGACGGGATGGGTTGGACGGCAAGTGCTGTTCTCGAGCGTGTCGAGAAAAAATTTGTCAGTGCTGTTATTCATGAATGCACTTTACATGCGACGCCAGCAAGACGCGTTGTGGCACTCGTGGGTGTCACGAAGCCAGGTGCTTTGGACGAGATAATTCAGGTGTGCGTCGAGGCCGGCGTAGCAGAGTTGATTCTGTGCAAGGCCGACAAGACGACTTCACGTCAGGAAATCAAATTGGAGAAGGTGATGCGGCAAGTCGGTGAGATATGTCGAATCACAAAGTCGCCATGGAGTATGCGGGTCGTTTGTGCGGAATCATTTCTATCGGCATTCGAAAAGGTTCATGGGCAATACAATGTCAACAAGGTACTTATCTGTGATGAGCGTCCTGCTCATACGCTTGAGCGGGTGTCTGAGAACACGACGCACCTGCTTGAGGAGAGTCGTGCGTTCGCAGCCGGCGATTTGCTTTTTGCGGTAGGTCCGGAGGCCAGTTTTTCAAGCGTTGAGTATGAATTCTTCCTCAAGGAGGAAAGAGCTGGCAGGGCAAAATTCGTGAGTCTGGGACCGCGGATATTGCGCACACCGGCTGCGGTTGCTGCGGCTGCTTATTTGCTTTCGGCGTGCGTCGAGTCAAAGCCTTTGTAGGCAAACTCTGCATACAGCCCATGATGATCGGAGATAAAGTTACTTTCGCCTCTGTTGTCTGGCGAAAATTCTTTCAACGCCTTGTACTCTGAAAAATCATCACTGACGATCGACTCTGGCAGGATTGGGTTGCCTGTCAGAAAACCAAATCTGCGAAGACCTGTCAGGCAGCCGCTTGAACCCAGTTGAAATTCCTTTTGCGAAGGTACGTTTTTGGCGGGCACACCGAATAAAAAATCGATCCTACGCGGAAGTTCGTCGGTTTGTCGGTAAACGCTCGCAATTCCACTATTCACTCGTGACATCGGGTGCTGAAAGTTGCGCACGCGGGCAGTCAGAGGGTTTCGTGGTGCATCCCAGGTGGCTGATTCAATCAAATCGGTCGGATTTCCCGCTTCAATCCAAAGATCTTTCCACCCGCGACGCAGCAAGGCATTGTATGGTGGGCTGTCCGGTTCGCAGTTGAAATCTCCGCCCAAAATGATGGGTTCATCGGGACGACGGAGTGACTCCAGCCACGAGGTCAACTGTTCGATCTCGTTCAGTCTGCGCGTATTTGCGCTGCGAAATGCGCGGGTGATTTGCGCAGCATCGTCCTTGCTGATTTGCCCTTGTTCGAGTGCCGTGTTGACTATCTGTTCATTGCGCGGCGTGTGTGCCGGCGAAACATGCAGGTGTGCAACAGCGGCAATCAGTGAGCTACGACCTTCGTATTGGCCGATTCTCTTTTCCGGCGGAATAAAAAATCGAATTGCGAAAGCAACCCTCGTTTCGTGCAATTGAAAGCTTAAAAATGGTGTATTGATGGCAGAGATACGAAATGGATTCAGGCGAAATGAGCCAGAAAGTCGTTTTTTTCCAAGAACCTGATACTGCCAGTCGGGGCGGAAGAGAATCGCCAGACCTTCGTTGAGATTTGTCGGCGGACCCCAGCCGAGTTTAATTCCCGAATTGCAGGTTGTGTATTCGGCGCGCATCGCCAGCTTTTGCGCGTACCAGTGTGCTCTGAAGGGAAGTGGATTGAGTTCCTGAAGCAGAAGTATGTCGGGATTCAATTGACGGAGTGCTGCGACTTGCCGCTCGAGTCTGGCAATTCTCTCAGCGCGCGACTCTAGAGAACCAAACATGAACGTGCCATGACCGTCGAGGCCATGCCACGTGTTCAGAGTGGCGACTTTCAGGAGTGTTTGCCCCTGTGATGCGAGCATGAATTACCTGTCGTCGGTAAAACGTTTGGAAAAGAAGCCCAAGCGGATGAGAGTCTCCGACAGTCTCGGGAAGTTTTCTTCCAAGCGCGAAACAAAACGATCTTGGAGATTGCCAATTGTTCCGCCCCAGCGTTCTTGCGCCGTGTTGATGACCGCTGCCGCGATTTCATCAATTTGTGATGTCATGCCAGCGCGGCTTGCTTTTCCTGCAGCGCGCGTATCAGGAGATCCGGGCGAGCCTTGCCGTTTCGCGGCTGCTTTTTTGGCTGCCTGAATGGCCATTTCAATTGTTTCACGTGCCTTGTCATCACGCCGTGGCATTGCGGAAGCAGACAGTGGTGCTGACTGCGCCGAACTGCCGGTCGGTTTGTGAACCTGCGTGCCGCCATGATGTGGTACGGGTCCAGAATGCTGTTTTCCCGCCGCAGCAGCCTGTGGGCCGTGCTGGCGAGGTGCTTGTGGTTGTTGTGGCCGTGACTGTGGGGTTTGAACGCTCGCTGCAATCGGTTGAGCAGCTGCTGTTGGTTTTGAAATTTCCGGCTGTCCGGCGGGTGTCGGATGTGTCCGACCTGCGGGAGCGGAGTCGCGGCGATGAGATGGCATGGTCGGCTCTGGCCGGCCTGATTTTTCTTGCGGCAAGTGTCCTGCCGCCGCTGCCGGACGAGATTCATCGGCGTGTCTTTCACGACGACCTTCACGCTCTCTTCTGGGCTCACGTTCACGAGTTTCTTCAGCGTCACGTGGTGCCGCTGCTTGGCCGAAGACCTTGACGCGACCAGTTTCATCAAACGGGTAATCCGAGACGTCTTCAGCCGACAAATACTCTGCAGGCACTTCCACCAGCGGAATCTTGAAACCAAGCAGTTTTTCTACGGCACCCATATTGAAGCCGTAGTCGTCACAGATGAACGTAATCGCATGACCTGTGGCACCTGCGCGCGCCGTGCGGCCGATGCGGTGGATGAAGCTTTCTTCATCATCGGGAATATCAAAGTTGTAGACATGCGACAGGTTGGCAACATGTAATCCGCGCGAGAGCACGTCGGTTGCAACAAGAAGGTTGCATTTCCCTTCTTTGATTTTTTTAATCAGCGTCATTCTTTTACGTTGTGCCAGGTCACCTGTGAGGACCTCGGCATTGAGTCCGTTGCAGGCAAGCTTGTAGCCAACCCACTCGGCGACCACCTTGGTGTTCGTAAAGATGATTGCACACTCGGGATTGTTGCTGCGCAGGTGTCCCATCAGCGTCAGAAACTTTTGTTCCGCCGACACTGCAAAGGCAATTTGCGAGATCTTTTCCGGCGTGATTCGCACGGGATCTGTCTCGATATATTCTGGATTCTCAAGGTATTCGAAAGCAAGCTCTTTGACTTTTTCGCTGCCGGTGGCGCTGAAAAGCAATTTCTGCACGCGCTCTGCCGGCAGGTGGCGGAGTACGTATTCAACGTCGTCGATGAAACCCATGTCGAACATGCGGTCACATTCATCAATGACAAGCATCTGCAGATCATCAAATTCAAGATGCTTACTGCGGTGGAGGTCGAGCAGTCGGCCTGGGGTCGCTACGACGATGTCTACCGTCTGGTTGAGCTCATGGACGTGCTTATCGACGTCGACGCCGCCAAACACAGCAAGGCTTTTTAGTTTCAAAGGGCTTAAAAGTTTTTTGGCATCCTGCGAGACCTGGTCAGCCAGTTCACGCGTCGGTACGACCACTAGAACATGCGGCTTACGGGGCTGAACAGAGCGGTTCTCCTGATTGAGCAGCTTGTGCGCGGCCGACAGTAGATAAACTGCAGTCTTGCCAGTTCCAGTTTGAGCGAAGCCCGCAACATCTTTTCCGTCGAGAGTGTGAGGCAGGCAGAGCGCCTGAACAGGCGTCGGCTTTTGGAAATTTTGTGTACTGATGGCCTCGAGAATCTGGTCGTTGAAGCCAAGAAAGCTGAAAGTGATTTCCTTCTCAACCGCAGGCAGAACGGCAGTTTCGCCCGCGCTTTCGCTGAACGCAGGAACCTGTGATTCCTGAAATTCGGGTGGAGTGTTCAAGGTGGAGATCTCGGAATCGCTTTCGGATTCGCGCTCGGTCGCAGCTTCAGCCTGATCAGGAAGAATGCTGACCGAAGGGGTGTCCTGTTCAGTGCCGTTTTCTTCAAAAAGTTCAAGGGTACGAGGTTCTTGCACGGCTTTCTTGGTTGCCGCTTTCTTGCCCTGGTCTGCAGCTTTGCCAACTGCGGTTGGTTTGCTTGATTTGCTGCCTGCTGATTTTGTAGTTGTGGGTTTCTTTTCTGCAGCAGCAGCGCTTTTCTTGGCAACCGGTTCTTCTGGCTTGGCTGATTTGCTCGTTTTTGTGCGGGCTGGAGTGGCAGCTTTGCCGGCCGTGGTCGCCTTGGCTTTGGCAGTCGACGCTTTTGTTGCTGGAGTTTGTTTTTCTTTTGTCGATTTTGAGCTGCTGGAGCGAACCATTCTAAATATCTCACTTGTGGGTCGACAGGCGGACCTGTGGTTTGGGACAGACTAAAAAGGCATAAGGCGAAACGCCACAAAGGTAAAGGGAAACTATTCAATCGGCAGGGTTGCGGGCAGGGGTGGAACTTGAGTCGGCCCGAGGTTTGTGCCATAGCACGGAGTTTGAATCCGGAATTCCGGTCGTCGGGGGTTAGATCGTATGCTCGTTGGGCTTCTCACAGCTCTCCTTATCTTCGTCAGCGTCGTGCTCATCGTTCTTATTATTGCTCTGCAGCATGGCAATGAAGGCGGCATTGGATCGGCCTTCGGTGGCGGGAATTCTGCTGGATTTTTCGGTGCTTCAGGCGGAGTTGCGCTGATTGTTCGCGCCACGTGGATTTTCGGTGCGGCCTTCTTTTTTCTTTCTACCGCCTTGGCTTGGGTCAAGACACACGAGAAGTTTGGTGTCAGCCGTGAGTTGGATTCCGCTCTGACGGCTCCGGCAACGCCTGTTCCACAGGCGTCTCCCACCGCTGCTGCCGACCAGACACCCGCCGCCGCAGTTTCGCCTACCGCGGCCGCGCAGCCTGCAGCTGATGCTGCAGCTCCAGCCGTGAGCCCTGCTGCCGAGGCGGCGACGCCGGCTGCACCTGCGCCATCGCCAGCCAACTGAGTCAGTTCGCGCAGCACTGATTTTCCTGAAGCAAAAACAAACCCGCATGAAGCATGCCGTGCTTGATGCGGGTTCGTTTTGATTGAGCCGATCAGGCATGTTTTTTAGGAAATGAGCGGTTGCACGGATTTGAGCTTAAGCAGCCGTTCAACGGCGATTGTTTTTTGTCGCATGCCATGTTCGAGCAGAACGATGAATTCGTCTTCCGGATCAATGTATTCAATAAGCTTTTGCAGCGTGCGCAGCTGGCTTATTGTGATTGAAATCAAATCGAACTGCTGGCGGGAAATTTTGATAAAGCCTGCCTCTGAAGCCGAGCGCCGGATACGCGCCTCATCGCCGCTGCCCAGAGCCTCTTTCAGTGAGTCGGTGAAGTGCTGCGGGTATTGGTCCTGAAGGTCATAGAGAGCAGATACATGCCACCACTCTTCGGCCGGCTGCCAAAGGCCATCCGGAAGAATCCATCCGCTCAGTGATTTGATGTCAGTGACCCCAACCATAAGTTGCCAATTCCCGAGGTACGAGTGCCCATCCTTGCAAAGGGTCGATTTGACCCTGATCGACGAATACAGGCTGGATATCACAGAGGCCATTGACGAGTCCCCAACCGCTCATAGCCGCCATTGCTGCAGCGAATATCTCGACGTGGTCACCAAGTTCAAGAAAAAGATCTTCAACAAATGATGCCGATCTCAGAGCTGTCCGCGATAGTTCCAACTTTTTCAATAGTCCTGTGCGAGCAACGCGTCCCGAGTCGGGTTGGCGCAGCTCCATCACGTGGTTGAGCCTGTACCCGCAATGCAATGACCAGCCGATCGCAGCCAGCCATGGATGTGTTTCAACAATAATTGAAGTTGGGAAGGCTGCCCGCAAGCGGCGTGACAGGTGATGTGCACGGGCCGAGAGCGGTGCTTTATTACTCGATAATACGCTTTCTATGTCGAGCGAACCGGTCATGCCTGGGTGCTCGTATCGCCTTCGTGCATAGGCCTCAAAATAGCGTTCCGTGTGAGGTAAGGGCATACGCGGGCGTTTTGTGTCGCTGTCTTTGTCTTCCTGCCAAAGTGTCATCAGCCCCTGAACGGCTGGCTCCGGGCATTGCGGCACTCCGGGGCATGCACGAACGCAGTGCGTGCACTGCGGGAATGTGAGCGGAGCATCTAGACAAAAAATCTGTGCACCGCCCAAATCTTGAATTGTCTGTAAAAGTCTTGAATCAGAATCGGTGTAGGACGCAGGCCCCAGCTCGGATGAGAACGCTTCCCAAAACAGGGGCGAGTTGTTGAAATGTTCCGAGTCAGCCTCGAAATGCGTTCCCGCAGCAGCAGGAGGAATTCCTGGCAGGCAATCCTGAATTCGCTTGCAAATAAGTTGATGCAGTCGCTGCTCGGTGATTCCTGATTGGATTTCTTTGACAGTGCAACGGGCGCGCACCAGCGACGATTTTTGTGTCGAAACGCCCCCGACGTGAATGCCGATCACCTGAACCGAGGTGGATGGTCTGCGGTGAGCGGAAAACTCCGTCATGGGGCCCCCGAACAATGAAGATTATCGTTGCCGCAGGACTATCAGTTGATTTCTGCCGTTGCGTTCAATCAAAAACAGCAGGTCACGCGGTTTGTCTTTCGAGCTCTTCAATGCCGCCTCGATATCCTTCGCGGTCTTGACCGTCTTGCGATTTATTTCCGTAATGACGTCGCCTCTTCTGAGGCCAACAGAGGCTGCGTAGCTGTCCTCTGCAACTCCGACAACGAGAACGCCCTGCGCCGCTCTGATGCCAAGTTGCTTTCTCAATTCGCCGTTCAAGGATTTGAGCGACAGTCCGAATTCACTTGCAACGCCCGAGCCATTCTCACCCTCATCCGAAGTATCTCTGCGAGCCACTTCAGGACTCAGCTGGCTGATCTTGACTTTGACTTCCATTTGTTTGCCGTCGCGCAAAATGCCGAGCCGAACTTCCGTTCCGGGTTTGGTGAACGCCAAACGTGTGCGCAACTGAGAGAAGCTCGCAATCGGTGAGCCGTTGAGAGTCTGAATGACATCATATGGCTTGAGTTCTGCCCTTTCTGCGGGGCTTCCTTTCACAACTCCGACAATCATCGTTCCCGGGCTGTCTTCATTGAGTTTAAGTTCACGCAGAACATCAGGGCTAAGTTCGTTGAAGTCACGCCCGTCGATGCCCAAAAAGCCGCGGATGACTCGACCGTCGTTGATGAGCATCTCGGCGGCCAGTTTGGCCATGTTCGCCGGTACTGCAAATCCGATTCCCGCCGAACTTCCCGTCGGAGAGCTAATCGCAGTATTGATGCCAATCACTTTTCCGTCGAGGTTGAGCAATGGGCCACCAGAGTTTCCGGGGTTGATTGCTGCGTCTGTTTGAATGAAATCTTCGAGAGCACCGCCTCCCAAAACTCCGCCGCGTCCCAGCGCACTCACCACTCCGACAGTCAGGGTTTGTGGTAACGAAAAGGGTGCACCAAGAGCGACAACCCAATCTCCGACCTCGACATCGTCGGAATCGGCAAGCCCCAGCTGACGCAGGGATCCAGATGAGAAACCTTCCATTTTCAGAACTGCGACGTCGACGGATGGTTCACTCCCGACGAGTTTGGCTTTGAATTTTCTATCATCGAACGTCTGCACGGTAATGTCGCTGGCCTCCTGAACAACGTGATTGTTTGTCATCACGTAGCCATTTTTGAGGTCAACGATGAAACCCGAGCCTGCGGCTTCCTGTTGTCCACGCTCACGTGGTCCGCCCCCCGGCGGGAAGAAGGGGAAAAAGAATTCATCGGGAAAGGGAAAACCTCCCCGTCCGCGGCCTTGAACTTCGCGTTTTGTTTTGATGAACACCAGTGCCGGTCGGCTTTGTTTGGCAAGATTGACGAACACTTTGGAGAAGGTTTTGAGCGTTCGTATTTCTTGCTCAGAGCTGTGGGGAATGGGCGGCACGTCTGGCAGCCTGTATCCTTTGGAACCGAGAGCTGTCAGTGAATTTTGCACGTCTTCAAGTTTATCTGGTGCAAACAAGAGTACGCCACCGGAAACCAGTCCGAAAACTGCGCAAGTCGCAGCAGCTGCAATGGCGATTCGTTTTGTTCCTCTCATGATCGTACCGCTCACTTTGGACATCAATTTTGAGTCCCGCATCATTTTGTCTTTACCTCATAAAGAGTGCTGCCCTGCCGAATTCGACCGCAGCAGGGCGCTGTTTGACAATATAAACGGTGTTTTGCAGTTGCCAAGTGTTCTTGGGTTGCCTGTCCGTAATGCAAGAATCAAAGCGATTCGAAGATTCCGGCGGCACCCATCCCTGTGCCGATGCACATCGTGATCATGCCGTATTTTTGCTGTCGTCTGCGCAGGCCGTGAGCCAGAGTCGCCATTCGAATTGCACCCGTCGCTCCCAGCGGGTGACCCAATGCGATGGCGCCACCGAGCGGATTGACCTTAGCAGGATCCAACCCGAGGTCATTGATGACCGCTAGGCTCTGCGCAGCGAAGGCCTCGTTGAGTTCGATCCAGTCCATCTGATTTTGAGTCAAACCTGCCATTTTCAGCGCGCGCGGAATTGCCTCTTTGGGGCCGATTCCCATGATGTCGGGCGGCACTCCGGCAATTGCATAAGAAACAAATCGCGCCATCGGTTGAACATTGTAGCGTTTGACAGCCTCCTCACTCATCAACAACACAGCCGCGGCTCCGTCGGACATCTGTGAACTGTTGCCCGCCGTGACGCTGCCCTGAGCAGAAAAGACGGGTTTGAGTTTCGCCAAAGATTCAAGAGTTGACTCTGCGCGCGGTCCTTCGTCTTTGCTGAGTGTTGTGCGGCTCGTTTTGATTTTCATGCCACTTGCGTCAAGCAGGCTTTCTTCAACATCCACAGGCACGATCTCGTTTGCAAACTCGCCTGCCTGCCATGCAGCGACGGCGCGGCGGTGACTTTCAAGTGCAAAGGCGTCCTGCGCTTCGCGGGTCACCTTCCATTGGCTGGCAACACGCTCGGCGGTGATGCCCATACCATATGCGATGCCAAGGTTTTCGTTGTTCTCAAAGACTTTGGGATTCATCACAACCTTGTGGCCCATCATTGGGATGAGGCTCATACTTTCGGTGCCGGCTGCGATCATCACATCAGCTTCACCCAAGCGGATCTTATCTGCTGCATAGGCAATGGCCTGAAGTCCTGACGAACAAAATCTGTTGACGGTGATTCCAGGGACTGTGTTTGGAAGTCCTGCCAGCAGGAGGCCAATGCGGGCGACGTTCATACCTTGTTCTGCTTCGGGCATTGCGCATCCGACGACGACGTCGCCGATCTCATTCAGGTTGAGTCCGGCAACCGAGCCGGCAACCGATTTCAGGACAAGCGCGAGCAGGTCATCCGGACGCGTGTTGCGCAGCGCACCGCGTGGTGCTTTGCCGACCGGAGTGCGCAGAGCTGAGACAATATAAGCGTCGCGAGTTTTAACTGTCATGACGGGTTCATCCTTCCTTTGCAGAAACTCGGTTTAATTGCGCAGTGGTTTTCCGTTTTTCAACATATAGTCGATGCGGGCCTGAGTTTTTTCAGTTTTGAGTAATTCAACAAACAAACTGCGCTCAAGTTCAAGCAGCCAGTCTTCACTGACAAGTGAACCACCTTCCACATGACCGCCGCACAGGACTGTCGCGGTGCGTTCGGCGATTGCGGCATCGTGTTCGCTGATAAACTTGCCTTCGAGCATGTTGGCGATAATCATTTTGAGCGTAGCAATTCCGCCCTTGCCCGTCACTTGAATGTCGCGCGGGCGGAGCGGCGGACGGTACCCCGATTGAGCCATTGCGGCAGCCTGCTGTTTGGCAATGTAAAGCAACTCATTTGGGTTGAAGACAATCATGTCGGTTGGTCGCAGCAGTCCAAGCTCGCGCGCGTGTTCTCCACTGCGCGAGACCTGAGCCATGGCGATTGTTTCGAAAGCCATTTTTACGAAATGAAAAATGTTTCCGCCGCGCGCAGATTGAGCGGCACGCAATGCGAGTTCTTTGCAGCCGCCGCCAGCGGGAATCAAACCGACTCCTGCTTCAACGAGTCCCATATACGTTTCTAGTGCGACGACAGCCTTCGCGGAATGCATGACAAATTCACAGCCGCCGCCCAAGGCGAGTCCGCTCACTGCCGCGACGGTCGGCACCATCGAGTACTTGAGAGCCTGCGAAGCATCCTGAAAGGTTTTTACCATGGCCTCAGCCGCGGTGTAGTTCTTTGCTGCAAGAAGTCCGCTCACCTGCGCCAGATTGGCTCCTGCGCTGAAAGGTTGTTCCGTCTGCCAGAGAACCATCGCCTTGAGGTTCTGTTCAGAATAGGCCACCGACTTGATGACTCCGTCGAGAACTTCCTGACCTATTGCGTGCATCTTGCTCTTGAAAGACAAGATTCCGATGTCGTCGCCGGTCGTCCACAGCCGGACGCCGTCATTTTCCCACAAAGTTTTGCCGAACTCAGTGGTTTCGCCGATGAGTTTTTCTGGAAAAATCTGTCGTGCGTGCAGTGCGTTTTTGGGACGTGCTGCGACAGCTTTCTGGCTCGGGGAATAGGACCCCTCGTTGCTGTGCACGCCTGTGCGTGAACTTTCCAGAGACCATGCGGGAAGGGCTGCTTGCGCGATTGTTTTTCCTGCTTTGATGTCCTCTTGAATCCAGTTTGCAACGTTCTGCCAGCCTGATGCCTGCCAGCTCTCAAATGGTCCTGCGCTCCAACCGAAGCCCCAGCGCACCGCAAAATCAAGATCGCGGAGGTTATGGCAGATGTTCTCCGACTGGACAGCGCAGTAGTGGAAAAGATCTCTGAAAATCGCCCACAGGAATTGCGCCTGAGGATGCTGGCATTCGCGCAGCTTTTGCATTTTCTCAGCCGGATTTTTGATTTTCAGGACTGCTTCAACCTCCGAGGCCACGCTTCCAGCAGAAGGTCGGTAGTCGCCTTTGACGGAATCAAAAACCATGATTTCCTTGCCTACCTTCTTGTAGACGCCGGCTCCGGTTTTTTGTCCGTGCGCACCTTTTTCAATCAGTGCTTTGACCCAGTCAGGCAAAACAAAAATTTCCCGCCAGGGATCATCTGGAAGAGTGTCGGACATGGTCTTCACGACGTGTGCAAATGTGTCCAGACCGACCACGTCGGCTGTGCGGTAGGTTGCACTTTTGGCACGGCCGATTACAGGGCCTGTGAGTGCGTCGACTTCATCGCATCCGAGTTTGAATTTGCTGGCGTGGTGAAGAGTCGCCAGCATCGAAAACACACCGATGCGGTTGGCGATGAAATTGGGAGTGTCTTTTGCGCGCACGACGCTCTTGCCCAAAGTCGTGGTGAGAAAAGCTTCCAGCTGGTCCATCGCTTCAGCGTTTGTGGTTGGAGCGGGGATGATTTCCACCAGCGCCATGTAGCGCGGCGGATTGAAGAAATGCACGCCGCAAAAACGCGGGCGCAGCTGACTCGGAAGATGCTCGCAAAGTGCCTTAAGACTCAATCCCGATGTATTGGTTGCAAAGATTGCTTTCTCGGAGATATGTGGACCAACTTTTTTATAAAGGTCTGCCTTCCAGTCCATGCGCTCTGAAATAGCTTCAATGATGAGGTCGCAACTCTGCAGGCGTGTGAGATCCGTTTCATAGTTGGCAGCCTGAATGTCATTGGCCTTGCTTTTGACTGAAAACGGCGTCGGTTCCAATTTCTGCAGGTTGGCAAGCGACTTTTGCACGATTCCGTTTTTATCGCCTTCCTTTGCTGGAAGATCAAAAAGGACAACTTCGACGTTGGCATTGGCAAGATGGGCGGCAATCTGGGCTCCCATCACACCGGCGCCGAGTACCGCCACTTTTTTAAAATGAAAAGCCTGTTCCATGGAGTCCTCACAGTTGGTTGGGTGGACCCCGAAAGCTTATCGATACTTGCTCAAGGTAACAACACGATCAGTTTTTGAGAAAATGTACAAGTTCGTCGATTTTATGGATTTCTCGTGAGGTTATCCTGCCACCGGCAACAAAAGCATGACCGCCGCCGCCGAAGTGGGTTGCAAAGTAATTGCCAAGATGCTTGTCGCCAGATTTTGGCTTGTTCCAGGGATTGATTCCGCACGACACTGAAGCGACACCGTTCTTCGCGGGCTGCACATGCACTGCGTACTGAATTTCGGGAAAGAGCAGATAGGGAATGAATCTTCCCAGACCAGGGAATGATTTATTCTCGGACCAGTCGAAAAAGTGACTCAGTGATACATTTTTCTCAACAGTCGTTTTCTCTTCGTAGAGTCGTCGTTGTTGCAAAACAAGCGTTTGCTCGAATTCAACGAGCGCGCAAAGAAGTGGGTCAGAGCGCATCAAGTCATCAATGCTGGGAGAAATTACAAGTTGGTTGACCAGTTGCCTGTAGAACGCAGTTTTGTCGATGGACTTGTGATTGGTACTGAAGAGAGTCTGCAGCTTCACTGCATCGCTCGAAAAGTCATGGGCAGACTGCGCGTTGGCGAAAAGCGCACCATCAATAATTTCTGCCTGATCGATGAGTTCTTCGTATTCTTCAATCAGACTTCGCGGAATACCCAGAGTTTGATGGTGCGTGCGCAGCAATCCGGGAGTGCTGATTGCTTGGACATCCCACAGTGAAGTGATGTTGGTCAGAAATTGGTCGCAATTTTCGGTTGTGAGAAACGGCATGCCGCTGCCAGTCGGATGATGGTCAATCCAAAAGCAGGGCAGGTTGCGGTCCTCGCGCGATTTACCATCTGCAGATGTGAAGAATTTATCGGTCAACAAGGCTGGATGAAGCGAGAAATCCAAAATCGCACATGGGTACTTGAGGTCTGTCTGTGTCCATTCCGGTTGCTCTGGCCCATGGTTGACGGGATGAATGACAACCGGCAGCTCGCTGTTGCCCGAGAGATGGCGAAGAAAGCGGATAAAGATTGCGGAGGCGATTCCACCATCCGCATCGGCATGCGAGTAGAGGTGGTACGTGGCGTTTTTCATCTGGCGGCCTCGCGGAGAGTGGACGTCCTCTCACGCAAACATCTGGAGGACGTACAGATATATTCCTATAGCACTCATAAAAATTGGGCTCAGAATACCTGTCAAAAGAAGGACAAGCATCACGATGCTGATAATGGTTGCCTTCTCGTTGAGTTTCTGGCCGAGATTGTAGTTGATGTTATTGAGAAGCAATCGCCAGCCGCTTGAGTTTGGAAAGGGAAGCAGATTCAAAAGGCCAATAACGATGTTCGACTGCGCAATCGCAAGCAGCAGGCGTGGAACCGGGTCACTGCCCGCCCACATCATTTGAATTTTGTAGCCCGAGGCAATGGCGATGACACCACAGAGAATCGCAATTCCGAAGTTGGTGGCCGGACCGGCGATTTCGGCGATGTTGATGTCACGCCGCATTTTTTTGAAGTAGCGGGTGTCTATCATCAGCGGCTTTGCCCAACCGAGCAGGAAGGGAGTTCCGCTGAGCAAAAACACCAGTGGCAGAACAATTGTTCCGAGAACGTCAATGTGGGGAACGGGATTGAGTGTGGCTCTCGACTCTGTTTCCAGAGAACGATCCCCGAGCTTGCGCGCAACGATCGCATGCGCTGCTTCACGCATCGTAATTGCGACCAAGAAGCCGCAATAGGTGAGGATAGCATCTTCCAGTTTCATGCTTGCCATTGTTTTCGATTCCGTTTGCGAAGGTAAAAGAAGAGAACCACTGCGACAACGAACACGGCGAGTATCGCAAGAGTGGCCGCCTGACCACGTTTGACCATTTGCATGAGCCATTCGCGATTGTTAGCTCCGAGGTATCCAAGATAAACCCAAATCGGGACACTGATCAGCGCCGCAAAACCATCCAGTGCGAGAAAGCGCAGAAAGCTCACTTGTCGGGTCGCACCTGCGGTCAGAAAAATAGGAGTGCGCAGGCCTGGCATGAAGCGTGCAGCAAAGACCACCCAATTGCCGTACTTGGCAAATTTTTCCTGAACGAGTGCGTACCTTTCGTTCGTCATCACGCGGCGGATGAGCGGAAGCGAGAAGACGCGTTGCCCGAGCAGGCGGCCCAGACTGAAAACAATTCCGTCACCGATCAGAACTCCCGCCATGCCGACTGCAAACATAGTGTGGACGTGGGTGTAGTGAAGACCAGAGATGATTCCGCCGGCAACCAGCGAGATGTCTTCGGGGATGGGTAGCCCGAAACCGCAGGCGATCAAGACACCGAAAACAGCCCAGTAGCCATAGTCAGTGAAAAAAGAGACGAGCCATGAGAGCGGTTCCATTCTATCCTCTGAATGCCAGTCAGGAAAATTCCAACGACTGCGGATGGGTTGATCTAACCCCGTGCTGTCGGCAAATCAAATTATAATGCGTGGGTTGACAGCCTTCCAACCAAGATTATGTTCCTGCGCAGACCCAGCCTGATGTTAAGAGGGTCGCGAAATTTGTGAGTTATTTGAGAGACGTAGCCCTTGGCTTGGAGGATGGCAGCAATGGGAAAGATCATTGGTATTGACCTTGGAACCACCAACTCGGTTGTTGCAGTCATGGAAAATGGAACACCGAAGGTGATTCCCAATCAGGAAGGTGACCGCACAACTCCGTCGGTTGTCGGTTACACCCGCGACGGAGAGTTCATCGTTGGACGTGCTGCCCGCAATCAAGCCGTGACCAACCCTAAAAACACGGTTTACTCTGCAAAACGCTTCATTGGTTTGCATTTCACCGAGCGTAAGGATGAGGCTTCCAAGATGCCTTACACTGTGAAACAAGGCGGTGGAGATAAAGTCCTGTTTGAATTGGGCGGCAAAGAGATGGCTCCGCCTGAAATTTCAGCAAAAGTGCTTGGCAAGCTGAAAGCTTCGGCCGAGGCCTACCTTGGTCAAACTGTGACTCAGGCGGTCATTACTGTTCCCGCCTACTTCAACGACTCCCAGCGTCAGGCGACCAAAGATGCCGGTAGAATTGCTGGACTCGAAGTTCTGCGCATCATCAACGAGCCTACGGCGGCAGCCTTGGCTTACGGACTCGACAAAAAGCACAACCAAAAGATCGCCGTCTACGACTTCGGCGGCGGTACATTCGATGTTTCTATTCTTGAAGTGGGCGACAATGTCGTCGAAGTGCTCGCCACAAATGGTGACACACACTTGGGTGGTGACAACATCGACGAGTGCCTCATTGACTGGTTGGTTGCTGAATTCAAAAAACAAACTGCGATGGACGTCTCCAAAGATGCGATGGCGATGCAGCGCCTGCGTGAAGCAGCGGAAAAGGCGAAGATCGAGCTTTCTTCAACGACAAAAGTAGACATCAATCTTCCATACCTGACAGCTGACGCCTCGGGGCCGAAGCATTTGGCTGTGACGCTCAATCGTCCTCAATTCGAGCAGATGGTCGACAAGATCATCGAGAAGACCATCGAGCCATGCCGAGCGGCACTGCGTGATGCCGGCTTGTCGGTGGAACAGGTCGACGAAGTTGTGATGGTCGGTGGTTCGACGCGTATTCCGCTGGTCGGAGAAAAGGTCAAAGCATTCTTCCGCAAAGAACCCAACCGTTCGGTGAATCCGGATGAAGTTGTTGCCGTTGGCGCTGCAGTTCAGGCAGGTGTTTTGGGTGGTGAAGTCAAAGACGTATTGCTTCTCGACGTCACTCCGCTCAGCCTCGGTATCGAAACGCTGGGTGGTGTTTTCACCAAGTTGGTCGAGCGCAACAGCACGATTCCAAAGCGTGCGAGCCAGATCTTTTCTACTGCCGCAGACAATCAGACAAGCGTTGAGATTGCAGTTTATCAGGGTGAGCGTGAAATCGCCCGTGACAACCGTCTGCTGGGCCGCTTCAGTCTGAGCGAGATTCCGCCCGCTCCGCGCGGTGTGCCGCAAGTAGAAGTGACGTTCGACATTGATGCCAACGGTATTCTGAATGTTTCTGCAAAGGATCTCGGAACGGGCAAAGAGCAAAAGATCACCGTCACGAGTTCGTCTGGTCTGTCTGAGTCCGAAATCAAACGTATGGTGGATGATGCACAAGTCCACGCCAATCAAGACAAAGAGCGTCGTGAAAGCATTGACGCCCGCAACAAGCTTGATGGTCTTGTGTTTCAGGTTGAAAAGACCATTCGCGACAACGAAGGCAAAATTCCTGCAGAAATGAAATCAGGCCTCGAGTCGGAGATCCAAGCGGCGCGCAAGGTTTTGGAGACAGAGTCTGAAAACAAATCCGCATTGGATGCTGCTGCACAGGCGCTTGAACAGAAGGCCTACAAGCTCGCCGAGGAAATGTATAAAACTTCCTCCGCGCAGGGTCCTGATGCTGCTGGGGCTGCTTCCGGCGCAGGAGCCGCGGGCGGGGCCAAGAAGGACGGTGTTGTAGACGCCGAATTTGAATCAAACTGATAATTTTCCACAACTCTTTTTCGTCAGGCAGAGGATCTGCCTGCGGAATGTGGGCATGGAACCGGTTTTACTGAGTCGCGCAAGAGGCGCGACTTTTTTTTTATGGCGATTTTTGAAGTTGACACCTCAAAGTGCAAACGAGTAATGTTCTGCCCAGAACACAAAAACATCACGAACAGTGCGCTCAGGGGACGCGATATGCGTAAAGCCAGCGAAGCTCAAAGGTTTCCGCAATCTGCGGTTTTGTTTAAGTTTTGTCTGCGTGTGCTTGAAGCACGCAAACAGGACGGAAAAGTACACGATCAGGATGTGGGTAATATCCTTGATTATAATCCAAGCGATACGAGCCACTGGAAGCGCGGAAAAAAGGCTGTTCGCAGTATTTTCGCACTTGAAGCGCTCTCTCGTGCGCTGGATGTCGACATTGAACTCATTGAAGATGTGGCCAGCGGTTCGTTGGACTTTGATGAAGCTTGGTTCGACTTCTGTGAATCAGAAGACGAAGCTCGTCAAAGCAAGGCTCAGGCTGGTCTCACCTACTCCAAACAACGGCGCGATCGTCAGTTGCTCATGGAGCAGGTTGCGTACTCGGTCACCTCCCGTGTGGGAGTCGCGAGTGTTCCTGTCTTTTTGCCGGAACTTCTCAATGGCCTGCCTTTTATTCAACTGGTGCAAGCTGAGGTGACCGATCGTCTGGCGCGCAGCAACCGCGTCAAACCTGGGCAGTACGTCATCCGCTACCGCAAGGGCGACCTGACTTCGCATATTCGCTGCGCCATCGCCCGTGAAATTGCACGTATTATTCTCTTGTCCGAGCGCGAGCAATTCATGCTTCCACCGCGCACCGACGAGACAACCACGACCGAAATCATTGACTTGGCCAATGCCCTGCTGGTTCCCTCGGAACTGCTGCGCGCCGAGCTGACCAAGGTGCCCGCACGCGCAAATATGGTGCAGTATCTTTCGGACCTGTTCTGGGTGCCCAAGGTTGTCATCCGCAGCCGGTTGGTAACTTTGTTGATGAAAGATGCACAAGACAACGTCTTCAATGCACCTGCGGTCGCGATGCCTCCGAAACGCCCGACACTCACTCCGACAGCCGAGGCATATCTGTCGGAAGACGATTTGCCTGCAACCTCGCTGGGCGGCGACGGAGAATCCTTTCTTTAAGCGCAGGAATTCCAAGCACTAGGCACAAAGACCGGAGTGGATTACTCTGGTCTTTTTTGTTGCCTTTTACCTGCAAAAGTGGGTAAACATCTTCTACTTGCAATTATAACCGATTGTTTAGCCCACGATTGAACCAGAGGGGAACGAAGGTGCATATCAGAACATCCTTCAAAACGCTTGAAGACGCACAATCACAGCTTTCGAAAAGTCTTTCACCGCGTCGTGGTTCTGATGACGATGATGACGGTGATTTTGACGACGACGATGATTTTTCTGATGATGACGACGAAGATGAGGATGGTGGAGCTGCCAGCGCGGGAATTACAATCGACCCGGAAAGTGCGAAGCCCAAAACACTCACCCGCAAGGAAGCGATCGAAATTCTTCAATCCACGCGTGACTTTGCCGGTGTCGACTTGCGCAAGGCAAACCTGACAAAACTTGATTTTTCGAATTGCAGTTTCGCGGGTGCCAACCTGTCGTACGTGAACTTCAAAGACTCAAACCTTGAGGGCTGCGACTTCTCTGAATCGAGCCTTTGGAACGCGAATCTTGAGGGTGCAAATCTGACTCGCGCCAATCTTGAGGATGCCGACCTCGATTACACCAAGCTGCGCGGTGCAGTTCTGTATCGTGCCAACATCCGCAGAGCACAATTGCCCACCGACTTGATTCCGCGCGATGAAATTTTGCGCTCGGTCAACGAGGGAACCAAGATAAGCCGTTGAGAGTGAGCGATTCACCAAAAACAAATCCCGCAGTGTTCGGCGAACATTGCGGGATTTGTTTTAAGCGAGAAGCGAACCTTCACGCAGCTCCTCGGCGACAAAAACCGGTAGTATCTTTCCAGATTGGGTCTCGGTCGACAAAAGCATGCCTTCTGAAACTCCGAATTTCATTTTGCGGGGTGACAGGTTGGCAGCGATGAGAACCTTCCGGTTGACGAGTTCCTCGGGGGTAATCCACTCTCGGATTCCTGAAAAAATCTGCCGCAAACCAAGGTCGCCCAACGAGACTTTCAAGCGCAGCAGCTTGGTGGAGCCTTCCACCAATTCAGCGTTTATCACAGTGCCAACTCTGATCTGCACCTTTGCGAAATCGTCTATCGAAATCGTTGCAGATGTTGTTTGCGGCTGTCCGGCAGGAGGGTTCGTTCCAGCGTCGGCAGCGGAAGCTGTGCCTGCATTCTTTTTATCGTTTTTTGAGGCTGATTGCAGATTGGCCGCGGCCGTTCCGGCAACCGGCAATTCCATGCGCTGGAAAAGTCGCGGTACATCACCCAGCTTGAAACCGGACTTGATGGCCGTGAATTCCTGAGCGCGTTTTATTGCGTTCCGCATGTCAGATGTATCTTCACCGATGGCGTGAAGCAGTTCTTTCATGCGCTCTGGGAAAAAGGGTGCGGACAGATATCCGACGCTGCGGATGACTGCGGTGCTGTGCGCAAGCACGTTTGCAAGCCGTGTGCGGGAAGCGTCATCGGATTGCTTGCCAAGTTCCCATGGCTTTTGTTGTGCGATGTATTTGTCGGTCTGCGCGATCAATTCCCAGATTTGGCTGAGCGCATCGGCTAGGCGGTATTCATCGAATGCCTGCATCACGTTCTGCGGCAGACGCGCGGCCATTTCAGTGATTTTCTTTTCCTCATCCACCTGATGATTGTGGTGGATGGAGGGAATGACACCGTCGAAATATTTTTCAACCATGACGAGCGTTCGTGACGCTAGATTTCCGATTCCGTTGGCAAGGTCCGCGTTGTAGCGCTCAATCATATTCTTACTTGTGATGTCGACGTCCTCACCCGGATTGGCAAGGCGAAATACTGTATTGACGAATGCATCACGGCCGAGTTCGCGGAGGTCGGCTGGCGAAATGACATTTCCCAAGCTCTTGGACATTTTGTGGCCGCCCGAGAGCAACCAGCCGGTGACACACAGCCGCGGGACAGGAAGATCCAGAGATAGCAGTATTGCAGGCCAGAAGAGGCCATGGAATTTTAGGATATCGCGGCCGATCACATGAGTTGCCGAATTCCACAGCTGGCTGTTGCGCGCAGAGTCCACTCCGCCGACTCCGGTGACGTAGTTCGGCAGAGCATCAAACCAGACATATGCGACGTGATTGGCGTCGAAGGGCAATTCGATGCCCCACGCCGTGCGGGATTTGGGCCGCGAAATACTAAGATCGCCTTCGAATGTTTCGCACAGTCCGAGAAGTTCATTGATGTAACGGCGTTGTGAAACTATTTTCCCGCTACGAACGAGCTCGATGATTTGCGGCAGATATTTTTGCACGCGGAAGTAATAGTTTCCCTCTTTACGCAGCTCGGTAGGGCGTTTGTGGACGAGGCAGTTGTGTGATTCATCCATTTCCTTGGCGGTAAGAAAAGCTTCGCAGTCGACACAGTAGCGACCTTCGTGCTCGCCGAAATAAATGTCGCCTTTTTCGTGACAGCGGCGGAGGATGTCGCGCACGTTCTCTTTGTGTTCGGCACTGGTCGTGCGCATGAAGATGTCGTAGTTCAGCGAGAACTGCGCGAAGATTTCCTTCCATTTGACGGCAAACTCATCCACGAGAACCTGTGCAGGCTTGTTGAGTAATTTCGCCTTTTCCTCGATCTTCTCACCGTGCTCGTCCATGCCCGTCAGCGTGCGCGTGGCGCAGCCGCGGTGTTGGTAGTGGAGGCTGAGAATGTTCATCAGTGAGGTTGAATAAATATGTCCTGCGTGAGGCTCTCCGGATGCGTAGTAAATCGGAGTGGTAAAATAGCGTGCATCAGTGTTCATGACAGACCTCAGAGGGACTTTTGATTGAGCAATGCCCAGAAGTCCACAGAAGAAGAAAGTAGTTTCTTGACTGCTAAGTAGTCGGCGGAATCAGAGGGAATATCCAGATACTTTTGCGCGGCGGGAAATGCAGCGGCGTCGCGGCTCAGGGCAATCCCTGAGCGCTCGAGCGCCTTGTTATCAAGCAGCTGTCTGACTTTTTGCGAGTAAACCCCGAGCAGCTGGAGAGTCTCTCCACGCAAGCTCCAGTCGGGAAGGGCAATCATCACCTTTTCAAGCGACTGAGCAACGAGCAGTGTGGTTGCCAACTGAACGGCAGGCGTCACATCGTTGCGATCAAAATCACCGTTGAGCCACTCTTCTGAGAGCTGCATCGCGGATTGCAGCACCCGGATTCCGCAGCGTGCATCAATTTCCCGCGCCACAACGCATGTAAAAGACCTGTCGTTTGTGACTGACGGGTGATCGTATTGAAGTTGAGACCAACTCAAACGGTCAGCTTCGATCACTCCATCGCGCGATTCTCTGATTCGCCACGCTGTGTCGGTTTCCGGGCGCGTCGGTCGAAGCCCGCTGTAAATTGCGTTGTCGACGTAAATCCAGTCGGTGCCTGCGGCAAGTGACTCGGGAGTTGTGAAGAGAGCGTTGTCCGATTGAGGGTTCGCCTGCTGGCAGGCATACAAACCGGTTTTTTGCGCAGGGAAGGCGGCCGCGCGCAAGTTTTGTCCGGAGGGAACCGAAATCTCTTCTTTTGTGACGCTGAGAGTTGCAAGGCTGAGTCGGTACGACGTCAACATGTCGTCCTCAGATTCAAGAATGTGGATGACATCCTGACGGTCCGACGGGAGCACGGAGACCACGGAATTGAACCGTGTTCTTTGAAAGCTTTTGTGCCGTGCATTTAGACAAATGAGTTTCGACGACATTCCTTTTTGATAGAAGCGTTCGTCGCGAGAACTGCGCCACAGCAGGCAATGACCAGATTTTTCGTCGCCAAGTAGTTCCAGTGATTGCGATGTTTGCCGCCCCATTGGAATACACGCGGGTGGTGCCGCAGGCGGATTCACAGCTGCGGCTGCTGCAGCGGCAACAGCACCGATTTTACGCGGGAGTTGTTTTGGAAGGGCTGTTTCGGCGGACAAGGCTTTAATTGGCGTTCCGCAGCGGAAGTGAGCAGCCGGCTCGGCAAGGTTCGGGTAACTTTTCTTTCCCGAAGATTTGTTCACGCATCTGAGGCCACCGTGCTCAATAATTGAGCCTGCAGCTTCCAATTGCTGAGTCCATGCACTCGTGAATATTTCGGGTGCCCATGGCGCCTGAGTTCCGAGACCTTTGAGTCCCTGTACTAAAGGGAACGGCGGAGTAAATTCACGTGCCCTTGGGAGCGTTTCTCTGCTGTATAATTCAAGCCATTCGGCGGTGTCGGTGCCGGAGAGGATTGGCGGCACGCGCGGATTCACTTCTCCAACGAGAAATCCCTTACTGCCGAAATTCTCAAAAAAGAGTTGATCCGGGACTTTGTGCACACGACGAAAGGGAAACAGACTGCCAAGCTTTCGCGGTATGGCCTGCTCAAGAAGATTGGTCAGGTCGCGCTTTGAAAAGTTGAGCTTGTGCCCATGATTTTCAAACAACCCCTTGAGCGCTTGAACTGTTTCGGCTGGCTCATTCTGGTTGTCTGGCCGCGCCCAGCGGAGCTGCGGTCTGAGCTCTGGCCGTGAGAGTTGAGAGTGCTTCTGCTCAACCTTTGACTTGGAGTCCGCGGCGTAAACGGCAGCCGAGAGCGTGGCGCAAAGTGCAACCACACTCAAAACGTATGCGGACAATCTAAGGATTGTGTTTTTATCAGGACGCATGATGGCGGCCCACCGGACTGTTCAGTCCTTGTACTTTTTGGAAACGCGCTCGATGTTTTCAGACAGACCGGGGATATTTTCCATGTTGTGAATTCCAACAACGCCCGCTGCGATTTCACGAAGAGCAGTGACGGCTTCTTTGTTTTTGCATTCAACCAGCGGGTCGCTACCCTTCTGGAGCTGACGCATGCGGCGCGCAGCCAGCATGACCACAGCGAACCGGTTGGGGATTCTGTCGAGACAGTCTTGAATGGAAATACGTGCCATGTCTCAGATACCTCATAAAAAACGCGCTTGGCCAAGCCTTCTATCCAAGGCCCCAGTCCGCGTCAACCCAGCGCAGGTAAAAAGCGTCTTTTGCCATTTCAGCGAGGTTGACGGTCGTGCCGTGCATCACGGCTGCCTCCAAGGCTACACTAAATTTGATAAAGTGGGAGTGAGTCCATGTTTAATTTCAAATGGTTGACGATTGCAGCTGGATGGAGCGGCTGGTCAGCGCGTGGCCGCTTCGCGGGCGCGCTACTGCTGATGCTCTCGGGAGCCTGGCCTTGTCTTTCTGGGTCCGCGGCCGAGGTGGGGACTCCACTGACAGTTGCCTTTGACACCCGCCCCCGAACCGTCGACCCCCGCTATGTCTCAACCGATGCCAATAGCCAGTATTTGGAGCCTCTGCTTTTTCTACCCTTGTTCGGATTTACCGAAGAAAGCATTCCGCAGGGAGTTGTGGCAGAAAGCTTTACCTACACCGATGCCAAAACACTCTTTGTTCGCGTCCGCGAAGGCATCCGGTTCGCCTCTGGCCGGCATTTGACGGCAGATGATGTGGTGGCCACGTATAATTTCGTTCTTTCGTCCCAGCCCGCGGCTTCCCTTCCGCCCAGTCCCCGGCGCGGGACGTTTGCTCGTGTCGCGACGGTGAGTAGAGTCGGCGAAAGAGACGTCAAGTTTGAACTGAGCGAGCCGGATGCATCTCTCATCTCCAATCTTGTCATCGGTATTTTGCCAAAAGAGGCGCTCGTCCGCGCACCTGATGATGTCTTTGCTCGTCAAGGGTTTGAATCGGGCCCTTTTGTTCTGGATCGTATGAGTGACTCCGACTGGCGGCTTGTGCGCAACGAAAAATTCAGCGGAGCTCCCTTTGGCGGCGCATTCCCAAGCGTGCGCGAAATCATCTTTAAAATTCTTACCGACAACAACACCCGTTTTGCTGCTCTGTTGAAGGGAGATGTCGACCTCGTGCAGAACAGCCTTGATACGGACAAGGTGGCTGAGTTGATGAAGAGGAGTTCAGGGGAATTCAACGTGCAGCTCAGGACGTCAGATTCGACTGCATTTCTCGCGTTCAATTTCAAACACAAATTATTTGCCGACGTGCGCGTGCGCAGGGCAATTGCGCTTGCCATCAACCGAGAAGAAATTTTGAAATTCACACTTCAGGGAATGGGTAAAATTTCCAACTCAATGTTTCCTGAAGGTCACGCCTTTCATTTTGATAATCCAAAGCCGCTCAATCACAATTTGCGCGAGGCTGAGCTTTTGCTCGATGCCGCCGGTTTGACCGATCCGGATGGTGCAAAGAACGGGAAGTTCCGGGCTGAGTTTTCGATCAAGGTGCCGCTCAACAGGGAGCGGATTGCGGTTGCAAAAGGAATCGCCGGTCAGCTGAGAAAAGTTGGTCTCAAGGTTAAAGTCGAAGTGTTAGAATTCAACATGTTTCTCAAGCATCTGAATGAGGGAAACATGCAGGCTTGGATTGCCCCGTGGACCGGTTACAAGGACGGCGACCACCTGCACTTTGTTTTTCATTCTTCGCGCGTTCCGCCGCAGGGCGCAAACCGAGGAGCCTATGCAAACCAGAAGCTGGACGAGCTTCTCGACAAGGCAAAATCGGAAAGCAGTCTCTCCATCAGGCAGAAGTTATATAAACAAGCGCAGGAAATGATTGCTGACGATATTCCCTACGTTTTTCTGTGGCACAGGGTGGGCCACGTCGTAACACGCAAGAGTGTTACCGGATTCAAGATTTATCCTGACGGTCGCTACACCTCACTTTCATCCACCGAGAAAAGATAAAGCGATGCTGGCGGCCGTTGCCAAAATACTTTTTCGACTTTTTTTTGTAATTTTTTCTGTGGTGACTGTAATTTTTTTCATCCAGCGGATGATACCGGGAACGCCGGCGGACGCCATACTGGGGCCTGATGCGCCCTTGGTGCAAAAGCAGGAGTGGCTCCGCCAGAATGGATTCGACAGGCCCATATCTCAACAGTACGTCGAGTATTTGCAAGGAATCGCGCAAGGTGATTTTGGCCGCAGACTTGTCGACGGACGGCCAATCGCACCGCAACTTTCCATTCGCTTGCAATCAACTGCCAAACTTGCTGTGTCCGCGTTTGCAGTATCGCTTTGTCTGGCGCTGATTTTGGGTGTTTCTGCTGCGGTGAAGGCCGGAACACTTTTGGATAAGGTGTTTGCCCTGTTTTCTCTTTTGATGGTTTCAGCCCCGGTTTTTATGACAGGAACGCTCTTGCTCTGGCTGTTTGCCGTCCGGTGGAACGTTTTGCCGCTGACCGGACACAGCGGCTTTCGTTCGCTGATTTTGCCTGCACTTTGTTTGGGGGCAGCCCTGGCTGCGATGACAAGCCGCATGGTGCGGGCGTCATTGCTCGATGTCCTGCGCGAAGACTACATCCGAACAGCGAAGGCTAAAGGACTGCCCGCGTTGAGGATCTACCTCAGTCATGCGCTGCGGAATGCGCTCTTGCCGGTCCTCACCGTGCTTGGATTGCAGCTTGCAGGACTGCTCGGCGGTGCTGTCATTACCGAACAGGTTTTTACATGGCCCGGCTTGGGCACACTTATGCTCGAAGGTGTCAATCAGCGCGACTACAATTTGGTTTCTGCCTGCGTTGTGGTTCTTGCGTTCATTCATGTTGTGATTTCAGCAATCATTGACCTTCTGCAGCGGCTGATTGATCCGCGCACGGTGACGGAATGAAATTAAACATCACGCTGATGCAGCAAATAAGACGTGACAGGCTCACTCTCGTCAGTCTTTTCGTAGTATTCTTTTGGGGTGCAGTTTCGTTCTTGCCCGTGCTCTTTCCTGAACTGGCGTACGTAGAGATCGATCTTCCCAAAACCCGCCAACCGCCAATGGTTGATTTTTCACAACCGCTTGGATTTTTTGGCTATGATACCGTTGGTTCGAGCATACTTTTACAGATTATAAACGGAGCCGGGGTGTCGCTGGTTGTCGGCGGCGCAACTGTGCTTGGAGCCCTGATGGTTGGTGTGCCTTTGGGAGCTGTGGCGGGCTATTTCGGCGGACGTTCAGATGCGCTTGTCGGAAGGGTCATGGATGTTCTTTTGGCCTTTCCACCGTTGGTTTTGCCCTTGGCTATAGCTGTTTTTTTTGGAGGCGGACTTTGGACCATCATTTTTGCTCTTTGCGCAGGCGGCTGGATAGGTTCCGCAAAAATAGTCCGCGCACAATTCAGGGCTTTGAAAAATGCTGATTTCGTTGTTGCTGCAACGGCACTTGGAGCAACCCCGGCGCGAATTATATTCCGTCATTTGTTGCCGTCCGTGGTATCTCCGCTGACAGTGCATTCAACCTTCACCATGGCGGGAGCTATTCTGGCCGAAGCCGGACTGAGTTTTTTGGGTCTCGGACTGGGCGATGGCCACGTCAGCTGGGGCGGCCTTCTGAGCGAGGCGCGTGCCTACTTGATAGAATCGCCGCATATGGCTATTTTCCCGTCGCTGTCGATGCTGAGTCTGGTTTTGTCGCTTAATTTTCTGGGCGAAGCATTGCGGGTCGTTCTCGATCCGCGTCAGTCGTCACCGTTGGGCGGAGGTTGACGGGGCGATGCCAATTTAAATTTTGTGAGAGGTGTTTTGTGGGCAATTCCGAAGTTCTTGTTCCCGTGTCCGTAGGCGAGCTGCTCGACAAAATCACCATTCTGCAAATCAAAAGCGAGCGGATCAAAGATCAGGCGAAGTTGCTCAACATCCGCAAAGAGCTCGACGCGCTGCTCGCAACCTGCGGCAAGCACCAAATCAACGTTTCGCACGCGCTGGTTAGTGAGCTGAAGAAAATCAACGAATCGCTTTGGGTCATCGAAGACGACATCCGCGACAAAGAGCGTGCGAAGTCGTTCGACCAACAGTTCATCGAACTTGCCCGCGCCGTGTACGTCACCAACGACAAGCGATTTCAGGTGAAGGCGCTAATCAACAAAGAAATGGGATCTGCCTACGCCGAAGAAAAGAGCTATCAGCCGTATTGAGAGAACTATCCGGACTGACCGAGCTGTCAGGGACGTAACTTCGAGAACTCATTTCGGTCGCTTAATTTTTATGGGCTGCCTGGGTCTTCGAAAAATCTGATGACACCGTTGACGATAGCTTCTGGCTGAACATGAAGTCGCCTTTCAGCCGAAATTTGTTTTTTGAGAAATCGATCCTCAATGCGATCTGCGAAAATTCAATATTTGATTGCCCATCGCGAACTCCGCAAACAACATCGTCCAGTCCGACGCTGCGGATTTGCGGCTGCGACAGCAGACTTACTTTAATTTTGTAGGCAGAGCCGTCTGAGCCGTGCGTGGGCAGCGAACCGCCGAACAAAAATTCACTCCACAATTGACCAGCGCTGACTTCATCTTGGGACGGCTCACCTTTGTTGTGCAGAGATTCACCTTTAAAAGATTTCGCAACCCTGAGTTCGTCGGCACGCCCAAGGATATAGAGCGGGCGTGTTGCGAGATGGTTCGACAGATTTTCACGTCTCCGTTCGGCGAGAGTGCGAACCTTGGCGTCGTCTGCAGCGCCGGCAGTTGACGGTGAAAGCTGCTTGTCGCCTTGCCACAGGCATTGTCCTTGCGGGATTCTGCGAAACGGTGCGCCCGCCAAGGTGTTGCCCGCAGCAGATGAGAAAAGAAAGTTGCAAGCGTTTGTTTTTGAGAGAGTCGGCTCCGAGGCCGCCGAACAAAGTGCAGCAAGCCTTTTGGCAGCGGCATTCCAAAGAGCGCCCGTTTTGTCGTGTGAAAGTAGGCAATTGTTGAACTGCACCCCAAGTGCTTCGCTCCCTGTGTTGCGCTTGGTATTGCACGTCATTTGTGTTTTGAGCGAAAGGCGCTGCCTGATCGCGTTGCCAGCGAGGGAGGGAAACAGCTCGAGCACGCGATACAGTGAAGGATACTCGTCTCCCAGTTTCAGCTCGTCGATTTTAACCTCATCCAGCTTGCTGACAATTTCAACCTTGATTGTATGGTCGGCAGGCGGAGGGGATGAAGGAATCAGTGCTGCCATGTGAAGGTCAACCCGTCCGGAGAAAATTTGAGAGAGGATTTAGGCGTGTATCTGGCGATAATGTCGTTTTGAAAATTCTTCAGAGTGTTCTGGTTCGACAAGATGGTTTGGCGGGTGGCTCCGGCGATTTGGCCCAAATAAAAGAGCCCTGCGACTCCGGCCATTGTTCCGCCGAATGCTTTTTCTCCGCGCAGCAATGCCCAGCGAGAAGTAGCGGCAGTTCCCAGTGTAAAGAAGAGCGCGCTCAAACCATTTTGCCAACGACCGACGTATACGTGTCCTGAGCCGGGGACGACAGCGGACAGCAAGGTGGCGACGACTGGCGACTTGAGATTGTCTTCCAAGTTGTTGACAGATTTTTCGTTCAAAAGATTTTGAGATTTGGCAATGAAGTCCGGTGACAGAGAAACCGCTTTTGCTTTTTGCTTTTCATCAGATTTATTCTCGAGAGCTTTTCGCAGTGGCTCGGAGAGTTTTTCATTACCATTAAACTTGGAGAGCATCGCCAGATAGTATTGTCCAGTTGAGTGAATTTCATGTTGGACTGCCGACAGGTCGGCGGCAGTCGCCTCGAACTGCATGAGATCGTCGGCCGCAGCGCGCAGTTGGTTGAGGTCGTAATTGCGTGCGGTGGTTTCAGCCAAGAGCAGCAGTGCTGCAGCGCTGATCGATTGACCGAATGCGGGAAGGATTTTTGTTCGCTCATAAAGATCCGCAAGAATCGGAAAGGCCGTACGGTAGACACCTTCAGACAGATAAATTCGTGCTATGGCCAAATCTGGAACCAAATGCATTTGCGGGGACCTCGCGCCAAGAGATGCCGCCTTTAAAAAAGTCATCGCACGGTTTTGGTCGCCATATGCTTGAAAAGCCAAGCCCAAATTTAAATGCTGAGCAACCATCGCATCTTCCGATTGAAACGGGATGCTCAGTCTGATTTCTCCGGCCTCTGCGGCGTGCGAAGCTGCAATGAAGATAATCGTCGCCATGCGTAGTATGTATTTTACAAACTGCATTATTCAAGTTCCGTTTTTTTATGAGTTTGAAGGATCGTCGCGGTCTCCGTCCGACCATTCGCAACGGCTCTCGCGGATTAGTTCACCCGCACGCACGGCGTAGGGTTGTCGTATGTGATAGTAATTAACTTCGGACAACCAGAGCGGATAAAATAGGCGCCGTTCGTCGCCGATTTCGATACTTATCAGATGCTGCTCTGCTGGAATGGCTGGTGTTGTAAACCTGTCTGCGGCCAAAATGAGTGTCATGGGAGTTGATTGGTATTTTGACAGCTCAACAATGTAGCGTGACGTGGACGGCGCGTAGCCGTTGGTGCGTCCGAACCACCCCAATGACATGCGATACACCCTGTTCCACAGACTCTCGGACGGCTTGGATGTACCCTCCGCGGGAGCGTGAACTTTATCAATCTGTTGGCGTCGGGATGTAACGCAATTACGCGACGGGTAATTAAGTGTAGGCAATTTTGCAGAGGGAACGTCCGGCAGAGGCGACTCTGCCTTTGACACAGCAAAGTGCGTAGAGTCGGCAAAGTGTGTGCGATAGCTGGCCCCTTCGTGTCCAGACGCTTGCTCTAAATTGCCCACAGACATTTTTTTGGTCCAAGTAGTTGGGGAATATATCGAAGTGGATTAGCATGTTATGCAGGTATTCGCAAATAACATTCGTTGAGGAGGTATCAGTGAAGTTCAAGTCAGCTCTTGCCGCAACCGTGGCACTTTCGTTTGCTACTGTCTCTTGCTCCAGCACGACAACTATCAATTCAAATCCAAGCGGCGCTCGTCTGTCGATTAACGGCAACGAAGTTGGCTCAACACCATACACATATACCGACTCCAAAGTGCTTTTCTCGAAGCAACAAGTTTCGTTGTCAATGAAAGGCTACCGCACTTATCAGGGCTTCATCGCGAGAGATGAACTAGCGGTTGGTACGCTCTTGGTCGGTTTGCTCTGCGTGTGGCCAGCGCTTCTGTGGGCATGGGAATATCCGCCAAGCTACAACTTCTCGCTTCAGAAGGCTGGCGGCGACGCATCCCTTAGAACAACACCCGGACCGGTTGTCTGGTCACCTGATTTCATCAAGGTCTCGCACACAAAGATTCCTCTCGCTCAGCCTGAAGTTTCGCACATCCAGCTTCCGGCAACATTTTAATTTGATGCCTCACGGAACCGGCGAAGAAGTCGCTGGTTGGAGGTAAAGGTTGGCCGCATGCATTGCCGCATGCGGCTTTTTCGTTGTTGCTATTTCGTCGTGGCGCAGGACGCACAGCGTCCTTCCAAGACGATCTTGTGAGATTCCATTACGAATCCTGGAGGGGTCAGCTTGTCGAGATGACCCGTGCAGCCTGCGACAGGATAGACTTTATCGCAACGCGTACAGAGGAAATGGTGGTGATGATGGGTTCCGGCTTTCTCGTAACGGGGAGTCGTTCCCGGAAGAGCGATGTGAACTATTTCCTGACGCTCCAGCAGGGTTTTGATGCCGCGGTAAACGGTTGCGATGCCGATTCCCGGCTGGATGGAGGAAGCTGCGTCGAGCAGCTCCTGCGCGGAGAGCGGTCTTTCCGTGTGACGGAACAGGCCGCGGATGAGGTTCTGCTGTTGAGTGTTGCGTTTGTCGGTTTTTGTTTCGCTCATCCGTCTATCCTCTGGGCAACATCAGATGCTCTTTGCCGCGCCGGAGCGCTGTGATTGCAGAGTCAGCAATTCCTGCAACGACTGGCGGATATCCTCGCAATCGGATTCAGGCAAGCCCAGCTGTTCTTTGCGAAGGAAGAGAGCGCGCTCCAACTGCTGCTTCGCAAGCGAGAGATTCAGCCCTTCGGTCAGCTCAAGACGGCCCGCAATTGTAAGAAACGTAGCTTCCCAGCCAGCAAGTTGCGCATCCGTCGAGAAGGCCAGTGCTTCTTTCAATACGATGCGTGCACGCGGTGAGTCATTGGCCTCGAATAATGAGCTGAGATAAAGATGGAAGGCTTCACAACGCAGAAAACTTTCCGACGGAAAGTCGGCCAGTGCTGAAATGGCGAGACGGAAGAGGGGAAGTGCCGGATGGACTCGGCCTGTTTCCCGATAGACGAGTGCCAGATGAAAAGCGGACATTGCCGCCTGTGCAGGGTCGGTGTTGTACAACTCGGTAATCGTTGTTTGCGTTGTTGCGATGGAATCCTCACTGCAGTCGAGAGGCTCTTCGCTCTCAAGTGCAGGCATCCATGCAGGCAGTGCATCTGGCATAACCGCCCACAGGGCATCACCTTGTTTGAGCTCGTCATCGGTCAGCAGACAGCTGTTCAATTTTTCGAGCATTTCCTGATGGTCCATGTTTTGCCCGATCACAACCAGTTCCTGCGCGCGATCACCCCAATCTTTATCCCATTGTGCCAAGACGTTTTTGCGTTCATCTGGCGAGAGGATCCAATCTTCCTGCGGAGTCAGAGCAAGCCATGTTCCAGCAGGCTCAATACGAATGCTTCCACCGGCCTGTCCCCACTGGGTAACGAAATCGGAGCGCGTTGCCAGCCAGATGAAGCCCTTCGAGCGCACGATGGTATCCGAATCGTGTTCAATAAAAGAGACAAACCGTTCGGTGTTGAACGGGCGGTTGGCACGGAAAACAAAACTTGAAAATCCGTACTCGTCCTTTTCCGATTTTTCCTGACCGCGCAGCGTTTTCAACCAGCCCGCAGACTGCGAAGCCTTTTCAAAATCAAATAGTCCAGTGTTCAATATCTTGTTCAGATCGACCTTTGAATTTTTTGTCGGAACAATCACGGCCTCTGGATTGAGCGAGCGGATGAGTCCTTCGACTTCACTCAGATCCTGCGCCGTAACCAAATCGGATTTGTTGATGACGATGACGTTGGCGAATTCAACCTGATCGGTGAGAAGATCGGCAAGGTTGCGCTCATCTTCGTTATTGAGAGCCTGTCCCGCTTCAGTGAGTAGCAAGGCCTCTTGATACTGGCGCTTGAAATTGAATGCATCGACGACCGTGACCATTGTGTCGAGGCATGCAAATTCCGAGAGTGAAACTCCGGCATCGTCAGTAAACGTAAAGGTTTCTGCCACTGGCAGAGGTTCGCTTATTCCAGTGCTTTCGATGATAAGATAATCAAACCGTCCCTGCTGTGCCAGCTGGCGGACTTCAACAAGAAGGTCTTCGCGCAGTGTGCAGCAGATGCAGCCGTTGCTCATTTCGACAAGCTTTTCTTCGGTGCGTGCAATATCCACACTGCCGTTGCGCACGAGCTTGGCGTCGATGTTGAGTTCACTCATGTCGTTGACGATGACCGCAATCCGCAGCCCGTGCTGATCATTGAGAATATTGTTGAGCAGTGTTGTTTTTCCAGCGCCAAGGAAGCCGGACAGCACAGTGACGGGAAGACGGTTGTTCATGATTTTTTCTCGCGATTAAAGTTTTGCCGAGCCAGCATCGTTGACGACTGTCGATCCGCTCTGTGTCTCGCCTGAAAGGGTTTGAACCTTTAATTTTCTGAGTGATTTAAAGTGCGCTTTTGTTGCAAATTTCACTTCACTTCCGGCAACGGGTTTTGCGCATTCAAATTTGAATTTGGCGTGCACCTCGCTGTGCGTGCCCTTCTTGTGTTTGTTTTTCTTGGTTTCCTTTGTCTCTTCCGCCTCGGTCACAAATGGATTGACCGTCGCTTCTGTCAGCTTGCACGCAAGTGAAGAGTCGAGAACAAACATTTTGTCAGCGCTTGCCTTAAGCTTTTCCACCGCTTCGTCGCGTTTTTTGATGTCCGCTGGTTTTTTAGCCTCGTGCTCGAAGCCGTAGATGGCCTCTGAGGGACTTTCCAGTTGAATCGTGACAGTGTTTGCCTCGCCGACGATGTTGACCGAGGCAGTTCCATGTTCGTGTGCTTTGTGGCCCTTGCCGCCAGCCAGAGCACCGGTCGGGAGGGTCGCAATAACGAGTGCTGTGACTAGGTTGGTTACCGAGGTAGAAGCCTTAAAGTATATTGATTTCATGGTTTTGCTTATTCTCCGATGAAGTGAGACTGGATTATCAGTAGTCACCGGAGCCTGCTGAGTCAAGCGTTGTTTTTCGCGCTCATTGACGGAAGGAAAATGAAGTCAAATCGGAGTTCTGCGTTTGCGCCGTTTCAGCGCTCTTAGTGCCCAAATGCCGAGAGGTGCGATAATCACCCATGTAACAGCGCTCCTGGTGCCGCGGTGAGAACTGAGTGCCGGTAGGCTGCCGCAGAGTGGAATCAGATTTTTCCGTTTCTCATATCTGACCGGATACAGAATGGTTACGCCTGCCTTATCGTCGAGGGTCAGTTCCAGATTCTTATTGATGGTTGAGTAGCTCATCACTGATTTTGTCGAGTAATGGGGATGGAGAAGTCCGAGACAGTGTCCGAGTTCGTGCAAAACAGTGAAGGCAAGTTTTTCTGGATCTTTTTGTGCATCGAGACTGATGTCACAGTCCACGATGTAACGTGAGTCCTGATCCGTGTTTCCCTGTTTGGGAAGTGCACTGCCAGCATCGCTCCATGTGCCCGACGAAAAGACGATTGTATTGATGTTGTCTTCTGAGTCCGCCCCACTGCCACTTTCGGCACTCAGTGCCAGTTCGACGAACGAATCTTCGACATCGTTCCAGCGTTTCATGGTTTCCAAAACTAATTGAGCAAAGAAATCCGTGTCTGAAAGATTGGAAAATTTTCCGTCGAGAAATTTATCCTTATTCTCGAATTCCGGCGGTGAGCCTGCGATTCTGAAATAAACTTTTGGATTTTCGGCGCTGACATTCAGTCGCACTGGCTCTCCGGAGCTTCTGTCGCGTTCGAACACGTAGGCCGATGCAGAATTGCTGCATATGAGCCACAGACCTATCAAAAGTAGATGGATTAATTTGACCATAGCGTGCCTCCGAGGCTGACACTGCTTACACCGGAGATCTGACGTTTCTCAGAATACGGTGCCAAAGCCGAACGAAATTCGAGGGACAAACAGATTGAACGAGTTGCACACCAAAATTCCCAGCCGAATCCGCCATAAACACCCAAAAAAGGCGTGATGCCGACGGCAGCGACGCCACCAAGTGAAACAGAGACTGTTTGTGTCGGCTGAAAGCGCACAGCATATCCAAGCCCTGGAGCGAAGCCGACAAGAATCTCACGATCGCGTGCCGTGTTGATATATGTGTACGAATACTCACCGAGACTTGTGAATGTGACCGGATTTGACCCGCCGTTGGCGGAAACGGCGCCGGCAGAAATCTTGTGTCCTGCGGCGAACCCGACGGCGGATATCGATGAGGCGCTTATCATACCCGCCATTAAATGGATTCTAAAAAAGGTTGGAGTTTTCATAGTGCAAACCCCGCGCTGAGTGAAACTGTGGAAAAGCGGTCGTGGGAAAGCAATACAAAGAGCGGAATGTAGGGGTGCGTCGCAAAGAGCCAGGATTTCCAATTTGCACTAACCGCCAAGCCGCTCAAGTTGAAGATTGTCCAGTCAAAACCGATCGGAAATGAGTATGAGAACATAGTTTCGGTTTTACCGCCGGCAGTTGTTTGCGCCATAAGTGCCCCAGCGCCAAATTCTGCTTTTAGTGATCCGCCCGAGGTGAGTGGAACTCCGTAGAGTACTCCTGAAAGAAGGTGAGTGACTTTGGTCTGTGATTCGGAATATCCGGACACATTTGCGGTGAATCCCCATCTGCCAATTGTCACACTCGTGTCTGCCATGGGTGAATAGTTGTTGTCACTTTGGACTGCGATTCCCAGCCCTGCCTTGAGGGACACCGAGTTTTGTGCGACCGCTCGATTTGCAATGAAAAAAGAACAAAGCACGCTTGTGAGAACAATGACTCTCCGCATAGAACTGCAGTACCGCCGAAGGTGCATGGTTTGTGCCTTTGATTCGGGTTCCCCGCCAGAATAATCCACAACGCGGGCAGCCGATCGGCAAGAAGTATCGGGCGCTATAAAAAGTCCCGCCATAGCAGTCTGTCGAATGTGAAATGCAAAAAAAGGGTCTGCAGACTGCTCGATGCAGTGTTGGATTTTTGTTACTCGCTGAGCTTGAGAAGTCCGACACCCAAGACAATGAAAATTGCACCGAACCAGCGCAGATAGGACTGCGAGTCACCAAAAAAACTCACACCGACGATAAAGGTGCCGACCGTTCCTATTCCAGTCCAGACTGCATAGGCGGTACCCATTGGTATAGTTTTTTGGGCTAGCCACAACAGCCATCCGCTGACGCCAAGGCACGCAATGGACATACCGATGCCTGCAATCCGGTGAGTACCTGACTGGGCGAGCTTCATTCCCAGCGGCCAGCCGATCTCAAAAAGTCCTGCAAGGAAAAGATAAAGCCACGCCATTATTTAATTACCTAGAGCATCTTGAAGAACGGTTATGAGTTCATCGGACGCGGACAAATACATTCCATAGTTCAGTTCATCACTTGCGCCATTGTGCAAACCGACAATCGCAAGTGAGTCAGTTGAAATCAATGCGGCACCGCTGCTTCCGCCTTCGCTGTCACAGTCGTGAAGAAACTTTTTCAATATTCGCGCAGGGTCTGTGTAAGCGTGGAGTGTGCAATAGCCCGACCACTCCAATGGGCGCATCCGTGGATAACTCAACATTGTGAGCGGAACTTTCTGCGAACTGAAAGCCAAGTCGATGCTGACCGATGCCTTGGGCGGATTATTGACCCGCAGGAGAGCGAAGTCGTAGGTGCTGTCGTACTTTCGCAGTACGACTGATTTACAATTTGATGATTTGAGTTCGGGCTTTGCTCCGCGATTGCCCCAAACAACTCCCAGAAGATGGCAATTGTCCGACCCGCTGCGTGGTGAGCGTGAAATGCAGTGGCCTGCCGTCAGCACAAGACCGTCACCAATATGGGTTGCCGTGCATCCGACGTTCAGTTGGCCAACGGCATCCATCAGCGGAATCAATTGTGCCGGCAGATTCGTGCCGTCACCCGAGACGGGCATGAGATTATTGTCACCGATCACCTTTTCGTGATGATGAGATTCGCGTTGCGCAAGGAACGAACTTTCCCATGCGTAAGCCTGTCCCGAGCCCAGCAGCAGGCAAATCGACACGAGTGACAGTGCCTTTTGAGACGCACTGAGCGGGTGAAGAAGAACTGAATCAACTGCGGAATTACGCATGGAGCCTCCGACAGGATTTGAACCTGCGACCCTCGCATTACGAATGCGATGCTCTACCAGCTGAGCTACAGAGGCGAGGAGTGAGGCAGAGATACGTGGTGGCGCCTCCCAGAATCGAACTGGGGACACGTAGATTTTCAATCTACTGCTCTACCGACTGAGCTAAAGCGCCAACGTGGTCAGGGGTCTAATATACCGGCAAAGAGGCTGTCAAGCGGACGCACCGATTTTAAGCCGGTCAGGCAGAATTGAGTGGTCTGTCGGAGGACTTGGGCTGCGGGTGCCGCGTCCGCAAGAAGGCGCACTTTATGCGCAGATGCGACACTTGCCCTCAGTTTTTCAGAGACTGCGACGACGCCCGGGCAGAGTGTTTGCGCTGTTGCGCGGGCTGCAGCCTCGCTGGGTGCTGCGATGTGAACCGACCACAGGGGCAAGGCCACCTTAGGACCATGCTTGGCCGTCCCCTCCCCAAGGCAGCTAACCCGCAAGAGCGAGAGAGAAAGTGCTCTTTGTTTGTCGACCTCCTCGGGCCAGCGGGTCGACGGTGTCGCTGTCGATTTCGCCCCCGTTCCCGCCTGCCTTAGGCAGGCCTGTGAACGCAAATTGTTGAGAAAAACGCTCTCCTTCTTGGCGAATTGGGCCAGATTCTCATCAAGACGGCGTGTGTCATCGCCAACCCGCTGCTCCATGGTTTTCCAAAAGTGAAGCGGCGCGGCGAGTAAAATGAAACCTACAGGCAGGATGACTGTCAGCTCAGTGAGCGCCTGTCCCCCAGATGAGTGCCAAAGGCGTTCAATTTTCATCAACGAGCACACTCCAATTCGGCTCGAAAGATATGACGTTCCCTGAGTGGGAGAGCCGGTCAGGAAAACCCTTTGGAAGTTTCGTTTTTGGACAATGTTTCACGAGCCTGAAGTCGGCTTTTTTGTGGCAAAAGCGAGCATGAGTGAGTGCTATGCTCTGTCGGGGAAAGGGATTCTCCGAGCTGCCCAGTCGCGCGCCGAACAAGCCTTTTTTTAGCAAAACATTATCCGAGATCTGAATGAGAACGAAGCCATGGTTTTGTTTCAGGGCCGATGTAAATAACAAATCACCCGAAATAGTTCGCAGCTGAGGAAACCCAAGCATGCTCATTGTCAGACGGTAACGGCAGTTGTTGGCGGACGGTAAAGAGTCCGGTGACGATGCAACTCGGCACAATGACTCACTGATCGATGCGCGCGTCAGACGCTCTCTAACTTGCTGCGGAATTTGCGAGAGCAGTACGTCGTTCATTGACTGTATTGCCGAGAGTTGAATCCGAGCAGCAGGGAGTGCGGCCTCAAACGCCGCGTACACCCGTTCGGGAATTGGCACCGGCAGTTTCCGTTCCCAAAGAGGCGTGCTTGCTGCGAGATCGAGTGCATGCCCGGTACCGCTCAAATATAGAGAGAAGATGCGCTCGAGAGTGAGAGCAATGTGTTGGTTGTTGGTACTTATGGCGTTCAGTTTGTTTGCCACCGCCTGGGAGGTTAGCAATGAGCCTTGAAATTCATTTTCCCATCTTACGACGTTGTTTTGGGTCTTCAAAATGAATTGCGTTAGGGCAATTAATAACGCCGCGAGAAGGGCAAGAATGACCGCGGCCAATGGAAGAATTTGTCCATTCTGCGCTGAATTTCGTTGACAAGATAAGTCTAACAGGATTTCCATCAGGGAGTTTTTTCCTCCGAATTTTTTTCTCGGAAATAAGGCTCGAGAGAGATGTTTTTCATGCGGGTCGATGTGGCAGAAATTGAAATTCCGCGGCTTTGCCTATGATCGCCTGTGCTAGAAAATTCGCCAAGACAATTTCTTTTATCCGAGAGGGCACCCAGAATTGGCTCCAGCCAGCTGCGAAGACAAACTTGGATCTTTACGGTCGTGGGTTGTTCAAGATCTCCAAATCTTGCTCCATTCAACCAAACCCGGACGCCGAATGCCGGTCGAGAATTCTCGAAGGAATGGGTCCAGCTCCAACGCAAAAGCGGATCGTCAAGGGCGTGAAGAACCGAGCGCTCAATTTGTTTCTCATATTGAGACCGACGCTGACCATTCTCAGGAGAAAAACTGCCCTGCAGCACGTGTCGCAGACTTTGATAACTGTGTTGAGCAGCGGTCGAGGAAGCCACAAGATTGATGGAATTTCTGATAAGTTGCAGCCTTGCCAACTCATGCACCGCGGTCAGGCATAGCAGAGCAGCCGACGCTGCGACAGTAAATTCAGCGGCAGACATACCAACCTCTTCGGTTGTGTGCGGTGCCTTGCAGTCTTTCAAGAATTTTACTTTGAGAGATATGCTTGATTGGCGTGCAGTGAACTGGGTCAATTTTTTCTTTTCTTTGCGCGTCTTTTTCGTTCATCCTTCTCTTGACCGCCTTTGCACGTGGAAATTTTTCGGGAGGAACATCCCCTGCTTTGAGGTTGTTTTCAGAGCTTTCTGGAGAAGGCGCTGCAGACCCCGAAAATTGACTGGCTGAACTCGTTGGATTGGCCTGTGCCCTGAAGATCTCGTTTTTGTTCTGATCGAGCTTTTCTTCATTTCTAGCATCTGCTGACAAGTTGATTTCAGAGCGCCATGATTGCTTTAAAAAAATGAAAGAGAATGTTGCGGCGATAAGAGCGGCAAAGACAAGTCCGGGTGCTGTCCGTTTGTGACTCCGGAATAAATTAGTCTTAAAAAATAGGGCGTGTGCTTTGCGATTGATTTGCACCCGACGTTTGATTCGGTAACGTGCACCGTCGATGGTAAATTCATCGCTGACAAGAGTTATGATTTGTCCGTCAGGTGAGTCAATCCGAATGTAGGAGCCGCAGCTTGCGAATTGCCAGCCACCAGAGAGTGTCAGCGGCAGTGTGCCGATGCTTTGAGGAGAATCCTTAGACCAAAGCTCAAGACAAGAGCTAATCTTGAGTAACTTTACAGATACGCAAAAAATAGTGTCTTTCAGCAATGAGAGTTTATGACTGAGGTGTTTCATTTTCAGTCCAGCCAGTGTGCTTCGGGTGTTGCGGGATCAGTCTTTTTTTCGACTTGTTGCGTTTCAGGAACATGTGAAACAGCGAGGCTGTTTTTCATTGCGATCCACAGCTCCGTGTTTTCGCTGCGTAGGTCACGGTTTTTGAATAGTTCACCAATGATGGGTAGATGACCAAAAATTGGAACCTTCGAAACAGCCTTGCCGCTCATCTGTAGATCAATCTTTGTCAGCAGAATCTGCTCGTCCGGAAGGGAGCTCAACTCGGTGCTCATGACGCTCTGTTGCATCGCGGAGATGGCATTAGGATTTGCCAGTGACTGGGGATTAGACAACTTGATATCGATTTTTTGGGAAATTCTTCCGGTCCCAGTTATATTTGGCTGCAGAGTCACAGTGAGTCCGTAGTTTTGGGAAAAGAATTTTTGGCTTTGGCCTGTGGTCTGAAATAGAAGTTCTCCACCCGACTGAATCTCACCCTTGCCCCCGCTTGCTACGACAAGACTCGGTCGCGCGACCTGCTTGAGAACTCCATGTTGTGTCAGTGCATTCACCACCACGTCCGGAAACTGAAGCCTAATGCTGGGGCCTGTACGGAACTGGCTAATGAAGTTTGGAATAATACCCTTTGCAAATTCATTACCTGCGGGCTGCTCTTTGCTGACTGTTGAGATGCCCAATGCATTCAGTCGAGAGATATTTATACGAAAAAATGTGAGCTGGGTTTCTATCAGATGGCCCGATGATTTGTCGGTGACGATAGTCTCGTTAAAGCGGCTGAGAACTGATCGGAGCAAAAGACGAATCTTATCTGCGTCCTCGGGTCCCGCCGTGCTGCCGCGGACATTCACCCCGACAACAGAAGCCTCTGCCGAAAGTCCAACGTGTCCGATTTCCTGAAATAAAGAGCGAAAAAATCGGGCTTGCAATTGAATTGCCTCCCGACTGACTGTGTATCTTGGGAGGCATTCATCCCTCCCTAGGCAGAGTTCGACAATCGACTGGAACTGCGCGTCGTTTTGTAGGTGGCCAAGAATGACAATACGACCATTGTCTAGAACCGTTTCAAGACCTGCGCGGCGTTGCAGATCCCGGGCAACACGGACGAGAGAACCGGAAGAAAGAGTTGGTGTGGCGGGTAAGTCCGAGCCTGCCATGCCAACCTGAAAATTCCACGTTTTGCTTCCTGCAGAGTGAAAATGGGCCGTCAAACGGGCATTGCCGCTGCGCAGTGCGGTTATTAGAATTTTATTCGTCAATCCAATGCGCTGTACGTCAATAACATCCGGATGTGAGATGTCGAGACTTTTGGGTGCATCATCAAGAGTGACCTCTTTCGTTTCGCCCACTGGAAGCTTCAGTGGTCTTTGTGACGCAAGAGCAAGAGATGAGAAGAATGAAAGAAGAATGAGAAGAAAGAAAAGTCTGGTGAGTCTGAAAATTTGCGCGGGGACCACACCCTCAATTTTTCTTGCATGAAAATACTTTCCGCTTTCATTGCGGTTTTCTGCTGCATTGGAGAAGTTTGGATTACGTGAAAATTCGGCGATCCAATGTGAATTTTTGCAGTGCACAATTGAGTTGGGTTCAACGCGCAAGGCGCATCCCTTCGGATTGAGATCCTCGTCGAGGGGTGCCATCCATATGTCCTCTTTCAAAGAGAAAGTGTGCAGTGTGCAAGGCGACCTGAAGAGAATTCCGCAATGGGCGGGGAAGTACGAAAATAGCCGTATGCCGATAAGGCGTTCATAGAAGGTGCTTGGAATTAGCATCTCGAACACAACATTTTCCTGAATCAATTTCTTGAATTTCGTCCGCATGAATTTTCTCCGGTTGTGTCATGACTTGGATGAGATTTTTTTTGAAGCCGGGATTTCTGTGCGAGTGAATTTTTGTGCATTTTGACTGAAAATCGATCCGGTGAATCTCCCCTATTTGCTAAGTTTTTTTTGTATGCCAAAGAGTCACGCATGGGAGGAAAAGATGAAAAAATGTGAGAGTGGTCAGGGTTTGACTGAGTATGCAATTCTTCTGAGTGTCGTTGCCGTTGCTTCAATAGCTGTCACTGCACTTTTCGGCGCAGCTTTAAAATCAAAAATTGCATCGTTGGGAGCAGCAATTTCAGGGCGCAGTGCCAATGAAGTCAGTGCTTATGAGAGGCAGTCGCAGCAAAAAGCCGACGATGCGAGAAAAGCTGCGGAGTTTGTTGACGGAATGGAGATTGGCGAAAAAGAGATTGCTCCCTCTGGGGGAAGTCGTGCAGCGCGGTAAAGTTCGACTTTATAACGGCAGAAAAAGTGTTCTCTGGGAACGCGGGATTGATCTTTCGAGTGATTTTTCATTCGGAAGATCTTCTGTCTTTGATGAGCCTTGCGAATTTATGGCAGCCCGTGAATGGGTGATCGCCAGCGCATGGCAGTGTTTTGTTGCCGTCAGCAATTGCTATGAGACGGTTTTCGGAATTGGAAGTGCGGATGTGACCTTCAACAGAAGTCGCAAATTCTCCTTTGGTTTGTCCGATACCTCCTTGAGCAGCCTCATCAGCCTGAATTGCCCCGTTGATTTTGGGCGCGATGAAGTTCGCTCTTTACTTCCAGAATTTGTCTCGTACAGAGACCCGCAGTTGAGAAAGGTTGTCAGCGATGTGCTTATGCAGGACGGAATTTTTGACTTGGATGCTAAGAGTCGGCGGATGATTCCCGCGGGAGTTTTAATTGGTCGTTTGAATCTGGTGTTCGCTTCCCCCGAGTATTCCCAGCGACCGCTGTTCCTGAGGCTTAAATGGTTTGCTGCGTGTTTTATGATGATTTCCTCATATCTTTACGCAGAGGGTCCGCTGACGGTCTGGACTCGGTCAATGTTTGTTAATGAGATTCTTTTCAATGGGTATCGGGAGTGCTGGCTTGAGGGTTCTACGGGATTGCATCAGTCCGAGAGCCCGTTTTTGTCGGCCGACGATTTGTGGGCGTGGTTGTGTCGGACGTCTGCAGATGCCGGCCGAGAATTGGTCACTCCCCGAGCCAGCTGCGACTATACCCTGTCCTGTGGTGCACGAGTTCACGTTGTTGCTTCGCCGGTTGCCCGCACCGGAGCGTATGTCAGCATTCGTTGTCATCGAGCACAGTCGCTTCGTTTGCAAGATTTTTTGAATTCGGGTTCGTTGAGCGCCGATTTTTTTTCCGCATTGCATAATCTTCTTGAGGGAAAGAAAAATATTCTCCTTGCCGGCGCCACGAGCAGCGGCAAGACAACTCTTTTGCGCGCAATCGCAGAAGAAATCCGACCTGATGAACGCTTGCTTATTTTAGAGGATGTTGCCGAACTACGACTTCAGCGGGACAACGTTGTGTATCTGCAAACTCTCGAAGCCAGCTCTCAAGATTCGGGAGCTTCGGTCAATCTCGAGGGGCTATTGCGTGAGGCATTGCGAATGAGGCCTGACCGGCTAGTGGTTGGAGAATGTCGCGGGAATGAGGCATTTGCCCTCATTCAGGCACTTCACACGGGGCATCATGGTTCTTTGTCGACTGTCCATGCAAATTCGGCGATCGAAGCACTGCAAAGGTTGGAGGCGCTCGTCTTGCGCGCAGAGCCTGCGCTGGGTTTCGAATTGGCGCGCAGACTCGTACGCAGCGCCTTTGATGCTGTGATTTTTATGCAGCGTTGTCCCATCCGCAAAAGCTATGTCTCAGAAGTCGTCGAAGTCGGGAGTCTTGCATGATGAGGGCAGTTTTCAGAAATCGTTACAGAAGTTGCGAATGGAATGTTGCTTCATCAGCTCTTTCGTCGATTTCTGTTTACCTGAGCCGACGGAGTGTCACTCGCGCCGCTCTGATTCAGGGTCTGAAACACTCAAAATCCAATCAACTGAAGGAAATTGCGAGAACTGCATCACTGCCACTTGCCCCTGGTAAGCGAGTGAACATCACTCCGGATGCCGAATATCCTGTACCGACCAACTTCCGGCTGGTTTCCTTCGATTCTTTGACACAGATTGTTCATGGCTGTGTGACGACCCTGTTGTCCCCTCAATTCACTGCGTTTGATGTACGTTTCTGGAGGAAGTCGTTTTCGAATCTTTATCAGGTAGAACGCTGGATGCGTCAGCAATCAGCACAGTCGCGTGTGCAAGCGCTTTTTCTGTCAGGTTTTGTTCCTGTGGTTTCGCTTTTGTTTTGTTTATTCAGCCATGAGCGTTTTCTTGCGAACGTTGAACTGCCGCAGGGTCGAATCATTCTTACCGTGGCCGTGATGCTCTACTTCTTGGGACTTGCCGGGGTTTTGATGTTGATGGATCGCTCACACGGGTTCGTTCGCCAGCATCGTGGCTTGAACGATGCTGGCGGCCGTCTTGATTTCATTCAGAGCCTTATTGCTTCGGCGGCAACGTTGAGGACGAAGCGTGAGCGTCTTATTTTTGCATCACGCCACTCGGGTTGCGTCAGGGGCGATGAATTTGCCCGTCGATTGTCATGTGCCATGTCGCTTCCGGACACCAACTTCTGCCCTTCGGACCACGCTAGCTTCCATTATCTGGAAAGTGTGCGAACTTCGTTGCTCTATTCTCCACAATCAGCCGAGCATTGGCTTTCGCGCGAACACGAGGGGGCTTTTGAAGATTTTCGCGCTGAGAGTGCTCAGAGAGCCGCACTTCTCTCTTTGCGTCTTTTGTTCCCGATGGCGACATTTTTCCTACCTGCACTATTTTTAGTTTTGGCTCTCTGCGGTTTTTCCTTGGGAGGAGATACGCTAAATTAGATTTTATGCGCATGCACTTGAGTGTTTTGAGGGCCAAGCTATGAAAAGACTTCTCAATCAGGGATTTTTGCTTGTTGCGGTTGCCGCGGTGACGGTTGCGGCATGCGAAAAAACCAAGTTCAAGGGCAGCCAGCCTGCCCCCGCTGGTCCTGCTCCGACGGTCGCTGGCCCGGTGCAAAAATCACCCGACGAAGCAAACAACCCCAACAATCAAAACAGCAGTGGCAGAGCCCCTGAGATCGTTAATCCACAGCCTCTGCCGCAGAACACGCCGATCATGGGCGGGATCCCCCCAAAGCCCGGCAGCACCGAGACTGTCCCGGGCCTCGGTGGCAAACCGGTCCTCACCGTCCCGCCTAAAGTTCCGTTTGATCCACCAATCAACAAAAATCCAAGCATTCCACCCAACAAAGTGCCGGTACAATTGCGTGTCGCTCAGCTCAACTACGAGGCGTGGTGGAAGAATTGTCTTGTTGTTACCATTGCCAGCGACAGTAAAGAGGTTGGCTGCAACAAAACCACACCTCTCAACACAGTGGTTGAATTTCTTGCGGACAAGGGCGTGTGCAACCGGATGGAAGTGCGCGTGCAAACTTATTTCCCTGTCGCCGGTGCATGCAGGGCCGGACAGCCTTGCAACGGACCTTACAACGCAACGGTCGACATCGATCGTCGCTCTGGCGAGATTTCGTCGTCCGTGTTCTTCAAGGCATACGATCGCAACAACATTATGAGCCGCGATCCCCTCATTGGTATTCAAGACAGCACCGCAGCAATCAAGCAGGAGATGGACGCGTATTCTGCGTCGGCGCCGCTGAGCCGTTGGGTTCGCGTTTATTTTGAAGACCAAAGACGCGAGAACCTTGATGCTGTCGCGGCGAATCCGAGTAACTTTGCCCTTCGTGAAGAACGCGGAATTGATTTCAACGACTATGTTTTTGATGTACGGGCCCAGGGTGTTGAATTTTATATAGATGGACTTGAACCGCGGGAATGCGCGCGCAAATAGTTTGTTTTTTACCAAAACCAACGATCTTCTTAGTGCTTAATTAAAGTGCATCTAGTGGCGCACTCGCTCCTCGCTTTTTTCGAACAGAACCTTTGAAAAATTGACAGTCTATCTTCCTCGCGAATTGAGTTACAGTGCGCGATTCAGGAGGTCTTTCTATGTCCACGAATCGTTCAGACGTTATTGATTACCGGATTGAAGGCGACGATATGCAGGCGGTGATTGTCACCCTCGACCCTTCCGAGGTTGTGATCGCCGAAGCAGGTATGATGCTGTACATGACCGATGGCGTTGCGATGCAGACGTCAATGTCTATGGACAAGAACAAGGGTTTCTTTGGAAACCTGATGAAAGCCGCGGGCCGCATGCTGACTGGTGAGAGTTTTTTCATCACCAACTTTGAAAATACGGCGGGTCAGAGGGCGGACGTGGCCTTTGCTGCGCCATATCCTGGAAAAATCGTTCCGCTTGATTTGTCGACTTATCAGGGTGGTTTCATTTCGCAGAAAGATAGTTTCCTTTGTGCCGCACGCGGCACGGATGTGTCGATTCATTTCAACAGAAAGATCGGCTCAGGTCTTTTTGGCGGAGAGGGTTTCATATTGCAAAAACTCGTTGGCGATGGACTCGCATTCATTCATGCCGGCGGAACTGTCATCGAGCGCAGACTTGAGCCAGGACAAACACTTCGTGTCGATACCGGATGCATCGTTGGATTTGAGTCTACTGTAGACTTTGACATTCAATTCGTAGGCGGTTTCAAAAACGCATTGTTTGGTGGTGAAGGGCTTTGGTTTGCGACAGTCAGGGGGCCAGGCCGAGTCTTTTTGCAGACACTTCCATTTGCGCGTCTTGCAAACCGAATTGCATCCGTGATTACAACCGGCCGCGGCGCAGAACAAACAACGGGAGGTCTGCTCGGCAGCCTGATGGGAGACCATGATTAACCTCCTCAGGGTTATTCTCATCTCGGCCTCCGTGCTGGCGACAGGGTGTGAGTCCATCGACCGTTGGCGAACGGCGGGAACTCGCACTCTGGTTTCGTTCATTCCAAGAAGCGTCGACAAACAGTTGGGTGACATGGCGGAAAAGGGGCAGAACCCTTTCCCGATTGGAGATTCAGTCCCACCCGAAGCTCACGAAGAGATAGCAAGTCTTGCACAGCCATTGTTGAGCAGGGTGAACCTCTCCCCCCTTGAGCTGAAAATCAGGGTTACAAGGGCGAATGTCCCCAACGCTTACGCATTTCCGCACGGTGGTATTTTCGTCACGACAAAATTGCTGCAGATATCAAAGCAGCCTGAGGAAATACTTGCGGTCCTTGCGCACGAAATCGCCCACGTCGTGCAACGTCACTCGATGCAAAATCTGGTGACTCAGGTCGGTACGTCATTGGCCGTCAGCATGGTCTTTGGCGACATGGGTACTTTGGCCGACATTGCATCAACAGGCGGGCAATTGCTCAACCTTAAATTTTCGCGTGATCACGAGCGTGATGCAGATGCGCTAGGTGCAGAACTACTGCGCGAAGCGAAATTACCGTTGAGCGGTATGCAGGCTTTTTTTGAACGTATGAATGAGTTCGAAAAATCCTCTGATGGGTTGGCCATGGACTCTGGGCTGTTGAGCATTCTCAAAACGCATCCGCAGACTCAAGAACGAATTGATACAGCCCGCGCTCTTGTCTCACCGCAGGGAGCGGAGGTTCCTGCGCGCCAACGCGAGGCTTACGCCCGCCTCAAAAAGATGTTCTGACTCTGTTCGCGATTATTTCTGTGCTTTCTTTTCTGCGGCACGTGCAAGCAGTCGGCTTTTCTTGGTGGCTGTGACGACGGCTGAAATCAACATTGGCCTGAGGCCATGACGCTCCAGCTCGTGGATTGCGGAAATCGTAGTACCACCGGGAGTTGTCACTTGATCGCGAAGAACGGCGGGGTGGAGCCCTGTTTCTTGAACGAGTTTGGCGGCACCCAAAACTGTTTGTGCAGATAATTCGAGCGCCAACTGGCGGGGCATACCCATTTTAACTCCGCCGTCCGACAGAGCCTCGATCACCATATAGATATAAGCCGGACCGCTTCCGCTCAGACCCGTCACAGCGTTCATGAGTTCTTCCGGCACAACCCACGCCTTACCAACCGCCTCGAAGATGGACTTCGCTCGTTTGATTTCGGTGTCGTTCGCTTCGGCAGAAAGGCAGAGTGCTGTCGCGGCGCAATCGACTGTCGCTGCGATGTTGGGCATGGCGCGTGCAATCACACTGCCTGGAAATGCACGTTGGATCTGATCGATGGGTGTGCCTGCAAGTATACTGATCACAAGTGGCTTGGAATCGCCGGAGCAGAAGACGGGTCGCCAGAATTGAGCAGCATCCTGAAAATTTTGCGGTTTTGTGCATACAATCAGGGTGTCTGATGGATTGAGAGGGATTTCGGTGCCCTCGCGCTGAACAGCCGAAGCCAGAAGAAACTTCAGGCGGTTTGGATGCGAGTTTGAAAATTCCTTCACAGCTTCGTTTTCGTATCGGTCACACACAATGACCTGCCGTTGCGTGCTGGAAAGCAGTCCCTTGACCAACGCGCGGCCCATGTTTCCGAAACCCAAAACAACAATACGTCCGTTATCAGAATTTTCGGCAGCCATGATTTCCACTCACTTGTTTTTGAGGTTTTGAATATCTTCGTCGAACGAGCTCGAGAAGCTGTAACTGCTGACCGTGCCATTGCTGTTGAATCGCACCACGAGGTCTTTGGTGCGCACCGGTCTGAACAGTGAATAACGGTAGAAACCCCACGTCCAAGTCAATTGTCCGCTGTCAAAACCAACTTGAAACGGCGCGCCGAGACGCTTTTCAAGTTCGTCACGCTTGGTCTTGTCTCGGGTAATCCAATTCACATCGCTCGGAAAATCGCTTCCCACGGTGGCGCAGCCACTGAGGGTCGCACCGGAAAAGATTAATGTTGAGGCAAACAATATTGACGATCTCAATGCCATTGGAACACCTCCGTAGTGTGCCATGCTACCCTCTTGGGGCGAGGAAAAAAAGATGGAGCGATACGTGGGAATGACCAGCCTATGTCAGTTTGTGTTCATGCGACTCCGCAGGAGTTCGATTCTTGCTCTAATGATTATTTTGAGCACCCCGACGTTCGGACTTGCGGCGAAAAAGGAAGAGGCCCTCAAAACGGCACCAGACAGCCACACGGCTGGTTTGATTAACACTGAAGTTGTTCCCGAGGGTGCTTATCAGGCGGATTTTGCCACTGGACATCTCTGGTATGGAACAAGCGAGAAGACAAACATATTTACGAATATTTATGCAGACAGCATCACAATTGCAGGCATGCCCACTCTAACGCTGGGCGGAAAAACACGTTACTGCGAAGGACTGATGGTGAGCTGTTCTCTGCTTGCAGAGTTTGCTGTCGGAGTGAAGCCCTACGGAACCCGCTATCGTCAGTTTGCCGGACTTTTGCAAAACTCGGTTGCTGTTGACTTCGATACATCTGGTCGCCTGACCCTTGGCATCGGGCTTTTCAGTTACGCATATCGTGAATCCACGTTGGGACTGACGGGCTTCGAAGATCGCTTCGCGACTTGGATGAATTTTCTCTATGATTATCCGCTTGGAACCGATTGGTCGCTGGGCGCGGGCTATTCGCCAGTCCTCAATTCACTTGAACAATACCATGTAAACGAAAGTCTTTACGTCAATCGACTGGGTCCTTTGGGTGGCGGACTGTTTCATGCGCGTGTGCAACATTCCACAGAAGACTGGCAGTTTTCTGGTGGCGGTGCCCTGCTGGCGGCCGGTGGAAACTGGTCGTTGTGGCCGGTTCTGGAAGTGATTTGGAGAAAGCCTGAAAGCCTTCTCAACCTCGCTGACACAGAGCCGGCCGAACAGGGCAAAAAGGAGAGCAACGAATGATTCATTTCGCCAAACGCAGACCGATGCAAAAAAAGGTCCGTACCCTCTTTTTCCTGGTGAACTTTGCGGTTGCAGCATGTGCGCAAAAATATGAAAAATTTCCTGCAGGTCAGGCCATTCGCGGCGATGTACTGACGTTTGATTCTTCGGTCATCAATGATCCGAGCGACATCCCAAAGTTTCGCTACGGGCCGCAAACTTTTGCCGAAATGAACAACGTCGAAAACCTGAGCGGGCCTCGTTTCCGAATGCTTCTCGGAGGTGATCTGCGGATTCAGGAATCCATCGGCACAGTGATCACGAACAGCGAATTCACGGGCTATACAATTCCGAGGCTCGAATACCGCACTGTGGACGGAGTGGTAAAACCTTTAAACTCAAAGTCGCTCGCCATGCTGTCGGCAGGATATCAGTTCGACGCGCTCATCAATAAAGTGCAAGACTTGACAGGAAAACAGCCAAGCGAATTTTTTCAGGGTTACGACCAGTTCAGCATCATCTTCCATCCATCCATTGAGATAACGGATTCAGGTGAACAGACGAGAAAATACGAGAATAGCAACGCTGCTTACGTTGCCGGTGCCAAGCAATTCGCTCTGTTCTCCCTTGGCAATTCAGAGCGCGTGCCGATGAGCTTCAATCCGCAGGTACTGGCCCACGAGTTTGGGCATGCAATATTTGAACGATCATTTTTTGCAAACAAATACGAACGTTGTACACCCGGACAGGAGTACGAAGACAGACTCTTTAAAGGGCGTCTTGAAACTGAATTTATCGTCCGCGGAATCAATGAGGGTTTTGCTGATTTTGTCAGTTTCGTCTGGACAGGCTCGACGAATATTCTGCAATCCTCGGTGGGTGATTCACTGGCAACACGCGAACGCGATTTTTCAAAGTTCGCTCTCGATTATGAGACATATTCAACAAAAGAATCGCTGGCTTGCCAGGGCCGCTTTTATTGCATCGGTACACTCTGGGCAAAGACGCTTTTCGAGGTCTTTAATTCGCGCGGGCTCGACGCTAAGAGTATTCAATCGAGACAGACCTTCCTTCGGGAAGTTGTGTCGCTCAAGGAGACAGTTGGAAATCTGCTGCGCGAGAACCAAGGCGAGAGATTGCCGGACCTTGATGCCAGTGTTCGCAACTGCTTGTCGAGAGACACTCTGAGACCGTTCAACGACGGGGATCTTCTGGCTGCGTTTTTTGAGTCTCTGATTGAGTCTGCGGAGCCTGCTCTGCGGCAAAGTTATTGCTCTGCAATTATAAAATACTTCGGAACCTCAGGGTTTCCGGTTTCCGCCCGTGGGGGGTGCCCATGAGAAATCTTGTCAGACTGTTTTTGTGCACAAGCTTTCTCTCTGCCACGCAGCCGCATGAATCTTTTGCTTTTGAAATACCGCAGGGGATTTTGCCGAGTCGTTACAATGCATCGTTGGGTATGAATTTCAGGCCGACACGGCTCTACTCACAAGAAGTCTACCTTCAGGATTCTTGGACGGTCGGCGCAGGAGTTCATTGGGATTTAGAATTTTTCAAAAGTGAGCTTCTGCTGGATTTTGATTTTGAGGATTTGCAAAATATTCCGAATAACCGGAAACAAATCGGAATATCGACGTCTGAATTCAGACTTTCGGCAGACGCTGGAGTCGAAAATACCTACTGGCTCCCCGTCGGCGCTTCTCTCGGCCTGACGTCAGTTTCGAAATCTTCCGAGTTGAGTACTGGCGAATACGTTTTAAACGAAACTACCGCAACCCGCTGGAGCGAGAATGCCACTGCACCTGCGCTTAAGTTCTGGCTTGGTGTACCGCTCATTCCCAAAGTGCTGCAGATCAATGTCCGCGTGCAGAAGATTTTTCTTTCCGATGTGGACGGCGGATCTTTCAATTTCGGAACAGACATCCGGTTTGAATTTTAAAAATTAAAACTAGATTTTGAGACAGATCGGTTGTCGATAAAAAAAAGGTCAACCTGTGGGTCGACCTCTTCTTGTCTGCAGGCAGATTCACTGCCGGCACTTCGACTCAGCGCTTGCTTTTACCGGACTTGCGAACGGTTCCTACAGCTTCCTTGAGCGACTTGGCAGCGCGGAAGCTGACCTTCTTGGATGCAGGAATGGCGATGGTTTCACCAGTCTGCGGGTTGCGACCCGTGCGTGCAGCGCGCTCTTTGGCAAACAGGATGCCGAGTTTGTCGATGCGTGCTTTGTTTCCTGCAGCAATTTCGGACTCGATTGTTGAGAGGAACTCTGTGAGAAGTGTCTTGGTCATCTTCTTTGGAAGCTTGTCAGTGAACTTCTCTGCAACCGCGGAAATGAGTTGCTGCGTGGAAACAGTGTTGTTGGCCATTGCGACTCCTTTGATTGAACACGGATGTGTCTTTTGAAACTGTAGCGGATGACTTTTGGCAAATCAAGCAGCGCGGTGTATCTTCAAAAATATTTTTTTGTTTTCGGATCGTACATTTGGAAATTGAATTGGGGAATATGAATGGCGAACGGCGCGTATTACAAGCACGAATTGAGTCCGTTTATTTTTACTATCGAAGGTCTCAAGCTTGACTGGATGTCCACCGGCGGTGGAATCGCCGCACTGCTTTCGCTGTTCCTGATCGGTCTTGCGGTGCTTTGGGGTTGGCCCCGTGTCCGTGAACTCTCCGAGAAACATCTGGAGCGCATCTATATGCTGCGTCCGATGTTCGTCCTGCTGTCAGTTCTCGTCAGCGTGTTTTTTTCTTTGCACAAGGCAGGCATTAACTGGGGACTGCGCTGGTACTCGACGATGTATCTGCTTGCATTCATTTTTACTTACATGTGCTGCAGGCACTGGATTAAAAAGCGCTCGATCATGTTGACGCCAATGTTGTTGGATTCACTGATCGCGTATCTGATGTTCGGTATGATCATTGGCGCCCGTACAGCCTATGTCTTCATTTACAACTGGGATGCATACTCCAAGGCGCCGCTCGATGCTCTGAAGGTGTGGGAGGGCGGACTGTCTTTCCACGGCGGAATAGTCGGCGTGATCACTGCCATCGTAATCTTCTGCCGCCGGCACGGAATCAACTTCTGGCATCTTTCCGATCAGCTCGCCTTTACGGTACCTGTCGGAATCGGACTCGGACGTATCGGCAATTTCATGAATGGCGAACTCTACGGGAGAGTCATTTCAGATCACGTTCCTTGGGCGATGGTGTTTCCAACCGGTGGCGATCTTCCGCGTCATCCGAGCCAATTGTACCAGAGTCTCGGTGAGGGCTGGTTGTTGTTTCTGACCCTCGTCATTATCCGCCGCTTAAGGCTGAGAGAGGGAACCACCGGTGCTGCGTTCGTCTTCTTTTATGGCTTTTACCGCTTTTTCATGGAGTTTTACCGAGAGGCCGACGAACAGCTCAAATATTATTTCAACAACACGCTGACCATGGGTCAGATCCTGTGCTTTGTGACAATGCTTGCTGGCGTGGGCGTGTTTCTCTACATCCGTGACAATCTGGTGGTCGGTTCAGAGCCTTGGCGGCAGAGGATTGATCAGTTCCTCGAGCGCAGGGCGAAAGAAGAGGCCTAACCAAGGTTCAAAATGGTTCCGGCACCGAGATTGCCAAGATGTTGCATCTCGGTTTGCGAAAATCCACCGCTGACAATCATTCTTGTGCAGTTTGCGGGAATGCGCGGGAGGGTTTGTTGGACAAAGCGGATGGATTGCTCCCTTCCATTTGCCGCCAGACAGCAAAGCGCAATGTGCGGTGCGTCGGTTTGCAGGACTATTTCCATTTGCTTGCTGTTTTCAACTGAGACGACAGGTGACAACCTGCAGTCGCGGGCCAGTTCTATGAGGAACTGCAGCTCGAACAAATCGAGCTCGGCCGCGTGAATCTGAATGCCTGAAAAGCCGAGGTCGGCTGCCATCAAGACATCCGTCTGTTCGGTGATGAACCCGCAGCGGAGCACAAGCGCACGTGTGGCACTTGCGCGGGTGAGTGCGTCACGGAGTGCAGATTCCTCTTCAGACCACGAAGATTCCATCCAGAAACCCGGGCGTGGAAACAATCCGCAAAGTTGGTTTGCCTGCAGGGCGTCGAGCTGTGCGAAAAGGTCTGTGGCATCTTGTTCTTCGGGATCAGCATCAACCTGCATAAAACACTGTCTGAGTTCAGAATCCCACAAGTGGATCGGTACGATGGTGAGACCGCTTCCTAGGCAGGTTTTAAGCGCCGCGGGCTCGATATTTTCGCGGCGGCGCAGGAGGTCATCACGCCAGGCTGTGCGGTCTTCGGCAGTCCACCAGTGTTGCGCTGCGGTTTTTTCGAGCTCGACGAAAGTATTAATGACTTGGAGATTCAAGGGATTTTTTCCGCCACAAATCGAGGGTCCGTGAGGCACTTCCGTTGTGGATTGCCTCACGCGCCGAGTCGATTCCGCCTTTGAGAGTGGAGACCTTGGCTGCGCACCAGAGCGTTGCGGCCGCGTTGATCACGACGGCATCCTCAACGGCTCCCGAGTTTTCGCCGCGCAGAGTGCTCACAAAACATTGTGCATTTTCCTCGATACCGGCACCTCGCAGTGCGTCCTTCTTGTAGGTCGGTATGCCAAAATCCGCCGGAGTCCAGATTTCTGCGTTTTGTCTTCCGTCCACAAGCTGGATGACTCGCGAAGGGCCGCAGACCGACAATTCGTCGAGTCCATCTTCACTGTGAACGACAAGCGCCCGCTCGCGTCCGAGATCCTGCAGGCAGCGGGAGACGAGGATTTGAATGTCGGGCGAATAAACTCCGACCAATTGTCCGCTCAGCGGAGCCGGATTTGCAAGCGGAACCAACAGATCGAAGATTGTGTGAAACCCCAAACTTTTGCGCATGACGCCAAGGTGTTGAAGGGCCGGAAAAAGGGCGGGCGCATACAAAAACGAAAGGCCCATTTCGTCGAGCTGCGCCTGCATGCCGACAACACTTTTCGACAGACTCACGCCGAGCGCCTCGAGCACGTCTGCACTTCCACATCGGCTAGAAATGGAGCGGCTGCCGAACTTGGCAACCTTTGCGCCGCAGGCCGCCGCAACGACTGCTGCCATGGTCGATATGTTGAATGTGTTTGAGCCGTCACCACCCGTTCCGGAATTGTCGACCAAATGCATTTCTTTTTTGAATGGTGGCGGAGGCGGGGCTGCTTTACCGTGTTGACTTATGGGCGGCTGAGCTGACAGCTGTGTCAAGCTGTCGAGTGCACCCAAGACAATCTCCTGAGATAGCGGGATGAGTCTGAATGCAGTTAAAATGGATGAGATCCGCACGTCCGATAGATTGGAACGGAGGATGGCATCCATAAAGTTTTTTACTTCCTGCCGTTGCAGCCTGGCTCCGGCAAAAAGATGCTCCATGAATTGAGTGAACACTGAATCCTGAGTTGACATGCGAATCCCTCAACGATCGTCAGAGTCTTCGGTGCTGATGGCCTGCATCGGGTAAACGCGATGTGAGTTGCGCACCAAGGTCACGAAATTGTTGTCTTCAATTTTGCCAAGGTCAAGAAAACGGACCAGACATTCATAGACGTTGACGGGAGCCTCAAGACAAAGAATATGTGCAGCATCGCGCACCCAATAGCCCCGACAATCCGAAATCGAGTTGACCAGCATGAGCGGCGATTCGGAAGAGAGGAGCTTGTCTTCCATTCCCCACATGAGAAGTGTCGGACACTTTATTTTTTTCAAATCTTTGTCGAGAAAATCTTCAGTATCGACGGTTTTCACAAAATCACGAACCCCGTCATCTTTGAGCACACGATACAGTCCGCGTTTCATCACCGAACTGACGAGCGGTATGCCTGCATAAGGAAATCCGCTCATGATACCTGGATATAAACTGTGAAACTTGCTCCAGCTCAGGTAGAGCAGCGTGTCGCGCAACGCGTACGTGCGGTAATCGAGTCCGCCGGGGTTGAGCAGGGTGAGGCTACTGACCAGTTGGGGATTTTTGACTGCAAGAGACATGGCGAGCCAGCCGCCGAGGCTCAGCCCAACAACATCTGCGGGCTTGTCCGAAAGCCCTGAAATGAATTCAAACAGACAATCGGTATGCTCAGCTCTGCTCATGACGGGGTTGTTCGGATGACTGAATCCCGAAAAGTGAAACAGATCGGGTAAAACGACCCGCCGCTTGTTCTTGAGCATCAGCGCAAGAATCGCGAAACACTGTCCACTACTGCCAATTCCGTGAATCATCACCAAAGGAGGTTCTTTGGAGCCCGGGTGGGAATCGTAGTAATGCAGTTGGCCGTATTGGTTGTCACTCGTGCATGACTGTAGGCCGACCCTTTGCAATGCTTCCCTGAAGACACGAGCCAGCGTCAGATCGATCTGTTTTTCTGCGAAACCAACCACATCGGAATTGGACACACGTCTCGCAGGCCTGACGATGCTGTTGAGAAACTGCAATCTGACCTTGCGGTTGAGATTGCCTCGGTCAGGAAGCACTGCCGTGACAGCCGTTTTGACCTCATCCATCAGTGAACGTTTTGGTTTGTAGGAAGCTTCCATACAGCAAGGCTCTCTCAGTTTCGCAGTTGTGAGATCTCGTTGAGCAGGATTTGCTCCAGCTCTTGTGCGTAGGAGCGGATGGTCACCTGATCGGGACCTTCAATGGTGATGCGCGCCAGAGTTTCGGTTCCGCTGTATCGAAAAAGGATACGGCCTGCTTCACCGAGTTCCTTTTCGACCTCCGCAAGACGGGCGGCAAATTCGGGCAGCCGCTCGATCGGGATTTTGCGCGAAACTTTCACGTTTCTAGTCACCTGAGGGAGTTTTTGCATAACTTCGGCCAGCAGCGAAAGTGGCCTGTTCCGCCGGCACATCATCTCGAGAACTTTCAGGCTTGCAATGATCGCATCTCCCGTAGTGCTCGAATCAAGAAACAAAAGGTGCCCGCTCTGCTCGCCGCCGAGAACAATATTGCGCCGGCGCATTTCCTCGACCACGTAGCGATCACCCACCGGAGTTCTGAACACCTGCACTCCGGCCTTTGTGAGCGCTACGTCCAGTCCTTTGTTGCTCATTACGGTGACGACCACACTGTTGTTGAGCAGCTGACCGGTGGCGAGCATTTCTTGCGCGCACATGGCAATGATCTGGTCGCCGTCGAGAATGTTTCCCTTCTCATCGACGGCCACCAGCCTGTCGGCATCACCGTCGAGAGCGAGTCCGATGTCGGCTCGGTAGCGCAGAACTTCTTCACGCAAACGGTCTGGATGCAATGCTCCGGCTTCGAGGTTGATGTTGAAGCCATTGGGCTCGTTGTTAATTTCAAAAACTTCGGCACCCAGTTCGCGCAGAACTTTGGGTCCGACGCGATAGCCCGCGCCGTGCGCGCAATCGACGACAATCCTCATGCCGTCGAGTTTGAGTGATTTTGGAAAGCGTTCCTTAAGAAACACCGCATACTGACCAATCGCGTCGTCAATACGCTTGGCGCGGCCGATCTTTTGAGCATTTACGACGCGGTTTTCCAAGTGCGGGTCGTCGATTAGTCTTTCGATGAATTCCTCATCCGCATCAGGAAGCTTGAAACCATTCTTGTCAAAAAATTTGATCCCGTTGTCATGAAACGGGTTGTGGCTTGCAGAGATCATGATGCCAGCCGAGGCGCGCATGCCGCGTGTCAGATACGCGACCCCCGGTGTCGGCAGCGGGCCGACAAACAAGACATCTGCACCGACCGAACAAAGACCCGCAGAGAGAATTCCTTCGAGCATGTATCCACTGACACGTGTGTCTTTGCCGATGATCACCCGTGGTCGTTCGCTTTTTTCACGCAGTGCGAGACCGAACGCCTGGCCGATTCGCAAAACCATGGACGGCGTCATCACGCCGGCATTGGCTTCACCACGAATTCCGTCTGTTCCGAAATATTTTCCCATAACTCGCCTGATCCTTGCTTCGTCGATGGTTGAGTCTTTTTGCTACGGCACAGCCTTTTTTTCGGCAAAGCTCACTTTGACGGTCACCTTGTCAATTGTGGTCGGTTTGATGGATGCGCTGAGATCTAGCGCCATTCCCGCCTGTGCTGAGTAGTCTTTGGGACCCAGATTGGAGACATCTACTGGTATCGTCGAAATGGATTCGAGTTTTGCAAGATCCTGTCTTGCGCCCGAGAGTTCAATTTCAGGGGGGTCAATAGTGACCCGTTGAATTTCATAGCCGGTCCGTGGCGCTCCCTGCAGCACCGCCTTCACTTGAACTTTCTTTTGCACAAGCTTGTCGAGTTCAATGTCCAACCACGGATCATGGATGATGACACTGTAGCGTCTGTCGAGATTGGGAAAATTCTCTCCTGACAGACTGACGCGAATTTTGCCGAGATTTTCTTTGCGGAGATCAACCTCTCCGGTGAGCTCTTCTTCGGTTGGCAGTCGAGTGAAGAGTGTGTCTGGCATGCGCAAAGTGATATTGGCAACACGTTCCTGCGGGCCGATGACCAAGACACCGTTTTCTGTGAACAGGCGCACGCGGACTGCGCGGTTGAACTCACGCACCTGCTGACTTCGTACAATCAGAAACAGCGCAATTGCAAAACCAATCGAAAGCAGCTTGAGGCCGAGATTGTGAACCAGAGTTCTTAGGAGTCTGGATGCGAGCGACATCGGAGCATTCATTTGTTTTCGTCCCTCCTGCTCTTATCTTCACGCCCAATTTCGGCCGGTTCAGCGGGAGTCTGACTCTTTGAAGGAGGTTCGCTGTGATCAATCGGCGGATTGAGTGAGATTCCGCCCACGGTAACGTCGCGCGGCGGAGGTTCCGGAGGCATGGGTGGTACAAAGCGGTGATCGCTTTTTTCACTTCCGTCTTCAAAAATTTCTTCGTCAGAAAAAAGTGGCTCCTGAATCAAAGATTGTGGCTGTTCTTCTGGAATCTGTACTTGTGATAGCGGTTCAGCCTGCTTGCGTTGCGGTTGGTGTCGAGGGAGTCGCAAGCTCATTGACCATCTTTGTTGTTCATCGCCATGAGTCGATACCGTGCCGACGGTGGTCAGGCGATTGCTGTCGCTGGCCGAGCGGATGGTTGCCTCGGTGGATTTGCTGTCTCCCCATGCGGGCCGGCGGACATTCGGAGCGAATTCACCTTGTGTTGTGTGAGCCGTGGCCACTTGCTGCGGCTTGGAAAGTTGTCCAAAAAACTTATCGCGCACTCTGCCGAGCAGGGTCATGGAGCTCAGCAGGCCGGTGCGTTTTTCGCGCGTCTGTGGAATCAGCAGCGTAATGAGCAGGCGGCGGGTCACGTCCGCATTCGGTTGCCTTTGCAATTGGCCATCCCATGCAACTGAAATATTACCAGTTTCTTCAGATACGACAAGCACAACTGCATCCGTTTCTTCGGCGATTCCCACTGCTGCGCTGTGGCGGGTGCCCATCTTTTTGCTGAAACTCGGGTTCTTGGAGAGCGGAAGCTGTGCCGACGCGCATGTGAGGCGTCCCTTTTGCACAATGACGGCCCCGTCGTGCAGGGGAGAAAACGACTGAAAGATGGAGAGCAGCAGTTGCTCGTTGACCATCGCATCAATCTTGACACTGTGATCGTAGAGCCTGTCCAAACCGATGCCACGCTCAAAAACGATGATTGCGCCCGCACGTTCGTGACTCAGCGTGCGCGCCGCATTGATGACTTCATCGATGGCGCGGACTCCGAGGTCTTCGTCCATGCCTTGGATGAATGGACCGCGTCCCACCCGTGTGAGCAACCGCCTCAGGTCGTCTTGAAAAAGGACAATCACAACAACGATGATGGACGAGTAGAATTTTGAGATGATCCAATTGAGCGTGTTGAGTTCGAGGTATCCGCTCAGGGCATAGGCGATGAATATGACAACCATGCCGATGATAACCTGAACTGCACGTGTGCCTTTGAGCATGCTCATGATTTGGTAGCAGATGAATGCCACCAGAGCGATGTCGACGATGATTCGCCAGTTCATTTGCAGCAGGTTATCGGCAAACAGCATTTTTCCGCCTACTTCTTGTCCACTGCCGTGCCCGGCGGTGGATTGAATTCAAAAGTGTCTACACTTATTTTTCCCTGTTTAATTCCGGAAAAATTGATCATGGTCCGGTTGCCGTTACGGAAATCGATGCGCACCATGCTGACAAAACCGTTCGACTGATCGACCGCCAGCTCGATGTTTTTTTGTTGTCCACTTTGCAGTGGTTCCAAGCTGATGCAGGTGTGATTCTGCGGACAGTCTTTGGCTGCCTTGCCGTCGATTCCCGTTGTTCTTAAAATTTTTTGCAGTTTGTATTTGTTCTGGATTTTGTCGAGCGCAAAAATGACGTCGAGAAATTCGAGGTCGCCTGAATCAGCAGGCAGCCGCACAGCATGCTTTGTGCTTTCGACGTACTTCCAAAACCATTGGCCGTTGTTGACGTAGACTTCCTTTTTGGGCGAATCGATTTCCCAGCGAAATTTACGTGGCTGCGTGAAGGCAAGGGTTCCTTGGCTGCTTGTTGTCTTGCGGCGCAGTGCACTGAAAACCTGCTGTTCGAATTTGACTCTGAAGGAATCAAATTTTTCCGCTTTTGACTGCAGCTTTTTTAATTCGGCAGCGAGGGCGTCGGCACCTGTGCCCGCCCCTGACTGCGCAAAGCTGCGGCAAGGAAGAAGAGCAACAACGGCCAAGCCGGAAAAAACCGAACGCCGGCGGCAAAATTCTGCAATCGACTTTATAACGGGCGTAGGTACGCCAGCTGGTTTGTTCATCTTTGGGCTCCGGAGTGCGAGCAATTCTGTGTGCAAACTTGCCTGAGATGTTCGATAGCTGCAAGTCCGCGGCGATTGTTCTACGCCAGCAGTTGTGCCAGTGCCGGCAGGTCGTTCACAACGGTGAACAGTTCATGAGGAGCTTTGCTGAGTCCCGTACTGGAAATTTGTTCAAGCCATTCAATGAGACCGGTGTAATAGCCGTCGGTATTGAGGACGACGACCGGCTTTGCAGTGAATCCGAGAGTGTTTGCCGTAAGGACCTCAAAGAGTTCATCCAAGGTGCCGAGTCCGCCCGGCAGAATCAGAAAAGCATCAGCCTCGCCAATCAGAACGTCTTTTCGCTGGGCCATGGTTTGTACCGTCACGAGTTTTTGAATTCGTGCATGGGCAAGCTCTCGATTGGCAAGTTTTTCCGGCAGAACGCCCAAAACTTCACCACCTGCCGCCAATGTGCCATCGGCTGCAGCGCCCATCAGTCCATCCTTGCTGCCCCCGTAAACAAGGCGAATGCCTTTCTGCCCGAGCAGCAGTCCAACCTCTCGTGCCACCTCTCGGAAGCTGGCTGAGTTCCCCTGTTGTGCACCGCAGAAGATGCAAATCGATCGGGCTTGAAGCTTCATGATTAAGATTTACCTGCGGGTTAGTTCTGATTGCTTGTCAGTGCTTGCTGGTCGTCTGGCGCAGATATTGGCACGGAAGCAAGCGTGGGCGCAAACGTAATGACTGGGCGGCTCATGCGCAGGCCGAGGATTTGTCCTGCAAAGAGCATGACAATCAGCAACAGTTCGGAGTTCTTGACGCTGGCGGAGGAATCCAGAACCAGCACAATTGCGAGACCGCACATCAGTCCAAGGAACTGCCACCAATGTGTCATGTCGCGACCGATGCGCAGTGAGTTGCGAATGTGGAGCTGGGGGCGCATGCCCAACATTACAACCCCGAAAAGTATCGCGGGTGTGAATGCTAATAATCGATGCACTGGCAGGGTTTCTATCGGGCCCATGACGATTGCCCGCGATCCAAAGATATGAATGGCGAGCCATCCGCAGGCACTCAACACGATGGCCGAGATTGCCGTGGGAATTGTCCAGAAAGTTCGGCTGGAGATAGTGCGGTTTTGAGGGTTCTGTAGACTTGATGCCGCGCCGAAAAGAAGCGCGGCTGAAAAAGCGAATGTGCGCGGCAGTTCTGGCAGAAACAGTTGATCGAGATTGCCCGCGGCCAGTGTCACCCGTGCAAGCTTGAGTGCTGCGTAAACAGCGGCAGCTTCATCAGTAAGAAAAACTGCCGCGGAAATTAGGAGTAAAAATGCACCCCACCGTTCGCCAGAAGAAGTCAGGGCATCACCGACAAACAGTCGCCTCCAGAGCGCTCGGCTGCAGGGAATGAAGGCCAGGGCGAGTGTGTTCAGTGCCGCGGGGTGTTGAAATGTTAGCGAGTGACCAAGCGCGACGAGACCTGCTGACAAAAGGATTCCGGCAAACGCAGCCCGTTTCCAAGTCCGCAGTTCAGGCACGGGGGTGCGGATGAGTTCACTCCAATGAGTCAACGTCGTAAAAAAGCATCCGGCCAAACTTGCCAACAATGCCCAGCCAAAACCGCTCAGATAGCCCGTGCTGCACAAGACTGCCGATTGGCAAAGCAGGGCGGCAAGCGCAAGACCCAGCAAAAGAGAACCACTTTGTGCAGAAATCTGCCTGTTGGTTTTTTTTGATAACGTTCTCATACGGGTGAGCGCCATCCTCTTTCAGCGAGCGGTCAAAGATTTTTATTTTCAGATCTTTTGACCGGCTATCAGAGAGCGTCGTCAGACGCCAGAGTTTTTTCTTTATGAATTCACTTGTTCCCAATTTAATTGTGAATTATCGAAAGCTCGCGGTGCAACAGCCTGTTTCTGCATGAAAGCTGGTTTTTGATGGCAACGATCGAGCACATTTCAACAACCCGACTGCCCACTCTATGGGGCCCTTTCGAGCTCTCTTTGTACAAAGAGTCCGGCTCTGGGAAAGAGCACCTCGTGCTTTGGATGGGCGCCTGGAATCGTTCGGGTTTTGCTCCGCTTGTAAGGCTCCACTCCGAATGTCTGACGGGTGACGTATTTGGCTCGCTGCGCTGCGATTGTGGTCAGCAGCTGGCCGACGCATTGCAGGCCATTGCGCGTGAGGGGTGCGGGGCAGTGCTGTACCTGCGTCAGGAAGGCAGAGGCATCGGTCTTTCTGCGAAACTCAAAGCCTACTGTCTGCAGGACCAAGGTTTGGATACTGTCGAAGCGAACATTGCACTTGGTTACGCGCCGGACGAGCGTAATTTTTCAGTTGCGGCCGAGCTTCTCGATGTTTGCGGAGTGCGGCAGATTCGCCTGATGACCAATAATCCCGATAAGATGGAAGCTCTTGAGCAGGCTGGTGTGCGGGTCGTCGAGCGAATTCCAGTTCTGCCTTCCGTTCAGCAGGAAAACAGCCGGTATTTGCGGACAAAAATTCAAAAAATGAGACATATCATAAGCCTAGATAGCCTGAATGAAGCGGACTCTGCTCCGTCAGGCGAGGGCTGACGTCAACCGCATTTGTGGCATCAGCCGGACTGGCCTAGATTCCCGTACTTAATTTCCTGCCAATTTGTCGTCACACCGGCGCAGACTTTTGCGACTGGGGCTTCTTTTTGATGTGTTAACCTTATTTCAGGATGTTTGAAGACATTGATGGGACAGTCCAAAGGGAGGAGATATGCGTGCCGCTGTTTTTCAGCGCCTCGGCGCTTTGTCTCTTTGCGCAGCATTGCCCCAGATTTTGCAGCAATCGGCGGCGGCCCAGACTGAGATTCTGTTGGCCGACGTGAACGTTCGCTACCATTTGCTGCCCGGTGTCAGTCTGGGCAAAAGTCAACCTGAACCCGCCCGTACCGAACTTCGCGCCAAGGCGCTCACTCTTCCAAAGGCATCGACGTCGGTTTCAATGCAAAAAAAAGTGAGCTGGGATTTGTCCTGCGAAGACCCGGTCAAGGTCAGTTTTTTTGGAGATTTTTGGGTTCCTCCGCACGGTGCTGCAGCGGGCCTCAAACAAGGAATCTTTGAAAATATCCAGCCGCTGCTCAATTGGGCCGATTTCAATGTGGTCAATTTTGAGGGCAACATCACGTCATTAAACAAACGCGAATATCCCAAGTTTCCCTTTGCGCTGAAGCAGGCGTCCGACAGCGCGCAATGGCTGACGGCGGCGGGAGTAAAGTATTTTACGCGTGCGAACAATCACTCGATGGATTTTGGCTGGGCGGGTGCTCAGGACACATCGGCGGCAATCAAGAAGGCAGGCGGTCATTACGCAGGCATCGGCTCCAATCTGAATGCCGCGCTTCAGCCGATGTGGATGGAAAAGAATGGAACAAAGATTGCGGTATTTTCACTGACAACGACTTATCCCGCCGAGGCGTGGGCCGGCAGCAAGCGCGCCGGAGTTGCGTTTCCGGCTGCTTCGGCAGTCAAAGAGATCATCGCACAGGTTCGGCATCAGGCCGACTTTATCGTTGTAGTTTTTCACTGGGGTGATGAACTTAAACCATCGATTAAGCCGCACCAGGAAGAGTACGCAAAAATGGTGCTCAAGGCAGGTGCCGATTTTGTGGTCGGTCATCATGCCCATGTCGCACAAAAAATAGACGCGGATTATTCCGACGGTACAATCGTCTATGGAGTTGGTAACTTTTTGTTTTCATCATTGTCGCGGGACGCAAAATTCGCACTTGGCACCCATGCTGAATTTTGCACACGCGAGCAGCCCGATGAGACGGGTGCAACCCATCATTACCGGCTGGTTTTTACGCCTCTTATGACCCACAACCGCAGCACCGGTTACAAATCGCGGCCCATGAGCCTGTCCGAGTTTGTTCCGTATGCGCGTCAATATCTGAAAGAACGACACTTCTCGCCAAGCCTCGAGTTTTTCCTGCCTGCCGAAAATCAGGTGAGGACGTTGTCCGAATGGTTGCAGCCCCGCTCGCAAGCCTCTAAAGAAGGACGTGCAGTCAATTAAGACCACAGTCTACTTTGGGGTAAAAAATGAACGTCCTTTCCATGGTCAAGCCGGCCAACGAACCTATTGAGAATATCCGCGATACCGAAAGCGCATGGGCAAAGTTCGAGGCTGCAACGAAGGAAATTCCTCTCGGTCTTGAAATTCCGATGATCATCGGCGGTCAGAAAATTTTCTCAAAGCAGAAGGGCAAGAGCCTGAATCCTGCGACAAAGCAGCTCGTATGTACTTTTCAGGAAGCCGACTCTGCTCACGCGCAATTGGCAATCGACGCTGCTTTGGCCGCAAAACCCGCTTGGGCTGCACTTTCTCCGGCGACACGTCTGCAGAAGTTTCGCGATCTTGAAGCAGTGCTGTCAAAGTGGAAATACCAGACATGCGCCACAGCTGCCGTTGAATGCGGTTATACGGCGAACGAATGTTCGGCGAGCTGGGCTGAACTGATGGACTTCGTCCGATTCAACAACTGGTTCTATTCCGAATTGCTGGCAGAGCGCCTGGGCGACGGTCCAATGGAAACAAACCAGCTTCAGTTGAGGCCATTGAAAGGTTTTACGCTGGCGGTGACGCCATTTAACTTTCCGATTGCGATTGGCTACAATTTGCCTTTGGTGATGGCACTGACTGGCAACACGGTGGTTTGGAAGCCGAGCAGCGATGCGGTTCTAACTAGTTATTTGTTGATGCTGGCGCTCGAGGAAGCGGGATTTCCGAAGGGTGTTATCAACTTCATGACCGGCGAAGGTCCCAATTGTCTTCCGGCCGTCTTGCGTCATCCGGAGCTGAACTGCCTGAATTTCACAGGCAGTTTCCACACCGCGCGCATTTTCGGGAACTATCTTTTCAACACAGATTTTCCACGCGCAAATTTCCCCCGCTTCATTGCTGAAACGGGCGGGAAGGATTTCCTTGTTGCAGATGCCGACATCGATGTGATCGATACTGCTCAGGCAATCGTGCAGGGAGCGTTCGGACGCAGCGGACAAAAGTGCTCAGCCAACAGTGTTGTTTTGGTAGACGAGAAGGTATGGCCTGCGCTCAAGTCAGAATTGGTCAGACAGACTCAGTCTCAGCTGATGACAAATCCCGTTGAGCGCAGGGCTGATTTGGGTCCGGTCATCAATCAGCGAGCTTTTGATAAAATTAAGTTGGCAATTGAAAATGCCAAGAATGATAAAAATTGTTCGATAATCGCCGGCGGTAAGGCCGATGACTCGCAGGGCTACTACATAGAGCCGACGCTGATTGAGGTGAATAGCGACAAGCATGATCTTCTGGCCGTCGAGATCTTCGGGCCAGTGACTGCGATTCGCACGTACAAAACTCTCGAAGATGCGGTTCGTATCATCGAGCAACATCCTTACCGTCTGACCGGCTCTGTCATCAGCAGGAACGAAACGTTCCTCGAGCGCGCTGTGCCGACTCTCTCCCAGCTTGCAGGAAATTTTTACGTCAATCGCAAGACAACGGGTGCGGTTGTCAATCAACAGCCTTTCGGCGGTGATGGTGCAAGCGGTACAAACGCAAAGGCTGGCGGCAAATGGTACGTCCTGAACTTTGTTTCGCAAGGTTCAATAACACGCCGTCATACACGCAGCACAACGCCACAGGCTTTCGCTGCGCTTAAGAACAGCCAGACACCCTGAGTCAGTTCTTTGTCTTTTCGGGTTCCAAGCCAGACCATCGCATCGCTGTCGCGCGCAGCGATGCGATTTTTTCATCTGATTCACATGAAAGAAATGAAACGCTCAGAGCGTTCGAAAGGCCAATTTCGTTGAGCAGAAGACTGCTGTCTACAAGCAGTCGGGCTAAGCCAGTAACAGGCCCTGCCGTATCGCCATTCAGTCCGCGGCACACTTTTTCCCGGAGTGGAGCTGCTTTACTTCGGATTAATGCCTCCAACGCCTCGCTGAATGGTGTTGTTGGGGCAATTTGCCCTGAATTCACCCGAGACTGCAAATGCAAGTGAAGTTTTTGCAAAAATAATTCTTCGTCTGGGGTGGATGGGATCGACTGCGAGCAAAGCCACAAAAACACATCCGCTGTCAGGCGTGCCTGGCGCTGCAGCCAGCGCACAGCTTCAAGAAATTTTCGCCATGCATGCTCATCCGCGGTGTCGGGAAGAGAAAAGCGGTGATCTCCCATGCGCTGAAAAAATTCGAGCTGAGCCTTTTCTTCAAGTGAAAACGGCCAGCTCTTGAAAGTCTGCGGCCAATTGCGGGATGCAAACCCTTCGTTGGCTGCACACATCAGCGCAAACAACATTCCCGGATTATTTAATGCGACAGAATTTTTTTGAATAGATGTCTTATCAGGCTCACCTTGAGAAAGCCTTCCGTGCTCTGCCTTGCCAATGAGGGAATTTAGAAACGGGCGTAAGCTTTCTGTGAACTGGGGAATGCTCTCTGCCCTGAGTTTCGAGATCTCCAATATCACACGCTCTTTGCTGACGTATTTGAGCTCGGCTGAAAGTGACTTTGCCGAAAGGTCGGTTTCCTCGGCGATGTGAAATCCAAGATTTCCGGCAAAACGATAAAGACGTAGGATCCGAAGAGGATCCTCATGCAGGCGGATTTCCGGACGACCAACACAGCGGATGATACGATTTTGCAAATCGTCCAGTCCGCCGTGAAAGTCGACAATCGTTTCATCGATAGGGTCGAAATACAGGGCGTTGATGGTAAAGTCGCGTCTATCGCTGTCTTCTGCCATGCTTCCGACGCCAACAAAACTTGGATGTCGTCGGTCCGCATAATCTGATTCTTTGCGGAACGTCGCAACTTCGAAAGAGAAGACTCCATCGCTGACAAGACCGACGCCGAAGGCCTTTCCGATGGCTCGCGTATGCGGGAACAATCGACGGACTTCATCGAAAGCAGCATCGGTTGCGATATCGATGTCTTTGGGTGTTGTCTTGGGGGAAAGCAACAGATCCCGCACCGCACCGCCCACCCAAAAAGCAGTGTGGCCAGATTGACGCAGAACCTGACAAATCCGACGGGCTGCAGACACATGTGGGTTTGCAGACACCTCGGAGTCCAATTGATATGGTATTGTTTTGTTCAAAGAATCTGCTCCGAGGAGATTGTAACAAGGAGAACGTCTGTGTCGTCGAATGACTCAACTGAGAACGACATTACCACGAACTGGCTGCGAAGTGGCAGAGTCTGGTTGACCCTCTGCGGTTTGATTGCCGTTTTCGCAGGACTGAGCAGAATCTTATTTTTAAATGATAAACCCTATCATCACGATGAAAGCCTGCACGCTTATTATTCCAATAGGGTGGCGCAGGGCCATCCGCATGAGTACAGCGCATTGTTGCATGGCCCTGTCCTGTACTATTTCGTCGGCGCATTCATGAAAGTGTTTGGCGCTGGCGAGACAACAGCACGACTGCCGGCAGCTCTTTGCGGAATCGCCATTGTCCTTTTGCCACTGCTTTGGAGAAAAAAGATCGGCTCCGCAGCTGCCGCTGCCATTTCTTTGTTTTTGTTGTTCAGTCCAACGTTCATGTACTTTGGCAGATTCCTCCGCGAAGACGCCTTCAATTCGCTTTGGATTGCCTGCTCGCTTGCAGGGTTTTTCGGATTCCGCTGGACAGGACAGGCATGGATGGCGGTTTGCAGCAGTGTTTTTTTGGCTCTGCAGTTCTGCAACAAGGAAAATTCCTACCTTCACCTTTTCATCTGGCTTTTGGGTGCGGCTGCGATTGTATTGCTGACGAAACTCAAGTCGTCAGCTCTTTATGATGGAAAAACCGACCACTCGCTGCCAGTGATGTCCACGTCTGAGAAAATTGCCCTGTGGGTCAACTGTGCACTCGTTTTTGTTGTCGTCTTTGTTCTGTTTTATTCAAGTTTCTTTAGACACTCAAAAGGTGCCCTGCATGGAATTCTTGATGGCTTGTACCGCGAGAGTCTTCTTTATTGGTGGGAGCAAAACCAAAAGCGGCGCATCGACGGACCTTTCGATTATCACTCTCCGTTGATTTTCAACTATGAGTTCGCATTGATTCCAGCCTTGATTGCGGGATGGTATCGGAGTGTTCGCCTCGCCGCTCTTTCAGCTGCGGGTGCCGCACTGCGTTTTCCGCTGAGTGTCTTTTCCGGACCGAGGCTTGTTTTTGCCGTCTCGGCTTCGGTTGTCATGTTTGTTTTGTTCCTCCCGCGTGTGGGCTTCACGCAGGATGGTTGCTCAATTGGTGAATTTTGCCTGCGCCGCGCTGCGCCCGGAGCGCTCGGTGATGCGGTCGAAAAATTTTCACAGCTGCTTCATATCGCCCACTCGCGTCATTTGCTGCAGATTTTAGCCACGGTTACTCTGGGTGCGTTCGCATTCATGGCCTCGGTTTTGTTGAGGCGAAGGCTGGATGCGTTCTTGTGGTGGTGGGCAACTGGTGCGGTCGGAGTGTATTCGTATGTAGGCGAAAAAGTCCCGTGGCTGCTTGTCTATGTTTTGCTTCCGCTCGTTGTTCTTGCGGGTCTTGAGGTTGGTCGTATTCTGGAAAGCGGGCGGATTTGGATTGACTCCCTCACGGTAGCGAAATCATCTGAAGTCAGAAACGCTGTCTACGATTGGGAAACTAGATGGCATCGTGGCGGAGGACGGGTTTTCGCTTACCTTACGGGCGTTTTAATGATTTTCTCCGCCTTCAAAGCCATTCGGGTCTCATTCGGCAGTGCTGCGAACCCGAACGAGCGGCTGGTGTTCACTCAGACCACTCCGATGGTCAAACAGGTACGCGAGCGGTGGGTGGCTCTTTCGAGGGAACACCAACAGAAGCCCAGGGTGACCATGCACGGCGAAGCGACCTGGCCTTTTGCTTGGTACGTCCACGATTTGCCGAGGCACGACTTTGTTAAACCCGCAGACGCAGCCGCGGCCGATGCGTTTGACGTCGTCTTTTTGGACAGCAGCGAGAGCGATTTTGCCCAACATCAGCTGACGTCGTTCGACGTCTATAAAATTCCGTTGCGACATTGGTGGGTTCCACAGCCCAACCCACGTTTTTTAGAAATTCTCGAATATTTCTTGACGAGTCAGCCCTATCCGAGGGAACTCCGTACGACTCCGCAGGACCTCGGGGTCGGCGCAACGTCGGTTTTGTATTTGGAAAATCGCGGTCAGGGTCGGTTTTTTGAGCGTTCTGAGCGTTTCGCCGGAGCTGAACTTGTTGCTGAAGCTGGCAGGCAGGCGTCACATAATGCGCAATTTGCGCAGGAAGCCGAGACGTCGATGCCGGGGAATATGCAACCGCAAAGCGACGTGCAGGCTGGAAAAGATTCGGGGAGGAAGGATTAATGCGCTACAAACTGACACTCATTGCTGCAGCAGCAGTAGCCTTCTTTGGCGCCGTCTTCACGGGTGCGTTGTTTTATCTGAGTGACTTGCTGTTGTTTCCCTTTAAAGAGCGTGAAAAGTGGATGGCGGTCGAGACAATCGACTGCACCAAATGGATGAAAGAATACGCATATGCGGATTTGCGCGATGGATTTCCGTCCGACAAACCCTTGGACATGAGCTGCGATGATGCGCTCAAATTGTCCGGCCAGAGTTTTTACACAAAATCGACGCTTGGCGATCGCATCCACTATAAAATCTACGACAACCTGACGGCTGAGCAGTTGCGGCTTCCCACACAGCTTCCGTTGTTTTTTCACGTCCACGGTGTCTCGGGCACCCATATGCATGGGACCCGTTATTTCAAGATGGCCTCACGGCTTGGATTCCAGCTTGTTGTGATGGATTTGAGTAATCACGGGCTGTCTGACCACAATGGTCTTGGAGCTAGTTATGGCTGCAGAGAACAGCATGATGTGGTTGCGGTTCTCAATGCGTTGAAGGAACAGTTTCCCGGAAGAAAGATCCTCATGCACGGAACATCCATGGGGTCTATGGCTGCACTCAACGCCGCTGCGCTCGTAATGCCGAAGGAAGCTGCAGAAGCGGAGAAAACCATTCTTGCTTTCGCGCTCGAAAACCCGATTCCGTCTGTCGAGCAATTGGTTCTGAGCACTCCCAAAAAACCAAACGTGCCGCAATCTTTCATCAGCTTGGGCGTTTGGTTGGCTGAGAAGCGTGGAAAAGTCGATTTCGACTCATGTCAGCCGGTCAAGTCCGCGGCAAAAGTTTCTGTTCCTGTTTACGTTTACAATTCAGTCAACGATGACATTGTTGCTCCCGAAGTTTCCCGACAAGTCGCAGATGCTCTGCCAGAAGGAAAACTCTTTCGTGTGAAGGTTTTCCAAAAGGGCGCGCATTCCACGGTGTGGAACGGGAATCCGGCCGAAGTTGAGCAGGATTTGACCGAACTTTGGCAGAGTGCTGCGGGCCCGGTTGCTGCCGCTGCGCCAGTGAGTACACCGCCGGTTACGCAACAAGCAGATCCTACGGTCCAGAAATAATTTTACTGAGGTTTTTTTGTCATGCCTGTGCGCACCTATACGCGGTTGATTGCCATTGTCGGACGTCCCAATGTTGGCAAGAGCACACTGTTCAACCGCATTGTTAAACAACGTAAAAGTCTTGTGCATGATGAGCCGGGCGTGACGCGGGATAGAATTTTTTCGCGCGCAGAATTCTCGGGAACGAGTTTTTATCTTTGCGACACCGGTGGCTTCGAGCCGACGTCACGTGACAATATCAAGCGGCAGCTCGTCGAACAGGCTGAGCTCGCAATTGAAGAAGCGGACGTGGTTGTTTTTGTCACCGATGCGCGTGAAGGTTTGCATCCCGTTGATTCCGACCTCATCCGTCGGTTGCGCAGAGCGGACAAATTTTTTGTTGTCGCCGCCAATAAATGCGACTTACCCAAAGACGATCACCTGGCCGAAGATTTTCGTAAGCTTGGTGTAGAGCATATCTTCGCTGTCAGTGCCGAACACGGCCGTGGTGTCGGAGAACTCCTTGAAACCGTAACAGATGTGATTCGCTCGAAACCGCAAATCCCCACCGAGGCCGAGGAGCAAATAAAGCTCGCCATCATCGGCCGCCCCAACGTTGGAAAATCGTCGATTCTCAACAGGATTGCGGGTGAGCAGAGAAGTATTGTTGATTCACGCCCCGGCACGACACGCGATGTTGTCGATATTTCGGTGCGCGCGTTCGGCAAGGAATTCAAAATCCTCGACACAGCCGGTATCCGTCGCAAGAGCCGTATGACCGACCGCCTCGAGAAGTATTCTGCACTGCGCTCCGTTGCATGTCTTGAGGAGTGTGATGTCGCGGTGCTTGTCATAAATGCGGATGAGGGCCCGACCGAGGGCGATGCTCGCGTTGCCGGATATGCATTTGAGATGCGCAAGCCAATTCTCGTTGTCGTCAATAAATGGGATTTGGTGGAAGAAAAGACTTCAACAACTATCAACCGCTATCAGGAAGAACTTCACGAAGCATTGCGCTATATCCGCTATGCGCCAACACTTTTTACCAGCGCTGAGGAGAACCAGCGGGTTAGTAAAATACTGCCGACGTGCATCGAGATGTACGAAGAGAGCCGCCGCCGCGTGACGACGTCCGAACTCAACAAGACGCTGCGTGGAATTCTTGAAAAGCACACGCCACCTCTGACAAAGAACCGCTCGCGCAGAATCAAGTTTTTCTATGCGACACAGATTGCCAGCTCACCGCCGAGATTCATCATCTTCTGCTCAGACCCTAAAGATGTTCACTTCAGCTACAAACGTTTTTTGGAAAATGAGTTCCGCGAGGCGTTCGGTTTCCAGCACATCCCAATCAGCATTTTTCTGCGTGAGCGCTCGCGCAAGGCGCATGGCTCAAAACCTGAGGCAGATTTGCTTGAAATGCCCAAGAGCAAGTTTGATCTCGAAAGGGATGAGGCTGTTGGTGGTGATTTTGATCCCGGCGATTACGAAGATACCGAGATCGTTTATGACGACGAGGTCGATGCATAATCATGGAGGCGGATGCTCGGCGAGCGAACAGGCTAAAGCATGCAGCCGCGCTCTGGTCCCGATACATTGACTCATCTTCGGCACGTCAGCTGGACAGATGGCTTTCCGAGACACTTCGCGCGGAAAAGAGATTCGGCAGTCAGGACCGGCGATTTTACAGCGACGTTCTGTTTGCTTCTGCCCGCTGGGTGACCCTTGGATTATTTTTGGAGCACGTGCATTGCGGTGTCCGGCAATTCTGCGGACATGGCGCTGAATCTCAAAAAGAAATGCTGCGTTCGTTCTGCGCGGCAAATTCAAGCGAAGAACAACTCTGGTCATCGGTTCGCAGCCTGCCATCAATGAAGTTGATTGAACTCACGCAGGCCCTCTCTGACGAGAAAAATCCACTCCGGCTAGAGATCGATTCAGCGATTTCGTCGCTTGCGGCCAAGACCGATTGGCGTGACGAAGATTATTCATTTCTGCTTGTTCTGCATGGGATTCCACCCGAGTGGTCGCAACCATTACAACGCCGTCGATCTGTCAGTGGCTGGTCACAGTCTGACGTCATTCAATTTCTGCAGGCACAGAACGAACGGCCACCGCTTTGGATCCGACTCAATCAACCTTCTGCGCGAGAGCAGTTGGAAAAAGAGTTCGTTCAGCATGGGCTTCTTGTGAAATGGTCTGAAGATAACGAAAATTGCGCCGCCGTAAGTGGTAACTTTGGCGTCTATCAGACGGTGTCGTTCCAGCAAGGGCTTTTTGAGGTTCAGGACTGGGCAAGTCAGCAGATAGCCGAAGCAGTGGGTGCGCGGGCAGGACAAAAGATTTGGGACGCGTGTGCCGGAGGTGGCGGTAAGTCGGTGGCTATTGCTGCCGCCCTCCAGGGCAAAGGCGCGTTGTACGCTTCGGATATCCGTGAACACAAACTGTCGGAAGCCAAACGCCGGTGCCAGCGGGCTGGATTTCACAACATCCGCACTCTCGTGTGGGATGGCGTTACGGCGCCGCAATTTGGCCGCGAGGTGTTTTTGCAGGCCGGCTTTGATTCTGTTTTGGTGGATGCGCCCTGCAGCTCCTCCGGCACATGGCGCCGCAATCCGGATGCCAGATTGCGGATTGCGTCCCGCGAATCGCGTGAATCGCTTTATGCTTTGCAGAGGCAACTTCTCGCCAATGCGGCGCGTCAGGTGCGACGCGGTGGTCGCCTTGTCTACGGGACCTGCAGTTGGTGCGTCGAAGAAAATGAGGATGTCTTCACGTCGGTATTGAAAACTCTTCAGGCTGTGAGCCCAACCGAATCCACAATGAAGCTCGTGGGGGCTCCGTTTGTGAACTCGGATACGATGTTTGCTGCGGCGACACGTTTTTTAGATGAATAATATATTCCTCCTATTAAAATAAGTATTATCAGATACTTGCTATAATTTTTTGTAAAGTTTCAGAAAGTGCGGCCGAAACTCCTCTGATGTGAATGGGGCAGTTTGGGGTCTTGCATGTCCTTGGAAGGGTACTCATACAAACCGCTGGAGCGGATCAGATTTCACATGATTGTGAATGGTTCTGCGGGGAGTGTTCAGCGTGAGCGCGTCTTGGCGGCACTGAGAATCGGCCTGCCGCAGCTCGAGCCGGAGCTGCACCAGCCAGCGTCAGTTTTGGAATTGCAAAAAATCATCCGTGAATTGCCAAGCGGCGAAAATCTTGTGATCGCAGGTGGAGACGGAACTCTGCAGTGTGCACTTCCTGAACTCGTCAGAACTCAGCGACCATTTGTGGTTCTTCCACTGGGTACCGCAAATGATTTCGCAAGTTATTGGGGCTACAATCCTGATCTTCTGTCGGTCTACTATGCGCTGAGTCGGAGAGTTGAGAAAAAAGTCGATGTTCTCAGTTGCAACGATGTGCTCTTTGCAACCGTCGGCGGATTGGGAGTGGGTGCGTTGCTGACCCGCGACTTCAACGCGATGCGAAGAAATTCGATGGTGTTTAGGAAAATAACGCAGTTCGCGGGAACAAACATCTACACCGGTCTTGCAGCCGCAACCATTGTCGGACGACGTTCGTATCTGCGGAAATATGAAATTCAGACTGACGGTGGGACCCGCGCGGGCCTCTTTAGCAACGTTTTTGTCTGCAATCAGCCGCGACTGGGCGGAGACCTGCTTGTCGCACCGGAAGCCAGGCCTACAGACGGTGCTTTTGATGTTCTTTTTCTGCGCGCCAGGACGCCGGCAGAACTGTTGCTGTCCCTTGCCAAACTGAGAATGAATCAAGAGCCGCAACTGTCCGAGCGGGTCAGATGTAAAAAAATGACCGTCCGTGCGGCAGACGGGAAAGGCCATTTATTGTTTGCTGACGGCGAGTCGTTCGAGTTCGACGGTGAACTCAATTTTACTGTTCACCATCAGGCACTGACACTGTTGACGAGTGGGGGTTCTCGAGGATGACGGCAACAAAAAAAAGGCGGATCCTCGTTTTAAATTTTCTCGACCTCGGGACGGACTTGCGTGGAAACTTCGAACTAGATGGTATTCATTTCGAAGTCACGGAGAAGAGAATCGGCTGGGATTTTTCGGCCGCGCATTTCCTGATTCACGAATTCGACGGTGAGGTTGATGCCTTTGTCCTGAGTGGTGTGCGGGACAAATCATCCTTTGGAAACAAAGAGGTCCTTCATCTGCCGACGCGCGATCTCAATCGGTTTGCCGACAGAACACCAATTTACACGGGAGTCGAACTAAGCGCGCTCTTTGCGAATTGGTCGGTGCGGAAGTTTCTTCGTGAGGAACCGAATTTCTTCAAGGGCAAAAAAATACTCTTTCATACGGCCTTGTATACACCATTTGCCGACACTTTTGCCGAGGGTGGAGGCTGCATTCAATCCGCCGATCCACTCTTCCTTTTCGGAATTCCTACCCTCCTGCGTAACCCTCAGCAGATCCTCCGATTCTTCAAAATGATCACACCATTGCTGTCTTCGCGCGTAGTCGCAGGAAAGCATGTCTTTTCGGACTGGATGCAGAAAAACACCCGCCAGAAAATGAAACAGTGGATCCGACAGTCTGACGTCTTTGTGACGTACTCCGCACTTCTCGGCGACGTCGACGAACCGGAAATTTATGAATCAAAGGTCATTTTCATTGATTTCCTGACTCCCGCGCAGCGCGAAAAACTGGAACGTTTTCAGCCAGCGCAGATCATTGAGTTTGCTCCCAACGTATCGGCCTTGCAAATTCCCCATCATATGTGGTCGTTCGGACTGTTGATGGCGGTGATGGATCAGGTGCGCATGAACCGGCAAAGTGCATCGAGTTTGCCAGAATTTGCGCTGGAGATGATTGAGGGAATGCGGCTTGAACCTCGCAAAAAAACGAGTGTGTCGAGTGTTCCCCGACGTTGCGCCTTCATCATACATCCACTCAGTGTAAAGCACCTCGCGCTGACACCCGGGATGTCGTGGCTGTCCCATTCTCCAAAACCTGTCGTGAAAACAGCAGAGCAGTTGCTCGCTCGGGTTCCTGTGTTTCGATACGGGCAGTTGACGCGCGCGCGGAGTGAAGCCACGGGTCAGGAGGTCATTTGTGACCTGTATGCGCTTTGTGCAACGCCTCGTGCGATGCTGCAAATGGATGAGAACTTTATCTATGACCAGCTGGTTGCTGCCGCAGAGGATGCTCACAAACGCGGAGCTCTGATGATTGGCTTGGGCGCATACACAAAAGTGATTGGTGACTCGGGTGTGACTGTGGCGCGTAGATCGCCGATTCCAGTGACAACAGGAAACTCATATTCCGCGTCTGCAACGCTTTGGGCAGCACGGGAAATGGTCATAAAAATGGGCTTCGTAAAACCTCCCAAGAAGAGTGGACTCATCCCGATGAAAGTGATGGTTGTCGGCGCGACCGGAAGCATTGGCCGTGTTTCGGCGCAATTGCTTGCGATGGTTGCGTCGACAATCGTCATCGTGGCTCCGCGGCCGGACAAGCTTCTTGAACTTCGGGATGAACTCAGTGAACTTGCTCCCGAGACGGATATCCTGATGCGTACCGACCCCAATGAGGAATTGGCAGATACAGACCTCATAGTGACTGCGACATCCAACCAGCGTGGTCAGATACTCGACATCATGCGGGTCAAACCGGGTGCGGTGATCTGCGATTGTTCTCGCCCGTTGGATATACGGCCTGAAGAAGCGCGACGCCGGCCAGACGTTCTCGTGATCGAAAGTGGCGAGATTGATCTCCCTGGTCCGGTGCGGCTGAGTGTTGATATTGGACTCGCAAAGCCAAGCGTTTATGCGTGTCTTGCCGAGACTGTCCTGCTGACCATGGAAGGACGCTATGAATCATTCTCTCTATCAAGACAGCTGCAGCTCGAGCGGGTGAAGGAGATTTATCAGCTTGGTCTCAAGCATGGTGCCAAGCTGTCAAGCATTCGCACCCACGAAGGATTCCTGACAGATGACATGCTCGAGAGGTGCCGAGCGAATGCACGAGAAAAACTGCAAGATTGGCAATTGCCGGCCTCACGCAACGGCCGAAAACTGAGGCTCGTATGAGCAAAGAGTACTTCAACACGCTCAATTATACGCTTGCAAACGAAGATACTTCACTTGAAATGAACGTGCTTCCCGAGGGCGTTGGTCATGTGGTCGCCGTCGCCGGTAGTGGAGCTCGTGTTTTGCCGCTGTTTGCAAAGAGTCCGGCGCTTGTCACCTGTGTCGATTTGTCACGCGAGCAGCTTTGGCTCGCAGAATTGCGTTTTGCAACCGCGCGCGTGCTGAGCCACACTGATTTTCTAAAATTTTGGGGGTATCCACCTGAAGACACGCCAGAAGGATTTCGCCTGAAGGTGATTGAAGAGCTCGATTTGGACAGGGATTGCCGGGAGTTTTTTCGTGGAATCTTCCAAGAATCCCCAGAGCTGCCGCTTTTGTACTCAGGAAAGTGGGAGCGAACCTTCGAGAAGATCTCAACGCTCTGTCGCAGTCTTCTTGGCGCAAAGTGCGATGAAATCTTCAAGTCGGAATCAATGTCCGAGCATTTGCAGTACATGCGCCGATCATTTCCCTATCTTCGCTGGAATCTTTTGATTTTCATGATTGGCAATTCAACATTTTTCAACACGCTTCTCTACAAAGGACATTTTCCGAAGAAGAATATTTCCGAAACCCATTGGCAGCACTATCAAAATGCATACAACCGTCTTTTTTCGAGTGGTCTGCCGCGCGAGAACTATTTTCTGCAGCTCACGCTGCTCGGACGTATTGTCCATGCGGAAGGCAACCCGATTGAATGCAACCGCGAAGTTTATTCTCATATCCAAGCGGGGCTGAGGAAAGCAAAAGTGCAATTCGTGCTCAACAATGTTGTCGACTGTGTCAGTTCGTTTTCGGCGGAGCCAGCCGATTTCGTATCACTCTCTGATGTGCCTTCATACTTCGATGACCAGACCTCCAGAGAGTTCCTCATCAGAATGGGTGCTGGCTTGAATAGTCAGGCGCTCGTCGTTGCACGTTACTACCTGAGAGTTATCGATTGGATGAGTCGTGAGGGTTTTGCAGAGGTGACAGAGAACTATCGGCAGTTCATTGATGCAGAAAAAACGCAGATGTATCATGTCGACGTTTTCAAGAAAATATAACGGCCGGAGTCGGGAAATGAAAGCAATAAAGTTTTTTCTGATTTCATTGTTCCTTGGTGCAACGCCGACAATTGCATATTCGCCAGCGTTCGCGGATGTTGAGATGCCTGCAAAATCGTCCATGTCTGCAGATGATGTGCTACGCAAGGCTGACGAAGTCCGCTGTCCGTCTGAGTCCTATTTCATGGAGGTGGACGTCAGTTCCAAGGGGCAGGACGACGTTGTCAAATTGGAGGTATTCACAAAAGGCCGGGAGAAGACCCGTGTGAACACAATTGCTCCCGCACGGGACAAAGGCCGCAGTATGGTCATGGTCAATGAGGATATGTGGGCCTATGTTCCCAACCTCAAGCGCACGGTTCGAGTGGCACTGAATCAAAAACTCACAGGGCAAGCTGCAAACGGAGACGTCAGCCGGATGCGCTGGTGGGGCGACTATACCGCAGCGTATGAGTCTCAAGATGCTAAGAAATGGGTGCTCATGCTGAATGCGAGCAAAAAAGGTCTGACGTATGAAAAACTCAGAGTCTGGATTGAAAAGAAGACCTTTCGGCCAATCAAGGCGGAGTATCTGAGTTTGGCAGGAATGGTTCTGAAAAACGCCGAGTTTGGGGCTTATAAGCAGATTGCAGGAGCGGTTCGTCCAACAGAGATTTTAATCCGTGACGCAAAAAATCAGGATGATTCGTCGATGATTCGTATTCGGAAGCTTGAGGCTAAAGAATCCTCGGATGCAATTTTCAACCAAAACTCACTCAAATAATGACGAGACTTTTGCTTGATTTATCATCGTATAAATGTGTTGGTCAAGAATCTTTCGGAACGCGCGGTTCATCGAAATCGGCTTACCTTTTTTGTGTTCGTGGCACTGTGCGTTTCTATTCGAGCGCATGCTGACTTGAAATCGTGGAGTGTAATTCCGGAACTCACTAGCGTGGGCGATTTTGAGGATAAATATTTGTTGAATCTTCGACCCACAATCGGTTTTAAATGGCAGTCGGAAGTATCTTTTTTTAAAGATATATCCGTCTCAGTGGAAGCGAGGCTGCGCGCCGATACACAGTCGGAATTTGTCTCCACTGGAAAGAGTTACGAGTTCAAAGGTGATCACGCCTATCTGCAGTGGCAAGGCAACCGTGCAAGTGTCGGTCTGGGATTGCAAAAGTACACATGGGGCGATTCCGCATTTTTTGATGGGGTCGATTTTCTCAATCCGCGCGATCTGACGGAGCCTCTGTATTCAGACGATGAGCAGACAAAAATAGCCGTGCCATCTGTCAATCTGCAGTATCTTGGCGACAACACGGTTTTTCAAACTGTCGTAACTTTGAAAGCGTCGCGTTCTCCGTTTGAGAGATCCTTCAATGGTATTTCTGTCGAGAAGCCAGCAGACAGGCGTTGGATTGCCGATTCTGAATTCGGCCTCAAGGCTGGCGGGCTGTTGAAAAATGGCTGGGACATCAATGGTTATCTTCTTTCCTATTTTGAGCGTGTTCCACAGTTTTATCTGTCGGGTTCGCCACAGACTGGTTTTGCGTTCAAAGTGAATGAGCCGAGAGTTTTTTCCATGGGGCTCAGCGCAACCCAGTCGGCGGGCGATTTTGTCTTTCGCTCGGAGTTTGCCCTTCATTCGAATCGCGCTCTGCCGGATCAAGGTGCCATGCTGCGCTCGCGGTCCGATCAAGCTGTCTTTCACGCAACACTCGATGCAACCGCCTTTAGTGACCTGCTGACAACATTCGAATTCTGGCGGGAACATTGGTTCTCAAAAAAATCGACGAATTTTCTTCCCGACTCGATGCTCGGCGGTTTGCGGACTCAGAAATCATTCTGGAACGGGCGTTTTGAGCCCGCAGCTGGAGTCCTTCTTTCACCCGATCGGAAGGAGCGGTGGAGCTACGTCAGGGCTCAGTTGAAGCCATATGATTCTTTGCAACTCTCTGCGGAACTGCATTGGGCGCAAACGTCAACAGGTAGGGTTTTGGCACGTCGTGGGCTCAGAAATCTGATACGCTCCTCCATAAGTTTTCAATTCTAAATATTGCCGGCTGCATGGCCGGCGCACGGGGGCGTCACTTGTCTGGCCTGAGGTGGACAATATTATTGATTTTATTGCTCACTTTTATCCCGCAAACCGCGTTTTCGTACGTATACCTCTCGCCCTTGCGGCCAAAACTTGTACCCGCAGAAGGCCTCACTCAGGAATTTCATCTGACCAGCGAGGCGCCAGTTTTTTCCGATAAAGATACGTTCGAAGACGGTGTTTACTCAGATTATTCTGATGACGAAGTGTTCAGCCTGTTGGTGCAGAGGGCAATGAACTACTGGAATGACGTTCCGCAACTGTCGATACAGCTGAAGGTTGGATCGGAACGAAAAGGGGTTATCAATCCAGATGACAATCTTTTTTCAGTGGGAATAGCGACGATATCTTCGGTGGCCAGCGGACTTGCGTATCCGGTTCCCGATGAGAACGACAGTCGTCGGCTGCGGGACTGCGACATTCAGGTCGGAACCGACATCGACTCAATACCCTCGTTTATCTTTGTGCTTGTGCACGAGTTCGGTCACTGTCTTGGTCTCGGACACAACCATTCTGATCCAGACGCAATCATGGGTTACTGGCAGCCACGCAACGAGGTTGCGCTGGGGCTTGATGATGTTGCCGGAGTTCTGAGTTTGTACCCTCCGATCTCAGGTGAAAAGATTCAGCCCTTTGCACCGTGCGGAAGTTTAGCTGGACGCACGGGAGCAGCGGGGAAGTTTTTTCATGAGAAAAAAGATAACCCAGCCGCCTTCTTGCCTGAAGAACAAGAAATTCGACTGGGTGCCTGGATCATATTGTTGTTGCCATTGTGTGTCTTGTCGCAACGAATGGTTACATCATGGTCATTCCGCCGTCGACGGCAACAGTCTGTCCGGTAACATAATTGGAAGCATCACTCGCGAGAAAGACAGCCATGCGTGCGATTTCTACAGGGTCGCCCAGTCTCTCCATGGGAATTTGCTTGAGCACGTTTTCAATCAGTTTGTCGCCATGGGCGCTGGTCATGTCGGTTGTAATGTAGCCCGGACAAATCGTGTTCACCTGAATGTTCCGGGACGCGAGTTCTTTGGCAAGACTCTTGGTGAGTCCCAGCAAACCCGCTTTACTTGCAGCATACCCTGCTTGTCCGACGTTGCCCGTGAGTCCGATGACTGATGAGATGTTGATAATCTTACCAGCACGTTTGCGCATCATACCCATCGTTACTGCACGTGAGCAGACGAATGCGCCTTTGAGATTTGTGTTTATGTTTGCATCCCATTCCTCATCCTTCATTTTGATGAAGAGGTTGTCCTTCGAAACGCCCGCGTTGTTCACGAGCACATCGAATCCGCCAAACTCCTTTTCCAGAGCCTTGATGGCTTCAGCGGCCTGAGTGCTGTTGGAGACGTCAAATTGGACGGCGCGGGCTTGTCCGCCGATGGCCTCGATGGCTGCGACAGTCTCTTGTGCGGCTGCGGCGTTGCCGGCGTAGTTGACAATGACACGTGCTCCGCATGCGCCAAGTGCAATTGCAATTGAACGGCCGATACCGCGCGAGGCTCCGGTGACCAGCGCAACCTTTCCAGAGAGTAACGCGGGGTTATATGTTTTGCGGATCTGCTCTGCGACTTGCTGAGGGGTCAGGACGTCCTGGGTCGTGGTCATGTGGAGCTCCTCTCAAATGTGCATTGGGGATCAACTGCCGGAGCGATATATGCGATTTTTATGAAAATCACCAATCGCCTGCGACTCCGGCAGCTTGTGAGGACTGCCGGCTTGATATATATGGCTTGGGTTCTGTTTTAGCCTCGGCTCTCATGGCGAAATAGGTAGACGCAACGGACTTAAAATCCGTTGGCCGCAAGGCCGTGCCGGTTCGATTCCGGCTGAGAGCACCACTATTATCCGGAAGTTGAAATTGTCTGCATCTGGGAGGGGGCATGAGTGATTTTGGCGCAGCGCCGCGGCTCGACTGGACGTTGCAGGGAACACCTTTTGAGGCTGCCTCTCACAAATGGGGCCTGCCGTTGCTCCCACATCTGTACGAATTTTTTTCTCAGGCGGCGCACCTGCCCTCATTCGAAGCCTGCATGGACCGTCTGCTGTTGCAAAAAAGAGGTTCTCTAGACCGTCATTGGGTTAAGCGAATGGGGCAAAAAACAGATGTTTGTTTGCACTCAAGGCTTACAAACCTTGCCTCCGAAACTGACCCCGACGAAGGTTTGATTACAAAATTGCATGAGTGCATTTCAGAGACCTCACCGAAGTGGGTGGCATTTGCCGTCGGATTTAGTTCTCATCACGGTCATGCACTGCAGGTTCCATTTCCCGTGCCCCGCACTCAGGAGATGGTTGAACTCCTGAGCCGTCGTGTCCGGCAACTGAGGTCGGCTCTGGGTTGTGAGATCGCTCTCACGAATGTTGCCTCGATGTTTCGTTATTCGTTCGATTCGCTCAGCGAAACTGAGTTTTGGCTGCGCCTGAGCGAAATGAGTGGAGCTAAAATATTTTTCGATATTCCGGCTTATTTTGTAACTCTTCAACATCAGGGCCTGCATTTTGAGAGTGAGCTCGGCAAATTTCCTCTCGGGCAGGTGATGAGTGTCAGGATTGGCGCGCTGGCGTTGTCCAATCACGGCGACATTGATGCAGAGTGCGGAAGTCTCTCGCTCACCCACTGGGCTCTCCTCGAGGACGTCTTGCATGCCCTCCCAGAAGGCGAACGTAAGTCAATTTTTTTGAAATGGTTTGAGCCTTTGGTCAGTGCGCAGGATCTTGTGGGTGAAATTCTCAACGGTCAGAGCACGCTCAAGCGGTTGGGAGAAATTTAAAATGGCTCAGCAATCCTCGAATGTCGGCGCAACTCATTTGGGTTTTGAAAGCCTTATTCTTGAAGCATTTCTCTCGCGCGAGAAAAACAGTCCGCACTGGGCCGACTCGCTGATACACGTCGTACCGCACAATCAGACTCAGAGCCTCGCTTATCATCATCAACATTCTCAATATCATCTGGTTCTGTTCTGGCTGGAGAATTATTTTTCGCAGGCAGCTCGATGGATGGGTGTGCGCGAGCTGGCCAGGCTTGCGTTGGATTTTCTCGAGCAGTCGCGGCTCAGTTGCGTCAATGCAGAAATATCTGCTCTCCAATTTTTGGAATTCATCGGAAAAAAGAAAGACACACATCAGAACGTCTCTCAATTGGAAACACTGATGCGCTGCGGAGTGGCGTGCTGGAAGTTGTCGTCGGCGCCGTGGAATCCTGAGTTGGCGCAATTGTCTCGTGACAAAAAGGAATCGTTGAGTTTGTTGATTGAACATCAGCATGCAGCTTACGTCGAGTCAGATCAGGGATGGTCGCTTGGCGATCTGTGGACCGCAGCGCTTACTGGAAAGCCTGCAGAGGTTTCCTCTCCTGCAGACATTCTTCTTTTCTACAGAAATAACGAATTTCAGATTGATTTTGAGGTTTGGCCGCAAACGGAATTTCGCCGCATGATGTCGATTTAGCGCGAGTAGAATTCTCTTGACAGCAGCATTGCCTGACAAGCCAGTGCGTACAGGTCTTCTTCAGTCAGTTCAGGTACTCTTTCTTGATTCTCGCTTATTCCAGCCGCACGCCTGCTTTCATCTAGCAGGTCGACAATCCATTCATCAGTGACTTTTTCAACGGGAATTCTCAGCGAATGAACGGCGAAGTGTCTGATATTCTGCTCTCTGAAATCTGCACTGCGGACGAGTTTGTTGAGCAGTTTGTTTGGTTGCTGCGTTTCGCGGAAGACAAGTTGTGGACAGGCATCACTGGCAAAATCGGTCAGTGTGCTGAGGTACTCGTCCGTCAGTGAAGGTTTCCAGCAGAGGTCATTGTCACCATCCATTTCGGATTCATTGTCCCTGTCACACAGTGCTTTCATTTGTGAGGGATTAAACAGAGCAGAAGGATGCGACAAAAACCAAGGGTCGCGCTCGAACTCCGTGTTTCCTCGCACCTGATCGCCGAATGTCGCACGCAGGATTGGAATAAGTGAACGGGCACCCAAGACCTGCGTTGTTGCTTCGGCTGTTGATTGTCCAGCATCTTTGTTCATGGGGTCGTCCACAGAAACCGAACGTTTTTTAAAGTTTTTAAAGAGTGAGTCTTCGCTGAGGCCTGAGTTTGGATGATAAATGGAGAAAGCCCGCCATTCGTTGATAGCCTTTGATTCATCAAATACGCCGCTCCGACTGCGGGTAGAGATAATTTTTTCGTTCAGTGCATGGACCGCCTTCGAGGCGGTGTCTTTCTGCTTGTTGTTTTTGTTCTCTGCGCGCGCCCGAAGTGCGATCCCAACAAGCGCCAAGGTCAGCAGTGTCGAAAAGGTGATCGCGTTCTTTTTTCCAAATCTGTTCAGAAATTGGGAGAGTTTGGCCATCATTCGCCGTCTCCCCGTCGTGCTATTCTCAGCGCGAGATCCCTGATTGTCTGGCCCAACTGCTCGCCATTTTGCTGGAAGTATAGCTCGCCAAATTTAATCAGGTCTGACTGGTTCTCACTCGATGGACGGTAGCCAAGCAGAAAGTGCAGTGCATGTTCGACGGCGCAGGTGCGGCTGTTGCTGCTGACCGCGACACCGAGTGTTCGGAGGTCTGCGGCGAGTTTTTTGCGAGCCCTGTGTTCACTGATGAATTTGTCCAATGAAAGATGACAGCTCGTGCAGAAATACGCTCCATCCCGAGCGTGTTCTGGATTCGGCAGCGGCAGTTGGAAGAGTTGTGGTGAAAAATGCGGTACCTGACAGTTCAGAATAAGATTGGCATTCCAAGCCCAGACATCGGAGGTGAGATGCGTCTGCCGTAGGGGTTGCATCAGCACTTTGTTCTCAATCTGGGGAGTTATCAGCAGCTCCTCCGCCGGTGTTTCCGCTATCGGCCGCGCCATTCGGCCACGGGGTGCAACTATCGGCGGTACAAACAGGTTTCTTGCCGTAGCCGAGATTTCATTTGTGCGCAGCAACTGGGCGATGGCAGCTGCGGGACTCGTATTATTGGCAGAACTCCATTTCTTCAGAAGATCGACGCTGCTGCGAGAGAGTAGTGTGCTGGCAGGCTCTGTTATTTGTCCCCATTTGCGTTGTGTAAAAATTGCCAGAGCGATTGAACGGCTTTGCACGAGGTTTAAGTCGTTGAGCATACGGGTGATGGCGCGTCCGCCGGCAGATTCTCTGTCGATGTGCAGGTTGCGCATCTGAGAATGAAGTCGGGCGTCCACCGGCAGACATTTTTGCAACGCAGGACCACAGTTTTCTTCCTCGCGTGCCACAGGACAAACTCTCATCGAGGACGATGAATCCCAGTGTGGAATGACGTCTGCTGTGTCATCGCAATTACACATCTGTGGTTTGTTGTCGCGCAGAATCGTCCAGGCTCCTGAGCAGACAGTTTCACTGCCACGCGATTCGTTCAATTGGATAAAGTAAATGGGTTTAAATTCGACGTTGTCGGAAGTCAGAAAGTGTCTGTGCCAGCGGGAATCTGCACTGCTTTCCCACAACCACGCCGGCGATTGTGTCAGATGCGACTGCCAGTAAAGACTCAGTCTGTCGAAAAATTCGCGTGTCCGGATCAGGTGACTTGCAAATTCGTATGCGCCTGCAGCCCCGCGTGACCGGACAAATTCGCGTTCCGGTTCAGTTGGCAATCGGTCGATAAGCGTGAGTGTTAGTTTATCGAGCGCAGCCGACGATATCGGACCGGTCACTCGTCCGTTCTTGTGCGGAAAATTTTGCACAGCTGACGCCGTTGGGATTTTGAAAAAAAATCCCAGCACCATCAAAACAAGCATAATGTTGCGCAAGAGGTTCAAGGTAAATCACTCCCCTTCTTCCAAGGATTTCGGAAGATTAGAGAGCACACTGCAGGTCTTTGCCTGCAGTGTGTCAGTAGGCTGGCAAGACGATAGAATCGAAGTCGATCATGAATACTGCAAATAACACTGCGAGAGAGACAACTGCGAAGCCCGCCGCAGCAATCATCAGCAGCGGTTTATTGCCAGTTGAATTCTTTGCGACCGGTGCGCCGGGAGAGGAGACCGTTTCGGGTGCGTTTTCGTAATCGGTCTGGACGCTCGATTCATAGTAAATGTAGCCATTGTATGGCTCAGTTTGAAAGTCTGTGTAGACTTGTAGAACCATAGATTTATTGCGCAGCAGGAGCCAGGGTCCGAGCCCTGCGGCGACTTCGGTTTCACCAGGGATGGCGCGACGGACCCAAAGGTCGGCGATCTGTGCAACAGTCATGGGGCCCTGAATTTCACCGTTCGGAAGGCGCAAGAGATAGGGCCGGGTTGCATAGGTCGGGCCTGTGAACTCTCTAAACGGCTCTTCAAGATCGCTGACAACAGAAAGCACGACGGTCACATTGTCCGGAGCACCTGCTGACTTGGCCAATTCGATGAGACGCTGCGGGGCCTCGACAACATTTCCTGTGACGATTGTTCTCAATACATCCTTGTCGCTTGCGAAGCCATGCAGACCGTCACTGCAGGTGAGGAACACGTCGCCCACTTCAATTCTACGGGTGTAGATGTCTGGCTTTGGGTCATCCATGACACCCATCCCGCGCGTGAGCTTTGACCTGTCGCGCGCTGAAAGTGAGGATTCTGGAGTGTTGTTGGGAGCTGTAAGAATTCCGCGTTCAATAAAGGTTCCCAGGTTGTGGTCGATGGTGATAGGCCACATGGCAAACCGCGGTTTGTTGTCTTGCGTTTTGAACGCTCGGATTAGGTAAGTGCGCGAGTCGCCGACATGTCCAATAGTGACGAAGCCGTGAGCAAAGCAGAGCACGTTTACTGTCGCACCCATGCCGCGGCAGGATGAATCTTCCTGACTCTTCATGATGATTTTGGTGTTGACCTTTTGAATTGTCTCGTCGATGCGCAGAGGTAAATCTTGTGCGGTGAATTGTGTCACTGAGGCGAGTGCGTCGGAGAGGCCTTCCACCACCATGTGACTGGCAATTTCTCCAGCCGCGTGTCCTCCCATTCCGTCCGACACCACCACAAGGCCGCGGCTCGCATCACATGTGTAGGCATCCTGATTCAGGGCGCGCACGAGGCCTTTATCAGTTGCTCCAAACATGCGCAGTTTCAACACAGACGCTCCTTCAAATCTCAGCCAGTCTTGGGGAAGATCATACCCCGAATCGATCCTCTTTCACATGTATCCAAAATGACTCAGCGGCTGCGGCAGTTTTAGGATGCTTAATTTTTGTTCGATTGTGGATATAAGCGGCTCTCATCTCAGGTTCTCTTGAATTTTAATTCAGTCGGGCGCGTAGGAGCAGGGAATGCGATACCGGTTTTGTTTTGTCGAGAATTATTCAGTTCCAGTCGCGCTGATTCCAAATATGCAGAACGGTTTTTTTGTATACAGATATACAAATAAATTTTTGAATTGTTATTCATTTTAAAAGCAAAATAAAAAGATTTATTTAAAGTTAAGCGTATACAGACCGATAATAGATATGGGTAGACTGGAGTAATCACTGCGGAGGTCTGGTCACATGGCGATTCGTCCTGCAATCAGTTTTGTGTGCGCCTTTTTTTTTCTTGCCGGCTGTGGATGGAAGGATGACAGGGATAAAACAACTGTCTGTGATAAAGCCTTCAGAGGTGGCTTGGGTGAGAGTCATTATCCTAATACGCAGACGATGAATGCGGCGGTCAATAGTTTCGAGAGTGACGGTTTGATTTATCAGTCCGATGGCAAATGGCTTCTTGTTTATGATTCAGTGACTCGGCGTCTCATAAGCAAAGAAAAACACGGCGGTGAAAATATTAAACTTCTTTCTGCCGGAAAAAATCTTGTCGTTTTTGCGACAAATGAGCTTAGTTTATATGAGATGCATGTTCCTTCGCTGCCAAGGAAAATAGGCTCAACAGAACTGACGGGTGATTTTGTGTCAGCACGGTCCATTTCTGACAGAGTGATTGTCGTGACTGCGAAAAACATCCACACGAAACGGGAAACACAATTCCCAATTGATATTCCTCCGGAATCTCCTTGCTATCAGAGACATGTTCGAGAGGTGGAAAAAAAATTCTACGAGACACAGATTACGAGTTTTTCACTTTCAGACTTGACGGATTCTGTAACCTTAAAATTCACGGGCAATGTTTCGTCATTACTGTCTGAGAGAGAGTTTACTTTTACTGAGAATCTAGTACTCGACTCGGAGTCGGGAGGGCGCATCACGAGAGTTCTTAATGTGCTCCCAGACGGTCTGCTGGGTGAGTTACGGACGCTGGTCTATGGTCATTCAGCTGTAGAGATTAAAAAATTGCGCGCAGTTCCCTCAGGAACGCTGTCGCTCGGCTCGGCCGTGACTAGCGACTGAGTGAGTGTTTGGGCTTTTCTCTTAAATTTGCGAAATGAGACACTTATTTTTCAAAGTGCTTTTTTGAGCGATTGTTTGGTTCTGGACGTCGTGCCTACAGCCGGTGTGTTTCATCGGAGACGTGTTCCGATGTATCCAAAATGACTCAGCGGCTGTAATATCGCGCGGGTCGCTTCATTTTTGTTCGAATTGTCAAATTTGCGAAGGAGGCAGGCATGAGTGCCGAGCATTTGAACGCTGAGACATTGCAGACGCTCGAGCGGAAGGCTCTTCTTGTGATGACCGAAGCCGCTCAGCTGGCGCTGTCGTTCTTCCGCAGATCTTTGACAGCTGTTCAAAAAGCCGACGGCAGTTTAGTGAGCGATGCAGATAAAAGCATTGAGTCCAGAGTGCGCGAACTGTTGGCGGACGTGACTCCGGAATTCGGGTTTGTTGGCGAGGAATTCGGTGCCTTGGCCCGTCTGGGCGATCATATGTCGGCAGGCAGCACGCTTCAGACGCAAAATCGTTCGTCGTCAGGCGAAGGCCTGCTTGAGTTCGAGATGGACCTCAATGACCGGCCGCAATCCACCTTGAATTTGGATCAGGACACCTATTGGATTTTGGATCCGATCGACGGCACCATCAATTTTCTTTCGCATATTCCGCAATGGTCGACACTTCTCGCGCTGGTTCAAAACGGACGGCCTGTGCTTGGTATTGTTGCTCTACCAGCCCTTGATGAAGTCTTTGTTGCCAGTCTTGGAAATGGTTCCCGCCACGGAAGGCTGTTTCAAGATTTTACTGGCAAGATGCATCCCGTACTGCAGGCGTGCAAAGTGGGAAACACAAAGATGCTGTCGGATGCGCACGTTTCTTATTCTACAGCCAAGACTTTTGCTTATCGCGGAATTGATTCCTTCCTGCCTGTCTTGCAGTCAGTGAGTAAAGAATGTCGGACACACAGTGACGCATTCGGTTATACGCGCATTCTCACTGGCGGAATAGACGTCATGGTGGATCCGCTTGTGGCTCCGTATGATGTTGCGGCATTGCAGATTCTTTTTGACGAAACTCCGGATGCGGTGTTCGCAACTCTGCACGGACACCGCGGAGCCAACAGATTCCGCATGGGCAGTGTTGTTGCCGCGGCCCATCCAGTTTTGGCTGATGAGTTTTTGTCGACGTATCGGAATCATTTGATTGAAACGGCGGAGCACTGCCGCAGATCGGGTGAGGTGTTGGGTGAACCTCTCAAGCCTGAGAGTTTTTCACCCACCTTCGAGGTTCCATTCGAAACGGAACAGACAAAATACCCTGCAAAGATCTGGGCGCGCGCGCTTGAGACTGCTGTTGCAGAGTTTATGAGTGAGCAACCGACTGCTCACTTGGAAGATATTTCCATTCTCCTCGGCACGCGGGAGTCTGCGCAGAGGGCATTCTCAAACGGCCGCAATGAGGGTCCGCCGTCATTTACCTCGTCTTGTAATTATCACATCCGTGCGGTTGTCAGCGGTTCGGCTGGACTCTCAACCGGCACGCCCGATGCCGGAACCGATCCCGTTGCCACGATTTTTTCAGCACTGAATTCGGCATGGGTTCAACGGACAAAATTAGGTGCCGGTGCTGAAAGTGAGATTCTCGCCTCGCGCCCGCAGATCATTGCACACGTCGGGCAGCATCCGTGGCGATCGCTGCGTTTTGCCGATGATTTTGTGGCTGTCAGCGAAATGATCCGCGAGCAGCATTTGTCAAAACACGACGAGCGGGTTCATTCAGTCAAATCCCGCCTCAATATGTCTGCAGAATACCGCTGGCAGTATTTTCTTGACAGTGCACAGCAAACCTACGTGACGCAGGTCTGCAGAATTTCAACAAACGTAACCTGCTCCGAGGATGCGGAGAAAAGAACCGCGTATGCCCGCTATCTCAAAAATCACATCCCCAAGTCAGATGAGTTGATGCGTGAGCTATCGATGCATTTTCGCAAGGCGGAGTCGCAGTCGCTGGCCCTCCTTCCGGCCGCACTGGTCCCTGAAAATCCCGAATATGATTATCTCGCGGTTGATGCGGATTTGCTTGGACTCATTCTTCATGAGGCTGTCGGCCACGCAGCGGAGGGTGATCTCATTCAGACCAGAGCATCCGGATTCGGAAAAGACGGCCGGATGATGGATCTGCAGGTCGGCCCCGATTGGCTGGATATTGTCATTGATGGCAGCCTCGACAACTGCGGCTATCTTCCCGTCGATGCCGAAGGTGTTCTGCCGAGCCGGAAGCTTCTCGTGAGCCGCGGACGGTTGGTTGATGCAATCCATACGCGGCATACAGCAAAACTTGCGGGAAAAACTCCGGATGGATGCGCACGTGTTCAATCCTTGCAGTATCCTTCTCTGAACAGAATGACGAGTATCTGGGTTGCTCCTACGCAGAGTCGTCCTCTCGGTACCACAAATACGGACGTGAACTGGGATGACATCGGTCCGGAGGTCATCCAGCAAGCGTTGGAGCAGCAGGGTTATCTTAACGGAGAGCATGGAGTGCTGCTTCTGAGTGGATGGAAGGGCGGCACAGCGAGTTGTTCAAATTTGGAGTTTCGTGCTGATGTCGCTCGTGTTTTGCATCTGAAAAAGGGATGTAACCCAACCCTCATGAGAGAAGCCAATTTTACAGGAATTGCGACTGAATGCTTTCGTTCGGCCGTGGACGCTTTTGGTCCGACGATCTGCCGCAGCATCGGCACTTGTGGCAAGGACGGGCAAGGGGTGTTGACCTCGGACGGCGGGCCGGCGTTCATGGTCTTCAAACCAAATACAAAGGTACGTGTGATTGGCACCGGTGACGGCGAGGTTGAGGATTCATGAATAGTTCGCTGCAGGAAAATCAACGGTTCAATGATTTTTTGGAACGGGTTCAGCACCATCTTGGCAATTGCGTGCGGACCGGAACCGTCGAGGCCTATAATTGCACCGCGTCGTTGCGCGATGTCCGCTCGGCCGCACTTTTCAACGGAGTGATGCACAGCAAAGCTCCCATTCAATCAAACAACCCTTTCGATCTGACCGTTGCGCTGATTCTGCGAGGTCGTCGCAGTGTCGAATTCAGTCTTGAAAACATGTCGTTATCCGCCTTTGTTCAGAATCTTGAATTCGCAATCAGTCAGGCAGCGGAATTGGAGCATTGCACATCGCTCAGAAAACAAGACTCCTATCCGCAGATCAGGCTGGCATCCGCTGAAATGCTCGAGTTGTTTTCCAGTGGCGAGGTCGCCGAGAAATTAATCGACGTCCTGAGCATGACCGATCAATTTGCTGCCGTCGTTTCGCATCCCCGTCTGATGAATCGTGAGATTGCCGCTTCATTTTCTCTCAGCCGGAAAGTGTACTTTGATTCGACCGGCAACTCGGCGGGCGAGGAGTCCGCCACTTGTTCTGTTTATTGCGCATTTGCCCTGGAAGACTCGTCCGAATCCCACAGTGATATTTTTGGCGTGCTTCCGAGTGCCGATGACTTGAAGAATATTGTTGATGATGCGGCAAAAAATCTTTTGCGTTCACAGGTCAGACCGCTCAGTGGTGATGAACATTTGCCGGTGTATCTGACCCACAAGGCTGTTCTCGAACTCATCGATCAGCTGGTGCTTCCCAATCTGGAGACCCGCGCTCTCATCGACAAAACAGGTGCTTGGGAATTGGATCGGGTTGGTGAGGTGGTAATTCGCGGGCTCACGATTGAAGACAACCCTCACGTCGAATGCTCGCCGTTTTCCTCAGTGTTTGATTCCGAGGGAACTGCGACTCGTCCGGTAAAAATAATGAGTGAGGGTCGACTTGTTCACCCGCTGATGACCTCCTCACTGCTTGCGGAAGTCGAAAACCTTCGTCCTGACTGGGCGGGTCGCTTCAAGTTGACGGGTCACGCGGTCAGTCCCATGGATACAGCTTACACAAACGTTCATTTTCATCTGCATTGTCCGCCGCTGACGGACTTGTCACAACTTTCATATATTCAAATCCAGAACCTCACCGGCATGTCACTTGATCCGCTGACGGGTCAGTTCGCTTTGGATGCCGACGGGGCAAAAGTTTTTGAATCCGGAAAACTGAAATATTCAACCAGCCTGACCCTGCGCGGCAACTTTTTTGAAGCGCTAGTGCATCAAAGCACTCAGGTGGGAACGCAGCAGAGGCTATACAACCAATGGGCTCCGAGTCTTTTTACATCTGCGCTGAGCTGCGTCAGCAAGGAATTGGCACAAACGTTTGAGGAATGACAACTGTGGGGCAAATGCGGATATTTTCGTGGAACCTGAACGGGATTCGGGCTGCCGTCAAAAACGGGTTTCTGGGTTGGCTCGAGTCTGAAAAGCCGGATATTTTGCTACTGCAAGAAGTCCGCTGTGCCCGCGAGGACCTTCAATCCGATTGGCTTTCTCCCTTCGGTTATCATTCTTACTGGCATCCTGCCGAGAAAAAGGGCTACAGCGGGGTTGCAATTTACTCACGTGTTCCGGTTGCCGCCGATTTGGTGACTTATGGACTCGGCGTCGATGAGTTTGATCGGGAGGGTCGTTTCGTCGGCCTGACGCTTGGGCAGATCTTCTTTGCCTCCGCTTACTTTCCCAACTCCCAGCGCGACACCCTGCGACTGCCGTACAAGATTGATTTTTGCCGCTCCATTCTGAGTTTTCTTGAAAAGAAAAGGAACCAAGGGATGGAAGTTGTGTTGGGCGGAGATTTCAACATTGCCCACACACCGCTCGATTTGGCTAATCCAAAACAAAATGAGCGCAATGCCGGATATTTGCCGGAGGAGCGTAACTGGATGAGTCACTTCATCGAGTCTGGGTATACCGACACTTTCAGGTTGTTTGAGAAGGGCGGAGGCCATTATACTTGGTGGAGTCAACGCGCTGGCGTCCGTGAACGGAACATCGGCTGGCGTCTCGATTATCATTTCATCACACCGGGCCTCGTTCAGAACGTTCTCTCGGCGCGAATCCATGCGAACGTCCTGGGTTCGGATCATTGTCCCGTTTCGTTGGAGTTGAAAATTCCATGAATAAGCTGGTCGTCGGATTGGTTGCGCTGGGGTGCTGTGTCATCGCCCCGCCTATCGCATTGGGTGGCTTTGCCTTTCTCGAGGTTTTGGGTGGCAACTACGATCACCTCAAAAAGGAACGGATTCTTGAGATTCTGTCGAAAGAATCAATGCTTTATTACAGTGATGGCACGACCCAGCTGGGCAGTCTGTTCGGCACCGAGCATCGTCAGTACCTGCGGCTGAAGGAGATTCCCAAAGTCCTGCAGCAGGGCGTGATTGCCGCCGAGGATGACAATTTCTACCAGCACCGCGGCGTCAATTTTGTCAGCACGGCTCGTGCGGCGTTCCGAAATCTTGTCATGGGCAAGCGCGAGGGAGCATCGACGATCACTCAGCAAACGGTGAAGAATCTCTACGGGCGGCCGGTGACGAACTTGCGGGCAAAGTTTGAAGAAGCCATCAATTCATTCAAAATGGAACGCAGGTTCAGCAAGGATGAAATCCTCGAATTCTACCTGAACCAATTTCACGTCACCGGCAACGGACGCGGTGTTGGAGTTGCAGCAAAATACTATTTCAACAAAGAAGTGCAGGAACTGACCCTGACCGAGGCTGCCTTCATCGCCGGCAGTGTTAAAGGCCCCGAGCGCTACAATCCATTCACCAAGCGTGTCATTGCCACTCAGAACAAAGCCAAGGCCGACGCAAAAATTCGCAAGAATTATGTGCTTCGCAGAATGCTTGATTCGAAGTTTATCTCCAAGCAGGAACACGATGCGGCTGCGGCCGAGGAAGTGCCCTTCAAGCAGGGAAAATTTCAGTTCAACGAGCTCTTTATTACAGAACTTGTCCAGCGCCAGCTGAGTCGCAAGGAAGTGCTCACAGCGTTGGGTGCCGAGAATGCGGAAGAAATCGGCTCAATGGGATTGCGTATCACCACGACGCTTGATCAGGCCGTGCAACAGGGCGCACTCTATGGTGTTCGGCAGAATCTCAGCCGCCTTGAAATGATTCTCACTGGCTATCAAAAAGCAGCGCCGGCGCAGTTTGTGAACATTCAAAGGCCCGAGCTGCATGCATTCTACGTCGGAAAGCTTATTCAAATCTCCAAGGAGAAAGGCAAAGAGTCGGCAACTTTCAGTTTTGGATTGCCGGAATGTTTTGTGCCTCTGGAAGGCATCGAGCGCGTTGCAAAAATCACTGATCAGGCTCTCTATCGTGGACTCGACAAGTCAAAAGCAGCTCTGCTGTCTCAGCTGAACGTTGGTGATTTTTCACTTCTGAGCGTGCGGGAGCAGCGTCCGGACGGACGGCTCATCTGTGACATCGAACGCCAGCCCCGCGTACAGGGTGCGGCAATTGTCCTCGACAAGGGGCAGGTTGTGGCAATGGTGGGCGGCTATGCTCCTCACGAATACAACCGTGCGGTGTTTGCCAAGCGTCAGCCGGGTTCGACCTTCAAGACACTGACTTATTATCCTGCCTTGCAATTGGGCTGGCATATTCTTGAGCCATTATTGAACATCAGGAGTGTTTATACATGGCAAGGACAATTTTATTATCCACGCCCAGACCACTCTCCCGAAACACTTGAAACAACCTTTGCCGGCGCGGGTGCGAAATCAGAAAACCTTGCCAGCGTCTGGTTGCTTTCCCATCTGCTGGAAAGGCTGACCTTCTCGCAATTCAAAGACCTGCTTGTGACTCTGGACATGGCCAAGCAGGGTGAAAATGAAGCTGACGTCGCCAACCGCCTTGCCGCGAAGTACAACGCGCGCTTGAGTGAACACAACCTGCGTGCAGGACTCTTCAACGCCGTGCGGGGTGAACTGCTCGACGATGTCGAGGTTTCCGCCGACCGGAAGTTGCGAATCATCCTCAAGAGCATGAATTATGGTCACGCCTTTGATGGCGAGATTGTCAAAGTCGCCGCAAGTAAGCCAAAGAACATGCCGGAAAAGGAGCGGGTCCTCCGCCTCCATGTTTTGCGCAACAATTTTCTCCGCTGGGAAGCGATGCGCGAGCAGGCGCGTGCGGCAATTGAAAGAGTTAAGGATCTCGCCCAGAATAAAACTCTGTTGAGCAAAGAAGATCAGCTTGCGCTGGCGCCTTTCTATTCAATCGATCGACGGGTTGTCTACATGCCCGCCGACCCCTTTGATGTCGGTATTGTGACTCCCCTTCTTCAATCGATAAAGCCGAATGTTCTCAGGCCCGAAGAAGTCGTTCGGATGGCGGAAGAAAACATTTCCATGTTCTCCGAGGAAAACGTCCTGCTCGACGGTTTGATTCCGATGAGTCTCATCGCTGAAATCAAGGAACAGGTTGACAGCAAGTACAAGACGATTGCAGATGCATCGCCGATGGAGAAGCTCTATCGCCACGATGACTTCCGCTATTCACTCGGCATGCTTTATGCGCAGTTCATGACCAAGCAGATGGGAATCGAGAGCGACGTGCAGTGGGTCCCGTCGTTTCCGCTGGGTGCAAATGTGGTGAGTCTGGCTGAGCTGGCTCTCTCCTATCAGACGATATTGGAGGGCAAAACCTATCGCTACTTCAATACGGAGCAGGAAAACCAGCTTCTTTTGATTAAAAGAATTGAAGATGAACAAGGGAATCTCCTGTGGGAAGCTGATCAGCAAGAGCATCGGCTCTTTGATGATTTCTATACGGGACCAATGCTCAGCGTCCTGCGCGGAACCGTCACCAACGGAACTGCCCGTGCGGCTAATCGGACTGTCACGCTGCGCTCCAAAAATCCCGAGGAGGATTCAGTACTGGAGAAGGCTGGTTTGCGAATTCCAATCTTTGGAAAGACGGGGACAACGAACGATTACGTCAACGCCACCTACGTAGGTTTTCTGCCTTATCCCAAAGATTCTGGTGTGAAGTCATTGTCGCCCGAAAATGCTTACACCATTGCCGCCTACGTCGGCTACGATACCAACGAGCCCATGCGTCGGCGTGGATTTAAGGTTGCAGGGGGTACGGGTGCATTGCCAGCATGGATCGAAATTGCGCAGACCCTGATCCGCGAGCAGAAGTTTTCCGACAGGCTCAATTGGCGCCCTATGGTCGAAAAGAAAATCAGCGAGGTACCCTTTGATTACGGTTCTGATGTGCAGAGAATTACCGTTCCAGTCCATGGTGCGTCTGCCTCAGACAGCGAAAATGATGGCTCGGATGAATCGAGAGCAGACCTGAATGCGGTGATCGATGACTATGCATCGAGTGGAAATTCTGTTTTGCGTGTCGCAGTCGCCGGACGCACGAGCGATGGGGTGTTTGTTCCAACGCGGCGTGTTTCGCCACTGACAGTGCGTGTCAAAACAACGCCGGAATCGGAAGCTGAACAGCAGCAAACAGTCGCTGATCCATCTGCAAGCACTGAGCCTAAGGATGGTTTGCCTGCGGGACTTGGCGGTGCACCCGAAGCTGCATCCGGAGACTTGGCAAAAAATGCACCTCCTGCCAATCAACCGACTCCTGACAAGAAAAATTTAACTCCCGACTTCCCTATTCCGAAATTCAAGATTGACGATACCTTCGACAGCGAGGATCCGATCAACTAACGGTCGGAGTTTTTTATTCCTCGCTGTCAGGGAGTGCCGGCGGGGGACAATTGATGCAATTCGACAGCAGTTTTTTCACATACCGGCGGAACACTTCTCAGGTCGATTTTAAAATGGATGCGATGCCCGAGGAGTTCCGCGCGTGCGCTGTCCGCGATAGGCGCCAGCCTCCAGAAATAGCGGAGACTCTGCTGCTCTTTGCGCTTATCTGTTCGACAGCTGCTGTGCTGTCACCCTTCTTTCTGACTCCCTTCTCATACAGTTACGTGCGCATGCGGGCGGCCCCGCTTGAGACTCGCGATGGATTGGGCTTTGTGACGTATCTCAGCGAAGTTGAGGATCTGAGCGGAGAAAAAATGAAGCGCATGTTCGGCTGGGGCGGCCTGGACTTAGTTTCGCGTGCTGCTCAGGCGCTCGCCCCGCATCTTCAAAAATGCAGGGCTCTTCTTCAGCCTGCAGGCAAGTCGAACGATGCGGTTTTTAAGTTTTCGGTCTTAGTCGATGTCGCAAAGCCGGGTTTTACTGTCTCTCAGCTGCTGCAGGGGCATGAATCCGACCCCGATACGGCCACCTGTTTGCGCGACCGCATCAATAGTCTCGAGATTGCTGATTTTGCAAATCTGCGCGCTGCAGAGCCTAAAAATTACAAGCTGCACCTTGGAGTGCAGCTTGCTCACGGTTCAGACGGCGGTTCGCCCTGAATCATTTCTTGTTCTGGGAATCCTTGTTATCGCCGGAGTTGTCGGGAGTGGTCATTGGCGGCGGGTTTGCTGATGCTGCCCGCAAAACTTCTGCGGTCCATTCGATCGGCTGATATTTCTTGACACGATCCTGAACCATGGCGACGTGTTTAGCGCTCTTGACGATAAAGTGCGCGCTGATCTGTGACTGTGCCATGAAGCTTGCCATCGCCCCCGCGCCAGTTCCCGATGAAAACTCAATCGGATGCAATCGCGTTGCAGAGTTGGTGTGGAAAGTTTGTGCGATTGTTTTTCCTGCAACGAGAAGATTCTCAACACTCTCGCTGGTGTGAGCTCGCAGTGGCAATGTGAATGGCTTCGGATACGGATTGTATCCAGGTGGGTTCACACTGGATGCACAGCGTTGGCCGTCTACGTTTGGGTTTCGGCTTGGATGACGATCGGCTGCATATGCGCCGATGCCAATGCTGTCGTCGAACTGCACACCGGCATGAATCTCACCGTATTTGAGCACGAATGGATTGCCGTCAGTTCCCATGCCGATGCTGCGGCGGGTGTCTCGGATGTAGGGTACTTTGCTCAAACCATAGGGAGTTCCCAGTGCCTCGGAGAGCACAATGTGCGGGCCGATGTCGCGCTTTTCACCGTTCCAATAAACAGTCGCGTTCTTGCGCAGATGATCGACCCAACCCCAAGCCTGCAGTTCGGCTTCGGCGAGCGCCTGAACATCAATCCCGCCGGTCCACTCACCGCTGGCTGCCTGGCTTTTCGCCTGTCCAACCGGCAAGAAAAGGTAGCGGTAAGGATAGTCGTTTCCAAGTTCCCAGTTTTGGTTTGAGATGTCACCAATCTGTGCGGTTGGAAAGTAGTTGGAGACCTTCTCGGTTTTTCTCAGTACGGGTCCAAGAACGATGCGGCGGTAGCTCCAGACGTCATCGAAGGTGAATGCCTTGTTTGTGGTTGCAATACTGTACAAAGAACTGCCTGCCGCCAAGAGTCCGCGCTGAACGAGGCTTGCTTTGTACTTTTCAACTTGCGGCATTATCTCGGTCAGCCACTTCCCGCGCGCGAGTGCTGAGTCCGGCTGGGGCGTTTCGTTGAGCCTCAAGGTCATCGGATAAACAGTCGCCTGGCCGCAGGTTTCCTGACTTCCTTGTCCGACAGGTGCGCTGTCATTGCGCTCGATTCCTTGAAGGTAATTTGCCCCGCTCAGAACGAGTCCCTCTCCCCACTCAGTGGCGTCGATAACAACAGGGAAGAACTGCGAACCGTTGCCAGATGATTTCGCTGGACCACCGAGTCTAAAGACCCGCTTTGTAAATTCCTTGGACGGCGTCGTCGAATACCAGTCCTTGATTTGTGCAGAGAGTCGGATGGGTGGATTGCCATTGCTGATGTGTTGAATAACGGTCACCGAAACGATTCTCTTACCCGCCATCCGAATCGATTTCACGACAGTGTTCTTGAAGACCTTCAGCCGACCCGAAGCTTCATAATTCGCCGCGAGCGAGTTGATGCTGGGTAGAAGCGCGGTTGGAGAAAAGCATCTGACAGAAACCCAGCAGACCGGGGGCGAAGGGAATGAAACCTTGTTTCCGCTGGTAGGACCGAGTTGAGTCATCCACTGCGCAAAGAATTTTGGCATTGAACCCACATGGCGACTTGCGTCAGACAGTTTCACCTTGCCATAGCCCTGCAATTCAACATCGTGGTGCGCAAAATCGACGGCAGGTACTCCGCTTGACGTCAGCTGTCCACCGAGCCAGTCCGTCGGCTCGGTCAGACAGACGACTTCACCACTCTTCATGCTGTCGGCTGCAGTGATGGCTGCTGAATATGCGGCAGTCGTGCCGCCGAGAACAATGACGTCACAATTCATCTGGTCTGAAGAGGGAGTCTGTTGGACCTGCGTGTCATCCTTGACTTGACCGCCTTCCTCCAACTTCTTCTTGCACGACAGCAGCACAGGAATAAATAAAATTGAAAGCAATGAATACGCGGAAATCGAGTGCCTGTTCATGAGTTCTCCCGAGGAAGGACCTGATTTTGTGTGCACTCTAGAGTTTCATTTCAAAGACACGTTCTGCCAATAGCTCTCCGAAACAGCGCAGACAAAATTCTGTCTTTATTTTCCGTGCAACTGCCAAGTTTTTTTCGAGTGTCGGAACTTGGTTGTTGCCAAATTGACTCACCTCTAACCTGTGATAACTTTTAAGAGCTTTCTAACATATATCGGTCCTAACAACAGGAGACGTTATGAAGTCTGTATTTCAGGTTGTCGCTACGATGGTGCTTGCCAATGCAACTGTTGCCTATGGTGCGGATGCAAAATCTGCAGTTACGAATGCAAAGCAAGGCGCTGCTGCGACTGCCGCTGATGCAAAGACGAAGGCTGGTGAAGTGCTCACTGGAGCAAAAACTCAGGCGAACGAAGTCAAGGCAACCGTGAAGGATGCTGCTCAGGATGCAACTAAGAAGGCAGATGCTTCGCAACCTGCAGCTTCGCAGCCTGCGGCTGCACCTGCAGTCACAGCGCAAGATGTGAAAGACGCTGCTAAGGAAGTTAAAGAGGCAGTCGCTGCACAAGGAGATTCCTCGTCACTGGCTGGAAAGGCAAAGAGCCTGATCATTCCTGAATCCGCTGTTCTGCCCGAAAGCGTCCTCCGCTTCCGCGCGATTTACGGCGCCGCGACCTCAACTAAGGGTTACGACAGCAACGGCAACAAGATTGAAAACGGTTTGAAGATTACTGCCAATCAGTCGATTGCCGTGCTTGAGTACGGAATCACCGATCGTATTTCGGCTCAGTTGCTTATGCCTTATTCGTTGGGTGGAAAAGTCGTTGTTGATGACAAAGACAAATTTACCAATACCCGCGTAAATCCAGGAATCGCTGCAAAGGCAGGTACAAATCTTGACGGAATCGTAGGCGCCTTTAAAACCGCGATTCCCGTGCTGGCAACGGGAGCTGCCGGTCCTGAGGCTAAAGCTTTTGCACAGGCTTACCAGGCTGGTCAGCCACTCCCCATTCCCGTCGACATGAGCAAATTCAACGCCGCTTTCGCGGGTGTGACGATTCCAGCAAACACAAACATTAAGACGTTCGTAGACGAGCAATTTAAAAACGCGCTTTTTGACGTGTACTACAATGCAGGAAAGACTCAGGCAGAATCAACCAAGTTCCAAGAAGGTCTCGGCGACGTTCAGCTCGGCGCAAAGTATGCGCTTTCCACGGTCAACGAGCCTTGGTTCGACGGCATTCCGTTTTATGCATCTGCCGGAGTCGGCGTCCGCTTCGCGACGAGCAAGTATCTTGAGGCTAAAAAAGAAGGTAAGGAACCTGCAGGTCGCGGAACAACGGACCTCGGTGTTCGTTTGAATGCTGACTACGAGATCGTCAATGGACTCCAGGTGCAACTGGAAAACCAGTCCGAAATGATGCTCGCAAAGGGTAAGACTTATGCCGGCGGTAAAGAAGTTGATTTGAAGCGCAACGGCATGCGCCAACAAGGCTACACCAAGCTCGTTCTTGCCCCCGGCACATGGCTTGAAGGTGCTGAATTCCTCATGCTCAATGCACGCTACAACTGGGACAACGACATGACAAAAACTGTTGACGGCGTTGAAGATAAGACGCTTCCCGTTGCCCGTGCAGCTCAGTTCGGTTTGACCCTCGACGGGCTCAAATTGAAGGTGCCGGTACAGCTTGACTATGACCGGATTATCGCTGCTCGTTCCAGAAATGTCTCGGCGAGTTTCGACGCTCACGTTGTGACTTTGAAGGCTTTCTACAAGTTCTAAAACTGAGGTCCTAAGCGGACCCTCTTTGGAGCTACACACTTGGCGGCCGTAAGGCCGCCATTTTTTTTTCTCTTCAGCTTGAAGCGCGAACAGTATTCCATGAACAATAAAGCGGTCCCCCGCCTGAGCGGACGGACGCAGCAGGAGTGGCTCGACATGACGTTCGCAAATCACAAGAAGGCACTGATTACAGGTGCATCCGCCGGACTTGGACGCGAGTTTGCCTTGCAAATCGCCAAGCAGGGTACAGACGTCGTTCTCGTAGCCAGAAGGAAAGAGAAGCTCACAGAGCTTGCCGATCAAATCCGCCAGATGGGGGTTATGGCCGAAAGCATCTCTTGCGATCTCGAGAAGGCATCCGACAGAGCTCGGCTCAAAACTGTTATCGAGAGCACGGGCGTTGATTTGCTCATCAACAACGCCGGATTTGGTAAGATTGGAAAATTTACGGACATACCACTCGAATACCAGTTGGGTCAGGTAGAGCTCAATATAAAAGCATTGGTTGAGCTCACGTACTATGCAGTTCCTGCTTTTAAGACCGCCGGCTTTGGGACGGTGGTCAACATTGCCTCGACAGCATCTTTTATTGCGATTCCAAATTTCGCTGTTTACGCAGCTTCCAAAAAGTTCGTCCGCGATTTCACCGAGGCGCTCGCTTTCGAGTTGCGCGGAACCGGAGTCAGGGCATGTGCTGTGTGTCCTGGACCCACGGAAACAGAGTTTTTTGAAGTGGCTGGCAGCGCCGATAAGCTCAAAATAGGCATGATGAAGACCTCGGCAGCTGTGAGTGAGGCATTGGAAGGGATTGCGCGTGGCGATGCGCGAATCGTGCTGGGTGCATCCAACAAGGCCCTCGCCGCGGCATCTGTTCTCTTGCCTGACAAGTTGAGTATGAACCTTGCCGCTTTCCTCACAAAAAACTAAAGATATGCGGCATGGACTTAAATTCATATCTCTTTGCAGACGAAGAACATATCCGGCGTGAGCGCGCAAAGGTGCGTGAGGCCAAAAAGAGCCGCTGGTGGCAGCAAAAAACGTCCAGCGGATTGTGTCACTACTGTCATCGCAAGTTTACTTTCAAAGAACTCACCATGGACCACATCGTGCCAATCGCTCGTGGCGGAACAACTTCCGCCGGAAATGTGGTCCCTTGCTGTGCCGACTGCAATAAGAAAAAAAGTGTCGATACACCGGTCGATCAGTTGCTCGGCAGCGGCAATGATTCAGGCGGAGAGTGATTAGAATCGGATAGACTTCACTTCCTCACTGTCGGCGTCGTCGTTCTGGGTCAGCGCTGTGATCAGAGCTTTGAAGCCATCACGCCAAAGTTTTCCGTCCATTTCGTGCTTCATCAGCATTAAAGCTTCAAAGCGTGAACGCTTCCGATGATAGCTGCGCGTTGTTGTGAGTGCGTTGAAGATATCGGCAATGCAGACAAGTTGAGCGGCCATCGGGATATCATTCCCTTTGAGCTTGTGCGGATAGCCTGAACCATCAAGTTTTTCATGATGATAAAGAATGATGTCACTGACCATCTTGGGGACGCCAAGATTATTGACCGCATTGAATCCGTCTTCGGGATGGCGTTTCATGAGTTCCCATTCGCTTTCAATCAACGGTCCGTTTTTGTTGAGCACATGCAACGGCGTTTGGCGTTTGCCGATGTCGTGCAACAAGCCGCCGAGGGCGAATCCGCGCAGGACATCGGCACGTGTCTCACCAATCGCTTTGGCCATCGCGACAGAGAGAATCCCAACTCCAGTGGAGTGGAAATAGGTATACATGTCGTGGTCGACAAGGCTTTGAATATGAATGACTGCGCGTGGATCATCTTCCAGACAATGAACGATGTCGTCGGCTACGTTCTGCAGGCGGGCCAGAGCCAAATTGTCCATCCCAGTATGAAAACAGACTTCCATCAGGTGGGAGCCAATGTCTTGAATCTGCGAGATGCGGAACTCCGGAGTGCCGCTGTGGTCGACCGTCCGCTGTGCGCTGTTGGCTGCCAGGTAGGATTTGTACCGGCCTTCGTCGCTGGGTCTGATAAAAAAGGACGATATTCCGCAGCGTTTTAAGAGCGACGGTTCACAGGTGTTCCAGCTGGAAGGGGCGCTCGCAAACAATACTATATCTGAGGTGTGCTTTACTCCCGTCGAGTTGTTCGTGACGGAAGCGTAAAGGTCGAAATTTATGGGGGTGTTCACCTTGAGTGACTCAATGGGAATTGCGATGAGGTCCTCTTCACGCAAGGAAAATGCGTTCTCGACGTTGCTCATGGCAGTCCTCCTCTAATTACAAGGGTTATCGTCAGGATAAAAAATCTCTTAAGCGCTCTTCAGATTTTTGGATTTATTCCGAAGATCCGCGTGTTGGGGAGGCGCGCCAAATGTCTGGCATAGAGCTCAGTGAAATGACTGACGACTTGGTTTTCGACGATCGTCCGCCGGTCAAACAAAAGAGCCCTGCAGCCGCGGCGGGTTCTGAGTCTTCGCAAGGTGGCAAACCCGATACGAGTGCTCCGCTTGTTGCAGCGAAGATCCGTCCGCCACAACCACATATTGAACTTGAAGTTGAAAGTGTTCCAGTTGCCACTGCTCAGCCGGCACCAGCAGTTGCGGCAAAGCAGGCCATGGCCGAGATTCCAACTGCCTCCAAGCCGCCCGTTGCTGAAACTCCGCGTATGCCAAATGCGCCTGTTGTTGATGTTGCTCCAGTAACTCGACCGGCTCAATCTGAAACAGCCGCTAAACCCGCACCACAGCCGACTTCCGGGTCAACGAATGCAAGCTCGGTGGGCTCATCTCAGGGAACAAACGCCCAGTTCAGTGCAGTGTCCGGCGGACTGCTGCAAACGGAGCGAAAGAAAGTCAGAGCTGATGCTTCCAATGCGCAAAGAAAGGAAGCGCTCGAACTTTTTGAAACCCTCATCGCCAGTGCCGCTAAAGGGGGAGCAAGCGACTTGCTTCTCAAGCGTGGTCAGGTGCCGATGTTTCGCTGGAATGGAGAACTTTTTCCGAGCCGCAACGGCCCCCGGCTGGAGTCATCGTTTTTGGAAACACTTGCCGCAGTTCTTTTGTCGCGCACACACTGCGATCGCCTCGACGATATTTATGACGTTGATTTCAGCTTTCAAAGCCAGCGCGGCGGGCGCATTCGCGTCAACATTTTTCATCAATGTGGTGAGCTCGGCTTGGTCGCACGCCTTATTCCGACCGAAATTCCTACAGTCGAAAAGCTTGAAATGGACGTTCAGCTCAAGCAGCTCGTCGAGCACAAACGCGGACTGGTGCTTGTGACCGGCGCCACGGGTTCGGGTAAATCAACCACACTTGCAGCTTTGTTGGATCATATTAACAGCACTCGAACGTCACACGTCATCACCATCGAAGATCCAATTGAATTTGTGCATCATGATAAGCGTTCCATGTTTAACCAGCGCGAACTCGGACTCGATACCCGCAGTTATGCGGAGGCGCTCCGCAGTGCGTTGAGACAGGCGCCTGACGTCATTTTGGTCGGCGAGCTGCGTGACCCGGAGACCATGGAGGTTGCGCTGCAGGCCGCCGAAACGGGTCACTTGGTCCTGAGTACCTTGCACACAAATGATGCTGCAGATGCGATCCTGCGGATTCTCGGTATGACCGGACAGGATAAGGAAGCGGTCGTGCGTGCTCAGCTTGCAGATTGTCTGCGTGGAGTGATCAGTCAGCGCTTGGTCAAAAGGGCCGATCGCAATGGGCGGATCGCGGCACAGGAAGTCATGATCAATACGGCGACCATCCGTGAGCGTCTTCTCAAAGGCGCTCATCCGTCTGTTGTGCGCGATTTTATCGCGCAAGGTATCAATCAAGGCATGCGAACGTTCGATCAGCATCTCATCCAGATGGTCCGTGCAGGCATCGTTGATTACGAGGAAGCTTTGCGCAATACCAGTAACCGTGACGATTTCATTCTGCGGTTCAACGGGGTGAGTGATGGTCGCCAAGCATCTTGAAGAGGAAACCGGCGAACATCAGCTCGGGCTGGTGTTGAAGGGCTCGGTTTATCAGGCCACATTTGAATATCGAGTCGACAAATCCGAGTCTCCTTGGGTGCGCATTCCTCAGGACAGTCTCAACGCAGCAAAGCTCCTGATGCGGGTTTTACCGCTCAAGACACTCACAACGTCGCTCTTTTACGCATCGATTGTCGCAATGATATCAATTTTTGTCTGGTCGGGAGCAATTTCCCCCTTGGGTGTCAGCCGCAACCTTCTGTTTCTGGATTATGATTGGTGGCGGGTATTTTCTGCGCAATTTCAGCATGCCGATTCGAAGCATCTACTGAATAATTTATTGCCGTTCGTCGGCTTGGGATGGCTTCTCTGGGGATATTTCGGTTTGCTCGCCTTTCCCATTGTTCCTGTCCTTGCCGGTGCCGTTGCAAATTTTGTTGCGGTGCTCACTTATCCGCCTCAGGTGCAGGTGATCGGCCTGTCGGGAACTGTATTTGCCATGGCAGGACTCTGGGCCGCACTTTACATCAAAAATGATTTTCGTTTCACAGTCGGCAAACGGGTGCTGCGTGCAGCCGGCTTTATTTTGGTTTTGTTTTTTCCGCTTTCGCTCGAACAAAACGTCAGCGATCGCGTGCATATCCTAGGTGGCCTTGCCGGACTCGCAGCAGGATTTACGGGCTGGGGAAAAATCCGCCCGCAGGTTGTCAGCGCGCAGAAAAACTCCGCAGGAAGGGTGCGAGTTCCGTAAAGCGATACTGCCATCGGTACGAGGTTCCGCTGTGTCCACCCTGAAATTCACTCAAAAGGTGTTCGATGTTGTTTTGCCGGAGGGTGGCCGCAATTCTGCGATGTCCGAATTGTGCACTGAATTCGTCTTCTGAGCCGCAGTCCAGATGCAGCCAGCGCAGCTGACTGAGTTCCCTGAGATGATTCGGTACCATGTGCACCGGATCATGTTTGAGCCACTCATTCCAGATCTCATCTTTGATAATGCAGGTCTCGGGATCAAACGGGAGTTGGCACCAGACTCCTTTGCGAGCAGGATCGGGGCTGTAACATGTTCCCATTGCGATGGTCATCAAGGTCAGAAAATCATCTTTGGAGCATTTCTCGGGACGCGGCTGCGAGAAAAAATAATTCAGAAATGCTTCTTCTCCGCCATATTTTTTGAGTTTCATGGCCACGGTCGGAAAAGATCCGGCCATACTGAGTTCAAACGCGCTGTCGGCTGCCGAGGCAATGCAGTAGCCAAAAAACTGCGGCCGCAGCATCGAAATCATCAGCGCACCGTAACCGCCACTCGAGTGTCCGCAGACGACGCGTCCGTCTTTGCTGGCAATGGTCGGAAACTGTGCGTCGATAAAGGGAATGAGCTCTTCCGTTATGTGACGCATGAATGGTCCGCAAACTTCAGAATCAATAAACTGGCTGCCGCCAAAGCGCGTGGTCGGGTCAGGAAAAACGAAAATGGATTCGGGCAGTGCATCTTCCTGCATCAGACGCAAAAGCTGTGAACCCAGCGATTCTCCCAAAAATCCACTTTCGCTCATTAGGCTGCGTCCGGTTCCAAGGTAACCATCGAGCATCCAGATAGTTGGATATCGACGTTTAGGTGAATAGTTGGCAGGCAACAGCACAGGCACAACTCGAGAGGTGTTCGTGACGAGCGGAAACCCTTTGAGGAGTTGCGATTCCATGCGCAGATAGCGGAGATTTTCCTGAAACATGGTTATTCTTTCGCCATTGGGTTGATGGTCGGCAAAGCCTGCCGGCAGGGTTGTGTCCGCGCGACCGATTCCTTCCGCAGAACGAACCGGAGCGGGCTATGACCCTCAAACCAACATTGCAGCGTCCTTCAGTCCAGAGCAAGGGCTCAAAGTACGTTCGTGCTTGTTGCTTGATGTGGTGCTGCATTTTTGCTTTTGTGATGCAGCAAGCCGGATGCATCCAACAAGCTTCCGGTCCGGTGAAAAAAATCAGGGGAGGTGAGAAGCCTGCGGCTCCGTTGCCGACCTCGACCCCGCAGTGGTCTCAATTTGCACCCAACCAGCTCTACTCGGCTCTGCGGAAAACGTATCTGAAAACCAAGGCAATAGATTCGGCGAAGCTCTACGCGGCGCAAAAATGTGAAATCGAAGAGGGCACACAGGTTGTCCTCAAATCACCACCGTCGGCACCAGTCAACAAGCACTGGCAGGTTGAACTGCAGTTGAAGCTGCCGGGCTGCAATCTTGAAGCCGGTTTTCTTTTTACCGATCATTGGAAACAGAGCCCGTCCGCAGGAGGCGACACGAAAAACGACAGTTGCGGTCATCCACCTGAAATGGATTTCGCACTGGGAAGTCAGCTTGCGCAGGAAGCCAACAGAGTCAACATCGGGGCGTTCACGAGTCGCTGTTATGAATATGCCGGAATAGCGATTGAAAACGTCGGTCTGATGCCCAAAGGTGCGGGTGCATGGTCTGCTGCCGGTGTGCCGACAGAATCGGCGGCCGATTTTGTACGAGTCGAGAACAGTTCGAAAGCCGCAAACTTTGTCCGCTTGCGTCCGTCATCGTGGGGATGCCTGCCTGAGGGTACGATTGTCGTGTGGGACCGCGGAGTCTGTGGTTTCAATGCGACACATGGTCACATCGAGATTGTCGTCAGCCAGAATTCCAGCAATCCTTCGCAAACAAGGTTGTGTTCGGACGGTTGCCAAACACTGCAAACTTCTTGCTCCATTCAATCCGGAGTGTCGTTCTTCTATCCGAAAAAGCGGTTTTAGCTTAACTTCCGGTGGAAGATTTTTTCGCCTTCAGCATGGTCGCTGCAACTGTCAGTCCGCCGTCGCTATTGTCGACAAAATGAAAGTGCCGTTTTTGATTTGACGAGTGCAGATGGCAGGTCACAAGCGCCGAGTCTGACGAATGAACTCCGAATCTGAGCTTTCCTTCCTTTTCGCGCGCGCTCAGCCAGTTGTTGAAGTATTGTTCTTCATCTTTGTTCATATCAAGAATCAGGTACAAAGAGCCGTTGGCTTTGATCCAGTCCGACTGCTCCGGCAATTCTTCTATGTATCTGCTTGGTTTGCCTGTGACACCGTTTTCCTTGTCGAAGGCAAAAACATATTTTGTGATGATCGATGCGACAATCTTATCAAACAGGAATTTGATTCTGGTGGACAGTTTATTGTTTGGCCTGACCAGCGCAGCTTCGGATCGGACTTGTGGAGACAACCACCTATGCTGCGCACCATCGCTGTGAATCGGGCAAAAACGATCGACGCTATGGTTTCCTTTCAATACGGTGAATAATTCCATGAAAATTTGATCTTGCTCTGAGCCCGACACCAGCGGATCGATGATATAGCTGTTGACGACGCCACGCCGGTTTTTAAATGGAAGAAGCCGGCAGGCCAGACCCTCTAAAGGTGCATTAACATCATCCGCGCTATTGAGATTTTCGGGAGAGTCTTTTTCGCGTTGTTTTACAATCGAATCAGCCAGTGCAACTCCGTCACCGCGCAGAAACGTCATGAGTTCCTCGTCACCTGACTTGATGGAACCGAAAAGTACGTCTGCTCCGCGTTCACGGATTTCATTCACTGTAACGGAACCGACCCGCAAGCTGATATTGAGATTCCGACGGGCAGCCGTCTGCACGGAAACCAGCGCGTCGAGGCAGGTTTTCAAGTCAGCATTCTCAACGAGAAACGTGGCTCCGTCACCACCAAAGACATAGGGAACCTGGCCGATGGGAAATAAATTTCGGACGGCCGCAATGCACGCCGCACCAACAAGATTGACGTCACGCTGTCGACCAAGCTGAGTGAGTTTTGTGGATGAGCGCACGTCGGCAACAATCACGTGACTTGTCGCGGATGCACGCTGGCATTGATCGCTTTGTGCAAGGCTCTCAAAGTTCATTTTGTTGGTCCGCTCGTGGCCGGCCGCCTTATTGCGGAAAAGGCATGTAGAATCTTCCACCACGTACGAATTCAAACCAAGGAAGCAAGCGGGGATTTTCGCGTTCAACGATTTGACGCGCGTTTTGACACGATCGCGCGAGCCAGTGTTCCACAATCAAGGCCTGCTCTGTGCCTGTCAGTGAGTGTACGTCGACAGTTGTCTGCCACCGGCTTTGGAGTGCGTGAAGAAGTATGCCTGCGCATACGGATAGGTTGAGTGACTCCACGAATCCACACATTCCCACGTGCAGATAGCCATCCGCGAATTTATTCCAGTCGGACGAGATGCCAAACTTTTCGTTGCCGGAAACAAGGGCTATCCGGGAGTTTCCAACCATTGCATTGAAGTCCGGACTGCCGATTTGCTCGGCTGAAAAACTGGGAAGCCTATTTTCATAGTGTTCTGAGGTTCGGGCGAAAGTCGGCAAAGACACCAAGAATACCTTATACCCCGATGCTTTGAGGATGGATGCACAGGTTTCGATTGAAGACGTCCGCCTTGTCAGCAGCCAGCTGCTCGATCCTCGTTCAACACTGTCGCTGACCCTGAATTTCATTTCAGGTTGATGGTAGACAAAGCTAACGTCCTGAAACCCAAAAGCATCTGCCGTGCGCAACACGGCGCTGATATTGTGGCTATGGTGTGTGCTCTCAAAAACCGGCATAACCGAGCGAGTCCGGCGGGCAGCAACATCCTTCAACCGATTTACCCGATCCTCAGTGAGCATCGGAGAGAGTACATTCTGAATACTCCCGAAGTCCCCTTGCAGGTCTGTCGGAATGAAATAATCTGTAGGCAAATTTCGAGTGTTATCGCTGGGACCTGTCCAATTGCCTGTCTGTCGAACGGGGCTCACTGTAAAACTCCAAGTTTTGCGCACTAATTTCCGAACATTTCATAAGCGGAAGATGTGTCATAAAGCCGCTTCAACCGCAAGCAAGAAGGGTTCCGTTATGTCGTTGATGAAGAACAGATTTAAAGCAGGACAACCGGCACCAACTGGAGCACAACTGCACACAAAGGGCTGGTTGCAGGAAGCTGCCTTACGCATGTTGTTGAACAACCTTGACGCAGAGGTTGCAGAGCGTCCTGAAGAGTTGGTTGTCTACGGCGGTCGCGGCAAAGCCGCCCGCAGTCCGGACGACTTCAACCGTATTACCGATGCGTTGCAGGATTTGGAAAGTGATGAGTCGTTGCTGATTCAAAGTGGCGCGCCCGTTGCCCGTATAAAAACACACGCAGATGCGCCCCGCGTGCTTCTCGCCAACAGCAATCTGGTCGGCCGATGGGCGAACTGGGAGCACTTCGATGCGCTCGAGAAGCAGGGTCTCATGATGTACGGGCAGATGACCGCCGGCAGCTGGATCTACATTGGCTCGCAGGGCATCGTTCAGGGAACATACGAAACTTTTTATGAAGCTTTTCGTCAGCATTATCAGGGTCAAGCAAAAGGTAAATTCGTTTTTTCGAGCGGTCTGGGCGGCATGGGTGGCGCGCAGCCACTGGCTGCCGTTTTGACCGGCGCTTGTTTTCTGGGAATCGAGGTCGACCGCTCCCGTGCCGAAATGCGCCTGCGCACCAGGTATCTCGATGAAATTTATGATTCCGTCGACGATGCAATGGCTTCGTTGCACCGCCACATGAGTGCCGGTGCTGCCAAAAGTATCGCGATCATTGGCAATGCCGCCGAGTTGCTCCCGGAAATGATCAAGCGTGCGGATTTCACGCCTGCATTGGTGACGGATCAAACCTCCGCGCACGACCCGCTGTTTGGTTATGTTCCCGTCGGTTACTCGACTGAGCGTGTTGCTGCGGAGAGAAAAACCCAGCCCGCGAAAGTCCGTCACGATGCGATGATGAGTATCGCAACACATGTGCGCGCGCTTCTGCAGTTGAAACAACGCGGCATTCCCACGTTCGACTACGGCAACAACATTCGTGCGATGGCAAAGGAAGTTGGTGTTGAAAATGCATTCGACATTCCGGGTTTCGTTCCTGAATACATACGCCCGCTTTTCTGCGAAGGGCGCGGTCCGTTCCGATTTGCGTGTCTGTCGGGAGATCCCGAGGACCTGCGCAAGGCCGACCTTGTTCTTCGCGAAATGTTTTCCGGCAATGCCGGTGTGCAACGCTGGCTTGAGCATGCACCCAAGCGTGTCTCGATTCAGGGCTTGCCTGCGCGTATTCTTTGGCTGAATTATGGTGAGCGCGCGCGTGCTGGTCTCAGGCTCAACGAGATGGTGGCAAGCGGTGAGCTCTCGTGTCCGATTGTGATTGGCCGTGATCATCTGGATTGTGGCAGCGTGGCGTCACCGAATCGCGAGACCGAAGCTATGAAGGATGGCTCCGATGCGGTTGCCGATTGGGCTCTGCTCAACGCATTCGGCAATATCGCAAGTGGTGCGACTTGGGTCAGCTTTCACCATGGCGGTGGTGTCGGGATGGGTTACTCGCTGCATTCTGGCATGGTGATTGTGGCCGATGGTACCGCAGATGCTGCGCGCCGTCTCGAACGGGTGTTGAGCTTTGATCCTGCGATGGGAGTTTTCCGTCACGCGGATGCCGGCTACGATATTTCAAGAAAAATTGCCAAAGAGCAAATGAGCTCCGACAAGGTAACAGCTGTGCATCCGCATTTTTATCCGCGATATAAATGATAAACACCTATGAAGGAGTCCCACATGTCTGCATCACCGAATGCAACTCCTGACATTCTCAGCACAGAAGGGAGCGGAAAAATTGTCATCCGCAACGCTCATGTTCTGACTATGGATTGTGACAACTCCAACGAAGTTGACAGCACGTCGAGTGTCCTTCTCGGGGGACACAAGGACTGTGATGTTGTCATCGAGGACGGGGTCATCAAGGCAATTGGTGTCAATGCAGGAGCCAATATAAGCGGCGCGCGAATCATTCAGGGACGTGGCTGCGTTGTGATGCCGGGGCTATTGGATTGCCACACGCACCCGATATTCGCAGGGTCACGTGCGACCGAGACCGTGCTCAAGGCGCAGGGGCTATCGTATGAGGAAGTGGCTGCCCGCGGTGGTGGAATCGTTGTCAGCATGCGCGCAACCCGTGCAGCCTCTGTTGCGGAACTCAAGACGGCATACCTTCAGCGTGCACGACAAGCGTTGTCGCGGGGAGTTGTCGCGTGGGAAGCCAAGACAGGCTACGGTCTGAACGTCGAACAAGAATTCAGACTTTGGGAATGTCTCTATGAGGCGCACGCTCAGGAGCGTGATGCAGGCTCATTGCCGCTCATGGCGCCGACACTACTTGGTCCGCACGCGGCTTCGCCTGAACTGCACGGGCTCGACAATTACATCCAGGCGTTGATCGATGCTCTTCCACAATTTGCATCGCTGGCGCAAAAATATTCGGAATGCCGAAACGTACTTCAGCCGGCTGTCGACGTGTTTTTGGAACGGAATTATTTTACCCGTGAACAAGCAGACCGCTGGCTCTCTGCCGCACTTCAACATGGCTTTGACGTTCATATTCATGCAGACGAGTTTTCCAGAAGCGGCGGCTGTGAATCGGCCATCGCATTGGCTCAGCGTGCTGAACAAACGCCACAGCGTAAGCGAACCCGCGGTCGGGTCTTGAGTGTCGACCATCTTCAATATGCGACAGATGCAGATCTTGTGAAGCTCCAGTCACTCGGCGTGATGCCTGTTGTACTTCCGCTCACAAGCTTCTTTTCGAACATAGCGTATGTCGAGGGAAGAAAACTTCGTTCGGCCGGAGTGCGGGCAGCCATCGCTTCCGATTTCAACCCGGGCAGTGCGCCACTAAATTCACTTTGGTTTGCCGGTTTTCTGGCATTGGTCAAAGGCGGTTTTGCGGTTCCCGAGGTGCTCACCGGCTTGACGTGCAACGCAGCTTTCGCCATGGGCCTTGAGAACTCGCATGGAGTTTTGAAAGTCGGCAGGCGCGCCAATCTTATTATGTTTGAGGGAGCGGTGGCAGAAGACTTTTTCACGTCGCCGATGGGTGATCACCTGAAGGTGGTCATGCATTGAGTGTTGTTCATTGAATCCATTTTGCGATCAAAGGTTGTCCTGCATCTGCCGCAGCTTCCGAGGTGAGTGAAAACGAAGCGGCCGCAGCAGTTTGAAACTTGTCGGCGCGCACGTCGTTTTTGCGCAGTCTGATGAAGCAGAGCGGCTCGCCCGACTCCACCTTTTCTCCCACTTTTTTGAGATGCACAATTCCTACCTTATGGTCGATGGCATCCTCTTTTTTAGTGCGTCCAGCGCCCATTTCAATGAGCAACAGGCCCAGCGAGCGTGTTTCGATCGCCGATACCCACTGGCGTTTTTTTTCAGCTGCAAACACGGGAATGTCGATCGTTCCTGCGTCAATCCATTCTGTGTTGGTGCGCTCCAATGCCGAAAGATGCGCTCCCTGCTGGACCGCTATGTCGAGAAAAACTTCGTAGGCCCGACCACTTTGCAAATGATTGCGCATCCGCATGTAGGCACGCTGGTGAGCATCCGGTGATTTGTCCTGATGCCCAAGCACCGCTGCACGTGCGGCGAGTTGCAGGCTCAATTCGCGCGTGTCAGGTGCGCCCATACCCTGCAGAATGTCGAGGCACTCCGCTACTTCACATGCATGGCCTGCAGCTCGTCCGAGAGGTTCGTCCATATTGGTGAGGGCTGCCTCCACCCGACAACCTGCCATCCGACCTGCGTTGACCAATGAGCGTGCAAGCTGTTCAGCAGATTCGCGCGATTTGAGAAAAGCACCCGAGCCGAATTTCACATCCAAAATCAGCGCATCGAGGTCTTCGGCGAGCTTCTTTGACATGATGCTGGCCGTAATGAGCGGAATACTTTCCACAGTCGAGGTCACATCACGCAGCGCGTATAGTTTCTTGTCGGCAGGAACAAATCGATCTGTTTGCGCACCAAATGCACCGCCGCGGGCGAGCATCCACCCGTTAAATTGCTCTGCACTTGGCTGGGCCATAAATCCGGGGATGGCTTCCAATTTATCGACGGTTCCGCCCGTGTGACCCAAACCGCGACCAGCAACCATGGGAACAGCCAGACCGTCGGCAACTAGCAGCGGAAGGATGACAAGAGAGGTCTTGTCGCCGACACCGCCGGTCGAGTGTTTGTCCACACAGGGAATGCCACGCTTGCGCAGCTGGCCCCAGTCCATTCTGTCGCCGCTTTGAATCATCGCTGTCAGCAGAAGGGCGGTTTCCTCGTCGCTCATTCCGTTGAGAACAACAGCCATTGCAAATGCGGCCATCTGGTAATCCGGAAGTGTGCCGCCTGAATATGCATTGATAAGGTAGTGTATTTCTTCGCGCGAGAGTTCAATCTTATCGCGTTTTTTTCTGATGATTTCCTGTGGAAGGTACATTATTAGAATGCCTCTTTTGCCTGTCGAAATTTTTAATAGGCTGATTCAGTGGACTTCTCGCCTGTCATCAGTTGCACACCGGCGCTTGTTCCCAGTCTTGTCGCACCAGCTTGAATCATCTGCACCGCATCGGCGTATGTTTTGATACCGCCGCTGGCTTTAAGTCCCAATATGCAACCGCTCTCTTGTTCAATCTGCTGCGTCACGCGGCTCATGATTCTCAAATCCTCTAGGATTGCACCTCGGGCAGCGAAGCCGGTCGATGTCTTCAGAACATGCACACCACCGCGCGCCGCCGCCAATCCCGACAAGTAAATTTCTTCCTCGGTCAGGAGAGCTGTTTCAAGAATGACTTTAACAACATTTCCCTTTGCAGCTCCGACAATGTCTTTGGCCTCTTCGCAAAGCTTTGTCCATTGCTTGTCTTTGACCCAGCCGATGTTCTGCACGTAGTCCAGTTCAGTCGCTCCGCGCACCAGTGCAGCATCAATTTCCGACGTCTTGGCGTTGGTGAGACTGTGTCCGAGTGGAAAGCCAATCACAGTGCATAGGAGCGGAGAACTATCAGAATTCAACTCCCGAAAAAGTTTTGCTGCGTCTTCTAATCTTCCGCTTGGCAAACACACGGCGCGAAAATTGTTGGCTGAAGCCTGCCGGACCAGCTCTGAAAATTTGTCTTCACCGGCGTCTGCTCTGAGAAGTGTGTGATCAATGAGCGGAGCCATTCGCTTTGCATTGTGGATGTCGAGAAGAAAAGCTTCTCTCGCTATAAAGTCTTCCCTCACTCTTTCATGCACATACATGAGTGAATCCCCTCACTGCCGGTCGCAGACTGCGTTTTCATTGACGTCAATGCAATACAGTCTTGTGAATGCCAGGGCCGGCAACTGTCTGACGCCAAACATATATTCAGGAAGATAGTTCTTTCCCCACGACGCGAATCCTATATAAAAATCTTTGTTCATCGAGATTTTTTCATCAACTTCAAGGCTGCGGATCATATTGCGGTACTGACTGAGCGGAACGGGCCATTGTTTGTAGGATTCACCGTTGATGAACATTGTGAAAAATTCTGTTGTGTCCTCTGGTGGAATGCTAAGCCGCACTCGGACTCGCTGCTGCGGTCCGAGCCTGACTGGTGTTCCCGATGCGGCCGGTGAGGGTTCAATCCATTCGATCTGCGCTCCGTTGCTTGCAAATGCTTCAGTCTCCTCGGTGCGCAAAGATCGTCCCGCTGCATTTCGTAAAAAGGTTCTGAAGGTGAGGGGCACCGCGCCCTCGAGTAATCCACGTTCGGAGACTCCCGCCATGGGAATCGAATTCGCAAACGCAATCTTAAAGACACGCGAAAGCATCGAATCGACGTTTATTCCCGATTGTGCGTACAAAAGTCTTGCGAACGACGACGTTCCCATTTTTGCGTCTGTCTCGCTTTTCTGTGTCAGACGAAAATCACCGATGAATGGTCCTTCCGGTTGCAGGACTCCACCTGTGGACAAGACCTGCAAGAGCGGTTGGAGAGAAAATTGGAATTGCTGATTCTGGCTGTCCAGTGGTCTACCGGCGCGCAAAAATCGTGTCACTCCATTTTTTGCCATCCATGCGCGGAATGAGCTTTGTCCGAGCAACCGTGACGGCATAAAGCTCCCGTCAAAGCTGACAGTCAATGTTTGTAATTCAACACCTTTTTGTGTCTGAACGAGGCCGGTCCCCTCCGTCGGACTTGACGAAGGCGGACCCGCATTCGGATCGCATGCAAGAACCGCAGCATCCGACGATTCAACAAGCAAGCGCGACACGCACGGGTGAATCATACCGTCTCGCCAGAGACCAATCGCATATTCACCCGGCTCGACGGTCAAAGAAAACTCTGGCCGCTGAAGAAGAAGTGATGTGAAAAGGTATTCGCGCACCCCGCTGTTTTCGGAGGGTGCAAGCACGCTGCGCATCAAATCGTCCTGCAGAAGCAGTGGAACTTCTGGCAGCTCCTCATCTGTCTGAGCTGCGGGCATTTGTGCACGCACTCTGCCGATACGCATCAAATCACCATACTGCAGGCCTGTGTCTTTTCCGGGACGAATGATTAGACGCGCGCGGGAGTGGGTGCGCAGGCTTATTTTATTCTCGCGGTTGGGCGCAACGATAAAGGACTTGTGCGTCCGCGCTTCTCCGAATCCCGAGGAAATGAACCATCGACCAGCCGGCAATTGGCAATTCGCACGTCCATCATCGTCCCAAAATCCGAGCGCCGCCACAAACCGCGAGACTTGATCATGGATGAGAAAGAGTTGCCCCCCGTTGCCAGTCGTCCGTTGTCCTTTTGGATCTTCCAGCCCGACTTCTACGTTCTGCAGAGTTTGTCCATTTTCGCCTTTTGAGGGAGAAATCGTCGATGCCTGTGTAAGCATACGACATTGTCCGAGTTCTGGTATGCGTCCGTCAGTGGTGCCAAGCGTACCGCTGACGCCAAGTGCAAAGTGTCGATCGGTCAGATGATAACCGGTGCGCAGCGGCATCAGCAGCGGCTGCCATCGAATGGGAGCGCCACGCGAGCCCAGAACCTCATAATCTTCGGGACTCAGTGACAGAAGTGCTGTTCTATTACTCTGGTCGTTCCAGTCGCTACCATTTATGCTGGAATCCTCGTTGGTTGACGAATTTTTGTCACTCCACCAAGCCGTTTTACAGCCTAAAGTGGCGGCTAAGAGTGCAGCCAACAGGAGGCTGTAAAATTTGGGGGTTATTGATTGTTCAGTGTTCATTATCATCGTTTCTAATGATGTTGATCAATGATATGACTCTTTCACTCCGGTATTCCATCGCTAGTGCCCAATCAATGGATGCTGTGTAAAGCAAGAAAACACCATGTCGATTTCTCAGACTACACCCTGAGCACAAGATTGACACCCCGTCCGGGGCTAAGTGCCATGCTTTGCAGTTGAAATGGAAATGCGAGGAGGCGCTCGGAGTTTATTTTTGAGGCGGCATGCCTTTTGCATACCGCATTTTGGACCCTCCGCCTCAGGAGGCCAGTCGGACAACGAGGGAGACATATGTTTAGCAAGAGAGAGACAAAAACATTGAGTGAAGGGACTCTATCAGGGTCATTGCTTGGCGATGCTGCAGGGTCTGTGGAGGCTCCAGGCGCAACAACCTCGGACGGTCTCAAAATAAAGACACTTCCTCCAAGCGTTGTGAAGGATATCGAGCAAAAGAATATTGCCCGCCGTTTGGCTGGGTTATCACCAATTGTAATCAAAGTCCGCCGTTGTATCGCTTGCGGTGCGCCGTTTGAATCGGCAGGTAACCGAACCTGCGGTTGTTCTAGCAGAACAGCGGGAACGATAGCCGGAAGAGAGATTATCTAGTTCTCTCAAGCTTTTCGGCGAAATCCCGATAACCCCATGTGAGAGCATGGGGTTTTTTCATGTCTGTTAAGGTCATCACAAGCCGTGCGCCCTACGTGGTCAGCTACCGTGGTTCAGACGGTGAGATGAAGACTATCCGTCGCGTTCCGCCGGCAAAGCTCCATGATTTTCAGACAGACGATGTCGTCACTATTTCAAAAAAACGCAGCGACAATTGGGACAACGATCAGGAAGTCAAAGTCGTCGGCATCAGTAAGCGGCAGCCAAATACGCTGATGGTCGAAGGTCCCGATGGCCGGCATACTTTTCTTGCCTATTCCGACGTGCGGGGCAAACCGAAGAACCAGGCCGATGCCGCATTGCAGGAAGATTTCAAGGAACGAGCAAGCGATCCGCTTGGAAGCGACTATCTGCTTTGGCCGTGAACGAATTCCGAATCGCGTGGGATTCCGTCTTCCCTGCTTTCTTTTCCGATGAGAGCATGGCTGCGTGATTTATACCACGGGTGCAACAACAGCTGCCTGTGAACAGCAGGATAGGCGCATGTCGGCAACGATGGAAATAGATGATGAAGAAGATGATAAGCATCCTGCCGCGGAAAAAAAATACGATTGAGAAAATCAGGCCTGAATAAATGATTACGGCTGCGTTCGAGTGGATCACTTTCGCAGGTCAGAAAAACATGATCGCAAGCATCGGAGAAAAAACGCATCCACTGATAAACAGTCATGTATGGCAGGACAACGTGAATCAATGTGAAAAATTGCGATTGCGGGAGCAGCAGTCCGAGCGCTGTGAGTGCAAGAAGTGCTATGCGGAGAACATTGCTCCAACGTGGGGCCTTCGCAGCCCAAAAAACGGGGCGCAGCATGGAGATCCATAACGGCACCAACACTAGTGCGTATAGCCCGAGTGTAAGGAGCGAAAAAAAGGTTTTTCTGCGCGCAAAAAGGATGGCCCTTGAACGCAGATCGAGGTCTCGTTCCGGATCACCCAGATAAGCGTGGTGAGTTGTGTGCTGACGGGCGTAGTCCGAAAATGAGCTGAGGTCGAATGCTGAAAGAAGGTGGCCGAAGTGTGTATTTGCTGAAGGACTCCGCACGAAAATTCCGTGGCTGCACTCGTGCATCATGTTTCCGAGTGAACGCATTCTTGTGCCCGTCCAGATAATTGCTGCTAGACGGGCAAGCAGCGCGAGGTCCGGCCAGAGGATTGCTAGAATCTCTGCGGCGATCGCTCCCGCGCATGCTGAAAATAAAGTTGCTGTAATAGAGAAAAGGCCAGCGGGAGTGGAATCCCGTGACCTGTATTCACCAACAATCAAAGCGTTCAGTTCTGAACGAATTGAGTTCAACTACTTCCTCTCATTACCTCTTCAGACCGATGATTTCCTCAAGCATGCTGTCTGATGTGGTAATCGTCTTGGAGTTTGCCTGAAAGCCGCGCTGTGTGGTGATCATGTCCACAAACTGGCTTGCAAGGTCGACGTTCGACTCCTCGAGTGAGGCCGAATAGACGGAACCGCGTGAACCTGTCTGCGGCACCCCGACGCTCGGCTCGCCCGACCTGTACGTCTGGCCGTAGCAGTTCTGACCAGTCTTTTGCAAGCCTTGCGGGCTTGGGAAAGTGGCCAAAGCCACTGCACCGAGTCGCCGCTCGAGACCGTTGGTATAAACAGCGCGCAGGTTACCCTCTTGGTCGACTTTGAGTGACTTGAGGTATCCGGCCTCGGAACCATTCTGTGAGTGGTAGAGCGTGCTTGAACGGGTTGCAAGGCTTGTGGAGGTTTGTTTACCGATTCGTCCGTTTTCGTCTTCCATGGGGCCGAAGTTGAATTGGATCTTTTGCGGAGCAGAGCCGTTTGCGAACCTCACCTCATGCGCATCGCTCATTTCCATGACGTCAATAAAGCTTGGCTTTCCTTCCTTGGTTCGGAAGTTCATGACCGGCTTGCCGTTTTCATCAAACTGCAATTTACCTGTGCCAACCACATGCGGCAGCGGCTTTCCGTTTTCATCAAACGCTGGTGCGCCCTTGATTTCGCCGCCGTCGATACATGCGTGCCAAGTCCAGCTGTTTTCTGCGTTGCGGTCCTTAGCGAAATACACGGTCGCCTGATGCGACTGACCGAAGTTGTCGTAAACGGTCACTGTGGACGCATAGTTGGAAGTTTCAGTCGGACGGCGAGGATCAAAGTCTTCGACGAGCACCGGTTCGCGCAGGTCGAGGTTGACGTTCATCGTCACACGGCTGGTCGGAACCGGAGTGATTGAGGTTGTGGTGATCATCAAGTCTTGCATACGTGTTTCAAGTTTTCCGTCTGCACCCGCAAGGAAGCCCTGCAGCTTTTGGCCGTGCACATCGGTAATGAAGCCGTCACGGTCGAAGCGGAAGGTCCCCTGCCGAGTGTAGGTACTCGAACCTGCATCGCCGTCATTGCCACCTGTGCGCATGACGAAGAAGCCCTCACCCTGAATGGCCATGTCGGTGATACCACCCGAGTGGGACAACGCGCCCTGTGTGAAGTTGGTCGTAATACTTCGCAGACGCGCACCACGACCCAGCTGTGAGTGCTCGTTCAGGTTGATGGCCAGCAAGTCTTCGAATTCAGCGCGGTCGGCTTTGAACGCGCGTGTATTCGAGTTGGCGATGTTGTTGGATATCACACCCATGGCGTCGGTATTGACCGTGAGACCGGACACACCACTAAACAGCGCATAGTGAATAGCCATTTATGAACTCCTCCATCGTTCTGATGCGTTTTCAGACCGCTTTTTTGGACTCTGATTTTACGTTTTTATTCTCTGCAGCAGGGGCGTCTGCCTTGTTGTCGGCCTTCACATCCGGCTGATTTTTTGCGTTGGATTCAGGCTTCATCTGAGCGTCCTGCTTCACCTGAGCACCTTGCTTCGTCTGAGCGTCCTGCTTCAATTGAGAATCCTGTTTTGCAGCTGACTCTTGTTTGTTTGCTGCATCACGGTTTTCTTTGCGCTCGGGCCTCGCTGCGGGCTCAGGTCTCGTCCTCACCTCGGCTGGAGGAGTGTCGGGACGGATCGCG
>JBDLRP010000020.1:0-76199 GCA_039799905.1 Pseudomonadota bacterium | reverse complement strand
GCATTGATCGGTGCAATCATAGAATATCCGTTCGACGGCTGTGCCGGAGGCGGTTGTCCGCTGCCTCCAGAATTCGGCGGCGGAGGTGGCGGTTGCTGTCCACCCGATTTGCCGTAAATGCTCGCTGCCCGTTGAATATCATTTGCAGACGGTCTGATTGATCTGGGTATTTTAAAATGGGGCATCTTCGAAGCGCTCGAAAAGAAAAGGCACAAGGATTTTTTCCGCACGGTCTGTGGCATTTTTCGGGCTCGATGTTGATGATGTTTGGCGTTACCGCATCTTCACAACCTGTATTAAAAAAGTTTCGGAAATTTGGGCTGTTGCCGGAGCATTTTGGCCAATGAACTCAAATTGTTCGTGTATGGCTGAGTTCTTTGTTGTTTGAGGCCATTTCCTGTGTGAGTCCTTGTGAAGGCTCGTGGTTGTGACCTTTTACGGGAGAGCAGTTCATGGCTAGAACTCTGAGTTTTAGAACCTCATTCATCTTTGGGTTTTTGCTGACTTTATCTTGTGCTCCGGTGGGAAAAGAGTCCGTTCATTCTTTCCGCCTTTTCGAAGAACGTTCTGATGAACAGTTCGAGTTAAAGATTGATCCGTCTGTCGCTGCGCAAATCGACGGTGCCTCTTTGAGAGCCGCGCTCTCGAAGAGTGTTGAAGTTTTTCAAAGCAATTTTTCGAAACTGATTGCACCCATCAAAGTAAGTGTGGGTGGCTCGGGTTGTCTCAGAACGGGATACAATTTCGAAAATAAAACCGTCCATTTCTGTAAAAACGAAAAAACGCCAGCTTCGGGCACTGCGTCCGTTGATGTGATTTATCACGAAATGTTTCACGCGATGATCTGTCAGATCAAATCGAACTGGTGTACCGCGGAGTTCCTTAAAGAACCCGAAAATGTCGCGCTGCAGGAGGCTTTGGCCGATCTCTTTGCTTATCATATCAACCCCGACGAACTGTTCGGAGAAAACTTCTACATCGCAGTACCGCACATTCGCCGCTATCGAAGCGATGCGTGTTATAATCTTATCGACAGCCCTTATGGTCGAGCGTCGACTTTGGTTACATTCGTTTTGGATCACTCGCAGGCACAAAGTGCCATTTTGAATGTTTTGAATGGCGACGTGTTCTCGGCACAGGCCTTGGGAGCGGATGCAGAACCTTGCTTTCGTAACGATGGTCCGGCGCTGCAGCTCAAACCGGAAAACTATCCAGAATCTCCGCTCTCGAGATATAAAGTTCGTCCCAATCAGCCCCTTGTCCTCAATGTCATAGGCAACGATTCAATGCAGAAAAACTTTCCGGAATATTCGGTTGAGTTGTTTGCAGAAAAGGATATTTTCTCAATTTCCCAAGAGAATGGCCGTATTTTTATCGCCCCGAAATCGGCTGAAGGTTGGACGAAGGCGATCGCGCAAATCCGTTCAGGAGAGCGTATTTTAGGTTCTCAGGCGCTTTATTTTTCAATCGTCTCTGAAACCAAATAATCAACAAGATTCAAAAGGTCTCTAACTTTTGATTTCTGACATCCTTTGCTTCATCACTTCCGGTTCCGATCTCGGCAGTTTTTGTCATCGTTTTTGCTCTCTAGCTTGCAGTCATTTTTGCTTAGTTCTTCTCCCTTTTCAGCACCCTCGTTCTTTGTGCTTTCAGATGGACGCTTTGCTGCCCTGAAGCGCTCATCTCTCCCCACTTTTATTTTGGGAGGACTCACCGCTACACCGTGATTCGAAGTTGCAGGGGAGTGCCGTTGCGCTTGGCAATCTCTGAGGCATAGAGTTTTCTCAGGCCTTCGACATCTCCGGCGCTCAGTTCGCTTGGAAACATATCGAATGCGCGCACTGTATCATTCGTTTGGACCGCTGAAGGGCACAAGTTGAAGTCCTGCGCGGGCGAACTGTTGGGTCGAATTCGCTATCAATTTAGTACTTAAAATCAACCAGCTCCTCGCCCATGAGCACGTAGCCAATCTGCATCGGCTTAGAATCGACCTCTACGCTCTCTGCTCTGGAATGTTTTCCTGCGAGACCGAACAACTTATCAGACCTGTCGAAATCACTGCCACGACAGAAAAAAGACCCAACTTCATACCACCCTATCTTATTGTATGAGGATCGGAAGAATAGTGTAATCTGGTGACTAAGAGTTAAATTTCGCGGAAGCCGTCGAAAAAAGTGTTCTTTTTTCAAAAATGAAACCAAGGGAATTCACGATCAGGAGCCACATGGAACAGAAAAGCCCGATCATCCTGTTCGATGGAGTCTGCAACCTTTGTCACTCGACCGTAAATTGGCTCATTCGTATCGACCACAGAAGAAAGCTTCGATTTGCATCTCTCCAGTCCAAATTTGCACAGTCGATTCTGTTTGACTTGGGCGGCGGTTCGACTTCAACGAAGTCGGTTGTGCTTATCGACGAACGCGGCGTTCACTTTTGCTCTGACGCAGTTTTGCTGACACTCAAACACCTGGGTTTACCCTATGCCTTGGGCACGGTGGCAATGCTTTTCCCGCGTTTTTTGCGCGATGGCATATACAACTGGATTGCACAAAATCGCTACCGCTGGTTTGGTGTCCAGTCACAGTGCCCTGCACCGCTGCCGGAGCTTCGGAGCCGATTTTTAGACAGCTCGGAAACACGCATTGAGGACTGATGAAACTATTTTTTACTTCGCACGTCGAGCAAATGAGTCACCTAGTGCACCCCAACAGATTGGTTTTGTACCAAAGGCTTTACTTCAGGAGCGCTTTTAAATTCGATTCAATCCAGGCCTTGTGATGGACAACGCTCGCATAGAGGCTGAGAACTTTCCCCTTACAGGTTCCGTCGCCATCTCCCCCGTGAAGAACCCCCGCTAATTTACCATTTTGTACGAGAGGACCTCCAGAGTCACCACTACAAGAGATACCCGTACCCCGGCTAATTTGTATGGTGGCACGGCCAGGAAACACACTCGAATCGTGAATTTTCTCAACTCTGTTTGATGCTGTGCGTAGGTTTCCATCAGCGTCTTCAGAATTGTTTGCCCCGAAGCCAGATGTACTGACTGTATCGCCCGCTTTTGGTGGTTTGATTGCCAATTCTAGAGGTCGACCAACTGAATCGCGATCAAGTAAAATCAATGAAAAGTCGACCGACGAATATGTTGAGTAATCGCCCGCTCCGTCCTTGCTGTCGCGAAACGAGCTCTCAGAAATAACCTTCTTGACCTTATACGTTGTTAGTTTATTACCGGCCTTCGACTCAACTTCGTTTCCAACATCAATCTTGCAATGTGCAGCTGTTAAGGCAACACGCTTGTGAATCAACGTTCCAGAACAGATCCACCCCGAGTCGAGATTTATTCTTACCGCATAGCCTAGAGGGTCACCAATTCTCATAGAATCCTTGGAATTAATGGTACCACCGCTCATCTGAGCGTCAGCATCGCTTGACTCTCCTCCCTTGTTGCAGCCAACCGTGGCCAGGCAAGTTAGAAGCGAAACAGACAGACGTGCAGCAAATCGAAATGAAAACATGACTCACCCGACCTGAAGAGATTGCTCTAAATCCAAGGAAACAAACTCAATTCGCAGAATATAAGCACACGAGGGAGAAATACTTTAGGCTCATCTGAACTCAAGAATTCATTCATCAACCCACGTTGCCGATTCCACGCCCAGGATCGATGGGTCGCAATCCGCCTTCAGAGCTGCTCGCGCACGGGCAAGCTCCGCTTGGTGAGAAGCAATCTCGCTGCGATACTGGGCAATCTTACCATCATGAGCCGAGGAGAGCTGCCGGAGACGTTCGATCTCCTCCTTCTTCATAGACAGCTCCGACTCGAGCGTCGACAACTCAGCAGCACTGCTGCTTGTTGATTTAAGTTCGCTCAATCGCAATTCTAAAGAGGAAATCATTTTTGCATGGACTTCGATGTCTTTTGTGACTGAAGACAGAAGCGCACTTTCGCTGGTGAGTTTCAATTCCGCAGAATCAAGACTTTCTAATATGGATAAGTCTTTCCAGTATAAGCGCTGCTTGGTAACAACATCTCTGGATTCGCATCGAAGTTTTTCTCCAGCATAGACCTTCCACTCGCAATACCCCTTCAAAGACTGATTGAGTTCAGTTTCGCAATTCTCAGTCTTGTTTGAGAGTGAAAAGCTTTCGTGGCTGAATGAATTTCCCTCTGCTCTTGGAATCCCGACCTGCGCTCTTTGGTAGGTTCTGTAAACGAGCTCCATGTCATTGAACGCGGGATTGCTATTCGAATACTCCTGGCAGAAATCATATTTACCGATCTTTCTTGTCAGGCTTGAAATTCTGCCCCCCCGATACATGGCGTCGCACGCATTCTGAATTCCTGGGTTGGACTCATCGGTTGACTGAACACCTTGCGCGGACTCTCGCCGGGGTGAACAACCTAAGAATGTCAGGGCAATGATACTAACAACACAAGACACTGATATTCCAAGAGACATTTAATTACTCCTATTCACTTTTAAGGAACATCGGTATTTATGAACTTAAATTAAAAAAAGTTGATGCAACCCGCTTTCTGCAATCCAAGAGCTCTACTGCTTGCTGAATTCGGCGTTCTTCCGAAGAAGCCACACCTGTCGCACTTGAGGACATCGATTTTGAATGTCCGTTTGAGCAGCTGTGTCCAGGAGATGCGTTTTCGTTTGTCTGGTAAATACCTCCGGTGCGGTGAGCGGCCTGCGAGAACTCCGTATGAGCGAGTGGTGTGGAATTTCGGGAGGGCGGGATGTTGGAGGGTCAAGACCATTGCTTGATCACCACAACGTATAATCGCGTTCGAGTTGATCGGGCGGCGGGCTCGGAAGATTCTTCTGGTGCAGTGCCGGCAGCACCTCATTCACAAGCACAGACGGATTCGGACCGTTTTCCTGAACCCAGCCGCGCACACACAAAACAGATGTTTGGCTCATCCATTCTATATAGCGTGCATGAACGTCCGGACGGAAGACGAGATTCATGGTGCCGCTTTCATCTTCGAGCGTGATGAACAGCATGCCTTTGGCTGTCCCGGGCATTTGCCGGACCATGATCAGCCCCGCGACAACCACCTGTGTTTTGTGACGCTTCTTTCGCAAGGCGATGGCGGGTGTGAGGTTTTCGGCAGGAAAAGCATACGGCCAGCCGATGTTGCGCAAGAGCAGCATGGGGTGGGGGCCAAATGTGCTTTCGCTGCTGGCGAAGTCATCCTGCATGTTGTCCCACGCCTCATGCAGGGTGGGCTTTTCTGGAAATAAAATATGTTCCACGTCGGGCATCAGCGCCGACGGTCTTGCCATCAGCAGCCAAAGAATGTTGCGCCGGTTGGAGTCAAACAATTCGAAGCAATTGGCCTGTGCGAGAATTATCTTTTCATGTGCATAGAAGGCGTCACACAGGGCGATGATCTCATGCAGGTTGAGCAGCTGTGCAGCCTTTGCAGTGTTGACGGGGGCATGTGGTGTGTTCGCTGAATGGGCTTTGCGTGTGCGCAGAAGGTCCTGCCGCTGAGCAACAAAGTCGCGTGCGCGCTCTTCGCTGATACCGCGCAGGAATCGCAGGCCCAGCTGCAGACTCCCTTGGCGGGTGACATAGTGATCCCAGCCGGAGCGCAGCACACACGGCGGGTGAATGCTCAAGCCAGAGTGACGTGCTTCTTGAATGAGGCTGTGCGGGCTGTAAAACCCGAGCGGCTGCGAGTTGAGCAAGCCGGCCAGAAAATAGATGGGATGATGTGCCTTGAGCCAGCAGGACGCATAGGCCAGATGGGCAAAGCTGGTGGCGTGTGATTCCGGAAATCCGTATTGCGAAAACCCTTCCACCTGTTTGTAAATGAGATCGGCAAAATCTTCTGGAATGCCGTTTTGTCGCATTCCGGAACGGAGCTTTTCTTCAAACTGAGAAATGCGTCCGGTAAAGCGCCATGCACCCATCGCACGGCGCAGTTCATCGGCTTCGCCGCCGGAAAAATTTCCCACCGCCATGGCGATGCGCATGACCTGTTCCTGAAAAACCGGAACTCCGAGTGTGCGGTGAAGAATTTGTTTGAGGCTGGGGTGCGAGTAACTGACCTTTTCGAGTCCGCGCTTGCGACGCACATATGTGGGTACGATTCCCGAGACAATTGGTCCGGGGCGGACAATGCCGACCTGAATGACAATGTCGTAAAAAGTGCGTGGTCGTACCTTCGGCAGCATCGACATTTGTGCACGGCTTTCAATTTGAAAGACTCCGGTTGTGCGTGCTTCGCAGATCATGTCGTAGGTTTTTGAGCATTCGGACGGAATGGTGTCGAGGCGGATGGGGATGAGCGTACCGCTCACACAGACACGGTGGCGCGCGAGTTCTGCAAAGGTCTTGCGCAATGCGGTGAGCATTCCCAAGGCAAGAACGTCGATTTTAAAAAGTCCGAGTGCCTCGATGTCGTCTTTGCACCACTGCACCACGCTGCGGCCGGCCATGGTGGCGGGTTCCACAGGACTGAGCATATGCAGCGGTTCGTGGCTGATGACAAAGCCGCCGGAATGGATTCCAAGATGACGCGGGAATCCTTTGATTTCTGCAATCAACCTCTGCCAACGGGCGGTGAATTCCGGCGGCTGTTCTTCGCCGAGCTGATCATCCGAAAGACCAAGCGCCTTGCCGACAAAGCGGGTGGCGCCGCGGCTGCGGAAGGTGATGACGTTGGCCACCATGGCGGCGTGCGTGCGGCCGTAATGGGAATAAATATATTGTATGACTTCCTCACGCCGCTCGTGTTCAAAATCGACATCGATGTCGGGCGGTTCTCCGCGCTCGCGGCTGATGAAGCGCTCAAACAGGACATCCGAGACCATAGGGTCGACGGCTGTGATGCCGAGCAAAAAGCAAATTGCTGAATTGGCCGACGAGCCGCGGCCCTGACAAAGAATATTTTGTTCGCGCGCAAAGCGGACGATATCCCAGACGGTGAGAAAGTAGTCGGCAAATTTCAGATCACGCACAAGCAGCAATTCTTTTTCTACGAGTTCGAGCATCCGCCGCGGCGGATTGCCATTGTAGCGGCCGGCAAGCGCCTGCCTGACAAGCTGGTCGAGAAAGCTTTCTGCACTGTGGCCGGCAGGAATGAACTTCGACGGATACTGATATTTCAGCTCACTCAGTGAAAACTGAAAGAATCCCGCAAGTGCGCGGTTGTTGGCAAGCGCGTCGGTGATCTCGGGCACACGCGGAAATTCCAGACCAAATGTCTGAGCAGTCGGCATACAGCGGTGCGCATTGGCAAAGCACGCCCAGTCGAGTTCCGACATCGGCCGGTTGAGACGGATGGCTGTCAGAACATCGTGCAGCTCCTTGCGTTCGGGCGTGTGAAAAAACACATCCGGAGTGGCGACGAGCTGAATGCCGTAGTGCCTGTGACAATGCAGGTGATTGGCAAATGCTTGCCGTTCAAAGGGTGTGCTCGGCGGTGTGAGCGCCAGAAAAAATCTGTCGCGATAGCGTTCGGCAAGAGTGCGGACAGAGGCAGACCATTGCGAAAAAAAATTCGTTTGCCGTGGTGCGAACAGCTGTTGTACACCACGCATCGGCCAAATCAGGACAACGTCATCCGGCCACGGGATTTCGGCATCAGCCAGATCAAGCGGTGTGGCGATTTTTCCGTTGCGGTGCGCGTATGTGAGCAGCCGGCAGAGTCCTGCATAGCCACTTTTGCTGGTGGCGAAAATGGCGACCCTGTTTTGCAGAAAAACCGGAGCCTGTTGCTGCGGCTGATTCCAGATCGCCTGAGATTGCGGATCCTCGCGCAGCGGCACGGGAATGTCGCACTGGACAAGTAATTCGGCACCATAGAAAATATTCAGCGGATGCGGATTGTTTTTGCTGCTCAGGTGCGCCTGAACGATTCCGTAAACACCGTCGAAGTCGCAGACACCCATGCCCCACCAGCCGTTCTCGCACGCTGCCGTGACAAGCTCGTGCGGGTAGGAGGCTCCCTGCAGAAAAGAATAGTTCGAATGCGACAACCATGCGTACATGGCCTTTTAAACTCCGCGCAGCGTCATCAAAAGAAGCGCTCCTGCAGCGGGGCGCCGGCCGGTTCAAAAACTCCTTTGAGAACAAATGCGGCTTCATGCGCAAGCGCGCCGCTGCGGCAGCCTATGAGTAATGCGGGTGCGGGTGGATGATGCAGCGCGTAGAGGTCCTCTTCACCGAGCGTTTCCAGATATTCCAAGTGATGTGCCGAATTTTCTGTGCGTGGAAAGACATCCTTCAAACAAAAAGAGATGTGTTCCTTCACCAGATGCAGCGGGCGTTCTTGAACGGCATAGCGGAAGAGCGACACCGGCGCTGCGGAAGCAGAGCGTCTGTTTGCCAGCAGATTGAGTTCTTCAGCTGAAGAGAGCAGATCGGCATCGTCCTTTGGCGGTTTTGCATCGGTCGAGAAACTCGCCTGCAAGGGAACCTGATAAGCTTCGCCGGCTTGCTTGAGCTCCAGTGTCTGGATGACTTTTTCAAAGCGAACGGGTGCGCGCTGCTGGTGTAAGTTGTTATCTGTGGCGATGAGGCACGGAGTCAGGCGCAGAGGTTCAATCGTCAGCCTATAGATTTGAAAAGCCTTGAAATAAAAAGACGGTTCAGACGGGTGTTGGAACTCCTGCCCTTTGTTCGGAAGTTTGGCTGCGACGTTCTGCAGGATGAGTGCAGTGGTTTTGTTGAACTCAACAATCGGTTCGTTGAGCAGGCAGGTGTGCTGAACCTTGAGATTGTTTTCCAGTTCGAGTGTGACGCGAAAATCACGGATGCCAAAGTGTTGCTCCAAGCTGGAAAACTCGCCGAGCCTGAACAGAAGCTTGCGCAGGCAGGCTTCGAGCATCGGCATCAGCTGCGCGAGCGGATAGCTTGGTTCGGCCGAGAATTCGGGTGTATCGAAGTTGCTAGTGAGAAAATCCTGCGCGCATAAATCCTGCGGAAGATCTTTGAACACGGTGCCGAGCGACACTTCGGGGCGCCGCCACATCTCCCAAAAAATCACTGCCCATGGGCCAAAGCGGCGTGAGATGTCGTCATGACTGAGATCGTCCGGAAAATGCAGCGGGCTTGTGAAACGCATGCTGAGTGCAGCATCGGCGAATTGCCGCACGCTGCGGATGAGCTCGCTTTGCTCGCTGCTTTTGAGCTGCAGCAGACTGGCAAACAACAGACATGCTTCTTTCCACTGCGGCCAGTTGAGCTGACTGAGGTGCTGGCGGAATTGCAGATTGTTTTCGTTGGCAATGGCGAATTCGAGCTGCGGGTGTGTTGCACCGAAGTGCAGTCCTGCAAAAAGGTGATGTGTGAGAAGGAGTCGCGGACGCGCCGCCGGTGTCAGGTGCTGAACCTGAGCATGATAGACACGGGCCAAGGTATCCCATGACCCGAAGTACCGGAGGGTGTGTTGGAGGGAGACGAGCAGCAGTGTGAGGTGGGGACGGAGGACGTGCTCCGACAACGCCTGAGCCAGCGTGCGCGCCGCGAAAAGCGAATCTGAATCGAGATTGGACAGAAAGATGTATCCCCACAGATGTTGGTCGGGGGAGTGTTTGACGGGAATGCGCGAGCGGGAGTGTGGCTTGAGCCGGCGTTGTTCGAACGCCGACGGCAACCCGCCGAGCGGAGAGCGGTGGAATTTCATTTTTTCGCACCTCCTCCGGCAGCTTCGTCAATCAAAATAAACAACCGTTCGCGCGGATGTGTTTCCAGCAGATTGGCTGATTCAGGTTTGAGCGGATCGTGCGCTGCGGGTTTGAGCCAGCGTTGTGCGCGCTTGAGAATAACAGCTGTGACCTGCACTTCGGCAACAATGGCATCGAAATGGGTTTCCGCGCAGAGGGCTTCAACGCTCTGCTGGGCCTGCTCTGTTTCAAGAAAGAGCGTGTGTGTTAGCGAAAGTTCAAATGACTCCAGTGCGCGCCTGTTGAATTCAACACTCCCACCGGAGAGCGACAGCCATGCGATGCTCAGTTGCAGTTGCGGATCGCGCTCGCGACGGCGCAGGGTGTTCTGGTGGCGGCGCAGGAGATCGAGGGTGTGCGCGTATGGCTTCAGGTTGAGCGAATGCGACAGGCGTCCGAACAGCGGAGCACAGCGGGCAAGAGGTGTACTTTTGAGCAGTATCAGCCCTGCAGGTGTCCGGCGGATGGGAGACGTCTGCAGGGTGGGTGAACCGAACAGAAATCGGCCGGATGATCCATTCGCAGACCCGACAGATGTCGAGTTCCGCTCTCCGGCTGGCAGGGTGGTGCCAGTCTTTAAGATCTCGGGACTTGTGTTCTTTTCTGGAATCATGTACCACTTCCCTTAGGAAATCGGTTGGTTGCTTTACACCCGAATGTTCTGGAAGAGCCCGAAGACTCTTCTTTGTATGGGGTACAGATGTATGGTACAGCTCACGGACCTGCAAGGCAAGGTGGTCGCCTATATTTTGGAATGTCTCGATAAAACGGGCATGCCGCCAACGTTGCGCGAGATTGCCGCTCATTTCGAATGGAAGGCAGTCGGCAGCGCGCAGGATGTCGTCAATGTGCTGCGCAAAAAAGGTTTTCTTCAGGCTCCGGTGCCGGGAAAGTCGCGTCAGCTTGTCCCCACTCAAGAGGCACTCACGTGGTGGGCATCACAGGGCGGACAACCTGCATCACCATTGGCATTCCGCAGTCCAGTGTTAACAAAATCCCGCGGCGATCTTCCGCGCCCTCTTCAAGCGGCGTCCTACGCCACACGCACTTTACCTGAATCAGATATGAACGCCTGCCTGTTTGTTCCGGTCGTCGGACTCGTACAGGCCGGCGCGCCACATGAAGCCATCGAGCACGCCACTGCAACGGTTCCGTTTCTGAACGTGCAGCGCAAGTCTGTCGGCAGCGCACTTTTTGCAGTGACGGTTGAAGGCTACAGCATGATGAACGTCGGCTTCCTGCCCGGTGATTATTTGTTGATCGAGTCTGCAGCCAGTGCGCGCAACGGTGACATTGTCGTTGCCGCCGTGGGCGATCACGAAGTCACGGTCAAACGCTTCGCCATGCGTGGTTCACAGCTCTACCGTCATGCGCACGAACGGCTGATGGGAAACACCAAAATCTCGTTCGACACTCTTCCACCTGCACTGCTGGTTCCTGAGAACAATGATTTCGAAGCGATACCCTTTGGCAGCGGCGAGTCCGATCGGGTGATTGGCATTGTCCGTTCGCTCTACAGACACGACGTCAATTGAGATTTCTGAAGGTTCAAGTTGGAAGCTTCATTCATTTGTGGATGCCTTGCTTTTAAAGAAACACGACGATCAATCTATTGATGGGGTTTCCCTTTTTCATAATGTCAAGCTAGAGTTTTTAGAACCTCGTCTGCTTCGCGAAAAGGTGATCAATGTTATGAAAGGTAATTGCTTATCTGTTAGCATCAGCTCAGAACGTCGGAAAATAACCAAAACACTTATTCTGACTGGATTGTTGATTCCGCAGGGATATGCAGCTGCCAATGATAAATCCTCTTATTCGACCTCCGAACAGTTGAGAAATCAACGTAGTTATTTTTTGGGGATTAAGGGATCCGAAACCTTTGAAAGCCTTGGTTTTGAAATTGGAAAATACGGGAGTGACAACGAAGCATACGGTTTCAATATGCAAGTTCATTCAATTCTCGCGACATCACACTTTTTCGGATTGTTCAAACGTTGGTACCTTGGAAATAGTTTTCATACTCAGATGGGTCTTGGATACGGTGTGAGCTATAATTGGGAAAAATCAAAACAAAGTGGTCTTGGAGTCTACTTGGCGATCGGAAATGAATGGCACTTCTCATCGGGTTTGATAATTGGGTGCGATTGGCTTTCGGTCAATGGAGGATGGGGCGGTTTTCACGATAATGGAGGGCTCAAGTATTTTGGTTCCGGTGGTCTACTTGAACTGAAAATTGGCTTGGCTCTCGACAAATAGCACGTACATCGGATGTGACGCTTCACCCGGCGAAACGCTTACAGAATTGCTTCGAGAGCACCAGCTGGGATGAAGACAAATCCAAACTCAACGGGCGCCGCTTGTTTGGAAAAAAACTTTTCCGACTCGTTCAGTCTACATGATGAGATTCTCTATTTTTCATAAATACTCAATTTCGATCTTGTTTTCCTGACCGCTCACTAATGCGGATGGATGAATCGAGACCAAGCCGTTGGCAAATGTGTATTTCGACGCATCGAGTTTTTGCCCGTTGAGAGTGACCTGTAATATTTTTTCAGTGGCATTTTTCAACTTCAGCGAGTTTTCGGCCGTAGCAAGTACACCTGCACTCAATTGCTGAAAGTTCTTTGTCCAATCCTTTTCACAAATATCAAACACGGCGCCGTTTGGCTCGGATTGTTTTGCTAGTTCAATGTATGACCTGCCTATCGAAGAAACTTCGCAAATCCCTGTGCTTTCACTGTCGACGAAAGTCGATTCTTTCAAGCCGGCAAATGCAAAGACCACGGGTTTGAAGCCCAGAGCCTTTTGAGGGTCGGAAATCTGCTCCATGAAGTTGTTTGAATCAACCCCATACGCATCATCATCCGTAACGACAACAATGACCGGCTTGACCGATGGTCTGAAGAATCCCTCCAAGCTTCCTTGAATTTCGAACGCACTGTTGCCCATCGTCGTGACATCCTGACGGCTGAATGCTGCAACAGCGATTTCCAGGGCGTCGTTACTCTGCACCTCGTAATCGATTTGTTTAACTTTTTCGGATGATATTCCAATGCTTTCCAGGTCCAGACCGAGCATTCCACGTTTGGCTGCAATCAGCGCAAGCCGTGCATCGCTTGCCGCATCGATGCGTGAAAAGAACTCCTTCAAATTTTTTTGGACGTGATCAGTTTCCTCTAACATTGAACCGGATTGATCGACAATCCAGACGATGTCGACTTTTCCAGCTGTGGGTGACAACGTAAAACTTTCCTTGCGTGATTGTCTTGAATCACCGCTCTTTGATTTTGCATCTTCTCCCGATGGACGAGAGCTCCCGATGCCAGTTTTTTTGTTGGCATCGCCGACGTAGTTCGAATTGGAACAACTGGCAGCAAGCAAAGCGATTTGCATCAGGACCAAGGTAGACTTTACCAAGGTGACCTCCCAAAAATGAATTTTATCGCAGCAGCAGACACCGGATCGGAATAAATTTCATTTTTCTTTAGTAATGCCGATTATGATAAATAAATTAGGATTTTATAATGAGGGTGGTATCGCGTCTTTGAATGCTCAAAATCGAGTTGGTCAGTATGGCTTTTTGTCTTTATTGTTTTGTCAGACACTCTACTCCGGTTGCAAGCGTCGTTGGTCGTTTTGCGTCTGATTTGCCGTCATTTGTGTCACTTGTTTTCCCAAGGCAAAGAGTCGTCCCCGAAACTGAGTAAATATTGAATTCAGTTGTTTCGGGTTCGGCTGAACCATCGTCTTTTTTTCCGGTGATTTCGACTTCAACATTCAATGCCCAGTCGGATTTTCCGTAGTTTCCAAAACCCGGACTTGTATTTAGAGAATTGACATAGACATCGGATTTTGGGGTTAAAAATTCCTTACTATTCGCGATGTCGATCTTGGCTGCACCCGCCGGAGCAGTTGCGGCAGCACCCAAAGTGAATGTTGCCTCTTGCCTAGCTTGAACAAGGTCGCTTGCACATGAGGCATCGGAAAAACCATTGAAGGTCTGGCTTATCGTGTTTCCTTTTACAGTGATAACTCTTTTTGATGATGGGCCATCCGCGGAGACGCAACCGGTCGACCATGTGCCTTCAAGAACTGTAGTTGAACTGCCGGCGCTACTGTCTGACGACTCTTTTACGCTGCAGCCGTTTGCAAAAATCAGAACAGGGAGTGCGAGAAGTATTTTCATATTGTCTCCTTTTTGAACAGCATTTTAATGCTAGCAAACGCGGTCGTAAGATTATGCGTCAACGTCGCCGCGTGTTGAGACTTTGGCGTTTGCATATATCCTTCTCCCTGATTTGCAACGAGGTTGTTCGGGCAAATCGTGAGCGGAATGATGGATGGCGGACGTTGCAATGGAAACAACAGAATCGTCTTTGAATACGCAGTTTGAATGTGAAGTTTTCAAGTTCGGCGGAACATCGGTGGGCTCTGCTGAGGCAGTCCGGCGCGCGATGGCAATTGTTGCCGAGACGTCTGTTCCTGTTGTTGTGGTTGTCTCCGCCATGGCCGGAATTACCGACCTGCTGCACAGTGCTGTCAGGCATGCTGCTAAAGGTGAAACTGCTGCGGCGGAAGTTGCCGCAGATTCTTTTTTTCGCCGTCATGAGGAACTTGCGCATGCGCTGATAACGGACGAACGGCGCAAGAATGTAGCACTGGCCGAGCTGAAAAAATCCTTTGAAGAGTTGCGCTCGATTTGCACGAGCCTCACAGTTCTGCGCGAGCTGACCACCCGCACCATCGATGTTGCGGTTGCGCGCGGCGAGCGTATGTCGGCGCTGATTTTTTCGTATGCTTTTACTGAACGTTTGCAATTGGCCGAACTTGTCGACGCAACCGAGATTCTGTTTGTCAGCAATCGCTTTTCAACTCTCGTTCCGCACGTCGAGAAGTGTCGTTCCGCGATGGCGGAGAAGATAATTCCGGCGCTGGCCAAAAAGAAGATTGTGGTAGTTCCGGGGTACATTGCCACTGGTCCTGAGGGTGAGCTGATGACGCTCGGCCGCGGCGGTTCCGATTTCTCTGCCACTTTGATCGCTGGCTTGCTGCGTGCGCGACATGTGACACTCTACAAGGAAGTTGACGGCTTTCTTACTGCTGATCCGCGCTTTGTGGCGGATGCAAGGGTTGTGCCCGAACTCAACTACCGCGAAGCCACGGAGCTGGCCTACTATGGTGCGAAGGTTCTACATCCGCGCAGCATTATCCCCCTACTTGACGATGAAATTCCGCTGACAATCAAAAACAGCAAATCACCCGAATTCGCCGGAACACGCGTGACGTCGGCTGCGCCCGCCGGCGATTTTCCGGTAAAGGCCATGACGGCAATGTCTGCACAGGCGATGTTGACGGTGGCAGGCAACGGAATGCTCGGAGTGCCGGGGATTGCCGGCAAAACTTTCAATACGCTTGCCGCGCATGGAATTTCTGTGTCGGTCATCACTCAGGCTTCGAGTGAATCGAGTATTTGTTTTGTGGTTCCCTCTGAACAGGCCGCAACAGCGCAACGCGTTCTCAATGAGGCTTTTGAATTCGAGCGTTCTGCGCGCCTTGTGGATGATATCAAAAGCGTTGCCAACATTGCCGTTTTGGCTGTCGTTGGTCTGGGAATGAAGGGCACCCCGGGCATTGCCTCACGTGTTTTCAGCGCCCTTTCGCGCAAAAGAATCAACATCCTTGCAATTGCGCAAGGCTCGTCGGAATTGAACATATCACTTGTCATTTTGGATGCCGACGTCAAGGCCGCGCTCAATGAATTGCATGTCGAGTTCCGTTTGGAGAAATTGCGTCCGCTGCCTGAACGGATCGAAAAACACATCGATCTCGTCATGCTTGGATGCGGTCAGATTGGCCGCACATTCTTGAAGCAGGTGATGAGCCAAAAGGCTTATCTCGCATCACAACTGGGAATGAGTGCCGGTTGCTTGGCTGTGGTGGATCGCTCGGCGGCAATCATCAATGCCGAGGGTTTTACCGACACCGACCTCAATGCACTTTTGCGCGACAAGGAGGCGGGACTTAAGTTTGTCAATCCAAAAGGCGACTCGGCGATTCAATCGCTGCGGCGCGGTTTGTTCACACATGCGGTGGCCAAGGGTGTTGTTGTCGATGTGACGGCCGACGACACGTGGGCCACTCTGATGGAATTTATTGAACAGGGTTTCCACGTGGTGCTCGCCAACAAAAAGCCCCTTACGGTCGGCATGCAGCAGTACCGGCAAATGCTCTCACTGGCGGCCGCCAAAGGGGTCACCGTGCGGCATGAGGCAACCGTCGGTGCGGGTTTGCCCGTGCTGGACACGATTGCAAAACTGCAGTCAGCCGGTGATGCCATTGAAAGTGTGCTCGGCTGCTTGTCGGGTACGCTCGGCTACATTTCTACCCAGCTCACCGCGGGTGTGCGCTTCTCAACGGCGGTCGGGGAGGCCCGGCGTCTGGGTTACACCGAGCCACATCCGGCTGATGATCTGTCCGGCCTCGATGTGGCACGCAAGGCGCTGATTCTGGCGCGTACGATCGGACGCGAAGCCGAACTCACAGATATTGCGATATCTCCGCTCTACAAAAGCGACTTATACGATCCAAATCCCGACGTCTTCGTCAACCGGCTGCGCGCGATGGATGATGAAATTGCCGATATGGTTGAAGAGGGGCGAAAAAATTCAGCTGTGCCAAGGTTTGTTGCACGCATTGAAAAAGATCGCCTCTCGGTGGGGCTTGAAATGGTTGCGCAATCGTCGCCGCTCGGCGGATTGCGCGGAACCGACAATCAAATTGTCTTCCGTACCCGTCGGTACAGCTCCAATCCGTTGGTCGTCACAGGTCCGGGAGCGGGTGCCGAGGTGACGGCAGCTGGAGTGCTCAATGACGTTGTTTCAATTGCAGTCTCTCATTTTGGACGCTGAAAGATGAACGCGGTGAAAGTTTTTGTTCCGGCAACGATCGGCAACATCGGTCCGGGGTTTGATGTTCTCGGCATGGCGCTCGATTCGTTCGGTGATGAAATTGCTCTGCAGATTGTGAAGGGACCGTCGCAGATTCTTTCTGTGATAGGCCGTGATGCCGAACTGATTCCGACCGATCCCGACCGCAATGTGATCGTCCGTTCGGCGTTGGCCTACCTGATGGAAAAAGAAGGCACACAAGATTTTGGGGTGCAGGTGACTGTGTCGCGCCGGCTGCCTGTCTCCGGCGGTTTGGGGTCGAGCGCAGCTGCAGCCGTGGGTGGAGCGTTGGCGGCTGCGCACGCATGTGGCCAACCATTCACAGATCAGGAGATTCTTTCTGCGGCGCTCGCCGGCGAATCCATGGTGGCTGGCCGGCATCTCGACAACATCGCTCCGTGTTACTTTGGTGGTGTGACTCTTGTTCAGCGGCTCGACCCCCCGCTTGTGCAGAAAATTCCGGTTCAGGGAAATTTCCACATTGTGGTTGTCACGCCGCAGTTGCAATTGAGCACCAAACAGGCGCGCGGCGTTTTGCCGACTTCCCTCAACACTGCACAGTGGACGCAACAGATGGCCTTCAGCATTGGTTTGGCCGTTGGCCTCTCTTGCGGAAATTCACAACTCATCAAAGACTCGCTTCACGACACATTCGCTGAACCCGCGCGTTCACACCTGATACCCAACTTTGCCAGCGTCAAACAGGCAGCCCTCGACTCCGGTGCTCTCGGTGCCTCCATCAGTGGAGCCGGACCAACCATTTTTGCAATCTTTGACTCTGCTGATAATGCGCAACGCGCGTTGCCGGCGATGGTGAAAGCCTTTGCACCCTTGAACGCCGAGGGTGTCGTCACAAAAATCTCCCAAAGCGGAGCGCGTCTGTTATGAAGCAAATGCCGATTTCACTTGAGTGCGTTGTATGTTCCGCAAAGTATCCGTGGGATGTGAATGATTACCGTTGCACATGTCCTCAGCGCGGATTGCTGGAGGTGAGGCACGGGCGTGTTTTCAATAAAGCTGATCGCGATGCAATGACGGCGCGCAGCAGCGAAAGCGCCGGAATGCATGCCAGCGGAGTGTGGCGCTTTCATGAGGCTGTCTTGCCTTTGCCGGCTGATTTCGTCGTGACTCATCCGGAAGGACACACGCGAATTTATCGTCGTGAGTCACTCAGCCAATGGTCTGGTGTAGATGATTTGTCTTTCAAGCACGAAGGTGAAAATCCGACCGGCTCATTCAAAGATCGCGGCATGACGGTGGCTGTGTCGGTTGCAAAAGCCCGTTCTGCCAAGACCATTGCCTGCGCCTCGACGGGCAACACGAGTGCTGCACTCGCAGCTTACGCCGCACAGGCTGGTATTCCTTCAGTTGTCTTTCTTCCCGCTGGAAAAATTGCCATGGGCAAACTCTCCCAGGCCATCGCCTACGGAGCGCAGTGTCTTGCTGTCCGCGGCGATTTTGATGCCGCTATGAACCTCGTCGAGCAATCTGCGCACGAGCTCGGATTTTACTTGGTCAACTCGCTCAACCCATACCGACTCGAAGGTCAGAAAACGATTATTTGGGAAATGCTCGCGCAGCGGCAATGGAATGTGCCCAACTGGATTGTTGTTCCGGCAGGAAACCTTGGCAACACATCGGCGTTTGGAAAGGCGCTTCAAGAAGCACTCGCGTGGGGATGGATAGACAAACTTCCGCGCATTGTGTCGGTGCAGGCTGCAGGAGCGAATCCATTCGTTCTCAGTTTTCAAAAACAGTTCAGAACTTTTGAGAGCGTCAGGGCCGAAACCATAGCAACCGCCATCCGCATTGGAAATCCTGTCAACTATCTCAAAGCAGTGCGCGTCATCGAGCAAACAAACGGTTTGGTCATGCAGGTGAGTGATGAAGAAATTCTCGCTGCCAAGCAGCAGATTGATCGCAGCGGTCTGGGGTGCGAGCCAGCGAGTGCATGCACTCTGGCCGGCATTAAAACACTGCGCGCGCAGGGGGTCATCTGCGCGCGCGAGAGTGTGGTCGCTGTGCTAACAGGCAATGTGCTGAAGGATTCTGAAGTGATCTTTTCGCATCCGCAGAGTACATCTCAGTTGGTGTGCGAAATAGATCCCAATCTCGATGCGGTCAGAGCAGCGACCCTGAACTGACCACCTCAAATCGCTCCGCAGCAATCACTTGCAATGTGGGGCAGATGCCATTTGCTTTGCTGCGTCAGCGGGGGGCAAAAGAACTGCATCAATCTCGTGAATCACACCATTGCTCGCCAAAATGTCGGTTTTAACGATACCTGAGGCGTTGATTTTCAAACCCGCTGCGTTAATCGAGATTGGCATACCCTGCACGGTCGGAATGCTGCTCTTTGCAAGAACATCAGCTGCCTTCAAGCTTCCCGCAGCCACATGATACAGCAGGATGCTCTTGAGCTTTTCCTTGTTCTCGGGCTTCAACAAAGACTCAACGGTGCCCGCTGGAAGCGCCTCGAAAGCTTTGTTTGACGGAGCAAACACTGTGAAGTTCGAGGAGCCGGAAAGTGTCTCAGCCAAACCTGCCGCCGTGACAGCAGCGACGAGAGTCGAGAAGCGTGGTTCTGCAGCCAGCACAGCCGTCAGCGACTTGCCTGCTGGAAGCGCATCTTTGGAAGCTTCCTCTTTTGGTTCTTCAGCCGGAGGTAGAAGAACTGCATCAATCTCGTGAATCACGCCATTGCTGGCCAGAATGTCGGTCTTGACGATGTTCGACGAGTTGATTTTTGCGTTAGTGGCATCCACTGAAACTGGTTTACCCTGTGCTGTACCGATGCTGTCTTTTGCCAAGACATCAGCAGCCTTCAAGCTTCCTGCAGCAACATGATAAAGCAAGATGCTCTTAAGTTGTTCCTTGTTTTCAGGCTTGAGAAGTGTTTCGAGCGTGCCTGCCGGAAGGGCTTCAAAGGCTTTGTTGGACGGTGCAAACACTGTAAACTGCGAGCTTCCGGAGAGTACCTCCACAAGGCCGGCGGCTTTAACGGCAGCGACAAGAATCGAAAAGCGACTTTCTGCCTGCAGCTTCTGAACAATTGTTACCTTGCTCACGGTGTCACCCGATGACACTGTTTTTTTCTCGATAATTGGTTGGTTCGTTGCAGTACCGCACGCTGTCAAAAAGGGCTGAACGAGGGCGAGTGACAAAGGAAGAAGGGCAATCATGCGAATCTTCATTGCGGGGTCCTTTCTGTGGGTTGGCAACTGCTGCCATGATTCTTATCGTAAATTTTGTAACAAACTTTAGAGTTTTTTTGTGTTATTTTAATCGGATAGTGTTTTTATGAGAATAAAATTTGTAACTCTCAGCTTTATTTGATGAAAATTACAAAAAAAATATGCTGTCGAGTTATTGCTGTTTTGCAATTATCTGGATCTTTTCAGATTTTATTATCTAAAGTATTACAGTAAAGTTGCGATAAGATACCCAAGAGGCACTCAATGGACATCGTTCTTCCAAAAATTCGAAAAAAGGTGGAACTGTTCGAGTATTCGGACGTCGGACGCTACTGCAAGGCTGTTTACGACGAGATTCGTCTTGTTCAGAAATCTTTTTCCATCGCAGATTTTTCAGAACTCTTGGGCTTCGGCAACAACAACACAATGGCTCAGGTGCACTCCGGCCATCGCAAGATGTCGGAAAAGGCGGGTGAGAGAATTGCCGAAATGCTGAAGTTTTCGCGTGTTGAAAAAACCTATTTCCTTTCACTGGTAAAAATTCAGCATGCGGATACGAGCGAGGAACGCGATCGTCTGCTTGCACTTCTTCTTGAGCTCCGCGCGCGCCACAGCGAATCCAGCAACAACAACAGAGCACTCGAATTCTTCAATTCATGGGTCCATGCTGTCGTGTTTGAGGTGCTGTCCATGCTCGAACCTCAGACATTCGCGCAGGTTTACCGGACGATTATGCCGGATGTGAAGGAATCAGCAGTCGAAAAAAGTCTCGTTTTTCTTGAGAGTCTCGGACTTGTTGAGGCACGCAAAGAGGACGGTTCCGAAGAGATAAAATACATTAAGGTTAAGAAGGATTTCAGTCTGGGCAGTGCGGTTCCGGGACTTGCGATTGTGCGTTATCACCAAGAAATGTTGAATCTCGCCAAAGATTCACTCATTACGAGTCCGCCCGCGGAGCGGGATGTCTCGTCGGTGACAATTTCCGTAAACCCCGACCAGATTGAGTCAATAAAAAAGGAAATTGAGCAACTCAGGAAACATCTGCTGTCTTTGTCGTCGCAAGCCGAGGGAGATGGCAAGGTTATGCAAGTCAACATCCAACTTTTTCCGTTGAGCAAATGAGGAATACGATGACGAAGACCTGGTTTTGGACAGAACCCCTGCGTCCATTCGCTCTTGCTCTGGCTGTCATGACAGTCGGGGGGTGTGGGGTTGAAGCAGGAAATCCCGATTCCAAGGGGGGCAAACCGTTTCGCATCTACGTCTCGCCGACATCATACACTAACGTGGGCGCGGTTTCCGCCGCGATTGATTCAGTCAGCGTTGTTCAGGGCAGCAAAACCTTTGAAAAGTCTTATCAGCAACAAAATGTGATTTTGCTCAGTTCCAGTAACCCCTCGTACGAAGACACCTTTGTCGCCTTCACGCTCGATGACGTGGTCGATGAAAATTTGCAGGTGCAGAGGGTTGAAGTCACTCTGAATGAGAAGGCTGCATATTTGCAGCTGTTGCTCGGCTCGCAATCTCAGCCCGTCAAAGCGGTTGTTTTGAATGACAAGGGAGAACTCACACGCTCCCTCGTTTTCGACGGATTGAGCAAGTCGGGCTCAGCCAAAGACATCTTGGTGGATATCGAACTCAGAAAAACTCTCAAACCTGTCACCAGTGAGCAGCGTTTGGCTCTGAACCTTCCACAGGATGTCACTTTCGTAATACAGCAAAAGCACTCGTTCCTGCCCGTTGATGACGCCGGGTCAGTCGCATTCAGGGATCTCGAGGCAGATTCACTTGTCTGTGTTTTTTCAGGTGTGGCAAGGCCGGAACCGACAGCCGATGCGTGCACGGGGCAGGGTTACAAGTCGCAGATCGTCTCAAAGCAGGGCTTGGCAGTCATAGCCGCACTGCGTGCAGGAGAGTATCAGGTTGTAAATATCACCCGAGACACCAGGGTTGTTGATCTGCCAAGCACCAAGATAGAAGCCGGAAAGAAAGTCGAGATTAGCGGGAAATAATTTTCCCGCACGATTTTGTGCGAAGCTTCCGTGAGCAGGCGTTGCGTCATGAAAACTGCGAGCAGAAGGCATTATTCCGTCAACACACATTCTGCGTATGGTATCGGCTCGCTCACGTAGGGCGACAGATCAAATCGGCCAGTTGCTGGTTTACGGATTGAGCAATCATGAATCTGCTTTAGCGTTTTGTAATTGATCAGTCCGTCAGTTGGTGTTGATTCGTCGGGGTAATTCCAGATGAAGTCCGGCGCCACGGGTGCGCTGGCATTGCTCGCGCGCAGTGGCCTGACCAACGGAGTGTCGGGCAGAAGTCCCCACTCGCCGCCGACGATTTTTCCGTTTTGATCGATTTCTATCGTGTAATCGACGAGCATCTCTTCATGAATCTCTTTTTTACCGTCGTTGCCGTATGTGACGAACGGGCCGTTTTCGGCAGCATAAATTACCTTTGTGCGGACCTGCACTATCTTGCTGGCCTGAGCCGAGCGGAACGCTGAGTAGGGGTCATTTTTGATTTCGCCGACTGCGACTGGTTCACCGGCGGCTGCAGTGGAGCCGTCGCGCCTGAGGATGGGCAGATAAGTCATTTCGTAGGCATAGACAGGTTGATTCCAGACTTGTGTGTAGCGGTCCGCATCGACGACGAATCCTGTCTTGCGGCGGGCCACCAGATCAACAAGCGCCGCATGAAACAATCCAGCGTTCATGTCACGGCAGGCCTGCGTTAGCTGAATGAGCAGCTTCTTTTTCTGGCCACTACTGAGATCTTTGACCTCTGCTTCATAATAGGCATTGCCGAGTTGCGCTTTGAGGACTGCCTCGTGCGTGTCTCTGTTTGCGGGATCAAAGCCGAAACGCACAACCCGATTGGGAATGCTCGCGAAGGGGTTGTCCGCACCTATGTAGATAGTGTTTGCCGCGACGCATCGGCCGACGCGTGAGCCATTGCCCTCGCAGAGTCGGCCGTCGATGATCCGCTTGTCCTTGACGATGGTCTTTGACTGATTCGCATCGCAGCGGATTCCGGCACCAAGTGTCTGGCTCGGAAATTGCCAGCCCCACACCCAGCTGAGCAGCCCGCGGATGTCTCCCTCGGTCAGCAGGACTTTGCGCTTGCCGCGGGTAACCATGACCGCATGACGTGGTTTTTCCTCGCGCAGCGCCGCCGGCGACCAGCCATTACAAATTCCCATCCATGCCCATTCTTCGTCGTGTGCCCAAGAAAAAGTATCGAGCCACAAACCCCAGTCGTGTGCGGTCACCGGCATATAGGTCTTCAGTGAGGTGTTGATCTCGGTTCCTTCGCTCAGCAGTGGCCTGAAATTTGCGGCGTTGGCATTCGCCTCTTTCGCATACTCCTGATTGAGGGCTTTGTAGGTGTCGTCGTACTCGCCAAGGCGTTCGAGTTTGTCTTCAAGACTGAGAAGCACTTTCTCAGCATTTGATGCTGTGTATTTCTGTGCATGAGCCGATAGCTTTTTGCTCAAGTCAGCTGGCAGGGGCTTTGCAGTGGTCAGGTAATCATATTTTTCAGCTGGAGAAAGCAAAGCCATTTCTTTTGCATCGTTTTTCTCAACTGTGCGGCGGTACTGTTCAACGAAGTTGCCAAGTAAAATATTTCTGCCGTTTAGATTTTCACTGTTCTTCTTTGCTTTGCGGAGAATGTATCTGTCGGCGATTCCCTTGGCAGTATGCGGCCACCATGTGTCGGACCATGCCTGCGCGCGCTCGCCTTTTGTCTGGGATTTGATTTGTTGCCAGTTCATCGCATCGTTCGAGAGTCCTAGGCTCTCGGGTGAGTTGAAGTCTCCCATCGCCTCTTTGATTCCACTGTTGTACTTGCGCTTTTGGCATCCCGAGGTGATCTGCAGCAGAGATAGAAAAATTGTCATGTGTATGGCGTGTGTGAGAGACATCCACATTCTCCTTGAAAAGAAAATACTCGCGCGTTGCGAAAAATTCATTTTGGTTTTGTGCGTGGCCTGAAATGTCGGCTGATCTCGCGCATGCGAGCAATCTCTTTTTCAGCACTGAACGGATGTTCGAGACATGATTTTCCGGTTTTTGTATTGGCGGGGAGTTGTTTAATTCTGTTGATCAGCAAAAGGTAGTCTGCCGATCTTTGCACCTGAATGTCTGCTGCGTCGGTGGCGAGCGCTAATTTGGCTTTGCGTTTGTTTCTTTCTTTCTCGTAGGCCTCGTCGAGAAGCTCGCTGACCTCGCTGATCATCCCGTTTTCGTTTTTGCCAGGTTTTGCGCACAGTTGATTGAGCCCGCTGGCCCCGCAGGCGACGTGAAAGTAGGTGATGACGGACTTCAGCAATTGGGGGAATCCAGATCCTTTTTCAGCTTGGTTTTTGACGTATGAATTATCGAACGACAGCGCATTGATGTGGCGGGCGTAGATGGCGTGCCACATTTTCGGATTGTCGGTCCAGCTGTGATCCCAGTTGACCTCGTACACGCAGATGTGCGGATCGGCATCCGCCGATGCTTCCGGCGAAATATTCACCGGTATGACGCTCATGATGTACTGTCCCCAGTCGAATGCGGAACTGGCGGCGATCTGCGCTTGCGCGTCGGTTTGTTTCCAAAGGTTGCAGCCGGACATTAGAAAAGCCGTCATGCTTGTGATGATGACAGTTTTGCGAATCATGGGATGCACCCCGTGAAGAAGTCTTTATGCCGGTGGATGGACTTGTTTGTCCGCCAGCATCCCATAGTTTCACCGGAATATCATCCGCAGAAGATTTCCGGCCGCAAAACGGCTGCGTCGGTGACATAAAAACCGACATCAAATCTTGACAAAAATTGTTTGGAAAGTTCGGCAATCAGCCCTTCGACCTTTTCAGGATAGATTAAAAATTCAAGTTTGACCTGCGATTCATGCAGGTCGACGCTCGCACCGTGGTTGAATTCTTCAAGCCGGATGGAGCTTGTTCTGACACTCTTGACGCCGAGCTTGTGCAGAAGGGCGAGCGCCCGCTGGGCAACAGAATGCTCGCATGTCATGGAGACAAGTTTCATGGGAGTCAGCGTCGGATTCATTGCAGAACCTCCTTCAGCATCTGTGCAAACTTAAAGTAGAGCGGAATTCCGACAACGAGATTGAACGGGAAAGTGATTGTCAGGGCGGAGGTCAGGTAGATGCCCGGGTTTGCCTCCGGCAACGCCAAACGCACGGCTGCCGGCGCGGCGATGTAGGAGGCGCTTGCCGCCAGAACGCCCATAATGACAGTGCCGCCCAAACTGAGGCCCGCCCAGTGTCCAAGAAGTATTCCAATCAGTGAATTCAAAATCGGGATGAGAGTTCCAAACAGGATGACAAAGCCGCCCACACTCTTTAGATCACGAAATCTACGCGATGCGACAATGCCCATCTCGAGCAAAAAGAGCGCGACAACACCTTGAAAGGGTCCACCGAAGAAGGGCTCCACGCGCGCGTAGCCGGAGGGCCCGCTGAGAGCACCAATCATCAGCCCGCCGAGCAGCAGAAGAATGCTGCGACCTGATAAAATTTCGTGCATCGCACCACGGATCGAGGTCCAGTCCGAATTTTGATTTTTGGCCAGTTGCGCGAGCAGCAGGCTTATGAAAATTGCCGGTACCTCAAGAAGAACAACTTGTACCGAGAGGAATCCCTCGAAGCCGATTTCCAATGTCCGTAAAAACGATTGAATCGCGATGAAGGTTACAACTGAAACTGAACCGTAGTGAGCTCCCAGTGCGGCGGAGTCTTCGACGCTCAAGCGGCCAATAAAACGGGCCACAGCGTATGCAATCAGTGGAGTGATTGAACCAATCACCAGCGTCGCCAAGCTGGGTTTCCAGATTTCACCCAGCGAGGAGTTCGACAACTCCACGCCACCCTTCAGGCCAAGTGCAAAGAGGAGGTAAATGGTCAAAATGGAATAAATGGGTTCAGGAATGCGCAGATCGCTTTTTACAAACGTTGCAAGACAACCCAGAAAAAAGCAGAGGACGACCGGCGAAAAGAGGTTCGATTGAAGAACCGGCCACAAATCGGCTGTCACGTTGAAAAACTCCTTATTTCAACTTTGCCTGCTGCAGACAGAGGGGGCTCTGTCTGGAGATTCAGAATTTAAATTTACTCAGCAGCGACTTCAAGCCGCCTGTTCTGATGCCTGCCAGCTGCTTGCGCACGTCTGCGAGAAGCGGTTCAACTTCTTCGCGATCTTCGCCGCTGAAGTCCTCCAGATCGCTGACACTCTGGGTCAGTGCGGACTTGGCTTTTTCTGATTCCTTGTTGAGCGCGAGTTCAAGCGCTTTGAGTGCTGCGACTTGCGCTGTCTTTAGCTTGGACAATGGCTGCAGGGTCGGGATTTTTTTTGCAAGGAGTCCGTTGACTGCGGCAGTTCCCACAGCATCACCAAGATGCGCAAAGCCTTCGCCTGCAATCAGCAGAAGGTCGAGCGCCTCTGTCGGATCGTCACTTTCCTGAGCCTGACTGAAAAGCGATGAGCATTCTTCGGAACTCAGATGATGATGACCGTGTGCATGGTCGTGATCGCAGCAATCATGACCGTGGTGGTGTGCATGGTCGTGCTGGTGGGCGTGATTATGCTCATGTTTGTGGTCATGTTCATGGTCGCTGCAGTCGTGTCCGTGTTTGTGCGCGTCAGTGCCACCGGTGTGGTGGTGGCTGTGATCGTGCTGCTCAGCGTGTGTGTGCTTCTCATGCCCGCAGCAATCATGGTGTGAGTGCTCGTGGCCATGCTGGTTGTGTGAATGTTTATTGTGGTCGTTCATGTTCAAATTCCTTCTTCGATTTGTGTGAGTCCTTCGTTGCCGACGCCGCGATCCAGCTGGCGGTCCATTTCATATTTCGGGTCGTACATGTGCTTTTGCCCTGCTGATTCACTTTCGCACCAAATAAAGCGCGGCGTTGCCGCGGGAATGGTTGCTGCGAAATTCCTGAGAATCTCGCGCGCAGAGTCGAGCGTGTCAACCCGGTTGAGGAAGTCGCGCAGTCCCTTGATTGCGGGGAATCCCTTCGCGTACCAGAGCAGATGTTTGCGCATCAGGACAGCCGCAGTGGTGGTATTTCCATAGTGTTCCTGATGGTAGTCAATATGATCCATCACGACATCCAGCCACTCTGCGAAGCTCGGATGATAGGGCTTCTCGTCAAGTATTTCTCGGAATATCCATGGATTTCCGAGCGCGCCGCGGCTCACCATGACGGCGTCGCAGCCGGTTTCGCGCAGCATCTGCTGTGCCGAGGCAAAGTCGAAGATGTCTCCGTTGCCGACAGTCACCGGAGCTTCGCGTTCAGCGAGCAGGGCGGCTGAAATTGCTGACTGAACTCCACTGCGAATGCCCGCGCAGTCAACGGCGGTTGAATATGATTCCGAGCGCGTTCTGCCGTGAATGGTCACCATGTCCGCTGCCGACAACGCAATGCGTGTGGTTGTATCGTTTACGTTGACCGCGTCGCGCGTGTAGCCAAGACGGATTTTTGCACTGAGCGGTTTGCCCGTGGCCGCACGTGCGAGCTCGACGGTCTTCTGGACACGGGCAGGGTCCTTAAGGATGGCACTGCCGCAGCCTGCACCGGTGACCTTTTTTACTGGACAGCCCATGTTGATGTCGATGGTGTCGAAACCGCAGGAGTCGAGAATTTCAATCGCTGTGGCGACGTCTTCAGCATTTGGACCCGTCACCTGAACACCGAGCACCGTCTCGGATGCGTGACGGGCCATCATTTCAAAGGTCCGGCGATTTTTGTAACGGATTGCTGTTGACGAGAGCATTTCCACATACGTGAGACCGGCTCCCTGCTCTTGGCAGACGCGGCGGAACGGGATGTCTGAAACGCCGGCGAGCGGGGCGAGGAAAACGCGATTTTTGACCTGCAGCGAGCGGATGCTCAGCGGATCAGAAAAGCGGCGGAGAAACGGGTTGTCTTCGAAATTCATCATGTGCAGCGGTCTCCTGATGACCGCTCTCCTGATGACCCAGAATGACGAATCTTTCAAGGATTTCCTCGGGCCTCTCGATGCAAAAAGCCCCCTCTTTTATCAGGAGGTTACTTCCCTGGCTCGTCGGGCTGTGGACAGGTCCGGGGAGCGCCCCGACTTCGACGCCCAGGTCGGCAGCCAGATGCGCAGTAATTAGAGTACCGCTGGCAAGCCCCGCCTCAACAACCAGTAAAAAGTCACATAGTCCGGCGATAATCCTGTTTCTGCGGGGAAAATTCCACTTTTCTGCGCGTTGCTGGTCGGGAAATTCGCTGAGAATCAGCCCTCGGCCAGAACGACTCATCGCACTGAGCAATGAGAGGTTTGAACGCGGGTAGGGCATCGCAAGCCCTGAGCCAAGCACAGCCACACTCGCTCCATAGGCATGCGCCATGAGGTTTGCCACAGTATCTATACCGATGGCTGCGCCCGAAACGACACAGACGCCATTTTCAGCGAGCGTTCGTGCGAAGCGCGCGGCCTGTTCGCGCCCATAAAAAGTGGGTTGTCTTGAGCCGACAATGGCCACGCGTTTTTGCCTGAGAACATTCGGCTCGCCGAGAAAACGCATGGCCAGTGGAAAGTCCGCGGGTAGCGGCCGGGCCGTGAATTCAGCAAGCTGCTGGCAGCTGAGTAGTCCGGATTGTGGAGTCTCAGATGCCAGGCGGCGGATGTCTTTTTTTATGGCGCTGCGACGCTCGTCTGTCAGGCAATCGCAGATTGCTCTTTCCAGCTCCGTCACAGAGCCATCCAGTTCTTGATTCAGAACACCGCACTTCATGTGAATGTGTCTGAAGAGCCGCAATTCGCGGCTGGTGAAATTGTTTTGAACAAACCAGAGCAGTGTGGCGTTGTGGTTTGGGGTTTGCGAGAAATTTTGATTGAGCATGTTTCCTTTCGGGAAGTGCAAAGAAGGATCGGGAAGAAACAGTTTGGATGCTGTTTTGGAATTCACCCGATGCGATGACAAATTTCTGCGTGCATCACGAGTGTCACAAAAAATGATCGAAAAATTTTCTAAACATGATCGGAATTTGCAATTCACGCAGTTAAGACAAACGAAAGTGAGCTTCGAAGATTGTCGGTGATTTGACTGCGAGCAGAGGCTTGACTGGCCGGCGGGTTGACACACTTTGGAGGTCGTGTTTTACTGCAGGCGTAAATCCAAAAAATTGTTTGTTTTACCAGCAGTAGGAAACTGCTCAGGTGCCCACTTTGCCATCAAGGAGGATAGGCGATGAAAGCACAGCGTTGTCCATATCATGTCAAACAGGGCATGGTAGACGCTCAAGGCCAATTGGTTTTGAGTGATGTGTGCGGTGTGAAGTCTGCTTGTGGAGCTGCATGCACATATGCGCCCTTCGAGGACGCAGCATTTAAAGCATGCCCACGATTTGCGGCTTACCAGCGTGGTGGAACGGGAGAGCGTCAGGTTCTCATTCCAAAGAATGACGTTGAGTACATGCCCGAGTTTGGCGGTTTCGCCAGTTTCAGTGAAATGGAGCTGATGTAATCCGATCACAAACGGAGGCACGGGTGACACTTTTTTCACCTGAGATGACAGCGGGCGAAGTCGTCCGCGATGGTGCTCTTGCTTCGGAGAGCAGCCGACGTAACTTGGATCCTGTTCTCGTAATACTTCTGGCAAGACTCAACTGTCTTTCCGGCTTAACGGAAAATCCTGAAAAACTAGTCCAATCATTTGCAGTCGCAGTTCGTGACGAGCTCAGTTCGTCGGTCGGTATTGCTCAAGTGCGAGCTCGTTTTGGCTTGTGGCTCGGCTTCCGTTCCTTTAGCAGAACTCTTTGCTCCGAAACGGACGATTTTACCCGCGATGTACTGATGTGCAGGCACGTTTTTTCGCAAACAGATCCTGCCACGTTGTTCGAAGAGGGTGCATCTTGGGCTGCGATGTACAAGAAGGCACACCAGCGCCTGCTCGATTCACTTGCAACTGCCGACGAACAGGGGACGCTCATGAGCGAACTTTCGGCGGCATATAAGAGCCAGCGCGATCAAATCGTCCGTGAGGTTGTCATAAAGACTTTGCCGACAGTTGTTCTCGCTCTGTCCACTTTGATTGCCGTGGTCATGGCGGCGGTTGTCTGGCGTTCGTTGTTCATCAGCCAGTGAACAAAATAGTTACTGAAAATATTGAGCGTGTGGGCAACTGAAGTCGGAATCTGCGGACTCGTCTTTGTTGCCACAGCTTTTTGCATCGTTCAGGTTGCAACCGCAGTTGGCGCACAGGCCTCGGCAATCTGAGCGGCAGAGCGGGAAGTCGGGCAGGCTGGTAAAGACCACGTCTGTGACAAATTCTGACAACATGAGTCCCTGACCATCATGTTCATAGGACTCCATTTCACTTTCCGACAGTTCATGTTCACCACCGCTGGGTGTGCCAAGTCCGCGCATGTAGAGTGCTTCGTTTTCTGAGTCGATGGCGGTGCGGAACGGTGTAAGACTGCGCACGCATTCGAGCTGTGGGACCATCCGTAAATGAGCACCGACTCGGTATGTTTCACCCTGTTTTTCAACATCCACAGCCAACGAAAAATTGCCATTTTCATCATCAGCCGAACAATTCAGTTCCGTGATAATGTCCTGCAGCCACGCATGTTGTGCCAGATTGAGGCGGGTCGAGCGGAACTTGGTTTTATCCTGGAATGGTCCGACAACAAAAGTGCAGCCGCTGCCAACCTGATTGAGTGGAAGTTTCCAATTCACGCGTGTTCTCCCTATTTAGCCATGCACCGAAATCGTCGTTCGGGTCGTCAGACCGCGAAGACCTGCCATACCGATGAGCGTCACAACGAGCAAGAGTCCACTAGATATATACAGGGACGGTGCTCCATTGAGCGTATCGTAGAGCATGCCCATGAAGGCGGGACCCAATATTCTTGCTCCTGCCGAAAGACTTTGTGCCGTCCCAAGGGCTAAGCCCTGTCTGTCGTGTGGGCTCAACCGGCTGACAAGTCCGCTCAGTGCGGGGTTGGCAAGTGAAGTGCCGAGCGAGAGCATCGCAAGGGCTCCGTAAAGTCCGCTCACATTAGGAGGAAAAAAAGCAATCAGAAATATTCCCAACGTCATGAACAGCTGTCCGGCATTGAGGGTCCGAGCCTCGCCCGCACGTGCAAGAACTTTCCTCGAGACCCCACCATTGATGAGAAGCACAGCCGCGCCAAGAAAAAGGAACGCGCGGTAAACGGAATTCTGGTCCATGACGTACGCGTCTGTCAGGACCAGCGGCAGAATGGTTTCCACTCCGACAAATCCAAACACCTGTATGAACTGCATGAGCAGAGTTGTTTTGAAGAACGGGCGGGCGAGAAGCTGTCGTGTGTCTTGGATGAGGCCGGAGCGGGCTTGTCCTGCACTCTCCGTCCCGGCGCGAGCTGCAGCAATAATGGGCGAAAGTTCGGGCGGCGCAAAGCGGTGGTGTGTCTCCTTAAAGCGTAAAAAGACCAAAATGAGGTTGATGAGGTTGAGGCCAACTGCAGTCATGGCAATCGGCATGAGAGAGTTGTCGGGACTCAGTGTGGTGATCAACGCACCAATTGCGGGGCCGAGCGCGAAGCCGGCACCAAACGCAATTCCAATGACGACCATCGAACGGGCGCGTTCGTGGGCAGGGGTGATGTCGGCGATGGCAGCCTGTGCGACAGAAATATTTCCGGCAGCGATACCTGCGCAAAACCTGATGAAAGCCAGCATCGCATAACTTTCAAATTGCACCGCAAAACCTGTTGCGCCCTGTGCGATCATCGAGAGGAGGATGGTGCCAAGTAAAATCTTCTTGCGTCCGATGCGGTCGGAAATTCTTCCGAGTACCATAACCGACAGCAATGTTCCGACCGAGAAGTAGGTCGACAGATAGGCTGCTTCAGCATTTGAAGCATTCAAGCTGCGCGCGATGGAAGGAAGAATCGGAATGAACATTCCGAAGCCGACGAGGTCGAGCAATATTGTCAGAAATACCGATAACAGAGTATAACGTCTGATTGTACCATCGGCGCCCTGCGTTGAGCCGTCGTTTTGAACCATAGCGAAGCGCAGTTCCTTTGTGATGAAAGTTTGCGTCGAATCGTCGGTCAGTCAGAGGGGTGTCTATGCCAAGCTTCGACGTTGTCTCGGAAGTTAATGTTCAGGAAGTCGACAACGCAGTCAATCAGGCACAAAAAGAAATACAAGCACGCTATGATTTCAAGGGAACAAAGTTTGATTTGAGCTTTGACAGCAAATCAACCGAGATCAAACTCAATGCCGATGCGGAGAGTCGTCTCGATAGCATGGTCGACATTCTTAATTCAAAATTGATCAAGCGTGGAATTGAGCTCGGTGCTATAGAGATTGGCAAAAAAGAACCTGCAGGGGGCATGATGCTCAAGCAGACTCTCAAAGTGAAGCAGGGGCTTGAGCAGGAAAAGGCAAAGCAGATTGTCAAAGCCATCAAAGATTCAAAACTGAAAGTCGAGGCGCAGATTCAAGACAAACAAGTTCGTGTCACCGGCAAGAAGATCGATGATTTGCAGGAAGTGATAACTTTGCTGAAAGCCCAGCAGGGGCAGCTCAAGATTCCACTGCAGTTTGTGAACATGCGCAGCTAAGTTAGCGCGATTGCATCCGTGAATGCGTCACAACAGGAGCGAGCAGATGATTGAAGTTACAAAGCTTGATGGGTCCAAATTGTTCATCAATGAATTGAATATTCAGTGGATTGAACAATTGCCGGATACAGCCATTACTTTTCTGGGTGGCGCACGCGTCGTGGTGCGTGATTCACCCGAGGACATCGTTAAGAGGTGCAATGAAATTAAGCACTCAATGCTACCGTCGCAGGCACTCGTCGAATCACGAGCGGCGTTGGTCATGTCAAAGAGCTAGCACGTCGTCAAACTTCAGATAGGTGTGACGGAAACGTCACACCTGTTCGGCCGCCCGTCCAGCATATGATCCTTGGAGGCGCAAAAGCGTCCAAGGAGGAAATCAAAAATGGTGGCAGCGAACAAGGCTCGGTTGAAGGGTGAGCGGAATTCATTGTGGTGGCGTGGCGGAGTTTCCGCTTGCTTGATTGCGGGTTCGTTGTTTGTCCGCAACGCAGAAGCTTCCATTCTTCCTCCCAACAATCTTCACCTGCAAGACAACATTCATTCGCTTGCCAATATGACCGAGCAGGAATTCAACACGATCGTCAACACCATCATCAACTACTACAAGCCCATTGTTGCTGCGAAGGGCGCGACTCTCAAATCCAACAACCTTTGGACAGATCCAACAGTCAATGCCAGCGCACAGCAAATGGGCAACACTTGGATCATCAACATGTACGGCGGTCTTGCTCGCCGTGCTGAAGTGACTGCCGATGGCTTTGCAATGGTCGTCTGTCACGAGCTTGGTCACCACTTGGGTGGTTTCCCCTTCTATGGCGACAGAGACTGGGCCGCCTCAGAAGGCCAGTCAGACTATTTTGCGACGCAGTCGTGCGCTCGTGAGATCTGGCGCAACCAGACAAACGAAAATGCACGCTTCCGCGGCCTCGTTGGTGAATTCGAGAAGAAAAAGTGTGACGCTGCGTGGAACAAAACAGAAGACCAAGATTTGTGCTACCGCACGGCAGCTGCGGGTCACAGCCTCGCAACTCTGCTGGGTGCACTGAGAGGCGGCTCCAACCTGCCGCGTTTCGACACTCCAGATCCTCGCAAGGTTTCGTCCACCTACACGGCGCACCCCGATGCTCAATGCCGTTTGGACACCTACTTCAGCGGTGCACTTTGCCAAGTCGGTTTTGATAAGAATGTCATCCCTGGACGCAACACAGCCGGTGGCCAGACAAGCAAAGACAGCGAACTTACAGCATCGGCATCGTCGTGCATGACTGCAGCCGGATACGCCGGCGGCGTGCGTCCGCTCTGCTGGTTCAAGCCACAGCTCGAGTTCCTTGCAATCCAGTATTCCGATGTGCGCTATCAGGAGCAAAGCGGAAACAACAACGGTTTCGTCGAGCCCGGCGAAACGGTGGAAGCATTTTTCAAGCTGACCAACAAGGCGGTCAACCCGACCACCAACATCGAAGCTGTTCTGAGCTCGACGACCGAAAAAATCACCGTTGTTGAAAACAAAGCTCAGTTCAGCGACATGAGTACAGGTGAACAGAGCGAAGCGCGTTCACCTTTTGTCTTCAAGGTTTCTTCAAGTGCACAGTGCGGCGAAAAACTTCCGCTCAGCCTGAAGGCCAAGAGTGATCAGGGTGGAGTTGAGCTGCTGCGTGAAGTTCAGATGGGCCGCCTCGTGACTGAGCAGCTCGGAACTGTCGAAACACAGATCAACATTCCGGATAACGATGCCGTCGGCATCGAGTCGTCCTTTGTCAGCAGCAATCAAGGCTCGGCCTCGGGATTGTCGGTCCGCTTGGACATTGAACACCCCTATGTGCGCGACCTCCGCATCAGCGTGTTCTCGCCCGAGGGCAAGGAATATCGCGTTTATCCAAACGCGAATTCGCTCAAGGGTCGCCGCACGAGCAAAACTGATGGCCGTCTTGACACAGGCATTCACGAAACAATTCAGGTAGACTCGAGAGTAGAGAAACTTGATGGAAACTGGAAACTCAAGGTGAAGGACGTCGCAGCTCGCGATGTCGGAACTTTGCAGGGCTGGAGTGTTACGGCCTCCAGAAATCAATGTGACGGGCAACTGAAGTGGGCATCACGCAGCGCTCGCAGAAAATAATCCGATTCCAACTCAAGCTCGCCGTCACTTGGGTGGCGGCGGGCTTTGTCGTTTCCGTATTAGCGGCAGACAAACCTGCCGAACCGACTCCGACTCCCGAGCCGGAACCCACCGTCGCTCCCCGCCCTGATGATTTGAATATTAAAAAGCCGTCCTATTCCGATGCGCTTCTTGCGCGCGACTGGCTTCGCCTCACCTTGCTGAAGGCAGACGACCTTCCCACATTTCGGTCTATTCCTGAATATGCTGATCAGGCATTGCGAAAGCGTATCGACGACACTTTCGGGCTGCCAGCCGTGTTGACAATGAAGGACCCTGCAACATCGCCGCCCGTCTGGTGGACTCCCGAAAAAGAGGGAAGCAGATCTTTGGAGCTCGGCCCGACACGCCACTTCAACCGTCCTGAGCTCAAGGTGGAAGCGCCGATGCTGCGCTTGAGTGCAGTTCCCTTTTTAAACGGCGAAAGCGACTACATCCGCACTATGAACGAGGTCGTGCGGCTTTGGACTCTCGGTCGTACGGCTGAGGCGGAAAAGCTCCGCAAACAACTTCACAGTGACAAAAAGAAGGTTCCGCGTGGCAGTCTCGAACGCACCGCTATCGCCATCTTGAATGGTTTTCTTGATTTGCAGTTAGCAGCCGAAGCAGAAAAACCGATGGATTATTTCTCTCCGTCGCTGGGCTCTCTGTGGGATTCCCTGGGACACACGGAAGTTAAAGTGTTCATGGACGTCAAAGGCGGAAATAAGGTCGACGTCGACTTGTTTATGGCCGCACTGGCCGAGCCTGCACTGTTCAGCAATTCCGGAGTGTATCCGCCCAAGCTCAAGCAGCCGCGCATCAAGCCGCGCTCCATGGATTTGCAGCTCTTTGTGAGAAGTCTTGCGCTGCCAGTGGTTTTCAATATTGCATCGCTTGCAGTCAAATCGAACAACTGGACGCGTGTCTATGATGCCAGCCAGAAATTTGAAGAGATCTATGCTCTGCTCGACAAAAAGTTCACTTCAAGTGATGACCGCAATCTACTCTTCACCACTCCCACTGGAGTGGCTGCCACGCATCCGATGCTGATGCGCCCGCAGACACCGCACCAGCTTCAGGTGATCATGCGGATTCTTCGTGCCAAGGCTCAGTTTCTTGCTGAGGATCCATTGATTGCGCTGCGTGAGACAGCCAAGGTGATTTTGAATTCCCGCGTGCACGGTTTTAAGACGCTCGGATTTTCGCTTGCCGGAGATATTTACAGCGACCTCGGTTATCCGAACTACGCACGCCGCTTTTATGCATTTGCGGAAGCGTTTGCTGATGTCGAATGGTATCAGCAAAATCCGTATTTCCTGCTCGGTGGTGCTGAAAATGCATTCTGGACAGCAGATTACAAGATTGCACGCGCGGCCTTTGAAAAGTTTCTTCTGTCTGCCGGCGACAAGACGTTCGGACCATGGGCGCGATTGCGCCTTGCCGAAATTACCCAACTGGAAAAAGGCAGCGACAAGGCCCTGCCGATGTACGAAGAGTTGCTCCGCAATCAGCCTCTGCATCCGGCGGGACTGTCGGCGCGTCGGCGTATTTTTTGCATTACGGCGCCCTACACGGGAGCGCGCGCCCGACACCTTGAATACACAGAACTGAAAAATTTGTTCCCGAAATTTGAGCTTGCCGAAGTCGAACAAGTCAGAGCATGCCACATCAACGGTCTGGTCGACGACGCAGCCAAGATGTCTGATCGTTCGATGAAAAGCCTACCGCAGGATGCTGCACTTCAATTGGAGATGATAGAGGAATTCAGGCAGAAATTTCCACAGTCGGCGTATTTGCGCTTTTTCGAAAAGCGCAAGCAGGCGCTTGAAGCCGCACTTGGACCTTATCACCTCGCATTCAAGGAATGCGAGTCAGCACTCAGTTTTTTCAAGGCCAACGAGCAGAAGATTGCAATGTTGAAAACGGTCAGTGGCAAATTTCTTGAGACACTGAAATGGACGAAGGAAGAACAGGAAAGGCTCATGCGCTGTGCGGCATTGTTCTCTTCCATCGAGACTATTCAAAAGATCCAGCCGATTGCCGATGCCGGTAACAATTCCGCCGGTAAGAACCGGAATAGCAAAGCACGCAAGCGCAAAAAGGCGGATTCCTATGAGTCGCCTGAACAGCGCATCACGCGTCTGACGCTTGCAATGACAACACGTCCGACCGACAAAACCGCCGCCGATCTCCTCGCAGAATTGCGCAGGCGCGGCAGAACGACACTCATCGACGATGTCCGTGAAATGGAGACTCTGCAGGCGCGCACCATTGATGATGCAAAATTTTGGGAAAAGCTTGCCACGCTCAAAGTGCTGCAATGGGATTTACAACAACCCGCCGAAAAGAAGCCGCTGCTCAACCGGCTCATGCGTGCCGAGGTGCTGAGTCGGCCTGAATTGACGCTGCAGAATGATGAATTCTGCCACCGTCTGCTTCTTGAGGCTTCATCGCTCAGCAAGAAGGAATGGGACTCATTCGTTGTTGCTGTGCCCACAGCGCGCTGGCTTGAAATCGCCGCCGAGCAAGCCACTCCACGGTGTGCCAGCCAAATTGCCGCCGAGGCTCTGCAGACCGCACAAGCCATGCCTTCAGCTGCACGGGACAAGCATCTGCTCTGGCCTTGGTTGCAGGCCCGCGGCGCACGTGCCGAGCAGGAGGCATGGCTGGCTCTCGGGCAGCGCTGGGCCCAGCAGGGAAGCGTGTCAAAACAGGAACTTGAAAATCTCTTTAAGACCTTGGAAAAAGAGGCCGATAACCCCGCCGTTAAGCAGGCCGCCAAAGCTTGGATGGAATCACAAAAGCCGTCCACTCTGTGGTAAGTTGGAAACGAGGTCTGTGGACACACTGAAACGCCCCGAATTTGTCAGTGAGGCTCATCATGGGTGAAATCCTGTCCTTCAAGAAGTCCAAAAATTCTCAACCAGCGGCAAAAAAGAAAAAAATCCCGTCGCAGACTCAAGCCCGCAGCAAAGCTGCTGCGTCGGATAAAAAAGCAAAAAACAAGAAGACTGTTCAAGACGTGAAACCACAAGCGCGGAACCTCACCGCCAAGGGCAAACCTAAAAAGGAAACTCTCAACGCCGCGAGTATTAAACTCTGGTGGATTTCGCAGGAGTTTGATGAACTCATCCGTAAAGCCGTCATCGAAAAACACATTCCGGTGGAAGAGCTCTCAGCAGTTATGGCGCACCGCTTGGGTTCGCTGCTGGTGGTCAGTGAGCGGACACCTGAGCTGACACTTTTCTGTATGAAAGTGATTTCGAAAATCACCAATCAAAAGGAATCCGGCTCAAACGCGAGCTGAGCTTTCGAGGAATTATCTGAACAGCGCCTGCGGCTCCGGCTGCGGGCTTATTTTTTGCCCATGGTGCATCCCCTCGGTTGGCAATTCGACAATCCAGTCGTTGTCCGCGAGCCCCGAAAGGATCTCGATCTCGCGGGTACTTTCGATTCCGGTCGTGACAGTTTTTTTGTTCAACCTGAGTTTGCTCACCTGATAGACGTAAGCTGAATCGCCTTCGCGCCAGACAGCGGTCCGCGGCAGGAGTAGTGCATTTTCCTTTGCTGCAACCTCGATATGCGCCTCAAGCTCAAGTCCGGAGGGCACCGCTTGAGGCAGTACTCCCGAGAATTCTATCCAGACTCGGGTTCTTTGTTCACTGAGCCCAAGCGGAGAGACTTTGGCAAGGGCGGTCGGTGAAATGGCTCTGACAACGCCGCCAGAGGGGAAGTCTGAAAAGCGGACCACCGAACCGGTGCGTATATTCATAGCTTCACGCGCCAGCACGTCTATTTGAAAAGCCAGTTTCTGAGGGATTGCAACATCCATCAGAGGAGTGCCGATGACGGCAAAACGAACTTTGTCATCATAAATCCAACTGACAATTCCATTGCGAGGTGCTCTGATGAGCTGCACCTCCTGACGGCCGGAGGATGACTTCGAGAGTGCTGCCGCCGCGGCATCACGTTGATGCCTTGCGGCATCGAGGGCGGCCTGTGCGGATTGAATCTCGCCCTTCAAATCACGTACGCGCGCGCGCAGATTCTCGTAGTCCTGAAGTGTCACCGCACCTGCGGCGTAGGCCTGTGCAGTTCTTTTCAATTCACCGTCGGCCGCAAGGTGAGCCGCTCTGACACGGCGTAACTGAGCCTCCGCCTGATCGCTTTGGGCGCGTGCTGTCTCAAGTTGTGCATTCAAGGTTGCACGTGTGCGCGAGTCCAGTAGTGGTGCAGCGGCCGGACCGATGGATGCCAAAATTGTGAGTTCTGCTTCAACGGCATCACCAACGGCAACGTGGAATTTTTCGATCCAGCCTGACGCCGGCGCATGAACCGTCGCAACGTCTGTAAAATACGTCGTGCCGTAATCGGATATTTCGGCGCGTATGGTGTGACGGCGCGGTTGAATGACGGTCGCAGGCTCTGAGTTTGGTCGTGATGTTGCATAAAGTATGATGATGAGTGCGACCACTCCGATGAGGACTCTAAATTTCCAGCTTTTGTAAAATATTTTTACGTCTGTCATCGGCTATTCCCTTGCTTTCAGGACACTCAAAAATGCAATTCTGTGGAGATTTCCTTGGATGAGCACGGCGGTTGCAAATACCCCGACAAGCAGCATCGCAAACGCCCATATGTAGCTGTTGGGGTGCAGGTTGACTGGGATGCGAAAAATTTCACTTTCCATAGCGCGCATCAGCCAGACAAGTAGTTCTCTGCCGAAATAAAAACCCGGAAGCACAGCCGCAACCGATAAAATCAAAAAGTCGCTCCAAAAGAGAAAAGTGATCTCCGACTCATAAAAGCCGAGCGCACGTAGTAGAGCAAACTCACGCTCACGTTCGGCGAATTGGACACGTGCGTTGTTGTAAAGAACTCCCATGGCAATCAGCAGCGCAAAGCCAATCATGAAGTTTTGAAAGATGCCGATGTTCTCGGCCATGGTTTTCTCAAATGCCGTGCGTTCAAATTCCTTTTCAATTAATCCTGTCAACATTGGCTGTCGCAGGAAAATCGACTTTTCGTTGATTTTTGCGTGTGGTTCGGCCTTGTGCAGAATCCGGTTGAAAGCAGCACTCTCGTGAAAGATCCGCAGATAATCCTGCTGGGAGATTGAGGCGATCGTGCCCATGATGTTTTCCGAAAGTGCCGTAACAATCAGTGCGGACTGCTTGGTCTGTTTGTTTTGAATCAGGAGCTGGACTTCAGCCGGAGGTTTTAGTTTCAGTGCGTCTGCGACCGGCTTTGAGAGTGTCAGTCCTGTTTTTGCCAGCGGCCGATTTGGAATATTCTCGGCTGCAGCGAGGATGTCATCGTCTTTGCGGACGATAAGGGTAAGTTCGCGCATCGAGTGTGCCGACTTAATAGTGACTGGTATGGCAAGGCTGCTTTCGGACAATCCAGCTCCGAGCGATGTCCTGATGCTCGCCAGCGTGGATTCCGGCAGATGTTGCGTATAAATCAGGGTATGTGATTGTCGTTGGTTGAGAGCATATTCAGTCTGCATCATTTGTTCGATTGCATATTGTTCGAATCTTGCGAAAATAAACAGAACCAGTGACAAAATCAGCCCGAGCAGGGTGACAAGACTTTGCAACGGCCGGCGCGCGATATTGCGCACGCTCATGCGCGCGATCAATGATAGGCGCCGCAGAACGGGAAGCGAGTCGATCGCCGAGACTCTCGTGTGGCGAGGTGCGGCTGCAATCAAAGATACTGCCGGCGGCTCCAACAGCATATGCCGCAGGCCGGTCAGGCATCCGAGCAAAGCTGTCAGCAAGCAAATTCCGATGCCCAGCGTGACAGAAGTCCAGTCCGGTACATAAGTGACAATCGCAAAGCGGTAGAATTTAACGTAAAGGGCGAACATTTCCTGCGCGAGCCAAAGACCTCCACAAACACCCAAAAGGATTCCGGGGAGTATCGCTGTCAGTGCCAAAAAAATCGTTTGTCCTGCGATCAGCGGGTAGGAAAATCCAAAGGCACGCAGAGTTCCAATTATTTCCCGCTGGGTCATCAGAAAACGGTTCATGGTGATGTTGAGAAGAAACGCGGTCACCGCAAGAAAGAGAGTCGGAATCCAAATTGTCATGCCGCGCAGCTGTTGCAGTTCGCTTTCGAGAAAATAGTGCGAAAGCATTCGTTTTCGCGGAAGGTATCGAGTGTATCCTGCCGGCTGCAGCCGTGAGGCAATTTCCGCCTCCGCCCGCAATAAGTTCTGCTCGGAGCCGGTTTTCAAGAGAACTTCATTGCACGATGAATGCAAATTTCCCGCCTGCTCAAGCAGGCGCGGCTGAAGCCACCATATTGCAAAGAGTTTGTCATCGGGAATACTGGTCGCTGAGCCCGTCTGATAAACGTATTCTGCCGAACGGGCCAGCCCGCTGATGGTCAGGCGGATGAGTTTTCCCTGCAGAAAGATTTCAATCTGTTGTCCTGGAGAGAAGCCCCAAGCTCGTGCAAATCCGTCACTCAGGACTGCTTCATGAATTGAATTCGCAGCCGGAAGGCGGCCACCGGTCAAGAGAATTCTGTTCAGGGAATTGCCCCTTGGCATGGAATGAAAACGTGCCGAAATCTGTTTTTCAAATTTGCTGAGTCTGACCTGACCCGACAGGGATATTCTACAGTCCGCCTGTCTGACACCGCTGATGTTTTCGAGGCTCCCGACACGCTCGCGGACGATTCGGCTGAGTGGAATCAGCGCGTCGGCAAAGTTGAGCGATTCATACGTAAGACGCTGGGATCTCTGCAGACTGCTCAAATTGCTCCGCGCCATGATGAGGCAACTGACGCCGGCCGCCATCACAAATGACAACGTCAGTGACGGGCCGAGCAATTTTTTGAAATCGCGCAGAGTTTTCTTTAAAAGCAGATAATACAGGCTCACCATGAGAGATCACGCGCCAGCATGTGTCGTTCGTTAGTTTCAACGCTCAGGATCTGACCGCCTGACATGCGAATCACTCGATCGGCCAAGTGTGCGATTGTTGCGTTGTGTGTGATGAGCATGACGCTGATGGAAAAGTCGTGGTGCACTTCTTCCAGCGCCTGCAGAACGATCACTCCGGTGGCCACATCCAGTGCGCCGGTGGGCTCGTCGCAAAGCAGCACGTCCGGCTTTTTTACGATGGCACGGGCGATGGCAACCCGTTGTTGTTCGCCGCCTGAGAGCTCACTTGGAAAATGATGTCGCCTCTCCCACAAGTCCACCCTTTTTAGTGCGTCCTCGACGGGCATCGGTGAAGCACTGTGTGAGGCAATCAATTCAACGTTTTCAAGGGCCGTCAGAGTCGGAATCAGATTGTAAAATTGAAAGACAAATCCGATGTGCTGCCGCCGCAGTGCGCAGAGTTGTTCGTCTGATTCCTCAGAGATGTTGTGACTGTTGAAGTATACTCCACCGGACGTCGGGCGATCGAGAGTGCCAAGAATGTTCAGGAAGGTTGATTTTCCGCTTCCCGACGGACCAAGCACAACAATCAGCTCACCCTTGTAAAGAGCGAAGCTCAAGTTTCTCACGGCATCGACTGTGACGTCGCCCGTTTTGTAACTTTTCCAGATGTTTTTTGCTTCGACGACAACCTCCTGCATGTCATCTTTTCCTCCGACGAGTTCCGATTTTGCATCAGTCGGGCTAGAACAGAGATGAGCCGATGCGATTCTTTGGCTTTCAGAAAACGTTCTTTGCGAGGCATCTTTCCATGGTCGTCAAGTTGCTCCGCCGTTCGCAGCACGCGCACGTACTTGTCTGCCGCTCATGCGGCGACGCGCTCAGTTCGCAACAAAATTCTTCCGGACAAAGTGTCTCTGCACTTCTGAAACAGTCGTTGGAAAACGAATTGCTCTCTGGTCAGGGGCAGAAGTGGCAGGTGCGCGTCGTAGAGTCGGGATGTCTCGATGTGTGTCCTGTGGGCGCTGTTTCCGTCAGGCTGGTGGGAGCTGAAAACGGAGAAAAGACGCTGACGTGGACCTGCGATCCACGTCAGGACGTGCCCGAGCTTGTCGCTGAATTGAAGAAGTATCTGAGCTCAGGACAATAATTCTATCCCTGCGGAAGCGTCGCAGATACGGTGAGTTGCTTTTTGCTCTGCGCGTCGTCTTCGCCGATGCTGAGTTCTATGCGGCATGATTGTCCGTCGGCAGTTTGCAGCTCAAAAAAGTACAACCCCGCCGGATGAGTTCCAGCTGAGCCGAAGACCATATCCTCAACAGCAAGAAAACTTCCTTGAATCGTGCCGCTTGCCTGAAGTCTGAAGATGAGAATGGGTTCTGTAAAATTGTTTTGCTCAGTCAGTCGCACCACGGCTCCATTTTTTTCGCTGCCGTCTGCTTTCTGTTCGTTTCTCTCAACTGTTGACGCACACACCTGAGTCGGTTCTTTAACCGTCAGGCTGGCCGAGGCCGTTGCTTTTTTCTTTCCTGATCCTGCTGGTTGAGTGTGGATGGCTTCTTCGTAGGGCGTGCGCGGCGAGATCGGGTAAGGCACCTCTTCTTCAGACTCTGCGCCCGCACAGCCGTTTAGGAGTAGAACGGCCGCTACGTTCAAAGCCTTGAAAACGCGCTTGTTGTGAATGCAATAGCTCATGCCTTCCGCCTACCGATCCGTTATTTCTTGAACAGTATCGGCCGTTTTTCGGAGAGGTTGAACAGCTCACTGACAGGAGAACGACGCTCCCTTGGTTATCACCTGAATTTCAAAGGATTTATGGCTTATCCAAATGTATTTGTCTGAAAAAATGGTCTGTTGGCTGTGGCCGACGCAAATATCCATCCGAGAGGTACCACGCCCGATGAAGGCCGAGCCGGTGTCGACGATTTTGAACGGTATGGCAGTTTTAACTCCGAACCGCTGCTCGATTTCAGGAATACGGATGAGCGTGCCGTAAGGTAATGCCATAGAATCCATTGCAACGCTCACGTATTCTGCATTGCCTTTCAGATAATCATCCAAAGTGCGCAAAGCCCGTCCGCAACGATCTTTTGGTCCACCCTCCATGGCGGTGTTTTCAGTCGTGTAGAGTGTTGCTGTGCTGTTGTGGGTCTGCAAGACGGGACCCCAAGGTGAATCGCTTGACTGACCGATGTGTGCTGCGAAGACGTAACCTGTGGTGAATCCGCAGGCAGCCATGGGTTTTTTGAGTTGAATTTTTACATGCGAACCAAGCCATTCGGGCGCCGCGGCCAAACTGTGACGGGTTCCGCGCGCGAATAGACATTTTTGCTCTTGGCTCAGTTCGCTGGAGTTGAGTGTCTCGGACTTGAAGACGGTATCTGCAGTCTTGTTTATTTCAATCCAGTGCGGCGTGTCTTTGTCGGAGGACTCTGTTTGTGTTGTGCGTGGCTCGTTGTTTCTCGCGGCCGCAGGGTTCGGATTTGCCACACTTCCATCGCTGACCTGAATGGTTTTGACGGGCGGCATTTCACAAGCAGATACGAGAGCGACTGGAAAAAGTCCCCAAAGCAACTGTCCGGCTGAAATTCGTTTGTTCATTCTGTTGCTCCCCACCCGTATGCTCACACGCGAGAGGGCAGCAATCTTTGTGCCATCAAAGTCTATTCAAATGTTTGTTAATTCGCCGAGATACGCAATGCGAATGGTAAGCACTATGTCGAAGGATTTGACAGCATTTAGTTCCGGAATTGTTGTTCAAGCTTCAAGAGGGCAGCTTCGAGTTTGTCTTTCTTGCCCACAAAGGCGAGTCCGTTGACCTTCAGCTCCTGCGATGGATACAGGCTGACAAATTCGAGGAGTGTGAATTGGCTGTCGGCAATGCTTTGCTTAAAAGCCTCGTTGACGAATTCCTCTTTGTAGCTTGGGGGAAAAATAGCCTTGAGAATTGAGCGGACTTCCGCTCCCGCCTCAGACTTGAGGGCCTCGGCCGTTCTTTCTGTCGAAATGTGAATGACGCGGCCAAACTTTTGCCGCAATTCTGTCTGCTGGTCTTTTGGAAGTTTGTTCGAGATCGGCGGAACATGTTCTCCAGCAACAAAGCGTCTCAGTTCATCTTGATTGCATGAGCCCATTTCAATTCCGAGTACGTTGATAGAGAAGCGTTCCGACGACAATTCGGAATTCTCAGCAGCTGGTTGACCGCAAGCGGTCAGAAGAAAAACTACACCAGCCAACGAAGTAGAGAGCTTCATGCATAACCCCTTAAACAGAAGATGTGCGGCACCGGTTCCATTTTCCGGTTGCGTGGAGATAGCCGAACTCTCGAAAACCGACAATCACTCTTTTGAAATTTTAAGCATTTTGGATACTTCGCGATATTTGCTCTGTTCGGCGGCAACCTTCAAATTGCTCTTTCGAAAAATCGTCAATTGGCCAGCTGCGTGCATGAAGTGAGGCGATTCCGAGTTATAATCTTGGGACCTTCGTGACTTTTTCTATCCCGCAGATTGTTGCCGCGAGAACCGAATTGGTCAGGAGTTTTTTGGGTTTGTGAAACGTGAAACTGCTCTCTTGCAACTCTTTCATCAGCTGGCTGTTCCTTTGGCTGGTCTCATGCCACATGCCGTCGGCCTTCGCTCAAACGGTCGAAGCGGATACGCGTCTACCCGAGTGGGCCCAAACGGCGCAATCGAGAGTCATCGATGGTGTCCACTACTTCGTAGGTGTCTCGCCCGAGTCGGCCAGCCGTGAAGAGGCATTAGAGAAGGCGTGGTTGAATGCACTTTCAAAAATAGTCGAATCACAATTTGCACACATCAAGTCTGACTCAGACACCCGTGCCGGCACTGAGACCCAATCATCCGCTCAGCAGGTGACAAATTCATCAGCAGTTCCAGCTGCTCAGCCAAGTCCAGCTGTCACTCCGACTGCGGAAAACAAGTCAGAAGACTCTGCGCATCTCGCTCTGCTCACGATGTTGCGGAAAATCAACTTCGATTCTCTCACAGAGGCCGCTGACAAGGGCTCACCCTATACTGAAAGCAAACGAGTCAATCAGCAGACCGTGCACGTCGCGTATCGTCTGTTGAGATGGCACTCAGATTCTATTCGTCTCGAATTAGAGCGACAGAAAAATAAGAAAAACATTGTTCAAAAAAATTTCAATTTTTACAATTCACTGATGGGTCCGACCGGCAAGCGCGTCGGCCAGCTGAAGGTCATCAGTAAACCGGAAGGTGCGCGCATTTTAATTGATGGAAAACATGTCGGTGACACTCCCGCCATTTTTTCGCGAATTGCCGAAGGTTCCTATCAGCTGCGCATAGAGCTTGACAGTTATCAGGCAGTCGATGGGCAGGCTGTGGTTAAAACTGGAGCGATGCGTGAATATGCGTTCCCCCTCAGCAAGATGTCCGGAAAACTTGTACTTTCGAGCCAGCCCAAGGGTGCGCTCGTCTTTCTTGGAAATATTCCTCTCGGCAGAACACCACTTGAAGTGCTAAATGATCTTGGCAAGGCACAAGTGCGACTTGAGCTGGATGATTATTTTTCCGAAGCCCGCGAGGTGAATTTCACTGAAAGCGCGCGTGATGAAAAGTTTGAGATGCGTGCCAGGGACGGTAAAATTTCTGTCGCCAGTGAGCCGTCTGGCGCAACTGTCCGCATCGATGGACGTGTCGTCGGCAAGACGCCGCTCAAAGACGTAGTTGTTGCCGGTGGACGTCGGCGTGTGAATCTGAAATTGGACGAGTTCGCAGACTTTAATTCAAGCGTCTTTGTCCGTGCCTCGCGGACAGCGACAGTTTCAGCAAAACTCACAGCAGTCGATTCAAGTCAGCCAGTGGCCGGCGATGCGCCTGCGAAAATTCAGGATGATTATATTTCAACTTCAATTACGGCTGGGAAGTGGATCTCGGGTGCGGGGTTGGTCATGTCGCTCATCAATTCTGAGCTGAGTAAAACTGCCAAACGGTCTGCCGAGAAAAAACTCGCATCGGCGGCGACTCCTGAGGTTGCCGAAGAGGCAAAGAGCGAGATATCTGTGCACGAGGCATCTGTGAGGCGCTGGGAACGTTTCAGCTTTGTTAGCGGTGTTTCCGCGGGCACATTCATACTGATTGATCTTTTGTACACACCCGTGGCGCAAAAAAATAAAGTGGGTGAAGTGGACAACCGGCTGAAACTGTCGGTTGGTGCCGGACTGTTCAGAGAGACACCGGTGGCGCAGGTGTTTATGGAAAAAGACCTTTAAGTTCTTCGTTTTCAGACTGCAAAAGCGGAAAATTCACAGATTCCCCATCCCTGCCGTCGGTACCGGTCAGATTCGAAAAACTCAGTCCGAGCAGGCGAATCTTGCGCCGTCCCGCTTCTGTTTTTTCTAGCAGAAGTTCGCGCGCGATATTGAAGACGTCGACGTGTTCGCACAAAGCACCGGTAACGCTCTGGCTGCGGGTGATTTGCTGAAAATCTTCATATTTCACTTTCAGAGTGAGGGTGCGTCCTTTCAGATTTCTCTTTTGCAAATCATGTGCGAGCATCTGCGAGATTTTTTCAAGACGGTCGAGCAGCTCCGGAACAGAAAGTACGTCTTTGGCAAAAGTGTCTTCACGGCCTATCGATTTGCGTTCTCTGTGCGTGTGCACTCGGCGTTCGTCGATTCCCTGTGCACAGGAATGTATCCAGTGCGCAAAAGAACCGAGTTGAAATTCCAGATGCTGCAGAGGTGTTTTCAACACGTCTTCACAAATGCGGATGCCCAGATCATGAAGACGTTTTTCAGTAGCAGGACCGACCCCGAAGATCCGCCTCACTTCGAGCGGCATCATGAAAGCGCGCACTTTTTCAGGCGGGATGACTGTCAGTCCTGCAGGCTTGCGCCAGTCGGATGCTATTTTTGCGACTAGTTTATTCGGGGCAACACCAACAGAACACGATAATTTCAACTCGTCGCGAACGGCAGCCTGAATTTCTTTGCCGATTTGTGTTGCGTAAATTCCACGCGGATTGTCGGTGACATCGAGGAAGGCTTCATCCAATGAAAGGGGCTCGATAAGATTTGTGTGGCGGGAGAAGATCTCCTGCACCTGCTGTGAAACACGTTTGTACTTTTCAAAGTTCGGAGGAAGGAAAACTGCGTCAGGACATAGGCGGAAGGCGCGAGAGCAGGGCATTGCCGACCGGATGCCGAACTTTCTCGCCTCGTAACTTGCCGTGCAAACCACGCCGCGTGAGTGCGGCGGGCCGCCAATCACCAGAGGCATGCCTGCCAGCTTCGGATTGTCACGCATTTCCACAGATGCGTAAAATGCATCCATGTCTACATGAATAATCTTGCGCCGCAGGAGCGACGGATGAACGTCCGTCATAGTCCTCTTCAGTTCGTTGCCGGAATGCGCAGCTTGAGGAAATTGAGTGCTTTGGCCGCGATGGCCTCGTCATTGAAACCAAAGGTTTTTGTCAGCGTGTCAGCAGGTGCCGAGGCGCCGAAGTCCGACAATGCGAACACAGCGCCGCGACGACCGACAATGTCTCCCCAGCCTTGCGCAACACCGGCTTCAATCGCAGCGGATGGGATGTTTTCTGGCACGAGTTTCGTCAGGGCCAATGGATTTCGTGCCAATTTCTGCGGGGCTGGGCAACTGACGACGCGCACGTTCAGGCGCACGCCCTCGCCAGTAAGGTTTTCGAATTTTTCCTTCTGCAGAATCTCGGCAGCGCGAAGCGTTGCCCCAACCTCTGACCCCGAAGCAAGGAGAATCAGCTTTTGTGCGTTTTCGGGAGCATCGAAGTCTTTGAGAACGTACGCGCCTGTGCGCAGTCCTTCGGCGACTTGTTCAGGGGTGCGGGCAACTTTGAGATGCTCATCGAGGTTGGGCACATCCTGACGTGTTAGCAGCAGGGCAGTGGGCGTGCTTTGATGTGCCAAGGCGAGTTCCCAAGCCATCAACGTCTCGCGTGCGTCTGCGGGGCGCAGTACTTCGAGATTGGGAATGGCACGCAAGCTGGCTGCATGTTCGATAGGCTGGTGGGTCGGTCCGTCTTCACCGACGGCATAGCTGTCGTGTGTCAGAACAAAAATCGATGGAATTTTCATGAGGGCAGCGAGCCGGATGGACGGACGCATGTAATCCGAGAAGACAGCAAATGTTGCACAGTAGGGGCGGAATCCGCCGTGCAACGCAATGCCGTTGCACATCGCCGCCATCGCGTGTTCACGTACACCAAAATGGATGTTGCGGCCGCCGTATTCGCCAGCTTGCACGAACGAGGTGTCAGGCAGGGTCGTATTGTTACTGCCAGCCAGATCGGCGCTGCCACCGACAAGCGAAGGATTTGCCGCAGCCAGTGCCGTTAGGGCTTTGCCAGCCGCGACACGCGTTGCCATTTTCGCTCCCAGTGAATCCCAGAGGGCATCACCGGCGTCGACGTTCACTGCACCTGAGGTGTGTGCCTGCCAAGCGGCGAGTGCGCTTGCATTGCCGCTCTTCCACTGGCCGAGCATGGCCTCGCTGTTCTTTGTCCACTCGGCGTGCCGTCGCAAAGCGTGTGCAGAAAGGCACTCTTTTGCTGAAGAATATGCATTTTCATTGACCCAAAATGGTTCTGTGTTGCTGATGCCGAGGTTCTTTTTAGCATCAACAACATCTTCTGCGCTCATCGGATTGCCGTGGATCTTGTTTTTGCCTTCCCATTTGGGCGAGCCTTTTCCTGCAATACCCTTACAAATGACGATGGTTGGACGCGGTGTGTTTTTGTTGTCGTTGACTACCGTGTCGAGAGCTTCGGCCAGAGCGATGAAATTGTGTGCGTCCGCATTCAACACGCGCCAGCCGAATGCTTCAAAACGTTTGCCGACGTTTTCCGTGAACGTGATGTCGATGGTGCCGTCGATGGTGATGTTGTTTGCATCATAAAAGGCAACCAGCTTGTCGAGTTTGAGGTGACCAGCAAGGCTGCAGGCCTCGCTTGAAATTCCTTCCATCAGGCAGCCGTCACCCAACAACACATAGGTCATGTGTTCGATGGGAGTGTGTCCGTCTTTGTTCAGTCGCGCAGCCAGCATGCGTTCTGCGAGTGCCATTCCGGCCGCGTTTGCGATTCCCTGCCCAAGCGGGCCCGTCGTGCACTCGATACCGTCGGTGTGACCAAACTCTGGGTGACCGGGTGTCTTGCTTCCAAGCTGGCGAAAATTTTTGATGTCATCGATGCTGACGTTGTAACCGGCAAGGTGCAGCAGAGCATACTGCAACATTGAACCGTGGCCGGCCGACAAAACGAAACGGTCGCGGTTGATCCAGCGCGGATCCTGTGGAGCGTGCTGCATCGCAGCGAAGTAAAGAAAAGTGCCAATGTCCGCGCCGCCCAACGGAAGGCCGACATGCCCTGATTTGGCCTTGAGGACTGCGTCCATGCCAAGACTTCGGACCGCCGTAGCGATCGTTTTGAGATGATTTTCGTTGCGGCGGACGAGGTCGGTAAACATGGCTTCTACTCCTGCAAGTCAGAGCGACGGTGATGGGGGTGGAATTGAAATCAGTTGTTCATAAATGCGCGCCGCGGCTGAATTGGCTATCGCCTCGATTGCGTTGTCGCGGTTTTCTATTGAACGCAATACGTGCAAGTCAGGTGCGTTGCTCAAAGATGCGCGGACCGTTCCGTCGCCGACAATGTTGTAGGCGCCCGAGCTGAGGTCTGCGAGTCTCGTTTGAAAAAGGACTATTCCCGTGTGCAAGTCGACGGCGCGCGCATCGATGGTCAGCAGTGCAACCTCTTCCTCGGCCGAGATGTCGGGCAGGCGGCCGGAGGCAGCGACCTGCGAACAGGGCACGGCTCCACTGGCGAGAACTTCATTTCCCTGCGTGCATTTTTCGACCCGTGTTATGGAGCGTCCCGAGTCGGTGATTTGAACTTCGAGTCCCCAGCGGGCTGTTTGTAAATCTGTCATTATAAAAGCTCTGTCCTGAGTCAGCCTGCGGCGCAGGGCGCTCATCAGTTTCGCCGCTTGACCTGCCTTTGAGGAAGAGTCACCGACAGGGCTGACGTACAAAGTTCTCGGTTGGACCGATAGCTGACGGTCGCGGTTTGCAAAACGGTAAACGCATGCGGAGTTGAACAGAACAGTCGGCAGGATGAGACACAACGTTTGCAGACGTGCGAATGGCCGTGCAAAGCGCATGTGCAGTACCTCAGCAGGGGGAGTAAATTTTTGGCAGCAATTGTCCGGCGTCGTGCAGCGACTTGATATCTGTGTAGCCACCAAGGAACTCATTGCCGACAAAGATCATCGGCACAGTCCGCCAGCCGTTGTTTTCAGCGCTGAGTTTACCCCAAAGCTCCGGCTGGTGGTCGAGCATCACTTCCTCAAAACCAACCTGCAGGTTGTTCAGAAGAGTTTTCGCAGCAACGCAGTACGGGCAAGCGCGTGTTGAATACACGGTGACCTTTTTCATTCCGAATACCTCTCCCTTGAAGCAGCTGCTGCTTACCAGATGTCCCTCTGTTTGTCACACAATCAAACGAGCTGTGTGATGCATTAACGGCGGGCGAAAACTGGTTCAGCGAAGTTGAGAGTCACGGCCAGATTTTCGCATTCTTTTGGTGCAACTGCTTTGGCAAGAAGAGGTTCAATGCAGTGGTCGTTGTCAAAAATGATCAGCGCAGTTTTATCGTCGATGATACTGATTCCCTCTGCCTTTTCCGGCAACTCAAGGCCTTTCAGAACGGGCGCGAGGTCGGCAATAAGACGCGTTTCCATTGCTTTGTAGGGAGTTTTACCACCCTCATAGGCGACAGAGTCGGCCAGTCGGGTTGTGTCCGGACGGACTGTCGCCTCAACGAGAACGATATGTTTGCGTTTACTGGAATGCTCTAAAATGAGGAAACGCTGCCCGTTGTCGTCCAGCGCGGCAAGGTCGCCGATTTTGACGTCTTGGTGTGAGCTGCCAAGAGCAACTGAAGCTGGCGTGTGGTCGTAGGCGAACTGCTCCACATTTCCGGTTTTTTTGTTGAGGCGAATGATGCGATGCAGCGGCGTTTGCGGATTACCATGACCGGCGTCTCCAGAACGGCCCCCTGTTGGGCTGAGCGGAGATTGCATGGCGGCAACTACATACTCCCCCGACACCGCCACTCCCTCGAAACCTCGGTTGTCCGAACGGTGGCGGAGCGACCACGGCAGCGCACCTGACTGAGGCTTGAAGTCCCGCGCAGGGGCCCAGCGGCGCATGATATTTCCCGATGACCCAGCTCTCATCAAAGCCGGACCATACTCTTCCACAAGCCAGAATTCGCGCTGACGGTTTTCATCAAAAGTTTGAGCGACACCTTCAAAGTCGTATCCCTGCAGTGAGGCAGACAGCTGTGCAAAAGGACCCGAAGGAGTTTTCATCTCCCAGCCACGTTCACCGGTTGCCAGATTCTCAAGTGCTGATGGCAGTCCGTTTGTGGGCAGGCCATTTTCACGCAGGCCAAGCCGTTCGACGACCACTCCCTGACCATTGGCATTGAATTTAATCTTGAACAGAGTCTGTTGGTGTTTGGGTACCGGAAAGTACCGGTCACCGTCGTTGAAGCTTGCCTCTGGAGTCGAGTCCTTCTTTTCAAGATAGAGATTGAGGCCCCGGTCGTTGACCGTCCAGAGTTCGTCGCGGACAAAGACATTCGGCGAGGTCTGCACGCGGCTCGCTCCGCTCCAGCCACCTTCGTTGTATATAAACTCTCTCGGAAAATAAGCACGTCCCACCGGATCGAGATTTTTGAATCGATAAACTTGAACATTGAGCGGGCCTGCAGATTGTTGGTTGGGAGCGGATTCCCGGCTGCTGACACAGGCGCCAAGCAGAGCGAAGGATGTCAATCCAAAGGTGCGAATCACAGAGTTCATTCTTATCTGTCTCCTGACAAATCACTTCAATCGCGACGGGTCGATTCATTAATTGCTGTCGTTGAAAATTTCCAAGAGTGCTTTGTGAATAATAGGTGCCGTATTCGGACCGAGTGAATTTTCCTCACCGTAGGGAGCACTCTGCTCGCCATAAGTGTAGGGCGCTTTTTCATCCCATTGACTGCGCGGAATGATGTAGCCCACCTGATCATTGGTCAGGCCGAGAATCATGTTCATTTGCCCTTTCATGGCCGAACGTAACGGCGGAACCTCAACAGGAGCGGCTAAATTGAAGTCGTTGCCGGACGGCGCTTCGACTCCGCCATTGGCGAGTTCAGGATAAAGCTCCCCAGGAATGGTCGCAATCCATGTATCACCCAATTGAAGCAAACCGACTTCGCTGCGTGTTCTGAAGCCAATTTCAAATTTTCTGCGGATGATCCGCAACAGCGCCGCTGCGCGGAATTTGATGTTGTCCACGGGCAGCAGAATAGATTTTGCCGTCCACTTGAGTGTTGAGTCGTCAACTTCTGTTTCTTCTCCGCCGGCGATGCCGTCCAAAACGGCTTCCGAGACCCGATATCCGACTGCGCGGGCTTTCTCAAAACTCGGTGTCAGCAAGGTTTGTCTGAGAACTGCATCTGTGACCGGAGTTGAATCCAGAGTCGTCATCAGGCCACCAAGAGCACCGCTCATGAAAACGACCTGACCGCCGACGCCATTTTTGAGCATCGCACCGTCATAGGCAATTCCCTTTTCAATTCCTTCACGCAGGTAATGCACGTAGTCAGAGGTGATCGCCGTGTTGGCGTTCCAGAGGACTTCGGGATGATTAGACCAAGTGACGAGCATGCCGAGCGTTTGGTCTGAATCCACTTTGCTGAATCGAAGGACGCTGACGTCGGAGTCAAAAACTTGCGGCATGCGCGTGTCGACAACTACATCTGCACCCACGTTGCGCAGCTGCATGCGATGCAGGCGGGCGGGTTCAAGGCGTGCCAATGCTTCGCGGATGGCTTTGGCCGTCTGACTCTTTACGAGCGCAAGGTACTTGGCATTCACACCTGTCTTTGTCAGCGAGGGACCCCAGATTCCGATGAGGTCCGGCGCCTCGTGGTTGTGGGTTGATGAGATGATGACGAAATCAAGTCCGAGTTCTTTTTGAACTGTCGAACGGACGTCTTGAATGTCGTTGTGCATGAAGCCAATGGCATCGAGCGCGACCATGACGCCTTTTTTGTTGCCGTTGCTCAGTGCAACCGCGCTGGCGAAGAGATCATCATGAACAGACTTTGCCTGCCGCTTTTGCCCGAAGCCCGCGATCCAGATCGGGTTTCTTGGATCGTCGATATTCGGAGTGATACTTTCGCGGGCAAACCCCGCCAACAATGAACCGCGCTCGAGTGTTTCTTCTTGAGTGTATGCTATCATAGGAACTGAAAGTGACAGCGCAATCGTCGCTGAAATTACCAGTCGAGAGCGTGTGACATAACTTTTAAATCTGCGCGCCCAGAGATCGGAGCCGGACATATGCAGTTCTCCCTAAAAATGAATGTGGACCACAGCATACCTGAACAAGGTCAGGTTTCCACCAGCGGCTGGTTGCAATTGCGTCGATGTGCAGCACTTTTCGCTTGTGCTGGTCTCTCTTGTCTTGTGCCTCAGCAGGGCGCTGCGGCAGAATTTAGAATTGGTTTGGCACAAATTGATATCAGCACGCGCGCAACCATTCCGATGGGTGGATATGGAACTTTTTTTCTCGCTACTCCGCGCATGAATGGCAATGGAATTCACGACCCGCTGTATGCTGCTGCGGTTGTTTTTGAGTCGGCAGCCGGAGAGCGTGCCGCGATTCTTGCGCTCGATGCCGTCGGCTTATCTGCAACCCAGATTTCGAGAATCGAGGTTAAGGCGCGCGAGGCCGTCGATGCCAATCTGCATCTGATCGTTTCAGCCAGTCACACTCATCATTCTCCCGATACTCTCGGCTTGTGGGGTTCTTTGCCCAAATCCGGACGCAATTCGCGCTATGCCGAGCAACTCGAAACTGCGGCGGTTCAGGCAGTGCGCGACGCATTTGCAAAATTACAGCCAGCACGCATGACAAAACGCACAGGCAGACATCAGAATTCAACTTCGGCGCTGAGCAATCCGGCGGAAGTTCAAGATTCATTCGTTTCACTGTCGTTTTATTCGGTGGACAACGAAAACTTACTCGGAACCTTCACGCAGTGGGGCGCACATCCGACCGTTATCGGGATGAACAACAACACTCTGTCGTCCGATTTCATCGGTGGATTTCGCAAGAGCATGGAACGGCTCGCCGGCAATGTTCCGCACCTGTACGTGAATGGAGTTGTTGGAAAGGTGTATCCAATTATTCCTCCGGTCGGCGATCCGACGTTGATTGATGACTTGTTTCCCGAGGGTGACAAAGATCCGGACATCAAAGATGAATACAAAAACGCCTCGACGGTAGGCTTTCGCTTGGCACAGGCTGTGACCTCCGTGGCTGAGGAAGAATTAGCTGAGTCGGCCGCAGGCGTGAGCGTCTGTCACGTGCCGGTCCGTTTTGCCGTCGACAACAAGCTTTTCCGCTTGGCGAGCAATCTGCGCGTTGTTGAAACAAAAATTCGCGATAACATAATCACTTCGCGCGTGAGTGTTGTCTCCGTAGGAGAACTCGATTTCGCCTCGCTGCCCGGAGAGGTTTTTCCAAAGGTTATCCGCAAACTTGAATCACAGCTTGCCTCCGGCCGTCAGACGATTTGGATGGGACTTTCACAAGATTGGCTCGGCTACTTTGTCGATGCCGAAGACTACGATAATGGAAGTCTCAAGTATTGGACCGACCTGTCCGTGCACCGTGACGGCGCGAAAACTCTTCTTGCTGGTTTGAATCAGGCATTTCGCAAAGAAGAATGCCGCAATTTTGAACCCATCGAGTGATCTGTGCTTCCACCCGTGTCACGGTTATAAGTGTTTTGCTGTCAAAGGAGCACCGCCGTGATTCTTTCAATGGAAAATTCAAACGCAAGCCTGCAGGACTATGGAATTCAGATACCGCTGCTTGCTGATCGCTACACGCGCACGCTCTTAGCGCTCAAGGAACATCCGCGATTGGGACATCAAGTCGGGGAGTGGCTGGTGACAGCTGATTTGCAGCCGTTCACGCGCGAACAGCTGCTGCGCGTGCACAGCAAAGCATACGTTGATGGTTTGCTTTCCGACGATCCGCTCAGGGTGATGGGCGAGGTTTTTGAATTTATCGATGCCGACGGCCGTTTCAACGAGCGTTTTGTAGCGAGTCAGACGAATAAACCGATGCAAGAACTCGTGCAAAAGCGTCTTGCTCATGCTGCCGGAACGCTTCTGGCTTGCGAAATCGCTCTCGAAAAAAACTTTTGTTACTTTTTGGGCGGCGGTGCACACCATGCGATGACCCATGGTGGACGCGGGTTTTGTCTCGTCAATGACATCATGATTGCGGTCCGCGAATTGCAGAGCCGCAGTAAGGTGCAGCGGGTATGGGTGATTGATTTGGATGCGCACAAGGGCGACGGAACGGCCGAAATCACTCTTCAGGATGATAGTGTCCAAACACTCAGCATCCATATGCAGAGGGGCTGGCCACTCGACGAACCGCCACTGGATGACAATGGACAACTCAAGAAATGTTTTTGGCCCAGCACGGTGGATATTCCCGTTCCCGAGGGTTCGGAGGCTCAATACTTGGAACTGCTTCGATGCGGTCTGCGCCAGCTTGAAGTCGGAACAGGTGGGGCTCTGCCGGATTTGGCGTTGGTTGTCGACGGCAGCGACCCCTACGAGAAAGACGTTCTCAAAAGCGCCGAGCTGCTCAAGCTGAGCTTGGAGCAATGCGTCGAGCGCAGCATGTTGGTTTTTGAATGGTTGCGACAGCGGGGAATTCCTCAGGCCTACGTTATGGCAGGTGGCTATGGTCCCGAAAATTGGCGCGTGCACACAGGATTTTTGCAAGAAGCACTCTCACTGATTGCTTCGTCGCGCGCGTGAGATGCTGAGCGATGTGATTCAGAGAATCCCTGATTATTCGCTGGATTTGAATAGCACCAACTGAGAGACCAGTGAACCAGATGACGGTTCGATATGCTCAAACACAACGGAATTGGAACCACTCCGGTTGACGGCACTTACGTTGGCTGTGAACGAACCGCGACCGCCTGAATTGGTGCATGTGAGCTCCGCCGGAACAACGACATCACCAAAGACACGCACCTTGTAGCCGACAGCACAATCACCTGAGATTGTAAAATCCGGATTGATTTCATCGCCGCTCAGAGGTGACACGACCTTGAATTGAAGAAACGCTGACTCGCGGAGGTCTTTGCGGCCTGTTTCTTTCGCTACCGATATTGAATCTGCAAGAATTCGAACTTTTTCTCCGCTGACGGGGTCATTTGGCAGAACTGAAACGCTCTCAGAAAGCCGGACCGCCATCATTAGCCCTGCTTCAACACCCTCGGATGCTGCGGCGATTTTGATTGCACCGAGCAGGTGAGGGCAGGGTTTCAGGCGCAACGGAATCTCCTGTTGGCCCAGTTTGACGTCGACATCAAATGAATTATCGCGCAAGAAAGCAATCGGCATTTTGAATGTACCGGACGCGTCGGTGCGCACTGCGTATCGCCCTTCGTCGGCGCTGATATCTTTCTGTGCCAGCGGTGCATTGAATTCATCCACGAGAATTCCCGTGACGTAGGATCCAGTCACGACAATGGGTGGAACAACAGTTGGATCTGTCGCTGGGGTCGCTTCGTCCCGGCCTTTTTTATTGTCGAAATAGCTCAGACCACCGCATGCTGCCATCATCAGCATGCAGGAAAGAGAGACTGAAGTTTGATGAAAAGGTTTCAAACTCTCATCCTTTTCCAAACAAAGGATAGACCGATCCGCATCTCTACTCTAATTTTTTAGGAAATCGGAAATATAATTCACAAACTGAAGTTTGAAAATTTTCCAGTATAAACGGCAAGATTCGACTATGATGAAATTTCAGTCGCGCTTTAGGTTGACGCGCACCGCGTAAATCTCTCCCACTGGGATAATGAGAAAGCGGATTTTGTTTGCCGAGGCATCGGTGAAGCCGACACAGGCGGATGCTTGTTGCACATTGACAAATCGGACACCGCGCATGCCGTTGCACTCTTTGTCTGCGGAGTACAGGCTTTGCGTTTCGCCAAAAACTCCAAGGTTCTTGGGAAGTGTGTTGTGCTTCTGACCAATGAAGTTGACCGACGGAGACACTCCAAGCACGCTCGCGATGTTGCCATCTGCTGCTTTTGCGCAATCGATTTCATTTTTGGTTTGATCAATCAACTTGGGCAGACTCAGTAGTCCTAACAGTGCATTCATAATTTGCAGTGAATGAATCTTTTTCGGTCCTGACATTGCTGTTGCAGGGCCGACGCATTTCACTAAGCCGTTCATGAACCCTCGACCGTCCGAATCGATTTCGATTTTAACCCGCCATAGAGCGTCTTTCAAAGCATTAGCTTGTGTGTGCACGGCTTTGCGTTGACCGTTTTCCTCGCGCAACGACCAAACTTCGGTTGCTTGCCATGTCCCAGTTATTTGTAGGGGCTTTTTTGTTTTTTGCGGTTCGCTTTGTGCCTCGGAATAAAGTTCGCGCGGGTGACAGGCTGCGACGAGTGCGATTAAAGGAAGAAGTTTTTTGCTAAGCATAGCCTGGACTCCCTACTGAGGCTTTTCAGTGCCTTGCAAGGAGCGTGCCGCAGAAAAATGTAATATTTTCAGCTCTATTTCTGTCAGCAAAGTGTACAGGATTCAGACACTTGTCCTGATGTACAAATAAAAGTTGATCAATGACTCAACCAGTCAACTACCAATGCTGGATTTGAGCAGTCATCATTTGATTTTGACCATTCTACTAAATTTTCATCGAATCTAGGAAAATTGTCATAATTTCTTGAAGGCGTTTGTTCTTGCAGCGCCGATTGGCTGCAAAACCCACCGAGGATTGAATTATTTTAAAGAAATTAGGCTTTTTACCGATGACCCTTAGCCAATTGAAAAGGTGGAAAGCATGATTAAATTTCTAAGCCTGCTTTGTTCTGCAATTCTTCTTGCAAGCTGCAAACCGCCGGTTCCAAACGATTCCAAAGAAACTTCAATCACGCCGCGAGGCAAAGTCGTTGGTAAATGGCTGGCGACGCTGAGCATTGGCGGTAAAGGTTTTGGGAAGCAACCGACCGAGTACCTTGCGAACACGCTGAAAGAGGTCTTTTTGAGTGAGGTCGGTGGCAACTACAAATTGGCTTTTGATCTCTCGGACCAGTCGAATTGGCACCCCAGCAAAAAAGATATTCAGAATCGGTTCTCCCAGCTGCGGGCGAACATTTCACAATTCAAAGCCAAAAACCCCAACGCGCCCACGATGATTGTCCTCGGCTTGACGGGACATGGTGCAAGTCAGCAGGCTTTTAAAGAAATTGATTCGGGTTATGTGTATTCAATTTCAGAGGGCAACAGCGAAACGAAAACACCGCCCGAATATCTTACAGGTAATGAGCTAGCTGAGTTGGTCGCCTCGCTCGGAGCCGAGGAAGTATTGATGTTTGTTCAGAGTTGCAACAGCGGGAACCTCAGCAACGTAGAATTTATGAACAAATATGCACGTGTTTTGGCAAATGAAACCGCACGAAAAAAGACCAATATTGCGGTCATCACGCCCGTCAGCGAGGTGATTTTCAGTCCTATTTACACTATTGAAAATGCCTTCCAGAAGGCATTCATAAAGGCCGCTCAAAGCAATGGTGACGTCGCAACCTACGCACAGTTCAAAGATGCATTCGTTCGCGCAGTGTGCGAAGATCCGCAGTTTTATCCGCGTTCGCAAATCAAGAGTTTGGAGGCTGTCCAAGCATCCGTAGAACTTCTCGACATGGACACACTGACGGGTATTGATCCGCAGTTCTACGAATCCATCGATCCTAATCTTCCGCTCCTTTTGACGTTTAAAAGTATTCCGAAATACAAGAGTGGCACGTTGACATTTCCCGCGCGTTCAGCGCCGTCAAACAACGTTGCAGTCAGCGAGGAGACGCGCAGGATTTGCGCAGAGAGAATTTCTTCTCGCGCGAAGGTCTTCACCTCACTCGAGCAGCGGCGACAGACGAATCTCAAAGAACTGAAAGCGTGCAACGCGGCTGCCAACCGCGATAAATGCATTGCCGATGTGCTCGGCCGCAAATACGGAATTCCGGATCTTGATAAGATGGATCCTCCGCAGCAGCCTGTGCAGGACGTGAGTCCCGTAAAAACCCCCATGCCGTTGCCGTCTCCTGTTCGCAGGTAAGTCGCGCTCCCACTATGTTTTGTATTGCATAAACTGAGAGCGTTTTTTGGGTAATCTTGTCTGTTGGCCGAAATCAGGTTACCCAAATTAGTCTAGTTTGCATGCAAACATAACGCCTCGCACAACCAAACACAGCAGGAATGGTGGGCTCACGATGTCAGGGAATGCGATTTCTCCCAAAAGAACTGAAAATTATCCGGAATGGTATCAGGAAGTCATCAAGGCCGCTGATCTTGCGGAAAATTCGCCGGTGCGCGGCTGCATGGTCATTAAGCCTTGGGGATATGCGCTTTGGGAGAACATGCAGGCAGTGCTCGACGGCATGTTCAAAGAAACCGGACATGTGAATGCATATTTTCCCTTGCTGATTCCGCTCAGCTTTCTTGAAAAGGAAGCCGAGCACGTCGAAGGCTTTGCCAAAGAGTGCGCCGTGGTGACTCACCACCGGCTCAAGGCCGGACCCGACGGCAAACTGCGTCCCGACCCAACCAGCCAGCTCGAAGAACCGCACGTGATTCGCCCGACGAGCGAAACCATCATCGGCCATATGTATGCCAAGTGGGTTAAGTCGTATCGGGATTTGCCCATTCTCATGAACCAGTGGTGCAATGTCATGCGCTGGGAAATGCGCACTCGTATTTTTCTTCGCACGTCTGAATTCCTCTGGCAGGAAGGGCATACAGTTCATGCGAGTGAGCAAGAGGCGCGCGCCGAAACTCTGAGAATGCTCGATGTGTACGAGAAGTTTGCTCAGGAATATATGGCGATGCCGGTCATCAAGGGAACCAAGACTCCCGACGAGCGATTCCCCGGTGCTGTCGAAACTTATACGATTGAAGCACTCACTCAGGATAAAAAAGCACTGCAGGCGGGCACGTCACACTTTTTGGGACAAAACTTCGCGGAAGCTTCGGGAATCAAGTTTCAAAACAAAGATGGCGTTGTCGAGACTGCGTGGACGACATCCTGGGGTGTATCGACGCGCCTCATCGGCGGTCTGATTATGACCCACTCCGATGACGACGGGCTCGTGCTGCCACCCAAACTCGCCCCTTGTCATGTGCTCATCATTCCCATCTACCGCGACGAGTCTGAGCGCGCGACAGTGATTGAGTATGCCGAGAAACTGCAGAAGGAATTGCGCTCGCAGGCATTCGACGGCAGGCCCGTGCGCGCCAAAATCGACGACCGCGATATGCGCGGTGGCGACAAGGCGTGGCAGGCCATTAAACAGGGTGTGCCGGTGCGCGTTGAGATTGGTCCGCGCGATATTGCCAAGAACGAAGTTTTCGTCGGTCGGCGTGATTTCAAGCCCAAAGAAAAGTCGAGCGTTGCGTTCGCGCAATTTGTCGAAACACTGCCCGCTGTGCTGAATGAAATTCAAAATAATCTTTTTGAGAGAGCAAAGCAGTTTCGCGACTCGAGTATCGTCAAGATCAACAGCCTCGCCGAGTTCGACGCGTTTTTTGCGGCAAAAGGTGAACAGGAACATGCTCCGGGTTTTGCGTCGGTGCACTGGAACGAGGCTGCCATTGGTCACGAGTCATTCGCACGTCTCAAAGTGACACCGCGTTGCATGCCTCTTGAAGGTGCGGAGGAAGCAGGGACATGCATCTTTACGGGCTTGCCCTCGAAAAAACGCGTTCTTTTCGCAAAATCGTATTGATTTTTCTCAGCCCATTCCGGTGATTCGACGGCTTGTTTCCCAAAGGTTCTTGGCCATGGAGTCATTGAATGCAAGCGAAGAGGGCTTTGCCTCAGAGCAGTTTTTGAAGTAGCGCCCCGATACCTGCGACAATTGTGATTCTGAAGCAAGAAACAGTGAGGTGCGAGCGCCTTTTTCCGGTGAAATGAAAAACGGTCTTGCCAGATTGAACAGAGTTCCAAGAAAACCCCAGTCCCCCTGAGTTCCGAAGCCAGTGCGGACAACTCCGGGGTGCAGACAGTTGACGGTGATCTCCGCGGGGTTCAGCCGCGCGGCGAGTTCTCGGGTGAAAAGGATGTTTGCCAATTTGCTGAGCCCATACACCTCCATGGGCTTGTATGGGCTGTTTTCGTATTGCCAATCGACGGTTTCGCCTCGCACCGCACGGTGGGCCTCGGAGGCGACGTTGACAATCCTCGATGCTTGCTTCGATTCGGCTGTGCCTTTTTTCAGCAAATCTAGAAAAAGGTGGCTCATTACGAAATAATTGAGATGATTTGTGGCAAACGTCATCTCGAGACCGCTGTCCGTTGTGCGTCGTTCACCAAAAATCGCTCCCGCATTGTTGACCAAAACATCCAGCCGGCCGAATTTGTCTTTTACATCGGCATGCAGTGTGTGCATTTCTTCAATATTAGTCAGGTCAGCGGTCAGAAGCGAAATAGCTTTCAAGCCCGAGGCCTTTTTAATTTCGGCGACTGCGACCTCGCCCTTGGAACGGTCGCGGCAGACAGCAAGAACAGTTGCTCCTGCCTTGAGCAGACCCAGCGCTGTTTCACGCCCGATGCCCGAGTTGGCGCCCGTAACAAGACAAATACGTCCATTGAGTGTTGATTGTTCAGTGGTCATAGGGAAGACGCTCTCCCGCATTTTTGGTTGAGGTGCGACACAGCATGTCGCAGAGTCCTGCGATTTAATTTACCAGAAAGCCTTGCTTGTGTAGTTTGGCGGTCAATTCGTCGCCACAGTTTTTGACACCCGCGGAGGACCCGATCATGAGGCTGCTGCACACATCCGACTGGCATCTGGGTCAGGATTTCTACAAGTTCGACAGATCATTCGAACACCGGCGGTTTCTCGATGGCGTGGTGCAAACTCTGGTTGACGAGAGAATTGATGTTTTGCTGATTGCCGGTGATGTGTTTGATGTGTCGAACCCGCCTGCGGCTGCACAGCGTATGTTTTTTGAATTTCTCGCCGACGCCAAGCGCCGCGTTCCGCATCTTCAGACGGTGGTGATTGCCGGCAATCACGATTCGGGTGCGCGCCTTGAGGCTCCTGCGGAGTTGCTCCGCAATTTTGCTGTCACGGTGGTCGGGCGCGTGGTCAGCACAGCCCAAGGGATTGTATCGGGCGAAGCTTTCCTTGTGCCTTTGTTTGCGCACAAACAAGGTGTTCCCGACGCGGGCAGCCCAGCTGCGGTCTGTATCGCGCTGCCTTTTTTGAAAAACGCGGATGTGCAGTGGTCAGACCAAAATTGTCCCTATCCCGAGGCTGTAGTTCGTTGTTACCGGCAGGCTATTACTGCAGCGAGGGCACAATTTGGCGATGCAATTCCCCTCATTGCAATGGGACACATGCACGCACGCGGCGGTCAAAACTCGAAAGACTCGGAAAGGCCTATCATCATCGGCGGAGAGGAATCCGTCCCTTTGGCAGAACTCGCAGATGAATTTTCCTACATCGCACTTGGCCATCTACACCTGGCACAGGATGTTGGCGGACACCCACACATCCGATATTCCGGCAGCCCGTTGCCGATGTCGTTTTCCGAAATCAACTATACGCATCAGATGGTGGTGGTTGAACTCAACGTCGATAAAAAAATATCACTCAAGCCTTTCCCAATCGCGCGACCGGTCGAATTCATACGCTGTCCGTCACGCCCGCTCGAGATCGACGAGGTGCTCAATGAACTTTCGGCGCTCGCTTTGCCTCCGCTCAGTGAAGCTCAATATCCCTATTTGGAAGTTCCGGTCAGACTTTCGGGTCCTGTGCCTGAATTGCGCAGTCAGATTGAAACTGCGCTGAAGAATAAATGCATCCGCCTTGTGAAGGTTTCTCCGCACCGTCCGGAAGGTGTTGAAAACTCTCCGGCCGAGAAACGCGATCGGCCGATTGGTCTTGATTCACTGCGCAGCCTCGATCCGCTGACGGTGATGAGCGATTTGCACCAGAGGAAATATCAATCCAAGCCCGACGACGATTTGCTGAAGGCGTTTCAGGAAGTGCTCATCGACGTTTCGACGGGACATGCAGAGTGAACGTCGTTGGCAGGCTGTTTGAAGGTGGGGAGGCTGAACAATGAAAATTCTGGCTGTACGCGGGGAAAACATCTGTTCGCTGCAAGCTCGTTTCGAGATTGATTTTACCGCAGAGCCTCTGGCTGGAGCTGGTCTTTTTGCAATCAGCGGTCCGACGGGAGCCGGCAAAAGCACATTGCTCGACTGCATTTGTCTGCCCCTTTATCACGTCACTCCAAGACTCTTGTCTGCTCCGCAGCGCGAGGTGTCTGTTCCTGACGCTGCTGGAGAAATCAGTGTCAGCGACCCGCGCAACCTTCTGCGTAAAGGTGCTCAATCCGGATTTGCCGAAGTAGATTTCTGCGGAACAGACAAACAACGCTATCGAGCGCGTTGGGAGGTGAGCCGTGCCAGAGGTCGTGAAAACAAGCGCGGCAATTTGAAAAAGGTGGAGGCGAGTCTGTTTTCACTGAGTGAAGACAAGTTGCTGTCGAACTCCGTTCAAGAAATCAAACCCATGGTTGTCGCTAAAGTTGGTCTGACCTTCGCCGAATTCACCCGCTCCGTGATGCTTGCACAAAATGAATTTACCAGTTTTCTCAAGGCGAGCGAAAACGAAAAAGCGGCGATTCTGGAAAAGTTGACCGGTGTCGATATTTTTTCAAAAATCGGCAGCAGCATCTACAAGAAAAATGAGTCGTATGCCCAACAACTCAAAGTTCTTCAAACGGTCTCGGAACAGACGGTTGTGCTGAGTGAAGAACAGCGGTCTGATTTGCAGCAGCAAGTCCAGCGGTTTCAAACCGAACTGGAAATTCACAAGAACGCAGTTGAACTTCTTAAGGCTGAACTGCGGGCTCGGCATTCCATTCAGCAGCTCAACGACAAGGTGGCAGCGAGCGAAAACGAACAGTCCAGTCTCAATGTACAAATGCTGAAGGAGGAAGAACGCTGCCATCAGGTTGAAAAGAATCTCGCCGAATTGGTCTCAATCCGGAGCAGCAATGCATCAGACATTGCACGTGCGCGCGAACTCGATGTCCGGTTGGCAACTCAATCCGAAGAGCTTCGCCGAGTGCATGAGCAGTGGCAGAAGAAGCTGACTGATTTGGCTGCCGTGCGCGGCGAAATCTCAAAATCTGAAAACGATAAAAAGCACCGGCAGGAACAATCTGCGAAATGTGGAAAGTGGAAAAATGAAAACAGCCGCTGGCAATCTTGGTCTGATCATTGGCCGGTCTTGAGGGCTACACTGACAAGAGCCGAGAGTCTGCAGGGCGATATTGCCAAGCAGGAACAAGAACTATCCAACACCCACCGCGAGGCGCTGGAACAAAATGAGAAAAAGTCAGCCGTTGACAAAGAGCTAACGAAACTGAAGGCTGAGCTCGATCAATTGGTTCTGCAGATAGAGAAGTATTCTGCCGAACTATCTGGGCTTTCTTTACTTGATTTGGAAAAGCTTAAATCCTCGGCAGAAGCCGATGTGTTGCGTTTTCAAAAACTTGTCAAACTGAAGAAGGCGGATGCAGAGGAACGCAACGAACTTTTGAAATTTGCAAACAGGATTCAAGAATCAGAGACATTGTCCAACAACATCGAAGTTCAGATAACGCAAATACGCGAGACTCAAAGCGGACTCGAGCAGGAAAGGGTAGTTCAGGAAAAGCTCGTCGGAGCCCTGAAAATAAAGGTTTCAGCAAATGTCGAGGCGTTGCGGTCGGGTCTTGTCGAGGGTGAGGAGTGTCCGGTGTGCGGCTCACGTTCGCATCCTTTGGTGAATCAAGAAATGCACCATCCTCTGCAGGAGATGTTGCGTGATGCACTGGCAGAGCTTGACGGACTGATTGAGCGTACGAAGGCGACACAGAACGAACTGATGACGCGGACAAGCGAATTAGCCGAAGCTCGTTCAGTTTCAAAGCAGGCAACTGCGCGATTTGAAACTCTGCAAAATTCGATCAACAAGATTTCTCTTGAATGGAGCCAATGCGCACCTGAATTTATCCTGTCTGAAACCGCGCCTGACTTTCTTGAAGAGAAACTGCGCGAGAGTGAGTCGAGCGCGGAACAGCACCGCCTCAATTTCATGCGTGCGACGCAGACGAATGAATTACTGCAAAAGATTCAAAATAAAAAGAATCTGAGTATTCAGAAATTCGATCAGAAGAACGCAGAGCTGCAGGAAATCCTGCTATCGACAACGCGACTCGAGGAGCGCGCCCACAAACTTGAAGCTGCGAACAAGGAATCCGTTGGTCGATTCGAGTCCGAGCTTGCCTCGGTGGATGACCTCACCGGACCCTCGGCTTGGCGCGGCGAATGGCTCAAAAACCCGCGGGGGTTTATGGGCGCTATTGAAGTTCGGGTGGTGCAATGGCAAAAAAATTTGCAACAGGAAGAGTCGCTACGTTCAGAATTGAGCGGTCTTGAAGTTCGGCTGATTTCACTCAATGAGACGCTGCATTCCCGCGTGGCGGAAGAGCAGCAGGTGCGTGAATTTCACGAGCAACAGTCGGATGCATTGAAAAGTTTTCAGAACCAACGTGCCTCCTTGTTCGGCGGAAAGAGTGTAGCTGAAGTCGAGGCGGACTGGGAAAGTCAGGTTGCTCAAGAGAATTCTAATCTCAAACTTGTCAAAGAACATCTTCAGCAATTGCAAATAGAGATCTCGGCAGTGCAGGAACGAATCAGGCAGACCCAAGGCGAAATTGAAAAGATGGGTCAGGAATCTGTAACACGCCGTGCACGCATTTCAACGCTACGTGAAGGTTTTACTGTAACGGCCGATCCTGATGATTTGCAGTCAGCCCTCGACAATCACGAGGTTGCGTTGGCCAAGCTTGATGCAAACCAAGTTGAGTTGCGCGGCGCACTGGAAGCAGACCGGCGCGCACAACAGGAAGTGCAGGGCCGGCTCGACAAAATGAAAGAGATTTCCGAATTGCATTCAAGGTGGAAGCGCCTCAACGACCTCATAGGTTGCGCAACCGGCAGCCGTTTCCGCAAAGAAGCTCAACATTATACACTCGAAATTCTATTGGCCCACGCCAACCGTCACCTTGAGTCATTCGCACCCCGTTATCAGCTTCTGACCCAAGCGGAGACCCTCAATATTCTTGTTGAGGACATCGATTCCGGAGGTGAACTGCGATCCGTTTATTCCCTCTCGGGTGGTGAATCTTTTCTTATCTCACTGGCTCTTGCCATGGGGCTGTCGTCTTTGTCGTCTGAACAGGTTCAAGTTGAATCTTTGTTTATCGATGAAGGATTCGGAAGTCTTGATGCCGAATCGTTGCGGATTGCACTCAACGCGCTCGATGCCTTGCAGTCGCAGGGGCGCAAGGTCGGCGTCATTTCTCATGTCGGCGACATGGCCGAGCGCATTGGCGTGCAGATTCAAGTTCTGCCGATCGGGCAGGGCCGTAGCCGCGTTCTTCCGCCGCAGTTCTAAATTCTGCTTGTGTTCGACAAAGATCCTTATGAAAGGGTCTGAATCCATTTTGGAACATTGAATTAAGTTACGCAAAAAACTACTTCCCAAAATCGTCTGCGTTCAGTTTTCATATCTCGATTCAGTGTCCTCAAACTTTGAAAAATAGAGGAGAAGAATATGAAGTCATATTTTAAATCAATTCCATTTGCAGCCATTGGGCTTTTTGTCTCGCAATATGCGCACGCAGCGGGAGTTAACTTTCATTTTTTGGTGAACAGTTCAGGTACGCAGATTTACCCATGTGATGCGGGATTGTATGACCCAAATGCCGATCTCGGTGAGAGCTGGTTGTCCGCAAACTACGCTGAGTACGACGGAAACAAAGTGACTTCGACGACGGCATGGAGTTCTCTTTATCTTGAGGCGAATCTCACGGCGAATACAACCGATGAATTTAAAACTGTTGCATTGAATTTACCAGGAATTACGGCGGCAGATACTTCGGTAGGTACAACAAAATTCGCGACGGTGCTTCGTGATGCAACAAGTCCCCTGTCTTCTGGAGGCCTCAATCCCGATGAACTGACATTCAATCTTGGGTCTCAAAAGTACGGTGCAAAATATTTTGTAGATTTTTGTTTCCGTGATTCTCGAATTGCTTGGATTCCAACGGTTGATGACAACGATACCCATACATATGAGGTCAGGGATAGCATAACGACGAAAAACATTGCAGCGGAAGGTGAATTTTATTGGAATAATTCATCTCTCAGCGTCATTGGAAAAATTGTTTGTGATAATGATCTTGATAATATCAAAGAAACTGTCGTAACTAATCTCGATGGAATAAGTGGAGATTATGTCTCGACGACAGATGCTTTTGACCTAAGTTCGAAGGCCAACGGCGCCACGCAAAAAGTCTTTGATACCTCAGATCCCTTCGATTTATATACAGTCGATGCCGATTCTAAAAACTGCATCATTCGTTACATATTTTCAGAGAATGCAACGACGTTTCGTCGTAACGACCTCAAGACTGCCGAATTTGCCATCGAACTCAATGTCAAGAGAAAATACTAAGCCTCTCATTTTATCTTAGATGAGGAACGAGCGCATATGAAATTACTGCGAAAAATAGTGACTTTATCTTCAGTGTTGTTTTTGTACATCGCGCCTGCTCAGGCAGATTCATTGCGCTCGATTCCCGAGTTCGTTCATCTGCACGCGGCCCCTGAATTCAATTGGTCTGGAAGCGTGGGGACTCTGCCACCTGTGGCATCGTTTGCCGGCTTCTCCGAAGGAGATATCGGTCGTTGGCTCACGGTGACTCTTGGACCTGAATATGTAAATTTAGTTGGAGGACGTTCTGCCTCCTTCACGGGTCGGTTGAACGCTGATCAGTGCAGGGTTGTGAACACACCCGTTCCGATGATGTTTCAAGATTGGGACGAAAAAGATGAATTTTACAAACTCAAGACACGTCAGTTGCAGAATTGTGTTCAATACCGAATAAGAGATGTATCTGGTATCGAGCCGGCCGCTGAACAGTTTGCATGTCAGGTCTATGCGGTTAATCCATTTGAGGTGGTTGCACGCGGCGGAGTTTGTTACTTCCGGATCAATCCTCATTCGTCTTTTTCTGTTCAATATGAATTGAATCCTGAATGCACTGACGAGCGAAACTTTCAAAGACTCGGTCTTTCTCCGTTGGATATGTTTGCCTTTAATGGCTTTTATCTGTCGGGTGACGCCTCTGGCCAGAGTTCAACGTTGATTCCCCTTGGCTCGGGGTTGCTCAGATTCTCGATTCAGGCACCTGTGCAACAAGTGCGATTGTCAGCTGATATGGGTGACTCGGCGCCGCGTTGGCCCGTTTTAGCATTTCCGGACGTTCACATGGGAGATATGAAGATTGAGAAGAATGGCAGACAATCAATGCTCATGTCTCAGTTGTTTTTTAAAAATCTTTGCCCATCCGACAACGTTACACCATGTCGCTATTCAACTCCCGTTGGTATCCAATTCAGTTTGAAGGAAATTCTACCTGACGGCAGAGACCTTTTTTTGGATCAATGGTATTCCGGAGCGCTTGCACCAGCGTTTTGGGAAGGTTTTTTCCGACTGCAACGCGATATCAGAAATTTCGAATTTAAACCGGGTAGCCGCTATCGTTTGGAAGCTGACCTGACCTATCTTTCGGTCAACTATAGACTCTTCAGAGAGGGATTCAGGGATTTCTTGATCCAGCAGGGACTCTGGGCCATCGATCCTAATCTTCCACTACGACCACTTCCACCGATTGCAGTTATTCCAGGGTTAGACTCCTTGAAAGCCCAACCGTTGCTGCCTGTCGTGAGTCCATTGAGTCCTGCGGGCGGAAACGACCTCGAGCTGGAGCTCAGTCAGCTGCGCGCTCTCTTGAAGGGTGTCGATTGGCCGCCATACTTCGAATCAATGTGTGGCGATTCCGGTTGCGCCGACGCGATATCGGGGCAGGCAAAACTTAAAGTGGGCGTCGAATTCACCGTCGATGATTTTGAGAATGGTAGAGCGAGAACAGTCGACTATCGTGTCTGGCGCGAGTCTTCGTTTGCTTCAGAATACAATAAAGAAACCAATTCATTGATGAAGGCCGACTGCCCATGACAGTACAATCCAGGTTTGTAAGTTCAAATTTCAAGCTTTATGCTCTTTTATTCTCGATCATCGGTTCACAGCACAAGCATGCTGAAGCGCAAGAATTTATTACGGACGATGGATATCCGTGCAATGTTTTTTTAAATCAACCCAGCGTTGATGACGCTGCTGGAAATTACGCGGATTTTGTTGTCAATCCTGATTTGCCCTCACAAGTCACGTCTTTTATCGCCGGAGAAATCGCCGAGTATCTGACCGGCGGCTATTCCGGCAAAAACGTAGCTGACCTTTCAATCTTGAAGCCTATTGGATTTTATCTGACCTCGGCTCAGATTGGCGCCAGATTTGGTGTTGATGTTTGCATCCCTCCCATCAGCGCAACAAGTTCTGATGTGCTTGATTGGAATGTCACAGTCACGCCATCGGTGGCGTTGAATCCTCCTCCAGATGACTGGTTTACACAGACGAATCCCAAGATTTCCATCGCAATGCATGCTTCCAATTGCGGAACTGACTCTGGTACTCCACTGTCACCTGGTCCTGCCGGCAGTTGCAACGTGTTCGGTACAACCTCGGTCAACCTGCAACTGCCGGCATCGACTACCACGACTCCGCAATTCAACTTCAAATTAGTCGCAAATCGTGAGGCTGTATTGAGATTTACCGTCGAAGAACAGCCGGGGGTCACACCCCGCTTCCGTCGCAACGATTTAGATGCGGGAAAGATCAAAATTGAGTTCGGAGCTCCTCCGCCGCCGCTGACGGTGGATGATTTGAACAAGTTGTTGGATTTCTCTCCTGATCCGGCCTACGCCGAATGCTTTCCACCATTCCCGACCAATCAGAATCGTCTCGATAACTTTCATGATTTTGTTTATTTCGACGGCCTGAAATTGCAGGGACCCAATGATGGAACACGGCTGGACTGGCTTGCTCAAGACATCGACGCTACAAGTCCGATTCCCGGAAATAATTCAGATCCCGTCAACCTCCCCGTCAATATTATCTACCAAGCTGGCACCAACAACGTTCTCAGCTTTGAGAGAATATATGTGGATAACGATACAAGTGAACCGAGAGACGGCAAGATTAGATATGATTATACGATAGACAAGGTGTTTAGGGATTTAAGCAACAATGTATTTGTTTCTGCGACGGTCTCTCGCAACGTTCTGGGAGCTGTCCATCAGTGCCGCGTGTGGTTTAAGCGCTCGAATGGAATCAGGTGTAATGAACTACCCGATATTCCCATGCCAACCAACCCAATCGTTCCTTATCCGCCAAACTCAAGCTCAGGCACGCTTATCAATCCGCCTGTTTACTCGTCGCTCAGAAGTTTCTGTAACTCATTCTGAGGCAATTCTCGCCGCGACAACTCATGATTGATGAAGAGTGTTAGAGCGGGTTTTCTTTGCTCTTTGAGAATGTCGGTCAATCGTTGGGCCGCAGCGCGTATTGAAAAGGCGTAAAGTTGCCCTGGGTGCCCAAAAGGTCGCGAGTGTGCAGGAAGCCTTGATTGTCTATCACACGCGCCAATGTTGACTGTGAATCCTTCCAGCCAGCAAACAAAAACACATGTGCGGGCACTCGCCGACTGCCGTCGAGATCGAGCGTGAAGACAACATCACCCGCCCGTAATTCTGCGAGTCGGTCGATACGTCGCCACCCTAGTGAGTGCTGAAGGTAATCTGAAAACGCCGCCGTCCAAGTGCTGATGTTGTAGCCCTGTGAATTGAGGGCGCGCGGCACTTGCAGCCCGACGTTGCGCAGGGCCGTGCTCATAAAGGCGACACAGGCATTTTGAGTGGTTCCGAACCACTTCATGACCTGCGCATGCACGGATTTATAATTCGCTGGGTTTGAATAATAGGCGAGAAGCTTACCCGACAAACCGCGGATGTTACCTAAGTCAATCTTAGGTCCATCGGCGTTGATTTTTGGCGGCGCTGCCGGCGGAGCATTTTCACCACGCAGCACCGCCAGTGGCCAGCGCATGGTCTCGCAGACGTAGGCCCAATTGAGCCGCCTGCATTCATCAACTTGGTCCCCTGTAAACGGGCCATAGGCAAAAGAGCCATCGGTGCAGGCATTGAGTTTTGCATCGAGACTACTGCCGGCAGGGCAGCGCAGGTTTCCGCGCAACACACCGGCAAAGTATATGTCCCAGTTGGTTCCTGCGCATTCCTCTGCAGCGGTGCCGCGAAAGTTCTCACAAGCCTTCTGCATCTCGGGAGGGAAGGGGCCGATTGCATATTGATTGCTGACACACAGAAGGTGAACCGTGTGAAAGAGAGCTCCCGTGGGGCACCACAGATTCATTTCTTGATGTCCGACGGCAGCGCCGGCAGCGAGGGCAGATCAAGGCATTGGTAGTTGTGCAGCTGACCGCAGTGGCGGCTGATGTTGGAAAACTTTGTGACAAAGTCCATCCGAACATTGCTGCGTCCGCTGCTTCCGTATGGGTACCCGTATCCGTAATGTCCGCCGTATCCCAATCCGTAGCCATACAGCGGATGTTCGGATGACCTGCATGAATCATCGTCATCGTCACAATGCCGCGCAATATCGTGCGCGTCGCCGAAGTGTTTGCCGTAGTACCAGGTGCTGCCGACCTTGAAAGATCCTTCCCAGCCACGCAGATTTCCGCACACTCGATAACCATGACAGAGTCTGCCTTGGTCAAAGATAAAAAAGTTCATGGTTGTTGCTGAGGGTGAGTTTGTTGCCGCTTCATGGCAGTCCAAAAAGACAGTCATTTTTTTCGGGTTGGAAGTATCACCCGTGTCGTCTTTCATAACTATCACGAGGTCCTGACAGGCCCCAGGTGGTGTGACTGTTCCGGTTGTCGGGTTCGCAATGGCATACATCGGAAGCTGACTTGAGAGTGCGAACGTTGCGAGTGCGATTTTTAAAGACGTGATCGTGTTCATACCTGACTCTCCTATGTGAGGACGAAGTGACGCAACGGACGGTATGAGCAGTCTAAACGGTTGTCGATGACTTACTGTTCAATCTTCCTGAATTGGGAAAATCACTCATGGACGCGCAAGAGTGATTCAGCGCTATATGGAACACACACAACAGGAGGTGCCATGCATGCGTGTGAAAACCGGTTCAGTCTTCAAAGAGCCCATGCGCTTTTCTTTTTTACTCGCTTCGTTTGCGATTTTACAAACGGCTCCGGCGTATGCGTCGGGTCAGTGCGGCAGCGACGGATTTTGCACAATCATGTCTGTTCAAAGCGAAATTGAGCAGCGCATTCCACACAACACAGGAGTGGTGATCGGCACCATCACTGACGATAGTTTCGCTCCGGCCCCTGTGGCGCACACAAGTGCAAAAAAAGTTTGTCGGAAGGAGGTCCGTGTGCCGCGTGAGGTCCATCGTGCCGTGACAAAAATGTTTGAGTTCATCGACAGCAAGGGTGGAGTGCAGGGTGTTCCTCCGACTCTGACACCCGCAGAGCAAACTATCTTACTTTATTACAACACCATCATGCAGCAGACGATTAATTTTCAGTGCAATTGAACTTCTCGTGAATTTATTTTCGTGGATCCAGTTTTAAAAAAAGGAGTTGATATGAAATCGCTGAATGTTCTCACACTGGCCGCTGCAATGTTGGTTTCGAATGCTTTTGCGCGAGTCAGCCAGCCGGAAGGCGGGGGGGTGAATTGTGGTCCAGATGGTCAGTGCGTCATTTTCGAGGTCAATATCCAAATGGATAGCAGTGCAGACAGGCCGCTTGTGATCAACTCGCCGATCATCTATCTCGACGACAGCAACTCCTACACCACAACCGTGGTCCGCAAAGGGGATGTCTGCACGAAGCAGGTGAAAGTTCCGTATCCGGTTTATCAGTCGATTGCTGCCATCATGTCGACTCTTGATGGTTCGAACGGTGAGCCGCCACCGGCCTTCACACCCGCCCAGCAGACGATGTTGCTCTTCTACACCACGCTCATGCAGCAGACGCTGTCATTCACATGCTCTCCGTCGGACCTGAGTCGATAATAAAGTCTCGGACAGCGGGATTGCCGTTTGTCCGAGAGTTTCTATTTTATTTTCTCTGACAGCCTTATTTTTTGCCGACATCGACAAAAGGCAATGTTGATCCGCCGAGAATATGTGTGGGTAGTTTGCCATCCCATTTGCGCACTGCTTCGAGCTGAATCAATTCCTTGCTCTTTTCAAGAGCCTCGGTGCGTATCCGTGTACTCTCGGCCTCTGCCTTTGCTTCGATGACCTTTTGTCTGGCCTGTTCTTCAACTTCCACTGTTTTATTCTTTGCCTCGGCCGCCTTTTGAACCGCAACCGCTTTGGCTTCGACAGCTCTTTCGTAGTTCTGGTCAAAGTCGATGTTTGTCAGTTCGAGGTTGGTGGTCATGACACCACGCGCTTCCAGCGTTGCGCGGATCGACGTCAGCGCATTTTGTCTCACCGCTTCTCGTTTTCCGACCAGTTCGTCGGCGACGTACTGACCCGTCACAGTCTTGAGAGTGCCGCGCACTACTGGGAGAATTATCGTGTCTTCCCAGTTCGCTCCGAGTTTGACATAAATGTCCATGACCTGCTCTTTTGCAGGGAAATACGTCAGTGTGTATGAAACTGACGAGTTTTGCGTATCGCGTGTAAAGCAGGCTGTTTTGTCCTCAATCTTTCTTTCTTGAACATTGAAAGAGACGATCTTGGTGGTCAGAAAATTATAAAAATGGAGCCCTGGATCGAGTAGGCCGCCCTGAACCTCACCGAACGTTTTTTTGATGCCGACCTGACCGGTATCAATGACCCGACAACCCCCAAGAACAACAGCACAGAAGATCAATAGACATCGCACGTCGCATTCCTCCACGAACAACTATAACCTAAAAAGCTCACAAGGATGCTTCAGGTTACACAAGTTGCCGGAGGATTGAGAAAGCAAACACTCGAGAAGTTGACATCAAATGCCACTCTTCTGTCACGGGAATCAGCGCGGCCGCACGGACTGGCATCCGGAGGCACCCACATAAACGGACGTGCCGTCGGCCTTGTAGAGAAACCCTCCCACACACGCGTGCTCTGTCAACAACAGAGCCTGAGCGCAGGCACTTCCGACGTATTGGTTCCATCCTGAGGAATGAAACAGAAAAGGCCCCGCGCACACAAACGCCGGACTGACTTTTGCATTGCGGCAGGTTCCCTCTCCGACGTATGCAGACGACCCATTGGCGAGATGAACACTTCCGCCGACGCACGCAACTTTGCCAAATATTTTTGCCGACTCACAGGCATCAAGGCCGACGTAAACCTCGCTGCCGTCTGGTTTGTACAGAGTTCCAGTGACGCAGATGAATTCACCCGCTTCTGCTCTCGCCTGCGCAAATACACTAGCGATAACGATAACTGAGGAAGAAACTTTGCGAACCATTAAGACAACCTTCGCTCTGGAGTCAGCGTGGTTTTATCGCTGAACGGCCGCTCTTTTGGCTCAGAATGTGAGCATATGCAAGACAAATCTGTACGTTATCGCATCCGCTGCAGATTGACTCAGCCTGCGGATACGCTTTATTGTCTCGACCAGTTTCTGCTTGGAAAAACGAAAGGGTAAAACCTGCGGATGGATAAAACTCTTCACAAAATTGCGCAGGGGTATCTGCGGTTTCGCTCGGATTTTCTCGCCGAAACCGGCGACTTTTACCGTAGTCTTGCCATGCACGGGCAAAAGCCCCGCGTGGCAATCATCTCGTGTTCGGATTCACGTGTCGACCCGGCGGTCATCACCGACACTAAACCAGGTGAAATGTTCGTTTTGCGAAACGTAGCGAACGTGATTCCTGACCGTAAAAGCGAAACTGCGTGGGGTGTGCGAGCGGCATTGCAGTTTGCCATTGAGGTCTTGGAAGTTGAACATTTTGTCGTTTGCGGTCATTCGGGATGCGGTGGCATTCAGGCCGCGCGCCGCAACGAAATGCGCGGGCCGCAGGGGCAGCGGCTTGATGACCTCAGCGTGTGGTTGAAGCACTTGAGTGAAACGTTTGCTCCGCTTGAATCGCAGGCCAACGAGCTAGATCCGGAATTGCACGATGAATTCTATGAGAAAGTCGGCATCATCAACTCGATTGGAAATCTGTTTTCTTTTCCCGAAATCGATCGGCGCGTCAAAGAAGGCAAATTACACTTGCACGGCTGGTATTTCGACATCAAGCGCGGCGAATTGTTGGCCTACGATGCCCCCAGCTACACTTTTGCACCGTTCGAGTCCATGATCAAAAACAATTGAAGAAGACTCTTTCAACTCTTTGGATTTGCACCAGGTAGTCTTGGAGATCGCTTGGTGTTCTTCAGGCGATGAATATGAATAAAAGTTTTCCAAAGAGTGTGCAATGTGGTCGATGTTTTGCGCTCCGTCGACTTAGACGTCTGGCCTGTTTTAATCCATTGGTATGACGACCGAGCGCATTCATCCGAGTCGTTCAACCCGCGATA
>JBDLRP010000019.1:0-124829 GCA_039799905.1 Pseudomonadota bacterium | reverse complement strand
ATTCACACCGGGTTTCACGTGCCCTGTGCTACTCGGGATACGCGCTCAGAACGATTGGTTTCGCTTACGAGTCTTTCACTCTCTATGGACAGGCCTTCCAGCCCATTCAGCTACCGTTCGCTTCCTAAATGCACGTCCCACAACCCCAGCCCTCTTGCGAAGACTGGTTTGGGCTGTTCCAATTTCGCTCGCCGCTACTTTCGGAATCACTTGTTTGTTTTCTTTTCCTTCGGGTACTAAGATGGTTCAGTTCCCCGAGTTCGCTCGCAGAAGGCTATGTATTCACCTTCCCGTACTCCTGACGGAGTGGGTTGCCCCATTCAGACATCCCCGGATCAAAGCTTATTTGGCAGCTCCCCGAGGCTTTTCGCAGCCTATCACGTCTTTCGTCGCTTCTCGATACCTAGGCATCCTTCGCATGCCCTTACTGCGCTTGATGATTCCCACTGGGAAACACCCTTGCGTTTTTTCTCCGGCCCACTCAGCGATGAGAGATGAAGCTCGAGTGTTACCTTAGTAACACCTGGACACACAGCGTTGAGGTTGTGTGTGCTTCATCTGAAGCCGGCACTTCTCGGTTGAACCCACAAGCACGGGGTTCGCATCAGAGCACGCGTGTTCTCCACACGAGATGATGGTCAGTAAACCGAGAAGCCTTTTATCAGTAAGAACTTTCTCACCTATGAACTTTTCAAAGAACGCGGCTCCGTTTCCGGAGCGCTCGGGGTGGTACCACCGCGGATGAGGGTCGTCAATGGGGGATTAAGAAAAAGAGAAAAGGGCTTCAAGGAAGCCCTATGTGTGTCGACTTTATTTAATATTTACGCGCATCTAAAACTCACTCACGAGGCACCTTGCCAGGGCTAAATCTGAAAGCCAAAGCCGATAAGTGCCTCCTGCTCATGCGGCTCGGTTTTGGGGAACTTCAGAAAATAAAAGTTGTACTCCACGGTCGCAGTGAAGGCTTTGAGCAGACGCGCATTGAATCCTGCCGTTGCAACCGCATGATAGCGGATGGGATCGTTGATTGTGGACTTGGTGCCTTTGATGTTGTCGGTCACGTTGACCAAACGCTCGCGGGCGCGAACACCTGCCGCAAGATTCAATCGGAACATGTTCCCAATTCGTGGCTGTATCGCAAGTTTCGCCTGCGCTAGGCGCTGCTCCTCACTGTATTTGTATGTCGCATCTTGTGCATTCGGGTCGACGTTGGCGTCTTTGGCGAAATCGATGTCGCCGTATTCGTCACGCATGGCGACCGCCTTGCGGGTCTGGTCGAGTTTGTTGGTGCCGCCCTGCAGCTGCAAATTCAAAGCACGCGTGAGCCGCATGTTGATGCGCAGACCGTAGGTTGTTCTTTGCGCGACAGTCTCCTCGGTTGCTTCGCTTGAAGACGTCTTTTTGCCGACCTGATTTGGCTTGATTGATTTTGTCGAACTCACAGATGCATACGGCACAATCTGCAGCGCACCGGCGGCATGTGCAGGAACACTCACTGCAGCAGCAACGGCAGCAGCCATGGAAATGGAAGCGGATTTGAGGCACGAGCAAATCTTCATAAGGGTTTCCCTCCGGCTCTTTACTGGCCTATCGGCTGGAGAGGACTGATTAATGAATGCACCCGTGCCAAATTGTGGACGGAACCTTTTGACCCTGCAGAGAAAACGACCGAAGATACCTGTGACTCCGACACGTTTCAGGGGCGTTACTTTGAGCAGGATCGTTTTTTGCGATGCCGATCTTCGGGCAAAGCTGCACTACGCGCACATCGATGCCATTGAGTTGGGCGCGGGCGATTGCAGCTATGACGTGATCGAAGACCAACCCACTTCTGCCATTTGTCAAGAAATGGCAGAGGACGACACTTGCTATTACATTACCGACCCAGTCGGGTTGTTAAACGCAGTCAGCAAGCATGGGCTTGTGACCGACCACCGGACCATTTTGCTTTTATCCGAAAAAGACAATTCGCTGCTGTCCCCTATCAGTGAGCAGCTTGGAAATTTGCGCTACATTCTCGGTGCGCCGACCCCGTCGCTGCTGCGAGGATTCATTGCATCCATTCTGGAATTTGGATTGAGCAAACAGATCCGCGGTGTAGTTCCACGGCTGCTCAATCCGACTGGACTTCACACCCGCTCGACTGTCTTGACAGACACCACCAAGCGCTCCAGCGTTCAGGAAGCTGTGATTGAATTTTTTAATGAACAACTGCAAGTCCACAAAAGCTCGTTGGTCAACGGAATCAGCAGCTACCCGAAATACATGGGTGATGTTGTTGACGAGTTTTTGATGAACGCAATTTGGGATGCTCATCCCATTCGCAGAACAACAGACCGCTCGGTCCCCCCGCAACTCGACGAAGGCGAAAAAATTGAAATCGATTGTCACTGCGATGGTGCAAACCTTACCCTTTCGGTGACCGACCATCATGGCTCGTTCCCATCCTCTGCAGTGGTAAAACCGATACGTTACGCCTTGGGCTTTAAAGATGAGCCTCAGCTCAATGAAGGCCCCGGCGGTGCAGGATTGGGCCTCCTCATGACTCTCCAGAAGGTGGCAGCCCTCTCGATTGAGGTTGAGGCTGGCCAGCTCACACGCTCTGTGGCAGTCTTACGCGGCGACCAACCTCTGCGCGAAATGCAGCGGCGTCCGCGATCGGTTCTTGTTTTCGAAAAGAGATAATCCATGCTCTCCAATACTTCTACAGTCGAAGACCTGCTCAGTGCCTTTGAGCGGATGACACAAAGTTTTCCGTCCGACGTTCCTTGGTGTGTCGACATCGGGAAAAAGTCTGCAAGGTATACGGTCGTGCTTGGTTCAGCGATTCACGGCAACGAAACAGGCAGCCTGCCGGCCTTGCTCTCTTTGCTCTCGGAACTCAGCGAAGAGTCTGAACAACTCAACGGCAGATATTTGTTTTTTGTTGGCAATCCCAGCGCCGTGAAGGCCGGTTGCAGATTTGTTGAACGCGATTTGAACCGCTGCTTTGACTTGAAAGATTCAACGACACTTGAAGGAAAGCGTTCGCACGAACTTGCTCGCGTGCTGGCTCAGGCCGACTTGTTCATCGACTACCATCAAACAAACCAGCCTGCGGTCTTTCCCTTTTTTACTTTCGCTTATCACGAAGAATCCTATCGCTGGGCCGTACACATGAGGGCCGCCGAACATTTTGTGACACGCGACATGAAAATTGCATTCTCCAGCGAAGGCATGTGCGGCGACGAATGGGTACGCAAACGCGGCAAGCCTGCCGTCACGCTCGAGCTCGGCCGCGCCGGACTTTCACACTCGGCCTACCAAATTACACTGTCGAGCCTGCAACGGATTGTTGGATTTGTTGAAACTGAGCTTGCGCACGGACGAACACCCTCGCCGGCTCTGCCAGCTGTCCGCGAAGACCTCAAGTTTTTTCAGGTGATTCGCAAATTGCCGTGGCCAGGTGATGGCGCAGCCCTCAATGCTGGTTTCGAAAACTTTCAGTTCGTGAAGGCCGGAGACGAACTCGGAGTGTCTGCCCCCGAAATTAAACTGACCGCGCCGGTTGATGGATATTTGATGTTTCCAAAGTATCCGAAAAGAGGAGACGACGGAAAACCAATTGAAGCGCAATCTGGCGACATAGTTCAAATCATCCAGCGGTTGGAACGTCACCCGCGTGAATTGTGGGGCTGAATCTTTTTTTCATGCGGACTTCAAGGCAGGCGAGGCTTTTGCGGCCGCCTTTTCCTGCTTTTCTTTTTCTTTTTGCAGGAATTGTTGATAGGCATCAAAATCGCTGCAGCCCTTGATGACCAATTTTGGCACCTGTGATTCCAAACCGAATTGATTGATCATGCGTGCGAGCAGACAATCGACATCATCCGGATTGGTTTTCATTGCAATCAGCTTCTCAACCCTGAGCGCAATATCGTCGAGTTTCTCGAGCTCTGCGAAAAACAGGATTTCCTCCCATATTTTCCCGCCCAAGAGAGGTTGTCGTTGAAAAATTTTTTCCATGACCGCCGCGCACTCATCATAAATGGAGAACTTTTTTAAAAAGTACACGTAGTCACAGAGCACGCGTAGCTCGGGGGATTCATCCTTAAGCAGCTTTTGGAAGATTGACATCACTTTTGGGCCTGCACCCTGTGCGTCACTCAAAAAAACGCGTGCCATTTCGACCTTAAGCTTTTGCCTTCCCTCGGATTTTAGGCGCTTCAAAATCATTTCTGCGCCATTGAGGTCTTTTTTAAGCAATGCGAGAGTGTATTCGTGAGAATATTTCACCTGCAGATCTGGCGTCTTAAAAATGAAAGGACCCACGGTTTCGTTAACGTCCAACTGCTGAAACGGTTTGCGGATGACGCCAGAAAAACCGAGGCTGCGAAAACAGCGGCTCATCACCTTTTCTTCGCTGGGAAGAATTAAAAAATAATGAAAAAGCTGATTGCCGAGCATGCGAAAAATGCGCTCGAATGTTCTCAGGCCGTCTGACGACTCGACGTCGTGGTCGATAAATACCAGCGGCCACTGACTTGCATAAACAATATTCGAAACGTCAGTCATGCTTTCAGTGCAGAGAACGTCCCTCAGGCCAACCTTTGCCAAAACCCCGCGAAGGTCGCGGATGAGAGATTGAGACTTCCGCTCGTCGGCTATAAGAACCGCACGTTGTAATATGCTCACGCCAGCCGACCCCCGCAATTTACCTGTTTCTTCAGGCTAATATGGACAAAAGGTTCCGGCGGGTGAAATTTTTAATCTCAGACGTTCAAAGTGCTGACTCTCGGCAGATCAGACTCTGCTGCACGCCCCACTCCCGTCGAGCGCACAGCGGAAGAACGCGGCTCAGGCGTCTGCCACGCAGAGCGCCAGCCCTTCGGCCAGCACATCACGCGGAAGGTGCCGGCCGATAAAGACCATCTGAGTTTTACGCTCTTCACCAGCAGCCCATTCACGGTCGGGAGAACTTCCAACAGTCATGTGCACACCCTGAAAAACAACACGCAGCGGGTTGTCTTTGATGTGCAATACGCCCTTGCTGCGCAGAACCTGCTCACCCAATTCGTTGACGAGAAGCGCCATAAATTTATTGAGCTTTTCCAAATCGAGCGGACGTTTTTCTTCGATGTAAATACTTTGAATTTCGTCGTCATGAGAATGTTCGTGATACTCAACCATAATCGACGGGTCGATCTTCACGCGATCCTGGAGGTCGAAGGCCGAAATTCCCAACACGTCGGAAATGGGAAGCGAGCACTTCTGCGTTTTGAAAAGCTTGGCAACACCGTTGATGCCGCGGATCAGTTTTTCAGCATCGCCCAGTTCGGCAGGCCCGACCATGTCGGTCTTGTTGAGGATGATGACGTCTGCAAAGCCGATTTGATCCTGAGTTTCGCGGACGGTTTTGAGATTTTTACCAATGTGGAAAGCGTCGACCACCGTGAGAATGGCATCGAGGTAGTAATGCCGTTGCAGATCTTCATCCATAAAGAACGTCTGCGCCACCGGACTGGGGTCCGCCATGCCCGTGGTTTCAATCACCAGATGGTCGAAATCGACGTTGTTCTTGAGAAGATCTTTGGCCACCCGTGTGAGGTCGCCGCGCACGGTGCAGCACAGACAGCCGTTGTTCATCACCTTGAGCTCTTCGCCCAGGGTTTGCACGACAAGCTCGGAGTCGAGGTTGACATCGCCAATTTCATTGAGGACGACGGCAATTTTTTTACCGTGTGATTCAGTGAGCATGCGGTTGAGCAGCGTGGTTTTGCCAGAGCCCAGAAAACCAGTGACAATTGTAACTGGAATTTCTTTTCCACCAACAGCAGCACCGGTACTTTTTGCGTCTTTAACAGATACGAACATCACACCCTCCGAGCTCGAACGACCTCCCATAGCCGAGTGTCAGGCATTGGACAACTGACGCCCGCTAAAGTGAGCCAGATAAATTCCGAAGCGTTTAACAGGACGTGAGGTGACCTAGACAGGGAGGGTCGGATGAAAAAGAGTCTGAAGATAGCAGCTTTGGGGTTATTGGCTCTGGCACCCGTGACGGTGAGTCTCGCTGCAAGCAACGCAGACCGCGTGGGTCTGGGTTTTAGGAAGAGCCAAGAGCAACATCCACAAGCTACTGAAACGAAACAGTATTGTGTTGAAGGCAACGCCCGCATTCAGGCTGGCAGGGAGAAAGAACGGGTGGGCGACGAGGCAGCTGCTCAGGCTTGCCAGAGCGCACCGAGTGTCCGGACCGCAGAAGAAGCTCGTGCGGAAACTCGGAAAATCGAACGAAACCCGAACAACTGATGGCCGAACCCGGCCGGGCCGGGATTAGCTCACCAGACTCTCTTCCCACGGGAAGATGATCTTTCCCTCGCCCCTGAGTTGCAGGGCACACTGGCGGAGGCGCTCGCAAGCCTCCGCTTTTTGTTTTTGTGTGATCTTTTTCTCGGGCGCGAGAAGACATTCGATATCCTCGCGTCTTCTTTTCGATAGACAAGCAAGAAAAGCTTGCTGGACCGGTGGTTTTTCGCCGCGCAAAAAAGAACCGATGTCGGATTCCTTGAGCTGCGCGAGTACGCTAGCCAGATGTGATGGAATCAGCTGCGAGAGTCGTTCGACAGAGAGCAGTCCGCCTTCAAGGTACTGAGCCAGCGCAGGCTCACGTGCGCCCACCTCGCTGAGAATGTGGCCACGCGTGTCGGCATCCAGCTCTTGAAGAAGCGCCAGAACCCGCGCACCGCCCCCCACCCGATGCCCATAGCGACCGGTTGAGGTTTTCACCCGCAAGGCTTCCAGGTCGGCTTCAAGTTCGTCGAGAACAACTGCGTCGAGCACTTTTTCTTTTGACAAACTGAGAAGTAGCCTGACCTGGCGATCGGCCGGAAAGGCTTTGAAAAGTTTTGCGGCACGGGTTGCTTCCAGCGAGCCCAAAACTGCAGAAGCAACCGAATAAAGCTGAGACTGCAAATGATCGATCAGAATCCAGTCGGGAATATCGTCGCAGATTTCCTCGACCCGCGATTCGCGCGGCAGCACCACTCCCGCAAACAGGCCCGACTTGAGCAGTTGCGCAGGCTGAAGGGTGCCGTTCCGGTGGGTCAATTGTGAGATAAATTCCTTGCAGATGTCTGCCACGTCTTGGTCCGTCAGGCGGCGATCGGCAACCAGCGAACGGATGACCTTGACCTGCTCCGAGCGAGCTAGTCCTGCGAAAATCTGTCCGGCGAGTTCATGACCCAGCAACGAAAGCACCACGGACGCTTTTTCTGCCTGTGTAAACCCCATGCCTACCCCGCTTTCTCACATTGGGGAGTTCGGCGGATAAGCAAAAAAATTGAGAAAAACGCGCTAAAGGAAAGAGAAAGGATCGACATCGACCTTGATAAGATTCTGATATTCCTTGCGCGAAGTCAGCTCCATGGGGACCAATCGTGCGGGATGAATTTCCTTGCGCGCGGCAATCACCAAATGCATGCGATGCGACCCTTTGAGCTTCGACAAAACGGCAGGCATCGGACCCGTCAGACGCACATCGGAAGGAGTCAGTGCCTGTGCCTGCCACAGACGGGCCAATTCCTTTTGAACTGCCGTGGCCTGTTGCTGCAAAAAGAGCTCGTTGGAGTGCTGCATTTCGATAAGAATTTGCCTGCAGACAGGCGGATGCCAGCCGAGTTGCCGCATTTGCAATTCATCGGTGAGAAAGCGATCGACGTCACCCTCAAGAGCGCGATGGATGACCGGATGATTGGCTCCCAAGGATTGCACAGCTATCGTGCCGGCAAGCCTACCGCGGCCCGAGCGCCCTGCAGCCTGACACAACAATTGAAATGTTCGCTCCGCCGCGCGATAATCTGGTACGAAAAGTCCGTCTTCGACGTTGAGAATGACAACCAACGTGACCTTTGGAAAGTCGTGCCCTTTGGAAAGCATCTGCGTGCCCACCAAACACTGCGTTTCGCCGCTGCGAAACTTGCCGAGAATCGATGACAGCCGAGTGTGGCTCGTCAGGACATCGCGATCGAGACGGTCGACGGTCATTTGCGGAATGCGTTCACTCAGCTCCTGCTCCATGTTTTGTGTGCCGAGCCCCATGTGCACAAGTCGCCCGCCGCCACACGACGGACAGGTTGTCAGCGTTGCGCGGGAAAACCCGCAATAATGGCAAAGCTCGCGCGCACCGCGCGAGTGCAGAGTTGTGCTCACGGAACAATGCGGACAACGCAGCGCCTCACCGCAATCGCCGCACAGCGCAAATTGTGCGAAACCGCGGCGGTTGAGGATCACCATGCTCTGCTCGCCTTTGCCGTGAGTTTCACGCAGGAGTTCGACAACCCCCGGTGCCATGACGTGGCCCGTGAATGAGAACTGCGACGAGCGCACAACTCCGCGGCCAAGACCGCCGGTGGAATGCAATTTCGGACGGAATTGAAAAAATTCGACTTTGTTTTGCTGCTGCGAGTGTTTGCTGCGCAAATGAAGGTGAGAATATCTGCCGCGCTGCGCGTTGAGATACGACTCCAATGACGGTGTGGCCGAGCCGAGCACACAGCGCGCAGACTCCAACTGTGCTCTTTTGACTGCCACATCGCGCGCGTGATAACAGGGAAACTCGTCGCATTTGTAGCTCTGCTCGTGTTCCTCATCGACAATAATCAAACCGAGGTTTGCGACCGGAGCGAATACCGCTGAACGCACGCCCAAAACGACACGTGCCTTTTCTTGCGCAACACGAAACCATTCGCGCTCGTGTTCAACAGGGGTGAGTCCCGAATGAAGCACTGCGAGATCGTCGGGAAAGTGAACGCGGAAGCGGTCGCACATCTGCGGCGTGAGGGCGATTTCGGGAACAAGAATGAGCGCATTTTTTTGCAACTTCAGTGTTTGTTCGACGAGGTGAAGGTAAACCTCGGTTTTGCCGGAGCCTGTCACTCCCTGCAAAAGCGTGGTGTGCCCCCACTCACTTTTGCTGACAACATCGAAAACATTCTGCTGGTCGGCAGTCAGGGTGCGCAACTGCTGCGCGTCGGATCCTTGTGAAGACGAATTCGCTGCGGCGGCGCGTTTTTCGCGTCTGTCAGTGCGCTTGTGACGTTTGCTGTGCGCATCCGGAGTCCACAAAAATCCAGGGCCGGCAAGATGAATAGCGCGTCCGAGCGGAGCGCAATAATAATTTGATAGCCAAAAAAGTAGCTCAAGAACCTTCTCGCGCAGAGGCGGGCAGTCAGCAATGACCGCCGTTACGGGCCGGCAGGCGAACTCAGGCTTTTCGCACCAGCGAAGAAACACTCCCACAAGACGGCGCCCCTGGACAGGCAGCTCACACAACCGGCCCGCTTCGAGCGTCTCAGCAAGCCCGGCAGGCACAGCGTACGTCAGCTCGTGCGCAGTTGCGTTGGCAACCGCAAAGACTCCATACCTGTCGGGAACGAGCGTCATATCTCTTCCTGTCTGATTCGACCTGCTTCTCGATTTTCTGCTCGGCCTAAGCTAACAAAGCAAATCCGAGAGCGACAAGGGCAGACAGAGGAAAGGTGGGCGGTTTGTCAGAAAGCACAGAAACACAGCAGTTTGCTTTCTTTGATGTGGACGGGACGGTCATCGAGAGAGATTCATTTCGTATCCTCATGCGGGAGTTGATTCTCAAGCGTGCACCGATCCGCCTGCTTCCTGCAGTGGCCTTGTGCTGTGTGCTTGCCTTGCTTCGTGTTTTTTCTTTGGTCGGAAAAACCCAATTCAAAAGTGCGCTGTTGTGGAGCGCCACCGTGGGAATGGGCAGCAAGCAGGCGCTCAAAACGCTGCGCGCCGTGATTGTCGAAAAAGTTCACCCGCTCTGGTTTCAAGAAATGGACGCTGAATTGGCAAAACTGCGCTCGCAGGGACTGCGCGTTTGTTACGTGAGCGCCTCGGGTGAATTTTGGTTGCGCGCGCTGCTTTGCCACAAGGACAAGGGCGACAAGCTGATTGTGGGCAGCAAGCTGATGCGATTTTGCGGCGGGCTGACACTGCGGGGAGAAAACTGCCTCGGGGCCGAAAAGATCCGCAGATTGAGGTTGATTATTCCCAAGGATGCCGTCTGGACGGTCGCCTATTCAGACCATCGGGCGGACCTTCCCCTGCTGCTCGCCAGCCGCAATCGGGTGGTCGTTAATCCAACTGCAAAGAACCTAAAATCTTTCAAAAAAATCTTGGGTGAGCAAGGCTTTATCCAAGTACAATGGACTCCGGTCGGCACTGCCTGAGAGTAATTTTACTCAACTCGCCCGACACAAAACCGATAACCGAGTGTCGCTTTGCGGCAACCCTTTAAAAAGGCGGGAGTCGTTCGGATGAGTCAAAATCGCAAGCTCCTATTCGTGGCTGTGGGGTCGGCTCTGCTCGGCATCACTGCCACGCTCGTTTTTCAAGACTCAAACCAAGAAGGCGGGCAGGCGAAAGCGCTCAGTCGGAAAACGGATTCACTGACTCCGCCAAAGCCATTATGGGAAAAACCGCCGGCGGCAATGCCGGTAGACACCACCCCGCAGAACACTCGCGAGGCTGCAGTCAGGCCGGTGAAAACTCCTAGCCCCTCTTTGGAGAATCCGCCACAAACAATTCAGATCCGAGAAAATGTGGCACGTGATCCACATTCAACACCACAGGCACTGCTCGCTTTTGCAGAAACACTTTCGGTGAGCCTGCAGGGCGCCTTTGCCGACAAAGAAACGCGTTATACCGTCTCGCGACAGCTGATTGCATGTGCACGCGATTCACAGACACGCGGTTCTGCGCAGGCCGCACGAGCATTGTGTCTGTACAATCTTGAACGCCTGGCTGAACGTTTTCCAGACGAACTATCTCCGTCCTACCAATCACTATTGGCAGAACTACCCGACGACCTGATTTTTGTTTCGGGCGTTGAGAAGAACAGCGGGGAGAAATGACATGAAGAACTCAATCAAAAAAAACAGGTTCTTTCTTTCGCTGGCTCTGACATCTGCGGCACTTGCTACAGCAGTCGGCTGCAAAAGACTCGCACAGCAACTCGAACAACCAAAACTCCCACCTCCCATCACGGGAGCTTCCGAATCTGTTGAGCCCTCGCTTGGCATCAGTTTGGATGCGGCCGTCTCTGAAAAGGAGCGGACCCTCATCAAGGAAGATATCCGTTTCCTGAAATCGCTGACCTTCAATCCAGAACCCAACGGATATTTTTCGCAGACTTTTTCCAACAACGGCGTGATCGAGCCGTTAAAATTCGTGGACGACCGCATCGGTTACATCATCGGAATGAACACTTCAGTTGAATCACGGTTCAGCTACACCTCGGCATCCGGAGGCAATGGCAAGGCGGTGACCATTGCGACAAACATCGGAATGGCTGTGTGGCTTGAGACAGTCGCACAGAAGCGCGCTATTGATTTTTTCATCAACAACACGTCAATTCCTGTAAACGATCCGCGCATCGGAATTGTTCGCCTTGCCGAAGGTTACACCAATTATGACGGCAACGGACGGCCAATGAATCCAGTGGCGCGCACCACAGTTCTCATTCATGAAGCACGCCACAGCGACTGCACCGGCGGACTCAGCGAACGAGATGCATTGAATTTATCGGCAGGTCAGCTACCCGAAAATCGCTCTTGCGGCCATCTTCATACGATTTGTGAGAGCGGCGACTATGAAGGCCTGCCAGCGTGCGACGGCCGCGAATGGGGTTCTTATGCGATCGGCTGGCTGTATGCGAACGAGATGGAAAAGAACTGCACAAACTGCAACGAGGCAATGCGTCAGACGGCTAAAATCGTCGCGATTGACGCACTGCTGAGAGTGGGAGAGGCACGCGCGGCGGCGATGGTCTCGAAAACATTACCACCGCCCGACCTGAGCAGCACCGCCACCAAGCCCTGAGTCATTTTATTCCTCCTGCGCGCCTTCCGGTTCTACCGACTCATCGTCGCTGGGCGCGGGAGGAAGCGTGTCCTCGCTTTCGAATTCATTCGTTTCTTCGGTAAGCATGCGGTTGCGGGCATCCAGCGGGTCGCGCAAAACGAGCGGAATGAGTGCTCGCGCCTGTTGGGCCAGCTCGGGCTCATAATCTTCGAGCCGCGCAAGGCTTTGCAAGAATGTTGCGAAGCGGAAGAGCACCATCATGCAGTCGCCAGCGGAAAAATGTTTGGTGGTGTGTTCCTCAACCAACTTCTCCCAAGACACCTGATCGTCGATCCACGCAGAGACGATTGAAGCCGCGGCCATGTTGAATTCGCGGAACACCTTTTGCCCCGACTCCTCGCGGCGGAAACCAACTTCGTCGTAGAGCTCAGGGAAGAGTTCTTCCGGATAATGCACCTCGATTTCGCGCGGAATGTTGAGTTCCGAAAGAAATCCGATGTCGGCGAAGGTGTCGGGAATTTCTTTGAAGTGCGCGGAACAGAAGCTTGCCATCATCTGCAAATACTGACGCAGATTGCCCGCAGTGATTTCGCCTTCGGCAAGCTTGCGCGCAATGATCATACCGCCCGCCTGCGGAAAATGCCGCGCCAGCTGGCCCATGAGTGTGGGCACCTGCCCCTCCAGTGCACCGATGGTGACCAGATGGTTGATGATCTTTTGCAGTGTACTCTGCCCCGTCTTGCTCATTGCATTGTGGCAGGGAATCTTGGCAGGACACCTGTTACAGGGAACGTTGCTGCGCTGATGTCCTTTGTGGAATTTCTTGTAGGTCGACGGGATGTCTTCGCAGGCGAGAATCTCCATCTTGTAGTCTTTGTAGAGAACTGCGCTGAGCAATTCGTGATCGCCTACCACCACCTGCTGAGGATCGCGCCCGCGCATAAAAAATGATTTGCGGTAGAACTCCGACAAGTAGGCGATGCTCTCCTTTTGCCCGAGAATTCCAAGCACGGTGGTCGGGTCAAATTTGAGCGATGAGCGGCACGGTTCACGTCCTGTCGGCTTTTGCTCGGCAAAGCGTCCCAAGTTCATCCACATCGAGAATCCGTGTGTGTCCTTGCCACGGCGTCCGGCACGGCCGAGCATCTGCATCACTTCGCTCGCGCTGTATTTGGTTTCGCCGCCTTCACTGGGGCGAGAGAGGTCGGAAATAAGCGCGCCACGCACTGCGAAGTTCACCCCGAGTGAAATTCCCATGGTGCCTGAGCAGACTTTGAGAAAGCCTTCCTTGAGCAGCGTCTCGATGGCAACGCGGCCGGGGGGAATCAGACCACTGTGGTGAAACGCGATGCCGAATTTGCGGATCATGCGCTGCAAGTCGAGCGGCACATACTCCCAACCGCTGAGCGACTTGATTCGTTCGTGCAGCGACTGGAGCGACTCTTCGGTTATGGTGTTCTGAAGGCCGCGCGCAAGTACATGAGCAATCGCTTCAACGTCGGCACGCCGGCCGGCATAAACAACGACCGGACCGAGATTTTGCTCGAGCGCAACACGCACCGGATCGATCAGTTCGTCAAAACGGCCTTTGTCGCGCCGGCGGCGGTTGGCCTTGTCGCCGCGGACAGTGCGGCGGATGAGCGCGATTTCTTCGGGACGCAGAGCCAAATCGGGCCCGTAGATCCAGCCGTAACTCGTGTAAATAATATCGGCGAGCGGAACCGGCCGTTTGCTCACACGGATGAGTTTGGAAGGCCGCGCGAAAAGAGATTCAAGCCATTGTGCAAATTCATCTGCGTTGGGCACAGAGGCCGACAGGAGGATCAGCTGGCTCTCTTTGGGAGTGAGAATAAGTGACTCTTCCCATGCACTGCCACGGCTTTCGTCCTGCAGATAATGATATTCGTCGTATACTACCACACGCCGGCGCATGTCGGGCTCAACGCCGAGCAAGCTGTTGCGGTAGGTTTCGAGGGTGGCGAGAATAATGGGAGCGCGAAGATTTTCCTTGAAGTCGCCGGTGTTGATGCCGACTCTGTCTTTTCCGTATTTTTCGCAAAACTCACGGTATTTGTCGTTGCTCAAACTTTTTACCGGACTTGTGTAAATCAGCCGCAGACCTTCGCCCAGACGCGCATCGAGCAGAGCTTCGATGACCCGTGTTTTACCGGCGGACGTCGGTGCATCGACCACTACGTTGTGTCCGGCGAGCAAAGCGTCGAGTGCTTCAGCCTGCCACGCATCCAGCACCATTCCATTTTCCGTGACTCGCTGCGCGGGTTCGCCGTCCTGCGTTGAACGCGCAGGCGATTTGGGCTGCGTCGCAACCACGGCTGGCCGAGCGGCTGTCGCGGCAGGGGCAGCGGCAGCAGGAACAGCCTGAGCCATTTTACTGCGCGCCAGTGCGAAACCACGATCGGGCGCCGCTGCTTTGGTTTCGGTTTTGTATGAGCGGCTTGGCGCCAATTGCGGCATGACAGCGGGCGGCGGAGGTTTGCTCAGCGCAGATGTCAGGGCAGCCGAAGCTGGCTTTGCGAATTTAGCCTGAACTGCAGGAGTCTGCGCGGTTTTGCTGACCGGTGTCGGCATCGAGCCTGCCGGCTGCACGGTGGTGGTTGCTTCCCAATCTGAATTTTTCAGACGCTCGCGGAATCGCTCCGCAAGAGCAGCCCAGCCCTTGGCGTCGAGTCGTCCTGCCAACAACTTTTCTAGAGAATCGCGGATGGCCTCTGGACTGGGAGTTTGAAAACCTCCCCCGCCCCAACCGCCGCGCCGGTCGAAACGACCTCGTGGACCACCGCCGCGGGAATCGCGCTCGCCTCTGCGGCCGCGTCCGTCGCGCGCCGAGGAGCGAGTATCTGCCTCACCCGATCGGCCGCGATTTTCAGAATTGCCGCGCTGAGAACGCCGTCCCTGCGCGGAATCACCGGCACGCTGCACCGCATCGGAGCTCAAACTTTTACTCTTGTTCTTTGAGCGGGACGAATCGCGTCGACTTTTTGGATGCCTGCGTGCCACTGGCTGTCTCCCCCTGATGAAATGCTCAGGGGGTCATTTCAACACCCTTGGCGATCAATGACAAGTGCGACGGCCTCTCCACCACCGATACACAACGTCGCAAGACCGCGTTGCAGATTGCGCGCCTGCAATGCGTGCACCAGTGTGGTGAGGATGCGTGCGCCGCTTGCACCAATCGGATGACCGATGGCGACGGCTCCGCCGTTCACATTCACCTTGTCGTGCGGAATGCTCAGTTTCTTCATCGCCGCAAGTGTGACGAGAGCAAACGCTTCGTTGATTTCAAACAGATCAATGTCATTCAAAGACACCTGCGCCGCAGCAGCAGCCCGCTCGATTGCGTTGACGGGAGCTGTGGTGAACCACTTGGGATCCTGCGCATGGGTTGCGTATCCGGCAATGCGCGCGATGGGTTTGAGATTGTATTTTTTCACGGCCGCTTCGGAAGCAAGCACAAGAGCTGCAGCACCGTCGTTGATTTTTGATGCGTTGGCTGCCGTAATCGTGCCTTCTTTGTCGAAGGCCGCGCGCAGAGTTGGCATCTTGCTGAGGTCAGACGCATTGGGCTCTTCGTCTGTGTCGACCATCGCCGTTCCTTTTCCGGCAGGAACTTCAACAGCTGCAATTTCGTTTTTGAACGCGCCTGTTTCCACCGCTTTGCGCGCGCGTGTGTAGCTTTCAGCCGCGAATGCATCCTGCTCGGCACGCGAGATGGAAAACTCACGCGCGCAGGTTTCCGCACAAAGCCCCATGTGCATGTTGTTATAGGGATCCCAAAGGCCGTCGAAGATCATCGAATCGGTGACTTCCTTGTGACCCATGCGGAATCCGTCGCGCGCTGCCTGCAAAAGATATGGCGCATTGCTCATGCTTTCCTGACCACCTGCGATGGCGATTTCGATATCGTTCAGGCGCAGCGCCTGTGTGGCGAGCATGACACTCTTGAGGCCGCTGCCGCACACCTTGCCAACCGTGAGCGCCTGTACGCTCTGAGGAAGTCCAGCATACAGAGCCGCCTGACGCGCCGGCGCCTGACCAACACCGGCTGTAAGAACTTCACCCATGAGAATTTCGTTGATGGCTTCCAGCGGAACCTTGGATTCAGCGACGGCCGCCTTCACTGCCACAGCACCCAAACGTGCCGCACTCAGCCCCTTCAGGGCACCTTGAAAACGCCCGACGGGAGTCCGCTTGGCTGCAACGATATAAACATTCGACATGGTTCACTCCTTCGAAAAATTAATTCAGGATTTCATTCCCAAGGTGACGACAAATTCAAATTCACTGGGCTGCACAGGTTGAATGGACAGGCGCTGGCCTTTGCGCAGCACCAGCATATCCTTGAGCTCGGCGTGCTGCCGGAGTTCGTCGAGAGCCACGAACCGGCGAAAAGGCTTTGGGCGACCCACGGTCACACAAAACCAGCGCGGATTTTCGGGCGTCGACTTCGCATCAAAATACTCGGACTTGCTGTCCCATGCCGACGGATCGGGTTGCGCCGGCGCTACGATTTCGGCCACTCCGGCGATTCCCGAGGGGTCGGCATTGGAGTGATAAAAAAGAATCAGGTCACCCACCTTCATGTCGTTCAGCATAAAGTTGCGTGCCTGATAATTTCGAACTCCGTCCCACAGCTCACTCTGCTGCGGACGCCGGACGAGATCCTCAAGACTGAAGACGTCCGGTTCTGTTTTCATCAACCAATACTTCGGTTGCGCTGCACCCACGATGATCCCCTGTTGATTAGGGGTGCATCATACGACCCACAGCCGAGCTTGCAACGTTGTGCATGGCCTTGAGGTTGCGTACCGACTGGATGCGGTTTTCAGCGTAGCGCTGCGATGCTTCGTGCGTAGTGATGCCGTCGCGGTCTGCGATTTTGAGAATCTGCAGCACAGTGGTGCCAATATGGCGCGCTTCACTCAGAGCTTTCTCGCGGTTGTAGCCGATGAGCTCGTTGTAGACGTTGATAAGACCGCCTGCGTTGATCACATAGTCAGGGCAGTAAACGATCTTTTTGTCCTGCAGCATCTTGCCGTGGATTTTTTCGTCTTCAAGCTGGTTGTTGGCGCCGCCGGCGATGATTTGCGCCTTGAGCTGCGGAATAGTTTTGGAGTTGAGGATGGCACCCAGCGCGCACGGAGCGAACACGTCCATGTCCAACGCATAAAGCTCGTTGTCGGTGACGGCAGTCGCCTGATACTTGCTGACCATTTCCTGAACGCGTTCGGCGTTGATGTCATTCACAAACAGTTTGGCGCCTTCTTCGTGAAGATATTGGCACAGGTACTTGCCGACATTGCCGACGCCCTGAACAGCCACCCGCAGACCTTTGAGATCTTTACGGCCCATGCGAACTTCAACAGCAGCCTTGAGGCCCGCGAAGACACCCAGAGCTGTGACGGGGCTGGGATCGCCCGAGCCACCCAATGCAGGTGCGACGCCAGTCACGAACTTGGTTTCGAGACGGACGAAGTTCATGTCGGTGACGTTTGTGTTTACGTCTTCAGCGGTGATGTAGCGGCCCTGAAGTGAGTTCACAAAGCGTCCGAAAGCGCGGAACATGGCTTCATTCTTTTGTTCGGGGCGCGCGATGATGACGGCCTTGCCGCCACCCAGAGCCAAACCGGCGCAGGCTGCCTTGTAGGTCATGCCGCGGCTCAGGCGAAGAACATCGCGCAGGGCGTCTTCTTCAGAGGTGTAGTGCCACAGACGGGTTCCGCCGAGAGCTGGTCCGAGGTTGGTGTCGTGGATGCCGATGATGGCACGCAGACCCGACTGCGGATCGTTGCAATAAACGATTTGTTCATGACCCAAAGTTTCCACGTGTGTGAACACATTGCTCATAATAATGCTCTCCTTGCGGGATAAGTGTTCTTTGAACGATTCGCAAAAGTACACGAAACGGAAAATACCGCAAGGACTGAAGATTTGCCGGCCAGTCAACTTGAAAGTGGGTTCAGGAGGAGGCCATGGCGAGGGTCAGCAGAGCCACATGAGCGATATCCAAGGCAGATGCCCCGCGCGAGAGGTCGGAGTATGGCTTGGCAGTGCCCAGTAAAAGCGGCCCCCACGCCTCGGCACCGGCAAGGCGCTGGGTGACCTTGTAGGCGATATTACCGGCATCCAGGTCGGGAAAAACAAACACGTTGGCAGAACCGGCAAGGCGCGAGTGTGGATTCTTGCGCAGAGCAACTTCAGGAACCGTTGCGGCGTCGAATTGCAATTCACCTTCGCTGGGGATGTGCGGATGGGCTGCCGCGAATGCGGCCGATGCCGCGCGTACTTTTTCAACGTCTGCATGTTGCGCGCTGCCGTTTGTCGAAAAACTCAAAAATGCAACGCGCGCCTCGCGACCCGTCCAGCCGGAAAAGCCCTGCGCAGACAACGCGGCGATATGCACCAACTGAGCGGCGTCGGGCTGCGGAACAACACCGGCATCGGCATACAGGACAACTTCTTCGCCTCCGGAGGTGGGCTCGCGCAGCTTGAAAAGAAAACACGAGGTCACAAGCGGAGCCTGCGGATTGGAGCCGATGGTCGACAAAGCCGCGCGGATGACGTGCGCAGTGGTTGCCACAGCGCCACCGACAGCCGCGTCCGCGTGGCCGAGTTCGAGCATGGCACCGGCGGCGTAGAATGGATCACTTGCAGATGCGAGCAACTCAGCAGTGATCTTTTTTCCACGCTGTTGCGCACGCCTTTCAATAACATCCTGCGTCTGTTGCAAGAGCCGCGGAAGCTCTTTTTCTGATAGCAACACTGAGGTAACACAGGCATCGCGCAACAGCATTTGTGCAGCAGTCTGAACGCGTGCATCGGCAGCTTCCGGAAAAACGATGCGTTTGCCGCGCGCACGCGCCAGAATGCGCTCGCGGATATCGGCAGGGAGATTGGCAAAGAGAGTCATAAGGGAATCCTGCGAAATGCACTCCGCGGGAAAAAAGAGTCGTGACGGCGGCGGAGGTCAGTCGCTGGACGCTAAACCACGGCTGCGCAAATTGCGAGCCTGCCGGATGGCTTCCTGAGCCTTGTCGGCATCACGGCTTTCGAGAGCTTCTGCCGCTTCATCGATGAACCCAAAAATTTCGTTTTCACGCTCATCAAGACGCTGCAGCATTTCATTGAAGCGACGGGCCACATAGTGAATTTCGTCGGAGGTTCTGAACTTGGCATGAGCCTTGAAATCGCCGCGCGAGACACGCTGAAACTGCTTGAGCAAGTTGAACAGCGGACCAACGATGCGCTGGGTCGACAAAATACTTGCGAGCATGATGCCCGCAAGATTCACAAACAAAGCAAACGCAATCGCAATAAGCACAGGAAACGGCAGACGCTGCCCCTGCCAGATACCGAAGCTATAGAAGGACAGCATGAGGATGCCGATCGATGAAATCGTGCAAATGAGCCCCATGACCAACGCACTTCCGGCGAACTTCAGCTGGAGCTCGCGGTTGACCATGTAGGTGCGTTTCCACCACGGCAGATAAGGCCGGCGGGGTCCGGATTGCTGCGACGCGGGTGCTGATTGTCCGGCACCTTCTGTGGGTACCTGAGAACTCTTCACATCATCCACGCCCATCGTCTGTTATCCTCCGCATTTTTCAACCGCGGGCCAGACGTCCTGCTCCGAGCCCCTCACATCACCCACACACTTTTTGATAGCTTGCATGAATTTTGCCAAATCAGCACTGCATCTTTCAAGCAGCTGTGCGAAAGGTTCTTGGCGGGCCTCGTAAATAGAGGCGCCCAATAAAGTTGCGTTATTGAAACGCGCGGGCTGAAAGAAGCGCGCATAGTGTGTTTCTTTAATGCGCTCCCCGTATTCTTTTTGAAAACGTTCGTTCAGCGCTGCAACTTTTTCATCCCGCGCGCTCAGAAATGCCGGCAGGTCGAGCCGCTGAACTTCAGGCTTGTCGTAGAATTCGCCGAGTTCGCGGCGGGCGATATTTAAAAATTCACCAAAGGCAGTCCGTGCCGTCTGCATGCGCGCATGTTTGAGTTCATAAGCCTCGGCCGTCTGGGCGGCATTCGCTGCAACTCCGGCAGTGTTCGCAGTGAGCAGTTCGCCGCGCTCGCGCATGAACAGGAGTGTTGCGTGACGGGCGACGAACTCAGCAAGATTTTCATTGAATGTGTACGCATCCGGCAAATAAACCGTGCGGTGCACCGTTTCGTGGAAAAGCAATTCGACAAACGCCAGTTCATCGTTGCCATCAAGCATGCTCGAATAAATGGGGTCGGGAAAATAACCCAGCAGCGAAAACGCCTGAACACCTCCCATCGAGGTGTCGTAACCTTCTTCAACCAACTTTTTCTGGAAGTCGACGGCCTTCTGGCGGTCGAAAAACCCGAGATAAGGCTGTGCGCCGACCACCGGAAACCACCAAGTCTTCAACTTGAGTCTGCGTTTTTCTGCCGCCTGAACAACGTAACTGAGTGCGGGGCGATCGAGAGAGATGTAGGTTTGGTAACTTGAACCCGGCGTGAGGCCGATGCGCGCTTGGGCGAATTGGAGCACCTCTGGCACCAGACGAAGTTTTGCGAGCCGATCGGGTTTGTCGTCGCTGTCACGGAGGACTTCGGCAACAGGCTTGCGGCGCGAAATGAGTTTGGCCTGCTCAATACCCTGAGTGAGAGTGTAGCAACCGCTAACGAGAAGTGCAGACAACGAAACGCTCAGGATCCGCAGGGCGGCCGCAGCGTCGCTGCCCGCAGAATTATGGCGTGCGCGTGGGAGAAGGGAACATTTGCTTGATGACGTTGAGTCGCGATTCAATGGTTTCTCCGCTGGCTGTGAATTGCAGGAGCGATTCCTGAAAGAAATACACAACCCCATTGTAACCAAAATCGCGGACCATGGCAGTTTGAGCGCGGACCATTTCGATTGGCATCGGCTCGGGCTTCAATCCCGACAGGACGCCAATGATCAGGCTTGCCTTGCCCTTGACCTTATCCAGCACAGGACTGTCGAGCTCGCCTTTGAAGCGCGCCATTGAGTCGCGGTAGACCTGCACCACCACTTCATCGACCAAGCCGGCTTCAACCCACGCTGGCCAATCCTGAACATAGTTGTCATAGGACCAAGGATACGGATTGGGAGAAACGGAAAGCTTTATTCCCGGACGCGCAGCCTTGATGGCGCGTGAGATGCGCGCAACGAACTGGGTGAGCTTGTCGGCACGCCATGCGAGCCACTCTGCGGCCGCGGGAGCCGGACGCGCACTGCGCCCTGTTTCGCTCTTGTACAGATTGAGTGTGAAGTCGTCGTATCCAAAGCTGTTCTTGAGCGACAGGTGGTCGTCGAACTGGATGGCCGGAACTTCGTATTTGCTCACAAATTCGACCATCAACTCTTCGTAGAAGCGTTGTACGTCGGGATGCATGAAGTTCAGATAAGATGTTGCTGTGCCGTCTTGGTCGAAGCTGACCTTTCCGCTGTTGTCGCGCGAGAGCCACTCGGGGTGCTTTGCCGCCAAAGGAGAGTTGGCGGGAATCTTAACGCCCCACTCGAACCACGGAACGATGTCCAAATCATACTGATTGCCAAGAGCTATCCAGTCGATCATTGGGTCGCGCTTGCCGTTGGCAAGGCCATATCGCTGCGAGATTTTGGGTGCGCCATAGCGGGCCATCACATCGCTGATAAAGAAGGTTTCACCCTTGTTCCACACGACCGGATAGAGCGCGTTCATGTTCAGCTGCGAGATGCGCGCCGCAAGGGATTCCATGTTGCCGTAGGATTCCATCACCTTTGAGTCGACGTTGCTGACCCAAACCCCACGCATTTCCACACCCGAGGTGAGGCGGCGCTTGCGAACCTTGCGCTGGGCACCTTGGTCGTTGTCGACGGGGGCCGATGCCTTAAAGCCCACACGCAACCATTGCTGGCATCCCTGAGTTGCCACTCCGGATGCCAGCAATGTTGTAACTAAAGCCAATAATGTCAGTATTTTAGTGTTCTTCCTCATGCCGCCCTGAGCGCTGTCTTTCCTGTATGGTGGATAATCTCATACAGGTCGGTACCACGCTCGAGGAGAGCCTTCAAGTTGATGCTCACACGCAGGGCGCGAAGTCCCTGAGCTCCCTGAACTTCGTCGATGAGGTACTCTTCGACGTCCTCCATGAGGCATTCCTGTGCGGCAAGGAAGGTAAAGTATTCCATGTACTCAACCCGCTCACGCTCCTGAGTGAAGACGACCGAAAGCTTGCCCGGCTGACTCAGACGCTCCTGAGTTCCTTTGATTACGGCGCGGTCGACACGGCGCTTGAGCATTTCGCCACGGCCGTCGGCTCCGCCGTCGACGTGGAACTGCTTGTCGTCGAAGTCGAACTGCACGTTGACCGGAGTGTCCTGCACGACAATCACGTGCGTGAGGTCGAACGGCACTTTGAGGTTGGGCTTCATGCGCGCCGATTCCGCAGCGCATCCGCACATCACCATCAACTGCCAGAGGCGAAGGTTCTTGAGATAAATCTCGTTGAACTCGCGTCCCTTGACCAGCGACTGACCAATAAGGATCGTGTGCTCGAGCGACTCGTTGCAGTGCTTTTCAAAATAGTGCGGGAAGATCTTTTGTGCATTGACCTGCTGATTCTTGAGATAATTCGACAGCGTTGAAGTGACTTCCATCACGCTGGCGTCGAACTCACGGCGGCGCAGGTAAACAGTACGCGACTTGTCGTCGAGCTGCTTCCAGTAGGCGTTGATCTTCTGAATAAGATTCAGATTCCAGCCGCGCACATGGTTGAAGACCGGCTCCACTTCGGAAGCAAGGAATTTGCTCGCCGCCATCTCGTCGCCGGCAGTCAGCTGCTCGCTGATACGCGCATCGAGTTTTTCAAGCCGGAAGCACAACTCACGCAAGAACGGCATGGGACGGTTTTCGTAGGCCATCTGCAAGACTTCGAGCGCGAGGCCAATTTGCGTGCGGAGGTCGTCCTGCACAGCCTTCGAGCGCAGCGCCGCAGAGTTGCGGATGGTGCTCAGTGCATAGAGCGGATACACATCTTGGAAGAAGATATTCTTCATTTCGAGCGATTTGCTGCCTTCGGCGCGCTCGGATGCGAGCTGTGCCTCTTCGTGAAAGCGCCATTCGACAGTCGGATGGATTGACGTGCACTGCTCGGAGATGATCGACTGCACGGCCTGCTTCACATCGTCGATGCGGCGCTTGCCGGCAAGACACAGAAGCGGCATGAGGTCGAAAATTTTCTCGGCAACTGTTTCGTTGAGGTCATCTTTTTTGGGTGACGCCACATCGAAGAAGCCAATGTGCTGATCATCGAAGAACAACGGAAACACCGCAAGTGAACGTGCGCCCTGACTGAGCAGGTCGGACTCGATCTTCGAACGATCGGCGCTCGAGGCGATGTCCAGACAAACCAACGTGCGCTGCTGGGTGCGGGCACGCTCGAGGACGTCGTTTTGCATTGCGAAAAGTGATCCCTGAAGGTCTTCACGGTTGTAGCGCTCGACAGTCACACCGTCGCTGCCCTTGCGTTCTGCGCCGCCGTTCAAGCGGGTCCGTGAGAGCAGTCCGCCGACACTTGTGCTCAGGCCGACGCTCAGATGAGGTCTGCGGAGAATCTGCCGGATGGCACCCTCAACCTTGCCGAGCAGAACTCCTGGCTCGACCGAGTCGCGCTCGGTGAGTGCGCGCTGGATGTCGGTGAATGCATTTTGATCGGTGATGTCGTTGGTGCGGTAAAACGCAAAACCGTGGAACTCGAACCAGTTGGCAGGAAGCAACTCGCGCCACTTCTCAACATCGTTGACGTCCGCAAGCAGTTCGCGTTTGATTTTCTCATCCAAAACCTTCGGACCGCCGACGTTCACAACATCACAGAAGCTGGGCTCCATGGTGACGCTATGGAACCGGTTGAGGTTTGTGTTTTTGTCTTGCGTGGAAAACACGACGGGACGTGTGCCCATTTCGATTTCGATTCCGTAGAGGCGGCGAAGGATTGTCGAATAGGCCAGCTTGATGCGCTGATTCAGCCATGCGTCCTCACCAATTTGGCAGGTTGCGGCAAAGCGGCCGTTCTTGTCGAAGAAGGCGTCAAAGAAAGTGTCGGAGACCATGACGGGCTGCACATGAAACGGCAGCACGGCCCCGCTGCTTTCTGGATTTTTGAAACCTGAAGACCACAAAATGCTCATCATCACCTTGATGAGTGACTCGTGGGTCTGGACAACCTTGGAGTCGGTGATGGGCTGAGCAAGCTCAGGTGCCCGTTCAAGCCGACGCATCACGTCGGATGCGATTTTGGAAACCGTCGGCTCCTGCGAGGCGACCAAACCTGCCCAGTAACGCACCAGCGGCCCCATGCTCAAAACACATTTGAACGGAAATTCCTTGGTGTCTTGCATGACCCGAAGATGTGGAACCAATCTTGGACCTTGGCCTTGAAACATGGCGATACCCCTCGTCTGGCAAATGACTCAAATCGAATCGAAGCGAAGCATTCATACTAAGACGTCTACTGTTCGGCGCGCAGACTCAACAGTTAAGCTGCTGCAAAGGAACAATTGACACACTGCAAATCATTCGCAGGAAGGCATTGTCAGCGAGGACAAAACGAATCCGGATTCCGGACGTCCGTCTGTGCAGACTCCCCTCACCTGAGTCCAGCTTCCTGCCGCGTTCACGCGTTCAACCTGTGTCCCGAGTGCGATCTTGCACACAACACCGCCCTTGGGAGCGTCGCGCAAATTAGCAGGAACTGACGAGATCATTTTTAATTTTTTACATTCGGCAAACTTAACCAAATCGGCCGGCGGAGCGGCCTGCGCAAAGGCACGGGCTGAGCGGAGCGGCATGATAGCTCCCGCACCATCGGTCACGACCGACTGCGAATTTTTCATTTCAGCGAGAATTTCGGGAATGACCGCCAAGGTGACGGATGAATTCTCCGGATCAAAGATAGGAATATCACTGATTGCGGCAGAAACTGAAGTCAACGTACCCTGCTCGTCGCGCTTGCGGGCCATCCAAGGTGTCGACATCCACTTGCTGGTAAAACCCTGCCTGAACCACGCGAGTGGAATCATGTGCGGGCGCCACGGACGGTTCTCTGGTCTGTGCCAATTGTTGTGCATCAACTGAAGTTCATCGTTGCTGTCGACATCCGCGACGATACCCATATGGACTGAAGAGGCACCACCCGAACAATCGGGATTCAGGCATCCGCTCACGAGCGTGCCGACAGGCACACTGCCCGCAAAATAAGACTCGATAATTTGCGCGCTGGTGCGTGCGTCTCTGGGCAGCGGAATGATCCAGCCGCCGCGAGCGCGTACCTGCCCTACGACATCGCTTAACAGCGGTGAACTGTATGCAGTTATGCCGGCCATTTCGAGCACGCGCGAGATGTTGTTTGCCGATTGCTCGGGTCTGGCGAACTGACTGGCCTGACTCTCCTGTTCAGCGGCCCAACGCGAGGCTGCGGCGAAGATTTTTTCACCGCTCGGAGTCATCCTGTCAAAACGGTGCTTTCTGAGCATCTCTTCGCGATCGAATGCGACAACTCCGACCGGAGAAATGTCCACGTCATCAGAGAAGTTGAATGTGCGCTGTTTGCATGAAAAAAGCGGAACGAGTGTAAAAAGAGCCACAGCATGCCGGACGCTTTGTTTATATGATTTTTTAAGAAAACGGCCGCGATGCACTGTCAACCTCCGTTATAGAGAGGCTAACACGCAGGCCACGTCGGCTTGGCGGGAAGATTTTACTCGTCAGTACTCAGGCACTAACCAGCCATCAAGGCAGATTCAGCTGCGGGAGTCTTGTCGAATGCCGTATCGACAACCTCGGAGGCTGGCCAACGCACAATCATCATTGTCACGTCGTCGGCATATTCTTCCTCACCCCACAGCCCCTTGGCCTCGGTCATGATCTGCTCGCGGATTTCTGTCACTGGCCGGCCCGAGGAGAGTAGATCGTAGAAACGGCGCTTGCTCATCATTTCATTCTTGGGGCCATGGTTCTCGAGCAGACCGTCGGTGTACATGGCGAACAAATCGCCCTCCTCCAGCTGCAATTTTTTCACCGTAATGCTGCGATCGAGCGAGACTCCCAACGGGTTACCTGTAGATGTCTGCGGCGAAATCTTTTTCGCTTTGCTCTTATACCAAAGCAAGGGAGTGTGACCCGCACTGGCGTAGTACAACTCGCCCGTTTCGGTGTTGAGCGAAACAAGACACATGGTCATCAACCGCGCCGATTTACCCACACTCATGATCGCGCGGTTAAGAATTGAGGCCATGAACTCGAGACGCTCCGTCTCGCCCATGGTTTCGCCTGCTTTGACGATGTCCATCACCGTTTGCGCTCCCATGAAAGAGCCATAGGCAACTCCCGTCATGATCGCAGCGGGTACACCGTGGCCCGTCACGTCACCAACCAATCCGTGCAGCCATGGTGATTCGTCAGTCTTTTCAAAAAACAGCCAGTCACCACCGCAGCGCGTCGCAGCTTCGTAGTAGTAGTCGAGTTCTGCATTCATCACCGGACGGCCGGAAGGAAGAAGGGCTTCCTGAACGGCCTGCGCGGTGAGAAGTTCGTTTTCGAAGTGAGCGTTCTGCAATTGCTCTTCCTGAAAGTCGACCATCACCAAGGCGTGTTCGAGCGATGCCGACAGGAGCGTCATCAGGTGGCGCTCGGTCGGGGTAAGCGTCTCTTCGGGAAAACCGTCAAGCAACAAAAACAGCTTCGGCTTGCCGCCGGCAAAAATCCGGAAGACGACTGTGTGATCGACCATGGAGGCTGATTCTTTGTCTTGATTTAACGCATCAAGATCGATGCCAGCTTCTTCGGCTGGAACGACTTTGATTTCCGGAACCACGACTCCGCTTGTGACATAGTCAGCGGCACCCTTGCATTCGCCGGTCTTGTTGTCGAAAACAAGGACGATGGCATCCATGTTCGTGCGGAATCGCACATATTGGCGGATTTCACGGATAAAAAGACGGATGCAGTCCTCGCGTTTGGATGCCAAAGTCATATCTTTGGAAACTTTGTGGTTGAATTCGAGGTTGGCGCTGATCTGCTTGAGCTCTCCCTCGCGGATCTGCAGTCGCTTGGCCATTTGCTGGAGTCCGCGCGCAACGAAGTTGAGCTCTTCGTCGAATTTGACGTTGAAGGTGATGTCGTAGTGACCCGCAGACACCTTGAACATCGCATTGACGATTTCGCGCAGCGGACGCAACAGGCCAAGCAGAAGGAAGTCGGTGACGAGAATGACCATGCCGACCAAACACAAAGCAAGAATTGCGGCCAGACCGGCGAATTTTCGGATCGGCGCATTCAGCGATGCAAGCGAGGTTTCAACGAAAACGATGACGTTGGTTCCGGGAATCTCGCGGAACGAGATAATCCATTCAGACTTACCGTCCGTATAGCGCGTGAAACCCTCACGCAAACCGCTCTTGATGAACTTTTTTGTTCCCGGACGGGTCGAAAAATTCTCTGCGTTCACGTCGCGCTGGTCATAGGACGAAAGGAACTGTCCAAACGAGTTTGATATATAGCTCTTGCCGTCAATACCCTCAAAGAGGCGCACATTTGGGTCGAGCTCGGTGCGCCAGAACTTTTCTCCCCCGTGACGCCCAAAGACGTATACTTTGTCTTTGAGACGACCCACGAAAACCTGATCTTCGGCCGGCATCTGCGGCAAACCGTAGCGTGCCGCCATTTTCGACTCGTCGGCAGAATTGGCGGTCAGAATTTCCTGTCGAGGCAGATTGGAAAAATACAATTTCAGACGCGTCGCAACAGCGCTCGTCTTGAGGTAGTGGTTTTCATAGACGTACGAGAGCTTGTCGGTGCGGTAGAGCGAAATTCCAGTGACAAGCAGTGCAACGATGCTCACCACCAGAATAAACGTTTGAACGAAACTCAAACGGCTTTTCAGACTGCTGCGTTCCCACAGTGCCAGAAAGTCGAAAATCTTGAACAACGCCTTGTTCGTCAATTTTTCATTTTTGCCGTTGAGTGGGAGATTCATTGAAAAATTCTTACCCCCTCAAACCAACGCTCATCCTCGGGAAGATAGTCTTCTTCGTCGCGCTTGATTGCGCGGATGACTATCGGAGGAGAGGCATACAATTCGTCGTCGGACATCGCCTGAAAAACAAATAACCCCGGTTTCTCGATGGGCACCCGTGCAAAACCGGCAGTGCCGACCGATGACCACTGTGGCTCCAATTCTTTCCCCTTCCACAGATAGCCCCAGAGCTGTCCGTTGCGCGGGAGTTGGTCGAAGGTCACAGGAATCGATGTGGGGAATTTATCTGCATAGAGCTCAACGAACGGCCCCGGATAGCGAATGGGCATTGTCCGCGTGTTGCGGACAATTTTGAGGTCTTCGTCGCTCACGGGCAAGGCTGCTTGCGCTGCGGGCGCATCATCGCTCTCACCTGCCTTCTTGATTGTCGGGTTCTGAATGACTCGTGTCGAGAAACGCGCCTCTGTTGCGTCGTTCTTCATCTTCTTTTCAGGATCTTTGGCGTCTTCCGCCGACACACCACCTGATGTGCGCAGCTTGGACATTTGCGGAACCGTCAGGCCGACATGAAAGAGCGACCCTTCAGGCAATGTGACGAGTGAATCCTGATCGAGGAAAAACAAAACGACCTTTGCTTCGTCGGAAACATACACGAGATCTCCCGGATGCAGCTCCACGCCTGCTTTAAGCGGCCACCAATTGAGCCATGCTGCCTTCTTGTAGCGCGCCTCACCCTCGACATCGAGCGCATAGACCGGGCTGTCGGTGGGTGCGAATGCCGATTCACCATACGATTCGGCCAGTCCTTTTTTGAGGACATCCCACTTGTCCTGCTGCCGGCGGCTGACAAGGAAATAAAAGACAAACAGACCAAACAGCAGTCCACCAAGAACTTTTTGAAACTGGGTGAGTTCGAGGGATGAGAGCTTCATGGCCCCTTCTCCGTCAACAGACTAACAATGACACGATCGTTGCTGGCTGAAAAATCAGCGCGCTGCTGTGGGGTCAGATTCTCACCGAGAACAATAGGGCGTCCGTCGGCATAACCGGCGCTCACCACCTTCTTGTGCGGAACTCCTCCTTTGACAAAATACTCGAACATCACACCGGCGCGCAGTGTCGCGATTTTGAGTGTACTGAGCTGCGACTGCCCTTTAAGATTAGCAATCATATCGCGGGAAAATTCGGTATGCACCTCGATATCTGCGCGGCCGAGCTTCTCGACTGCTTTAATTTCTTCTGCGAGGCGCGAGAGATTCTCAGCCCCCTCGGGGCTCAAATCGGCAGTGCCTTTTTGAAAAAATTCGGTGTGGGGAAAAACAAGTTTCATCGGAAGCGGGATATTGGTTCCCGAAATATATTTGCTCTTTTTGTTGTTTTTCTCTTCCTTCTTTTCATCTTCCTTGCCCGCACCCTTGGCAAGTTTGACTTTTGATTTTTCCGAACGCTCGAGCATAAAGCGGATTGCAGCGGCAATTTCGGCGCTTTTGTCACCGCCTGCCTCACCACCGGATGAGGCAAGCTGCTTGGCATCGAGCGCGCCGTTGCGTGGACCGACCACAACGCCTTCCTTGTCATCGTCTTTGAGCAGCGCCGGCTTTTTATCGCCTTGAAGTGCCTGCTGAACTTCCGCAAATTTCTTTTCGTCGACTTGTGAAATTGAGTACATCACGATAAAAAAAAGCAGCAAATTGAAAAGCATGTCGTTGAAGCTGTAGAGCCAGAGTGTGTCATCACTTTCATGACCGCCGCCACCGCCGCCCTCGTCTTCAGAACTGCTCTTTCTTTTTGGAAGAGGCATCTGCGGCAGCTTTTTTTTGTCAAGAGTTTTCCCCGCCGCGCTGTCTGCGGGCGAAGATGGATCTCTTGAGTTATCGAACAAGCCGCGCGCCAAAAATCACCTCGTCAATTCTTATGCCGCTTTTCCACCCCCGCCGACTCCCAGCACATCCACTCGTTTGTCTTCCTTCAGATAGGAGTTGAGTTTTTCTTGCACAAAGAGCGGTGTTTCCTTGTTTGCGAGCATCAACACACCCTGCAAAATAATTTCACGTTCCTTGAGTTCGATTTTATCTCGATGCTCCGAGTTCTCGCCCAAGGGCATGATGATGAAGTTTGCTGCCAGCAGTCCGATCAGTGTTCCCACCAACCCGACCGCCATGGACGGCCCTAGATCGCCTGCTTTGAGCTCGCCGCCCAGACGCTGCATCACCGCAATCAGCGACACCACACAGGCAATGATTCCGAATGCCGGAGGATACTTAGCCAAAGCTTTCAGGCCATGTGTTTTTTTGTGAAGGTATTGTTTGTGACTTTCGATACGGTCAGACATGATCGATTCAATTTGATCGGGCTTGAAGCGGTCCAAAATGAGACCGACGCCTTCTTTGAAGAACGGCTGCTGAATGCTGCCCAATTGTTGTTCCAGCATACGCGTATCACCGTTGGTAACTTTGGCAACGGTGACAATCTCGGTGACAATTTCCTGTTTTTTGTCGACCCGCCGCTTGAAGCCATCTGTCATGGCTTTAAAAATTCTTTTATTTTCTTCTAATGTGTTGGCCATAAGCGACATCGCCACGGTGCAACCGACGATCAACAAAAATCCGGGAATGTCGTTGAACACCTTCAGGTCCTTGACGGAGTGCTGAATGATGTAAAAACAAAACACCCACGCGAGAATGAAACCTATGACGGTTGAATTCATAACTGCCCTTTCTCAAGCAACTGGCGACTGGCGTTCATATCAGGATGCCTCCGCCTCTTCTTCACCGCCGGACTCGCCATCATCCGCCATTTCAATCAGGCCCTGCTCGCGCATGTCCTTGACTTGACGGATGAGTGCAGCCTGTATCTTTTGACCTTCGAATTCCGCACGCTTTCGTGCCATCTTTGAGCGCTCGAACTTGTCGAGCTCCTGACGGATGGCGGCCTGGATCTTGTTTGAAGTGAAGAACTGATTGATGCGATCATTCAACTCCTCTGGCAATGACACAAGCAGAGTCGCAACATCGGCAGGCTCGAGTTCAGCGAGCAGCTCGGCAAGTGTTTCATCATCCAAGCGGAGAACCTCCTCGATGGTGACAACGCGCGAGCCCACTTGCTGCGAGAGCTGCTTGTCGGCGCGCAGAACACGGCTGACCGCCGTTCTGAACTCCGGATTGGGAGCATCGAGCATGAGCATGAGGTGGTTGGTGACGTCGAACTTGGAGTCACCGCCGCGGTCGTTGTTCATTCTGCCCTTGACGTCGGCAAGTGCAGCCTTGGCATCGTCCTCGCTCATCCCGGTCGACTCCCGCATCGCCTCGAGCAATTCCATGCTGTCGTGATTACGGATGCCCGGAATGATGCGCGCACAACGCTCGGGTGTGAGCAGAACCATCAACCGCGCGGCCTCGACAGTGCCGGCTTCGGACAACGCGTTGCTGAGTTCGATGTCGGTGGCACCAATGAGGTATGTGAGGTCGAGATTTGTAAAGTAACTCGGCTTGCGGCTGATTTCGCGTCCGGCGAGCCGGTAGAGCTGGAGAACCACCTTATAAGCCTGTGCCTTTGCCAGTGGCTCATACAATGCGTTGCCAAGAGCCTCGACCTCTTCCTTGGGAAAGACTTTGAAGATTTCGCGCGCGGCGTTGGGCCCGACAGCCTCCGAGAATCCTGCAAACTTGGTGCGCTCGCGCTTGTCTGCAAGCCAGTCTTTAAGAATACTGAGCATCGGATACCGGCTTTGATTCATATCTGCGAGAAGGCTTTGTGCTTCCTTCTCAAGAGCGATGAGCTCCTCGGAGGTGGAATCGTTGGATGATTGCATGTTCTGTTGAAGGGCTGCAGCTCCGCCTGCGGATACATTGATTGCATCGCCCTGTTGCTTGCCCTGTACCTTGGCGGCCTGAACAATCGATTCGCCGATTTTTGCCACAGCTGCTGAAACCTGGATCATTGTCTGTGTCATGTCGGTGCTAGCCGACTTGACGCGCGAGGTTTGAATCAAAACGATCACCAGAATTCCTATCAGCCCGATAAGCACCGCCGGTACAACCGTCAACGGCAATTCGAGACCTGCGACAAGCTTTTTGAACCTCCCGATCGGCGTTTTTGCCTCTTCAGCAATGTCTTTATTCTTTTCAGTGAGCTCGGTGATCTGCTTTTTAAGATCGTCGATTTCAACGGAAAGCTTGCGCCGTTCTTCCTCCGCCTTTGCTGCTTTGTCCTGCTCCTCGCGCTGCTTTTGCTTGGCATCTTCGGTCGCACGCTGTGCCTCGCGCAATTGAGCCTGCGCGTCCTGCTCTTTACGACGTGCTTCGGTCACGTCGCGCTGTGCATCACCCTCGCGCCGGCGGATGGCCTCAAGCTCTCGCTGCAGATTGTCAATCTGGCTCTTGTATTGCTGACTTTCCTTTTCGGCCCTCTCCACCTTCGACTTCGAACGGCCGGCTGTGAGGTCCTTCTGATTGATGTCGAGCTTGTCGCCGCGCTTCGAATTCAGACGCAGGTACGACTGCAGGGTTGTTTTGAGATCGGCAACCGAATCCTTGGGAAAGGTTTGGTCCAACGTGACAACAACTGTAACCCGTTGCGCGTTGGAGAGGATTTCCAGCGGTGTCAGTGCATTGAGCAGGCTGATGAGCGCGTCGTCGTTGCTGATCCCTTTTGACAAAGCACCGCGCGAGAGTTTCGACACGTTACCACCCGCCGACTGTCGCAGCGAATTGAGCTTTGTCACGGGAAAATCGACTCGGACAGTTGTCAGGAAAGGCGGATCCGTGACGGCTTCCAACCGCTTGTTGAGACGTTCTTCAAGGAACTGCTCAGCCTCGGCAACCTTTGCATCAAGAGTCTGCGTCAGTGTTGCGCGACCACTTGTCTGTGCCAAAAGCGAGTGTGGCCATATTCCGCCCAAGAGCAGTGTCAAAAAAAGCAAACAGTAAAGAAGACCACGCCGCGCAGACACCAGCGACTGCACCAACGCGCGGCGCAACCCGACAATGTATGTTGAATTTTTAAAATTCAAGCGCTTCATGTTCCTCTGCCTTCTGCAGAACTAGCGGATCATCCGCCTCTCCTGCCACCGCACCTCATCGGAACATTTGAAAAATGATTCATCGGGACTGCGGCAAAAATTGCACGAGCATCGGCACGGCTGACGACCGTCACGGTAAGGTAACTTTGAGTCCGTCGTTCTTCTCAGGCATATTTTTCTTGCTGCCGGACTTGCACGGCCGAACACTTTTCGAGGTCGCATCTATGCAACTGAGACTCTCCGCTCTTTGTCTTGCGCTTCCACTCTTTGCTGGTTGCGCGAGCGTCAGCATCACCAGCAAACCTCCCGGAGTGGATGTGATAATGTCCGTCCCAGGACAAGAGAACGGAAAATTGCTGGGCAAGACACCGTTGCAGCAGGAGATGGCTGAACTCAGCAAGTTCTCTAACAAGAGCACAATCGTTTTGACTCTGAAGAGAGCCGGATACCGCAATCAAAACTTCGTCATTCCTAATCTGGGTGGCGGAAAACTTGAAATCGAAGCAAATATGCTTCCCATAGGTTCCGACGACTCTGCGGACATCAACACCGCAGTGCGGTTTCTACTGGAAGCTGAGCGGCAGATCATCGATAAGAACTTTAAGGAAGCGCTGAAGTCACTCGAAAAATCACGAGCGGCAAACCCAAACATTGCAGCAGCGTATACTTTCGAAGGAACTGTTTACATGTTGCAAAATCAGGCCGAAAAGGCCCGCGAGGCGTTCTACAAGGCGCTCGCACTCGACCCGTCGGATACAGAAATTCGCGCACTGCTGGCCGAAACCGGCGCAAGCCCCGATGCTCCCGCCGGCGGAAAAGGAAAAGCGCGGGGCAAAAAGTGATGAGAAGACTTCTGACACTTCTCCCGCTTTTTCTGTTACCACAAATGGCGCACGCCGAAGTCGTGTCCGCCTTGGGAATCTCGACAGGAGCCATTGTTTCCTCAATCAGCGGGTACAGAGCCGGACAAGATCTGAACGTGCAAAATGTCGACATCAGGTGGCTTTCGTTCAGGTCGAGAATTCTGGCAGCAGTTGTCGAATTTCAAGCTGGAAAGTCTGCAAATGCCAATCTCACCCAAATCATGGAGACCCGGGGTGGCATACAATACTACCCATTCCAATATGGAACTGATTTTGAGGACCTGCACGATTCCAGCACCTTGCGATACTCGTCATCAGTCAAACCCTACCTGCACGCCAAGGTTGGCTGGGGGCGCTACCTCATTGATACGTTTGGTGCAGTGAAACTCGCCGAAGTGAGCGCGAATTACTTTTCGGTCGGTGTTGGAATGGGGACCCACTATAAGTTGTTCGGCAATGTGGCGCTGGACGTCAACGTTGATGCCTCCATTGCCGTGGGCACAAGCGTCGCAGACTTCTCAGGTCTATTGCTAAGACCCCGATTTGGTGCACTTCTTTACCTTTGACAGACGCTGTAATTGAGTCCTCAAGTTTCTTGCACAATCGGACGAACTCACCTGTGGACGTTTAGGGCGTTCGCGGGAGAATTCAATAATGTTGAGATGTTTCCAAAATCACTGGAAAAATCTCGGCGCCGTGCATCTGATGGCGGCGCTGCTCCTGCTCATTTTCACCCTCTCATGTTCAGATGGAGTCAAACAGGTGCCTCCACTAGGGTGGAAGGTCGACGTCTTGGCTGGATCACAGCAGGTTTCTCTGCCTAAACGCCCCTTTCCGAATCCCGTCGAGGTAACAGTTAAGGATCCCAACGGCCAGCCTGTCATCGAGGGCGTTATTGAATTCAGGCTGGTTGAAGAATCACTTTTGGGTGGCACCGAAAACGTCAGCACCGAAAAAATTGTCGAGGCATGGAAAAACGAAGCTGCAGCGCTGACGTCTTCGAACGCAGCCATACGCACGGCGGCAATTGCGGCAAAGAAGAACACCATCTCGGGAGCGGCGGCACCGGAAGTCGACATTGAAGAGCGGGTTGGACGTATCGACCAATTCGATACGCGCACCAACAAAGAAGGCAAAGCCAAGGTTTGGGTGATTGCGCCGGCTCTCTTCAACAAGAAAATCGCGGTTCTGGCGCAAGCAGGTCCGGAAGACAATGCGTCCTATTCATTCGCGCTGCTGAGCACCTCCGACCTGAAGGAAGGCTCTCGGCTGGTTCTTGAGACAGCCAACAGAAACAAAGAGAAAGTTGGTACAGAATTCGACATGACAATCACAATCGTCGACACCGAAGGGCGTGTCGCCTCAACATTCGAAGGCTTCAGAAAACTCAAAATCGAAGCCTCTCCTTCAACGTCATGGGCGGGATTCACACCCGAATTTCCTAACGGTGAAATCGATTGTCAGTTCAGCGGTGGTCGGTGTCTTGTTCCGCGCGGACCTTTTCGCCTGAGGGTTCCCGAGAAGGTTAAGTATCGGCTGTCTTTTTCGGACAATCTCGTCAATCCCATTGAAGGAGATATTGAGGCGACAGCAGATGGCGAACGGGCGTTCATTGCAGTCAAAAATTTCCAAGGACCGCCGCCTGCCGATTCGAAACCGATTACTTCAATCACACTTCCAGCGGGTGCAAACGCACAGTACACGGGCGCATGGATCGACGCGAACGGCAACTACCTCGAAGAGGTTGCAGAAGCGACGTGGAATATAGATTCGGACCGTCTTCTGTCCGGACTGACACCAAAGCTCAACAATGTGAGTGATGGTCCCGCATTCGGAAATTTAATCAACTTCAGTCCGTCCAAATCTGGTACTGGTTTACTCTCAGTCTCGGCGGAAAACAAAGGACTCATCGCACCGATTGTTGTGACGGTGCCAGCAGCCGACCAAACCAAATGGGCATTTCGCATCAACGGTCAGGACGTGGGAATCGCCCCAATCAAGGCCGGTACTTGCGTCGACGTCGACATCTTTGCAAGTGACAACTTTGGCAACATCAATCCGAACATCAAGGGTGAACATACGCTCACCCTGACGATGGAGTCGACTGACACTGCTCCCGTACTTGCAAAGAGTGCGCACTGGGGCGACGTCGTGAACCTCACACAGACCATCGTCGACCGGAAGATTAATTTCTCAGAAGGTCTTGCGCGCTCCGTTGAAAAGGCATGCTTCTATGATGCGACCAGACCAGCTGGTGCAACGGAAAAACCAACTATCAAAGTCGTCGGGAAGAGCGAACTCAATCAGGTTGAATTTCAGGGCGCCCTGGAGCTGGACATTGCAAAAAACCAGCCGAACCGCCTGATGGTGATGGATGCCAATGACCCAAGCAACGTCGGCAACGACTCCAAAAATGTCTGTACACGCGACACACGCGAGGAATTCGGCGACCCGTGTCTCGTCTTCAAGTTCGGATTAGCGACAGACAAGCTGAGGCTTGGACTTGTCGACGTTGCCGGCAACTGGCTGCGTGATGTCAAGGTGGAATGGACTGACACACCTGATGGCCTAAGCGGGACACCCAACCTGACGTTGACTCCGGGAGTCAGCGCAACGGATTTTTCACCAGTGTTGGTCAACAAACCCGGAACAGGAAAAATCACGGCCAAGGCAGTTTCAACTGACCTCAGTCCGGAAGAAAAAACTGCGATGGGATTTACCGCCACAGAAAATAACATCTTCATCAAGTATAACTATGTCGCCGTTTCAGGAGATCCGAGTTCACTGACCGTCGAAGTACCCAGCACAATCACGGCCGGAGTCGATTTTCCTGTCAGTGCAGTTGTCCGAGACGCAAGTGGTGCTCGAGTTGAAACACAATTGGATACCAAGACTACGTTGAGCAATGAAACATACAGAGTCGCAAAAGCATTCACAACCACACCGAGCGACTCTGCTGTAAGTATTCTCAGCAACGGCTGCCACACAAAAAATGCTACCGGTGATTCCTTCAATGCTGCAACATTCAAAGACGATTTCAACACTCCTGGCAAGATTACAAGCGGTCTGCTTGAATTCCCTGGACAGACCTTGAAAATAAATCGTGCGACTCAAGGAGTTGGTGATCAGACTCCATGCGTTATGCAGATAAAGGTTGAGTCAACGTTCGCTGGGTTTCCAACAAAGGTAGTTCAGGCATTGATTCAGATCAATCCCTCAACTGTGAACTCCATAAAACTGCGTGGTGCAGCAAACGGCGAACTTGGTGACAGCAATGATGGTGCAGATTTGTCTGTTAGCGGCACATGTGATGGAAAGCCAGAGATTGACGGCTGTCACGTCGCCATCACAAAAGGCAAATCAAAAAAGTTGTTCGTAGCGGGATATGACGAGTTCAAAAACTATGCGGGCAACGTTCTTGCCACCTTTACGTGGACAAACGTCGCACCCGTCATCGGCAGCATACAACAGTACGAAATTGAGGATACAATTCAAAATTTGTCGGCTGCCGGAAACTCTGTGATCGACATCGAGGTTTCACCAGAGAAACAGGGTGCGGACGACACAGACGGACCCGAGCTGGACAGCGGTGGCGGTTTTGTGACAGCCACCCTGAAAGACAACACGAGTGTGACAGTGAAGTCGACCTTTTTCGACTTTGTTTCTGAAGTTGCTCGCAAGTTCGAGGTCGACTTCATTTCTCCTGACTCCGAAAATCCCACGGTTTTCTGGAGCAGTTCGGACGGAGGACCGACGAATCCGCAGTTGCTGGCGGGAATGGAATTTGCCGTCCGGCTACGTGCAGTTGACGAATTCGGAACACCCATCGAGACTTATAACGGCAGAAAGCAAATCCGATTTGTGCATCCAGCGCTGACAACATGGGGCAAGCCTACAGAATTGCCGCTCTTTGAAGCCAACAACATCAGCAAAAACAAAGAGACCGAATTCATCTGTGTGTTTCGTCGTGTCGAAGGCGCAGAAATGCGCGACCCAACGAATTCGTCGGACTCGAAACCGCGATATACGACGACCTTTATAGACGGCGAAAATCTGGCAGGGTCTGAATGTATCCTGCGAAACGTAAATCAAACCGCACCCAACGAAGTTGCGAGCAAACCCGACGGTGTGGACGAAGACACTCGAACTGATGCTCGTTTCAGTATGTTGGATACCACACGTGCGCACGATTTCTTTATGTTCGACCTGACCCCGAATTCAACGATTGACGGTGTCGTGATTGCGAGTGCAAAACCTCTCCCCAACACTGGCAGCGATGAACTCGTTCTGGCCAGTGACTGCGGAGGAGTGGCGAACGGCGACGCTGTCGCCTGGTTCCTCAGGCAGAAGCGCACTGCGGCGGCAACTGAATTCGAACAAGTTCCGTTTGACAAAACATTGGAAGCATTCAAGCTGACGGCGGATGAATCGGTCAACCTTTTTCCAGCAATCACAGATTCCTTCGGAAACTACAAAGGCGAAGCTTTGTCCGCAACACTCACGGTCAAAAACTCTCTCACGAACACTGAAATTGCGGGTGCCAACGGGAACACGATTACATCGCAATCGCTCTCCGGCACTGTTGGCACAGGCTGCAGTGTGGCACACAAAAAATTCACGTTTGCCGCGAACAAGGCCACCGACCAGGAAAGTAATAAAACTGTGTTGGTTTCGGCGGCTCAAGGCACGCTTAAGCAAGAGTTCAAGCTTGTCGTTTCACCCGGTACACCGAGCAAGCTGCGCGTTAGGCTGGCCAATGCAATCCCAATCAGCGACACGACTTCGGCCCCTGTCGAACGTTCTGCAAACGATGTCATACCCGCTGGAACTTGTTTGTCGCCAATCGTAACGGTCCGCGACACCGACAACAACCTTGTGCACACTTTTTCAAAAGCTGTGAATGCCGATTTCTGGCTGACGGATTACTACACTGACGCGCTTCAGGCAGGGCGGAAAAAACAGTTGATTCAACCCGGTGGATTGTACCGCCAAAACAGCGACGGACAGTTTATTCCACAAACGCAACTCGACACTTCGCACGTGCAAAGTCCTGTGACAGACGCCGCAAATTCCTTTTTTAACTCCACGACAGCGATGGACTCAAAAAGCATCAAATATTTTGGTAGCGAACGCAGCACTCGGATTGTCAACGGCGGAGTTCTGGACCTTCGCGACCGCTTTGTGTGTCTCATGGACTCGGGCAGAAGTCCCAAGTTTTTCGCCTCAATTGTTCCTGCCGGAGAACCTCAACTCGATGGCGACACAACAGTTGAACAACCACTGACAATTGGGACAAATACTGCAGCTGCAGTTGATTACCGCAATGTTGACGATGAGCAGGTCTGCCGGCAGCCCTTCGCTGTCACTGGCTTTCAGGTCTATACAAACATTCTCGACGTCGAGGCCTTCAAGGTCATCACCGGTGCCGTACCCACATGCCGAAGCTTGCAGGTTAGCAGCACGGCCAATGCAATCCGAGGTTTCTGGACCGATAAAGTTGGCAACTTCATTGATTCCACACCCGCACCCGTAGGCAAGTGGATCAGCGTCAGTGCGCCTGCAGGTACGAACATTCTGGGACAGGGAATCAACACCTGCTTCGGAGGTGGAACTCCCTGTGACGAGACAAAAGCAAACCTGACGCTCGAAAACCTACACCAAAAAGGCAACCTCACCGCCACTTGGAGTCCGCCGGTAAGTGGAATTCCGACAGGATTTACACCTGTAAACACCTTTCTGACTCTTCCTGTCAAAGCGGGTCTGGCTGCTGACTTCAGCGTCGCGCTCAACCGCAACACTTCGCCAAAGACAGACGACGCATTTGGAATCATCGTGAAGCTGCTCGATGAGTTCGGCAACGAAACAGAGCCAGAATCGTTGCCAAAAGACGGAACCGGTTACCATCCCACAGCAGCGTTTACATACCTGAACGACGCCGCATTGGGCGCCCCCAACGGCTCAACGACCAATCAACTCAAGCCGACGAGTGTGACGCTCGATTTTGTGACGGCAACGAGCACGACAACTGCGAATATTTTCCGCCTCCTTAGGGCAACAGGCAATGCCACCATCCGAACAACATTCGCACCGCGGGGAGACTTTGTCGGTGCAGGAGCGGCAACCACCGTACAGCGTGACCTTACATTCACTGTCCTTGCAGGCGCTCCTGTCACCAATCAGATCTTCTTCTCCGATATTAGCGGTGCAAACAAAGACCGCGCGTTTTCAACCGACTCAGACAATATTTTTACAACGACTAACGACTTCCAGCAGGTCGAGGTTCGCTCGCTCGATGCAGCCGGAAACAGCACCGACAGCCCGCAATCAGTCTTCTCCTATGCATCCGGGTTCACGCTGCTCCCCCCGCAGCAACACCCGAGTTTGCCCTTCGCCGGATTGCTTCCGCTCTTGCAAGCAGGCACAGGTACACTTCGTGCGACACTGACCAGCAATGGTGCTACAACCGTCGATTATCCAGTTCGAATCGTTGCAGCATCTCCGACAAAACTGCGTCTCGTACGCGTGCAATCCGACGGTACGGCTATGCCGGGAACAGGAGACGACCCGAACCTGACGACAAGCACAAACCCGCCGTTGCTGCCAAATCAAAGTGCCTTTTTCAAGATTCAAGCAGTCGACGCGCAGAACAACGTCGCAGAGACAATCGCACAGGATGGTGTTGAGCTGAGTTGGGACTTTGGAGACTATCCAGTCCGAAGCGAGGGCGGTCGGGCACAATTGCCGGGCTGTCCGGACGCAAACTGTCCGACACCGTTCAGTCAGCCCAACACCTGTAAAATGGTCGGTGGCGTCTGCAAAGACCCGGCGAGCGCTGCCACCGATAAGATTTATGAGGTTCGTTACTTTGGCGCTACTGGTGCAACGACAGGTAAAATCGAAGTTCGTGCAAACCTGACTATTGGAGCATCGACTTCCGAATTCGCCGGAACGTTTGGTCTGAAAGTGAACCCAGCAGCATTTCACCACTACGGTGTCATTCCCAATCGTACATCAGTTGAAGCCCGCGCTGACAAATCCGGCAGTGGCGGCAATTTCTCGGTCCGTGTTGAGGCACGCGACCAGTTCGGAAACAAAGTTGCGCCTCCAAACGTGAGCGACGTGATCGGAATTAAGATTGTCCGCGAAGACGGGACGTCAGCACCCAGTGGTGTGTTGACGGGTGGCACGACGGGTGTGTTCGGCGCTACTAACACATTTATCAATTATCCAAATCTCTTCTATGACGAACCGGGTCAGTTCCGTGTGGTTGCATTCGGACCTTCGGATGCCGGCATGAGCACCATCGCCGCAGCGCCACTCATCAATTTCGAAGCAGGTTTGTTTTCGGTCGCTGATTTCCGTCTTGCCATTCCCGCGGGAGTCACAGATGTATTCGCGGGCAGCGAAACAACTCTTCGCTTTGAGGCAGTCGACAACTACGGCAATCCGGTGCGTGGAATCGACAACATTCTCCGCAATGACGACTATACTTGGGCTGGAATCGGATCGCTCACCGGTGCCGATGGCACTGCACGACAACCCACGCAGATTAGCGGGCAAACCAATACAACGGTCAAATTTAACAGTGCCACCCACGGCACATTCATCGACGGTGTTGCACTTGTGAAAGTCACCTTCTTTGAAGCACGCAACAACTATCGCGACACACTCAGCATAAACAATGCGACGCAAAGCAAAGCCGTTACAATTCATCCCGCAGCAGGGAACACTCTGCGGGTGTTGCCGGCTACGTTGAACAAGTATCGTCTTCTTGCGACAGACAATTCCCAAACGGGACTCACCAGTCTTGCAAACAACAGCAACCGCAACGCGCGCTCCTCGGATGGTCTCTTTAGGATTGTAGTGCAACCTTTAGACGCGTTCGGCAATCTGCGTGCCGGCGATACCGGCGTGTCACTTACTGCCGAAGCGGTCGACAACACTCTGACCACAACCCAAGCCGTCAGCTCTACCGATGCTACTTTTAATGCTGCGGCATTGAATCTTGAGCCGGCGGATCCGGCAATCAACACGGCCTTCAAAGCGGGCGTCGGATTCGAGTTTAAGGATTTATTTTACAGGGTCGGGCAAAAAGTGAAGTGGAAAGTCACAGGTGTGCCGGCCGGTGTGAGCGTCGAGCCCAGTGTGGATGTGGTTTACCTTCCGCAAATTGAAACCGTCGCCTCCTACAGGTTGAAACTCGACAACAACGATGCAAACACCTGGCCGAACACAACAGCCGGAACTGCCATCAGTCTGAAACTTGAACCCCTCGACGTTGCCGGCAACCTAGTAACGACAGGAACGACGCTCGACTCCGCATTGCAGGCTCAAAGCTACACAATTTCGGGAGTACAAGGTTCCGGAGCAAGCGCACCGACCCTCACGACTACTTTTGCATTCACCAACGGAATTGGAGTGCAGAATGGAATTGTCCTGCGCAAGTCGCAACGCTTTGAAGTTGGTGAACTGCTTGTTACGGACAACAACAGCGGACTGCGCAAAGGTGCGAACGCCGCTGGCTACGATGTTGTACCGGCGGCTGTCAGCACCCTCACTCCCGACAATATTCCGGCTCAGGTTGCAGGCGTTGTCACAACTCTTCGCGTGGTCGCAACCGATGCGTTTGGAAATCTCTCAGCAAACGGCTGTGCGACGCCTCCGGTTGTCAAGGCAACCGATGGCTCAAACCTCGCCTCACCTGGTGGACACAACGGTTCGGTCACAAATGCCATCAGCAATGCAAGTGCCGGAGACCCGTTGAACACAACTGCATCAATAGGCGTTTTTCAAAAGGCCATGACCTTTTTCCAAGCAAGCGAGAACAGCATCTTTTTTGAGGGCTGCGGAGTGCAATCGGCAGCCGTGGTAGTCAGCGTGATTGAAAACTTCAAGGCCAATGAGGTTCAGCTCAGCAATTCATCTGTTGAGCCATCGACTTCTTTGACAACTCCTCAGGAATGTATGCCGGTCGACGGATTGAACGCAAACATTGCCTGCCCGACTATTTTTGCATTCATGTGGGATGAATACGGCAACCGCTGGCGCAGAAACTCGGGTAACTGCGATTGGACTGCAGCGCAAAAGATTCCATCGGGAGAAACTGCTGCGATTGCAGCATCTGGCACCCCTGCCGGAGTACCGGTGACCGACACAACTGCAACAGTCACCAATGCAAGCTTCATAAATCGTGATTTGACCTGCACGCTTGCTGGAACAAACACAACTTCAGGCAATGCAATTGTCAGAACCGTTGAGCTATTTGGCGGCATTGGTGATTTGGGCAGTTTCGACGGCACAACCGTAACGACAAACCCCATCACCAATCCTGCGACCAGAAACGCTATCACGGCCGGTTCAACGCTGACAATTACCAATCTCGCTCTTTTGCAGTGGCGCGGCGGACAGCTGCAGGCCGTCAATCGTCAGCGCAGCGAAGAATACACTCTGAATGCTTCTGGCTTGGGAACCAACTATCAAGGCGGAAGTAATCCTCTGCCGACAAATCTAACCGTGAATCATGCGGCAAATGGGGTCAACTCAAGCGCAATTGATCTCGACATGACTTTCCCGACAACTCCGGCAACTGACACTTCGTTCACAATCACCACACGTAATGTCAGCAAGGTGATTGGGGGAATCCGCGTTTCGACAGGTGTTGCAACCGATATTGTCGTCGGTAACTTCAACACTCAATCTCCGACGGCCGGCGGTGATGTGATATTGAGCTCAGTGGATGTTTTCGACAACGCCGGCAACCGCGCGGCGTGCACTACGCTCACGATCACTGCAGCAGCATCGACACTGCCGCCGGCGTGCAACAATGAGGCATGTGACTCGGTCAATCCAAATATTCCCTTCAACGGAATCCCAGCAAACTTTACGACCCGCGCTCTCAACGCAAACAACTCTCGTCTGTTCACAGCGGCGAGTCCCGGACAGTTTACAAATCTAACCTTCCAACTCTACAAAGCAACGCAGGCCGTCACTCTGACGGTGGATGCCTGCGGATTGAGCCGAAATTTCGTCTTCAGCGTGTTGCCCGAAGCGACAAGTCATGTGCGGCTTGCTGCAAGCAACACAGCGCCTTCGGCGACTGCCACTGCACCGCTGGTGAATTGTCCACTCGGAAATCGCTTGGATGTGAATTGCCCCACGGTAAACGCATTCTTCTGGGACCAATTCGGCAATGTCAATCCGGCGGGAACATGCACATCGTGGAGCTTTGACAAAGCTTCAGGATCAACGAGCAAAACAGATGGCGACGGCTTCACGTTGGCAGCCACCGGCACGAGCCAATCGATCAAAACACCCGACACAATCGGCAGCTTCCTGAGCGGTAGACTTGCGTGTGTGTCGACTGGCGGCAGCAAAGGCATTGCACTGATGTCGGGTGGTCTGACGAGCCTGACAGCCACCCACACCTTTGGCGGCACGGCTGCTGCCACAAGCAAAACAGCTGCAGCCAACAACCTGACCGTCAACGACATCCAAGCACGTATGAAAAAAGTCGCGCTCAGCGACACTTCAAACATCGACAGCTCACTCGTTGAGAGCGAAGTGAACAAGGACGATATTGGCGGGCTTGGAGCACAGAATCTTGTTCTGGGTTCCACGAGTGGCTCCAGCGGAGCATCGTTGACCGATGCGACACTGCCAATGGTTGCCAGCACCACAGTCTCGTGTACGTTCAATGCAAGTGGTGCCTGCGCGCTGAATGCAAACCTCAGCCTGCGCCGTGCGGAAACCAACCGCGTCATCACGGTCAGCTATCGCGACGTCACTGCAGCTTTACCGGCACTGACGGTCACACCCGCAGGTGCACACCAGATCTCTCCGTTCCTATGGAGAACCATCGACACCGACCGCATCACAGTCGCAAATCCGATGCTGGCAAGCGACAACGTGGGAGCCAACATCCGTGTCGTGGATGAGTTTGGTAACCCGACTGACTTCATCAATGGCTCCAATTCAACAGCATGCACGGCGGCAGCAGATGACATCACCGTTGTGGGTGGAACGCTCGACAATACCAATTCGACTTTGACGACTGCCGACCGACTTTTCCAAAACACTGCGCTTGGCCACTGGGTTATCGAATCTACCCCAGGCACAAGCACGGGCCTGAATGTCCGCAAGGCAGGCGACCACACGCTCCGCTATAAGATGTGCGGCCTGACAGCAGACCTGACCATCCGCGTTCAACCGGCTGTGCTTAATGAGATTCGCCTGCACACCAGTGCCGCTGCACCCGCAGCGAGCCTGACCTCACTCAACTGCCCGCTCAACGCCACAGGCACTGGTGCCACCTGCCAATTCGTCAATGCGTTCTTCTTTGATGCGCATGGCAACCAACGCATCGGCGACACATGCGACCATTGGCAGTTCGACTTACGCGATGCCCCAGCCTACAACGCGAGTATTCCTGCTGGAACTTACACCGTGCCTACACCGTTCACAGCCGAAAACACCAACGCGGAAGCAAACACGGCATCGGTGCGAGTCAATCACAGCAACTTCATTGACGGAACATTGAAATGCACGCGCGGCGCCTTTAACAGAACATTGCCAATGCATGGCGGTATTGCATTCATGAATGTAAGCCACACGACAGGTAATCTGACAGCCTTGAACGGCAACTTTTCTATTACCTCGGTTCAGCTGCATGGTCCGGCCGGAGACAACACAGCGGTCATTCTCCCGCAGGTTTTGACAAATGAAACCATCGAACTGTCGAGCAACGCAACGCGGGCCAACGATCCAGATGCGAATGCTGTCATCCCGTCAGCAGCAGTCACATGCAACTTTTCGCAAAACAGCAAGGCCGAGTGCACAACCGCGATGAGTGCGAGCTTCACAAAGGTTGAAACAGCAAGGAACTTGACTGTTAAAGTGCGCGGTTTGACCTACACAACACCCAACTTCAACGTGGTAGCAAACAACGCCGATTCGATTACCGCACGGGTCTACACGGGTGCCGATCCGACGACCGAAGCGAATCAACGCAGCGTTGCAACTCCTTTGGTCGCAGGAGAAAGCTTCCGCGCGACAGTGAACGCTGTTGACCAGTTCAGCAACGATACATCTGGAAACTGCAACGCCGCAGCAATGACAATCACATCTTCAGTCAACCTGAACGACCCACTTGGAGGAGCGTCGCAGTTGACCGGTGGTGGTGTTGCCTTTGCCGCAGATGCCGGATTTACCGGACGGTTCAGCGTCAACAACAACATGAACATCAAGAAGGCCACAACAACAACACTCACCTTCACAGCCTGTGGGCGAACCACAACGCGCGATATTAAGATTGTTCCCGCAGCGCACTCGTATACCCGTGTGAGCACGGCCGAAGCAGCACCGGCGGCAAACACCGCTGCCGCGACACTCAAACAAAGATGCCCATTGGCTGCATCGGGAGCGGGTGTCACCTGCGAACCACTGAATGCCTTCATGTATGACGTCTTCGGAAACTTGCGCGAAGGAGACACTTGCACGACGTGGACTTATGCGGCGACAACAGGAACGACACATTCGGGAACTCTGTTTGAGTCAGATGGAAACAAGGTAACACGAAGCAGCACTGGAGGCGCGCGCACAACCCGAATCACAAGCACCGATTGGATGGACGGCACAGTCACATGCGCAAACGGAGCCATCACTCACTCAATTCAGTTCTTTGGCGGAATAACCAAGCTTGACGTAACCCATACGAGCACTGCAGCCGTGACCGCAGGATCGGCTTTTGCGTTGAACTCGGTGCAACTCACCGGGCCGACCTACACAGCTGACGTCTTCAGCATGGCTGCCCTTCCAGATAACCTCAATGCCGAACCTGTATCGTTGCAAACGACAGCTGTGAAGGCATCGGCTGGAAACCCTGCCGAAGTCGTTAAGCCGGCTTGGACCTGTAATTTTGTTGCCGGCGTGTGCGACGGCGATCCCGCACCCAGTATAGCCGATGCACTCAACCTCAATTTTTCTAAGGCTCAGGACGGCATCACGTTCAGCGTCTTTGTTCGTGGAAAAGTGTTTTCGCCGGCAGTGTTCAACGTCGCACCGACCACGGCAAGCCGCATCGCGGCTCGGGTCTGGACAACCGCCAACACAGACGCAAATCTGAAAAACGAAACAACACCACTGAGCGCGGGCGATGCCTTTGGTGCAACCATCAACGCATTCGACCAGTTCGATAACAGAACAGCCGTGGGTTGTGTTGCTACTCAAGCCGGAATGACAATAGCATCTTCCGCAAACCTAAATGCGCCGGTGGACAGCGCTGCGTCTACACTGATAGATGCAGACCATATCTTTGCGGCAAAAGCAGGTACAATTGGTGAATTTGAGGTTGAAGACCTTCTCATCCGCAAGGCAACAACCACCGACCTAACCTTCACAGCCTGCGGACGAACAACGGTGTACAAGCTGCGTATCGTTCCCAAGGCCGAGCGTGCATTTGCGCGCGTGACAACGGGCAACGCTGCACCAAGCGGCAACACCTCGAATGATATATTGCGCGAGCGCTGCGCTCTCGCTGGCTCTGGCTCGGGAGTCGTCTGCAACACACTCAATGCATTCATTTACGACTCATTCGGAAACGTACGAGACGGACAGAACTGCACATCGTGGACATACACAAAAACCGGTGGAACAACCCCGACCTCCAACGAAGCTGCCGCAACACTCACAAATACAGGAACAACAAGCTCCACGAGACTCACAAGCTCCGACTGGATTGATGGCAGGGTTAAATGCGTTGTAGACAACGACGACGACAAGAGTCATTCGATTCATTTCTTCGGCGGCATAGAGAGTCTAGCAATGGCGCACTCCAGCACGACAAACGTCGTCGCAGGCGCTGCGTTCAGTCTCACCTCACTCACTCTCAAGGGTCCCAGCTATGATAACTCTGGGGTTCTGACATTTCCAGCCATTGAAGAAGACCTCAACCAGGAGTCGGTCACACTTCAAACGACTGCGCAGAAGGCCGTCACCGGAAATCCAAATGAGGTGGTCAACCCTGCATGGACTTGCAATTTTGTGGATGGTGTTTGCACCAGCGGAACATCACCAAACCCGACGACGGCGCTGTCGCTGCACTTCACCCGCAAGGAAACAGGAGTCTCGTTCACAGCATTTGTCCGAGGCAAGAGCATCAACTCGGGCAACTTTAACGTCAACCCGGCAAATGCATCTGCAACCACAACGACATTCAAACTCGTCAACGTTGCCGGAGACGCAATTATTGATTCCAATCCATCAATCAACCAAACGAATGCGGACAGACAAGCCGATCAAACTTTCAATCTTCACATCGATCTATTGGACCAATTCGGAAATAAGACCGACAAGAGGGCTGACAACGGCAACACCTGTGCGACCACCAACTCTTCTACAATCGCTCAAACAACCGTCTTGGCGAACGGAAACAACGACAACGCAACGAAGTTCACGGGTCCGGCTCTGAACTCGTTTGATGCTACGGCCTTGGTTTACAAACTCACTGACATGAAACTCACAGGTCCGGGAGCGAATACCCTGACTATCAACACATGCGGGGTCAGCCACCTCCTCAACTTGAATATTTCTGCCGGTGCTGCTCACAAGTTCTTTCTCAACAAATCGACGACGGCCTCCAAGACGAACGTGGACGAGGATAAGTGTTCGTTGCTCTCGGGCGGAGGAACAAGTTGCGACACAATCCGCGCATGGTTCTTCGACCAATTTGGCAATCACCGTGCAGGAGATACCTGTGATTCATGGGCACTCACAAATCTTGCGGTGAGCTCTCCTGCTCTGACGGTTCCAGCGCTGGACAACCAACCCTCTCCCAGCATCAGCGTTTCAGCAAATAGCGCACTCGATGCAAGACTCACCTGCGTGAAGGCGGGTGGAGCAACAGAAGAAGGAACAGTTGGTGTTGTGCTCTTTGGTGGTGTGCAAAGTGTTGATGCGACCCTTCCTGCCAGCGGTAATATCACAGCAGGCACAAGCAATTTCGCAGTGAGCGGATTGCAGCTGAAGGGACGCAAGAACAACACTGTCATCAATGCCGAATATGCGGGCACGTTGCCGATCAGTTTCTCGACAACTGCAAGTGCGGGCTTGGACGGCACTCTGTTCACATCAACTCCCGCCACCGACTGTAACTTCAGCGCAACAGGTGCCTGTGCTACGACGTTCAACTTCAGCTTCGTCCGGGCCGACGCGACGGCCCGCGCGCTGACAATCAACGTGCACGGTGTGAGCAATATCACCGGAGCAAATGCCAACGTACGCAACAATATTATTGTTGCGGAAGGTAATCCGACGAAGGTCATTTCGCGAACAGTTCCTGACACCGTCGCAGCAGATGCTACAATCAGCGGCACATTCAATCTGACCGATGCCTTTGATAATCCGTCGTGCAGCGAAGACTTGACCATCTCTGCAACTCAATTGACTGACCTGTTCGACAACCACAAATCGGCCATTGGCACAGCACCCACAATCCATGGAACAACTCTCACAGCCGCCAACAAAGGAACTGCGATTAGCGTTGCCGACACCAGCAAGGGAACCTATGCACTCAATTCTACGGCTTTGCGGAATGCAAACTCGACTGGTTTGACTTTGACGTTTGCAGCTCCAGCTGCGTGCGGTAATTTCTCATTTACTCATACCATCAAAACAACCAATGGAGTCTTCAGCGACTTCAAATTCCTGAACAGCAACATTGTTGATGATGCCACAGTGCAGTCGACAACTCAGCCAGCTAAAATTAACTGTAAGCATACGGCTGAATCGGGAAGCGGCGTGACCTGTGATTCGATTTATGCCTACTTCCGCGACAACCAGGGCAACCTACTAAATAACGTGCAAAATAATTCATGCAAATGGATCTACACACCGATTGGAACATCGAACGGTCCCGCAGCGGCCTCATTACCACTGGGTCGGAGCATCACACTCACACACTCAAAATTCTTGGATGGTAATTTACAATGCCAACGCACAGTCAACGGCGTTGCGCAGACTGGCGCCTCGAATCTGTCGACTGCAATTCCCGTGCAGGGTGGAATTTCGAGGGTTGCTCTTGAATTGCGAGGAACATCGACCACCGCAATTAACGGCATACTTAGCGCTGCTTCCAATCCTGTTGTCGCGGGCAATGACAATGTTGGAATCAGGAAAATATCGCTATTTACGAGACAAAATAATACTGAAGTGGACGTATCAACCGACGCGACAATCAGAGACGATTATGATTTCGCCACGGAACCTATCGAGTTCGTCACCACGGCGCAAAAAGCGATGTTTGGAACCCCGAACAATGTCGTCCCAAACACTCCATCCTGCACATTTGCAGATGGCAAATGCGACAACAGCGCCGTCTCGCTTTTGTCTGGCATAGCGGCAAATCAGAAACTCAGCCTGACCCGCAGCGGAGCGAGCGGCAGCAATGACGTTGCAGTTCGAATTCGTGGAATCACATCGAACACGCTCAGCATGATTGTGAATTCGGCAAACGCCGCGTCTTTGGTAGTCACTGCCCCAACATCCCTCCAGAACGCGGGCTCTGAATTGAAAACACTTGTTTCGGTGAGGGGTTTCGACACCTTTGGCAATGATAGCCTCCGCTCCTGCACTGGTTTCACTGCGGGTGCCTTGCCCACTTCACCTGCTGGTGACACATCAGTATTTACGTTTGGTTCCTTCGATGCGGCTACCAACGTCACGATCCCGATTGACAGTTTAATAATCAAAGCGGCCGGTAATCACAGTATTCCTGTGACAGCGAACGGTTGCGGCTTGAGCGTGCAGATCCCGCTCACAGTTCAGTCGAACACAACGTTGGGAAGAATTGTCATCAGCTCCGAGACAACCGCACCCAACTTCAGTGCGGCAAATGGTGAGGTAGCGTGCGCCACTCTGAATGGCGGGAACGACGGTGTCAGCTGCCCTGATTTGTTCTCGTATCACTACGATGCATTTGGAAACAAACTTGCATCCGCAGCATCAACACACACCTGCGACTGGAAAGTTGGGGGAACTCTTGAGGGCGCGAACGCCGGCGTTCAAACACGCACAAGAGCATCCGACAGCACAACTCCCCACATAAACGAACTCATCTCTTGTCAGAAGACTGTTGGTTCAGATACGTTCACGTCAAATTCAATCCGCCTGTTTGGCGGACCCCACACTCTGAGCATTGCTTCCGCGCCTGCAACCACAACGCTTGTTGCTGGATTCGGAAACTTTCAGATTTCAAAACTGACACTTCAAAGTCAAAAAGACACCTCGCTTGTACCGATGCCTGGACTCAATGCGACTGCACAAACAGTGACGTTCAGCACATCCGGCCAACCCAACCTGGTCTGTGCCGATCCTGATCTTCCAACTAACAGCTGCATTCACACAGGTTCAGTGAGCTGCACATTCTCAACCAGCGGTGAATGCTCGCCCAATGCGCTTTTCAACTTCAAAAAAGTCCACAACACTGATAGGACTCTCACAGCATCCGTGCGCGGAAAATCTGCATCAGTGACAATTACCAGTGTGAGTGCGGGCCCTGCGGCAAAACTTGTGATTGGCGGATTGACCGGAGGAACCGTGGATGCCCTTTATCCAACCGCAACCTCCAGCATTGCAACAACCATCACGGCGAAAGACGAATTTGATAATGGTACAACCACTCCCAAGAGCGGTGGCAACTGCAGTACCGTCAATGTAACAGGAAACGATCAAGGTGCCTATGCAGACAATATTGCGATCACCAATACGAACAGCAACCCAAGCAATGCGGCTCTCAAGATTTACAAGGCCGGCACACACAATCTGACGTTCTCAAAATGCGGTGTCAGTGTGACTGAGGATCTGACGATCACCGCCGGAGCTGTGCGCCGCACCTTGCTTACGACAGACGATGTGCAGCCTTCGGTATTCAACTGTGTATCTGCAGGAGACAACATCCAGACAACCCGCGAGTGCTCATTCACCCGAACCTGTGCGGCCAACGCAGCAGGAACGGCTGCCGGAACGGGTTGTGGAGCTTTGTTTGCTTGGCATTATGATAAAGCCGGAAACTTTATTGCCGCCGGCACGAATACAAAGTCGTGCGGAGCAGGTGGTGCAAGCGCAACATTCACCAACGTAGACACAGGCGTTACCGTGGCAGCTGCTACCACGGGATCAAGCGGCAGTGCCGTCTTTGCGGCATCTGGAAATGGATTTGCTGTGACTGCGCCTGCAAACAAGTACCTGAGAGGCGATGTCAGCTGCAAGCCGGACTCTGCCAGCCATTTGGGCGGCAGCGTTGTGCAAATTACAGCACCGGTGACACTCACCGCTCCTACCGTGGAATGCACTCCATGGATGTATACGTCCACAAGAGCGGCGGAATCGCTCTGTCAATTTAAGAATGAAACAGGTGTTACGCTGAGCAGTGCTGAGGCGTTTACACCTGCGCAGACACTGGACTCAACCGAAGCCCACCCCGAATTGATTCACAAGCCCAGTATGACGGCAGACATCTTAAACAACAACTTCGCGCAGTTTATCGTTGAGGGCGTTGCCGGAAAAATGACGAGTAAGTTTAAATTACGGTTCACTTCATCGAACAACAAAGTTCTAGTTGCAGATTCGCCCGTGCTGCGAGTCCCATTGAGAAAGTCGGATTCAATTACAGCACCAGTGACAACCGCGCCACAAGAAACAGCTGCCGATGCAGGTGCAAATCTCACAAAAGCGGAGCAAGCTGAGGACACAACTGTCCCAACGGTGGCGACTGACAGACGAATTTTTTACTACACCCACGGTGGTTTTACCTGGGCAGACTGCGCAACGGGCAAGTGTGAAACTGCAAAAGCCTCTGTAGAGACTCTCGATACAACCTTTACAACCTTTCCTCTGCTGGCAGACCCCTCTGTTCCTGCGAATGATACATTCATCAAACCGCGGAGATACAACGCCCACCCAATGCAGAATGCTTTCTTCTTTGTCACGACGACCTCGACGAATACGGACCGCTGCATGAACAAAACTAACGTTTCGGATAATAGTTCCTGCAAAATTGATGTCGAGATCGACCATACAAAAGGTAAAAATCTGCGCGGAGTTTGGTGGCTCAAAGACTCCGCCGGTAATCCTTATTATTTTATGACCCCCGATGACCCTGATTGAGGCCCAGTATGACACACACTTTCACTCATACATACCTTTTTAATACCAGCTCTCGGAGCCGGCCACCCCTCGCGTGCAAAGCCAGAACGCTTTTACTCATCGCGCTTGTTGCGACCCAGCATCACGCAGCCGGCAGCGACACCTCGTTCCGCAGTGCACTGCAGGTCTCCAAGCAGCAACTGCACATGATGTCGATTCATCCGGACCACATCCGCACAGGATTCTATATTCAAAACAACGAAACACCCGTGTCGCAACAGCCCGAAGCGTGGGATGACCCAAAGCTTCCCAAGCTCAGCGGCGTTCGTCTGCATGCAAACGGTGCTGAAAGTGTATGGTTGCGTGCGCAATGCACAGAAAAAGCGGGAGTGAGCTTTGATGAATGCCACGGCAGCGTCTGCAAGGCAGTGGTCACGCTGCCTACCGAAAAAGACGCCGATCCGAACACGGTTTACCTGCGCGGAAACATGGGCGACTACACGCTCTTTGCATCGCAATTGCAAAAAACCATTGCCACGGCATCCGGCAAGCAGGACATCTGCCGCCTGAGTTGGCCAGCGTGGGCCATCCGTTCCAAATCACTCAATGCCGGCAATCGTACAGAGCTGCCCAAGCAGTTGCTTGTGATTCAAACCGACAGCGAACTGTTGTGGGTGGATGCCGCACGAAAAACACTCTGGAACCGGGCTTCTTGGCCGATTGCGCGATCGGGCGTATTCAGCAGCTTTGAGGCCGATGAATTCGGCCGGATGCTTTTCAAGAACCGCAGTGGTGCCGCACTGATGCTCGACTTCAGATCAGGACAAGCTTTTGCCTATACAAGGCAGATGTTCTCTAAGCCCGACTTCGCACTGTCGAGTGTCTTTGCTCGTAATGAATGGAGCTCTGCGGGAGAGAATATTCTGCAGCCGGATGGAACGCAGAACTTGCGTGTTCTGGACATCAATCTAGCCGGCATCTGGTGGAATCATGGTTTTCTTTCTTGGAACAATGCCGCACGCATGTCGTCGTTAGGAAAATCACTTGAATTGCGCAGATACCCGAACAACGCCGTTGCTTCGTCGGTTGCATGGAGCAATGCAAGCGGCATTGCCAAGACCATAGTGAGTTTTGTGAGTGACAGCAAAATAACTCTCAGCTCCGTAGAGGAAGATTCGGAACGTTTTGTTACAGTTCGGAGTGTAAATGATGAGGGCACGCTCAAACAGGCAAAGTCAGCGAGAATTTGGGCTGACGACTCGACCTTTGCACTGCAGGATGCGCAGGGTTCGATGAACGTCATCCAGGAAAGTGGCCCCCGAACGGCATTTGTAGCGCCAAATTCTGCCCGCATTGTTCAGCTCGGAACCGATTTATTTGTTTCTCAACCCGTACCAGGCAAAACCACGGCAACCTGTAAGCTGACACATTGGCGTGGACGTGGTCAGGACGGAGGATGGTACACAGGTCTGGGTTCTGAGTCCGGCGACTGTGCGGCTGGATACTCGCGCTCAAACCGTTCGACAAGCATTGTCGAAAAGACGGCTGATGGCATCCGTATTCTCTTTTACGGAGAACACTAAGAAACCCTTCCCACATCACTCACGCAACTGCTCGCGCACCAGCGATTCAATCCCGCGCGGATCGTACTCCGACAACCGCCGCCCTTCGAAAAAGAGCATCGCCTGATTGCTGCCGCGCAGAATCTTCCATTCCTGCGAGTTCTTGCGGTACGCCTGTTCGTCGAACGGTTTTGGCTGACATGAACTCACCCGTTTGAGCAGTTCAGGCACTCCGCCAAAGTAGGTTTGCAGGTCCAGCTTCTCAACTGGCTCGATTAACTTGGGAATCTCTTCGAGCAGCCGATAATGAACAATCCAAGCGTCACGCGGCTGCGCGCTCACGGCGGCCAGACATCGGACGAGTTCAATGGCGAGTTTTTCTTTGCTCAGTCCGTTGTATTCCGCGACCAAGCGCATACGAATGCGCTTTTTAAGATCTCCGGCAAGCCGGTCGAGCCGCAGGAAGGCGCCATCCGCATACAGTTGATTGTAGCCGAACACGACCTGCAGTTCGCCGGCAACGGGTGCGTCGGCAGGGCCCGTCTCAATGACGGGATAATCTGAAAACGACAGCGGCAAACGTGGCCCCAGCGGCAGGTTCCAGTTCATTTGCAGCCCTTTTTCCTGCACCAACTTTGCCCTTTGCTCGCCAATCAGCTTGTCGCGTTCCTGCCGGATGACGAAATCAATCAGTTGCGGACGCGCTACAGCAAAGCTGCCGAGGTTGGTGAATCCGGGGACTTTGTCGTAGGTCTCGCGCAGCTTTTGCTCAGTTATTTTGTCTGCCAGCTTTTCTTCCCACGAAAAATCCTTGGGATTGCCGCCGTTGATGGCCAGACGCGCTGCAAGATCCTCGCCGGCAAGCCGGAGCGCATTGTTGGCCTGCATAAATGAATCGTGCACCGACTGCTGCAGATCGGCGGGAAAATCGCTGTAGCGATAGCCGGAGCCGTTTATTGAAACCGCAAGCGCATTTTCATTGAGCCCGATGACGGCAGTTTTGTCGGGCCGCGAACCGCGCGCGAGCCAACCCAGCGCACCGCCGACAAACAACGCAGCCGGAAGCAGCCACTTGCCGCTGACAGTCATGTTTCACTCCCTTGCCAATGAGACCACTTTGGGAAAAAATTCTAGTTCAAGTTTAACAAGGGAGAGTCACAATGCAAAAATTGAGAACCATTTTGTTGCCGTCAGCCGCGGCCCTGCTCGCTCTCAGTGCTGGGTGTGTCAGCCGTACCAAGTATGATTCACTTGAGGCCCGACTGAAAACCACCGAGCAGGACCTTGCCAAACGTAACAAGACTATCGAAGAGCTGAGCGTGTCGCTCAAAAGCGAATCCGCGAAGACAACCGACCTGAGCCAAAAAGCAACCGCTCTTGAGGCAAAGGCCGGCACCTTGGAACAAAAGGCAACTTCACTGGAGCAAAAGGCCTCCACTCTTGAAAAGACCGTGACAGCCGTCAGCAAAGACAAATCCATTCTTGAAGGCTCGCTGACGCAGGTTCAGTCGGACAACGACAAACTCCGCACGGCACTTGCCGAAATGGAAAAGAACAAGGCCGAAACAGAAAAACGCGTTGCTGAATATCAAGACCTTCTGGTCAAGTTCAAAACCCTGATCGACGCGGGCAAACTCAATGTCCGCGTGGTCGACGGCCGGATGGTTGTGGCATTGAATTCTGACCTGCTCTTCCGCAGCGGTTCATCGGCCCTGACAACCGACGGTCAAAAAGCGGTTCAAGAAGTGGCTGCACTTCTGCAGGTCATTCCTGACAAAAAATTCCAGATTGAAGGGCACACAGATAACGTGGCTATCTCGGGTGGAAAGTTCGCCAGCAACTGGGAACTCGCGGCGGCACGCGCGATTTCTGTGCTGAAGAAAATGGTGGAGGCAGGCATGCCGGACACCCGCATCAGCGCTGCCAGCTACGGTGAGGCAAAACCTGCGCGCCCCAACGACACAAAAGAAGGCCGTGCTGCCAATCGACGTGTCGAAATTGTTGTCGTGCCAGACCTGAGCAAACTTCCCGGCTTCGAGGCACTCAACTCGATCGACGCAACACCCGCGAAATCAAATTAATCGCGGTTCAGGAAACCAAGACTGAGCCGGCCGCCGGAAATAACCCGTCCGGTCCAGTCTTTAAGTTTTTCAACGTTGTTCATCAGCGTTTCGCGCAGTTGCGCCGCACTCATTGCACGTCCACTCTGTGTGGATGCCAGCAAAGCTGCCGCACCAGAGACGTGCGGACTGGCCATGCTCGTTCCCGACAAATAAACATACCCTTGCTTGCCGGCCGCCGCGCTCCAGATATTCGAGCCTGGTGCGGCAAGGTCTACTGTTCTTGAACCGTAGTTTGAGAAGTATGAACGGGTATCCGTATTGGTGGACGACGCGACAGAAATAATGCCGTCCAGCTCATAGTTCGAGGGAAAGTGCATGCCGGTGTCGTTGTTGTCCGCAGCATTTCCGGCCGACGCCACCAGCAAAGCACCCTTTTTGTTCGCATACGCAATGGCATCAAAGAGCATCTGGTCGTATTCGCCGGCCTCAGGCGCGCCGCCCCAAGAGCAGTTCAACACACGTGCACCATGATCAGCCGCATACAGAATGCCGCGCACGACAGAAGATTTGCTGCCTTCGCCGCGCGTGTTGTGTGTTTTTATAGCCATCAGCCTGATGTTTGGCGCGACACCAAAAAAGCCTTCTGTGGCAAGGTTTCCGGCGATTGTACCCGCCACATGACTGCCATGGCCTTCGTCGTCCATGGGTGTCGGGTTGTTGGAAATAAAATTTGCGCCGTGGATGTCGTCCACGAGTCCGTTGCCGTCATCGTCAACACCGGCCTTTCCATTGCGCTCGGCGTTGTTAATCCACATGTTACTTTTGAGCGCAGGGTGGTTGTAATCGATACCCGTATCCACAACTGCCACAATCACATCTTCGCTACCGCGGGTCACACTCCACGCGGCGGGAGCAAGAATTTTGCTGATTCCCCAAAGCTTCGTGTTGGGTGTATCGGCCTCAACCAGCGGCTCACGGATCGTGCGCGGAATACGGTAGAGCATCTGGTCTGATTCACTTTTCTCAATTCCAAGTGCACTCAAGTCGCCATCCGACAGCGCAGTAAAACGGCTGTCAGCAATCTCAACCCACATCAACTGCGGATGCACTCGCTCGGCATGTGGATTGTTTTGCAGAAACCTCTCCAAGGCCTTCTCGCTGCGAAACTTCAGGTGACGGGCTTCAGCAGATGCCTGTGCAGTTGCCGTCCACAGAGAAACACCCGATGTCAACGAAACAAGCCAGAATGCCGAACGAAAAACTTTCATTTGCCGGACTCCTCCGCAAGCGTGTTTGTGTGTTGCAGAGAGAATGGTATCGCGCGCAGAGGAAGAAAACAGAGTCAGCTGGTCCACACCCGTCAGTTGCGAGATGTAACAACTTGTGGAGCTGCGAGTCTTGAATTTAAAATGCCACCAAATCAGTCAATCAACCACACACTCACTGAGGAGCCTGTAGCACTCATCACTATCAAAATGCTGACGGCGCAGAGTTGCATCAAAAAACTTCTGAAGGGCGGCATCAGTCAAAGTATTTAGTACACGCTTTGAGCGCAACTGATACGACTCCACAGCCAATGCCTCGCAGAGAACAATAAAATCAAAGGCAATCGGCATCCCACAGCGCCCACGCTGGCGTATTGAGTCAAGCTCGAGAGAGGTGTGAAGAATTTCCTGCAGTGCAAGAGGAAATTCCGTGAAATTTCGGGTTTGCATTAACAGCTCAAGAAAACTGAGTGTTTCGGGCGAAAGAATTGCGATTTGCTGGCGTCCGCTGCGCGAATCCAATACGGCCTGTGCACGCAAAGGCTCACGCCGCAGAGCTTCTCTGCGCTCTGCCTGACGGAAGTGCGATAACCTTTCCATCCAGCGCAGCCGGTGATGAAAGGAATCAACAAAATAATACTCCCTCAGGCCAGCAGCCAGGTGACTCGCAATCACAGGCAACAGCTTTTCGCGCGCAGAAAAGTCGCCCGCTGCAAAAGCCGAAGGGAGAAAGATGACGGCAGGATCAGAACCGTCCTGCCTGAGAGATCTGATCTTTCTGCAATTGAAAGTTGCCGGTTGTTTCTCGGCAATTTCAAAAGGTGGAATGATGAAACAACACTCCTGCAGCTCCATTTCAATTTTGTAGAGCTTCGCAACTCGACCCGTCTGCCGGGAATTGGAACTAAAATAATGCAACGAGCACAGAAATTCGAAATTCTTGCGCATCGCTTCGCCCAGATGCTCACCGACGATCATCGGCAACAGTTCATCCTTCTGTCCAACAACCGTGGCTAGATACTCGAATGACCTTACCTTTTCCGCAGTGCCTGAGTTTCGTGCGAGCCCCGCAAGGGTTCCGAAGAAGTACAACACCTCCTCGCGCAGGCGGAGCTCTGCTGTTTCTTTTTGTGCCGGATGTGGATCGGGAAGTTGACCCGAAGAAAAATTCGTCAACGAGCCAATTTTAGCATCCGACGCCTGATAGGTTGTATTCTCCAGCAATGCCTCAGCGAGTTGAACGATTGTCTGCAGGCCTTGCTGAAGAACTGCTTGCCCGTTGAAATTCAAGATCACGCTGCAGCTCGGGTCGATGGCACGCTGCCACGCAGCAAGGAACAGCGCGTCCCTTTTTGAGGAGTGAAAATATGAATCCGCTGCATTGCGGAACGGTCGCCCCAACAAGGAACCCATAGGATTCATCACGTCTGCAACCCGTGCCCTCCACATGCCGGCTCCCACACTTAATATGCTGCGTCGTTCACACTTCCTGAACGAAGGTCATCACAAAACCCGACCAGCTGATTTGCGGTCCGCGATTCAAAATCAATATCAGATAAAGTAAAATCGCAGAGTGACCCTGTGCGCGCTCGGTACGAATCCAATTTTGGAAATTTTCAAACGCAGGTAGCACCTGATCATCTGCGGGAAGTGAAAAATGCAGTCCGGCAAAACTGTTGTCCATCAGAGCCGGGCGCACCGCTTCGAGCAGATGCTCACCGTTGAGACGCAACTCCAGACTGCCAAGATTCAACAATGCCTTTGCCGATGCGAGCCAGTCGGCGATAGCTGAATCGGCCATCTTGCCCTGTGCGGCGAAAAGCCTTGTCATTTGCGTTTCAAATTCCTTCCAATGCTCGCTATTCGAAAGCTGGCGAGCCTGGGCAGCAGGAATCACTGATTTCAATGGCGCCTGCTGTGCCGCGGATGCCGGTGCAGCTACGGGCACCTGCGCGTCATTTGCCTTGTGCTCATCCAGTCGTGACATCCGAATGTCGAGCTGACTTAGTAGGCGTGCGCCTTGCATGACAAAAGCCTCAACACGGCCTATCGACAGGCTCACCTGTCCGAGCACTTCCAAAAAGCGCGATTCCGTCATGTCTTTAATCTGATACGCGACGCGATTTTCCTCACGTATCATCTGCCTGACTGACTCCTGATACGCATCAAGACACTCGCGCAGCATAGATTGCATTCGGCTGGTCTGTTCTGCATCGCGTTGACGGTTTTGTTCCAAATAGGCCGACACAACAGACTTTATCTCGAACTCCAGCTGCCCCGATTCGCTTTGCAGCGCCTCGATTTGTGCAAACTCGATGGCAGACAAAATATCTTGTATCGGGATACCGAGCTGCTGACTCAATTGACGCGGAGAACCACGGTATGTAGGCCGGCCCTGTGCACTGCTGCCTTGCTCCTCACTCACACCAACCTCCACAACTCGGTCGTTTTCCGGGCTTGTCTGTGAGAGGCATCGGGAGTCAGCAGACAAAATTTAAGACCTGTTGATTTTTTTTTTTAAAACGCCTCAACAATTGAGAAATCTGACCGAAAAAATCAAAAGTTTCAGGGGGTGATCACACGCTATGGGCACTTTACCGACGGCGCTGCTGGTAGATGACGAACACTCAATTCTTGAGGAGCTGAGCTGGCATCTTCAGCAGCGGGGTTGGCGTGTTCTGACAGCTCCAGACGGCTGCAAAGCCGAAGAGCTTTGCAGAAAACACTTTTCAGAACTTCAACTGGTGGTCACCGACATTCGAATGCCCGGCCATTCCGGACAAACACTGGTGAAAAAAATAGCTGAGGAACGCAAATCTATGAGGCCGGCGGTTTTCATCATGACCGCCTATGACGATGTAAGCCGCGAAGATGCCCATGTCATCGGTGCAGACGCGATCTTCCAGAAACCCTTCCGCGTGCGGGAACTGGTGGCGGCCGCGGAGCATTTTGTCAAAATCGCAGAGCGTGAAAAATACAGCGGCGACAACATGCCCCTGACGCCCGACAAAGCAAAAATTCAATAGCTCAGGCGAGGGTATGCCGCATTTACGGTTGCCAGAATATCTTCGGGATTCCCTTGCGGAAGAATGCTGATGTCGTCGCCAGAAATATTCCATAAGTCGAGCGAGGTGCGCGAGAGTCCCTTTTCGGACATCAAACGCCGAGAAAACTCGTAGGCAGCAAGAATCATGGCCCGACGATTTGAACGGATGGCAACGTTTGCCTGCTCAGCAAGAGCACCCTTCACTTCAGACGGATTCACGTAATTAAAGTTGACAGGAATGTGCCCGACGCGGCCGCGTGCGTTGCGGTTGTCGGAAAAAATACTGTCGGCAGCCCCGACGGTTGCATCAAAATCCGCCTGAATGTCATCTTCGGCGAAGCCGTTGTGTGTGCTGTTTCCGCCGAGAAGAGCCTTGATGTCTGTCGGATTCTCAATCTGACGGGCGAGAAGTCCGCGCATCGGCGCATCCAAAAACAGTCCAAGCAAAGCCATTTTGGCAAAACGATTCACACCGTCGCCGTCTGACGTGTAAAAATAGACATCCACATTGCGTGAATCACAGGTTTCGAATTGCCGGCCCGTGCCGAGCGAGACTTTTTCAAGCCAACCGCCGTAACCAAACAATTCCTCGTTTACGTTGGTCCAGCCGAGCCGAAGCCGAGCAGGCACATCAAGCTGCAGCGGGAAACGCAAAAACGCAGTCGGTTCGCCGGTTGTTGCAGCCAGAGTTGGTCCCAGAGTTTGTCCTGTCACCACAATTCGAGAACTCGGAATCACCGGCTGGGCAGAGCGGTCGTGTGGCTGCAGGGGATTGTTTTCAGGACGGGTGAGAACATCAGCAACCGCGCCGCTCTGTGCGGGATTGGTGAAATACACCTGATGCAAATTATTTATGCCTTGAGCTTCCTTCCACTCACCATCAGACTTCTTTGCACGCCGTGCGGTACTGTGGATGATTGTGTTGGAGGGAATCTCAATGCGATTGTTTGTGCGCGAATCGAAGCCTTCGAATGCGCGATAAACGCGGTCCGGATCGGCAAGCATGAACTGTCCGGAAAGTGTGGCAGCCAGTGCATCGAAGCTTTCAAGCGTTTTGATGCGCTCGATAAGCTTTTTAAACAAACCCTGCCGGCGCTCTCTGGAGTCGAGTCCGAACGTCTTGGCGTTTCCACCAATCAAACGATTCCACGATTCCTGCTGTGTTTTGTAGTTTGTGTGAAACGTGTCTTTTTTGCTGCGATAGAGCTTGAAAAAACGGTCTTGAATCATCACCAGATGCGTGTGACCACCGGCCTGAAGAGTCTCGCGGCTCTGCAGAATTGCATCGGCAACTTGCTCAGGAGTGACGTCGATGGTGTTGGCGAAGTTTTTCCAAATCTGCGCAATTGCTTTTTCGCGCTCGGCGACTGAGTTTTTCCGAATTGCGATGGAGAAATCCGCGGTGCGGTAAAAATCAATGACCAACGACGCCTGTCCGACAATCGATTCGGCATTTACCAAACCGTCCGTGGGATCGGAACGCAGAACGCCCAAACTTGACCCGGTCAGGAAGACATCCAGTGAATCGAGCAGCATCAAAGGAGTTGTGAAACGCGGAAGAAACAATACAGACTCGATGATTGGAGCGCTGGCCGACAAAACGCGCGCTGCGTCCTGTGGGTTGAATCCCGAGCGGCCTGCAAGTGAGGGATTCTCAACCAATGCGCGAGAAACACTTGCAAGAATTGCCCCGCTCGACCCGCCTGTCGCAAACACCGGTTCGTAATTACTTTCAAGAAGTGCAATCAGGGCACCAACATGTGAAGAAAAATAAACGCCATTACCCTGAAAACTGACACACGCAGTCTTCTTGGCCGGCTGGGCCGTGACGGAGGCAATTTCTGAACTGAAGCGGGCTACCGCGACATCCGTTTGTTGCGAACAAGCGGGAAGTAAAAATGTCGCAATCGTGCAAACAAAAAACTTCAATCCTGAGCGCATGAACACCAATCCTCTTGCCATACGGAACATCGATTCCGGAGGGTTGGCGGTAAAACACAAATATTATTTTGTCGAGAGATTTTCTCTTCGGATTTTCGGCTGGTTGGCCGAACCCTCAGGGCTAAAAAATCGGTCCTTTACGATTAATGCAGCCTCACCCCATTCGGATGGTCAGTTATCCTCGGCCAGCTCGTCATCGGGCTCTTGGCATAACACGGGAAGTGAGCTCGTCGGGGCAAGATTCAAAACCTCGGCCGACGGGAACATCACGTTGAATTCACGGGTTTTAAGGTCATAATGGCAGCCCATGCAACTGTCCGGAGAGGGCTTTTCGATTGTCCTCACGGCAAGGCCGCTGCTCGGGCCCGCGGGCGGAAAGTGGCTCGTCGCAACTCGTCGCCCCTGGGAGTCGTATACCCAAAAGTTTAAGGAGCCGTCGGGCCTGCGGATGATGATTTCACTTTCAAGCACGCTGCAATCGCTCGGCTTAAGAGTTTCAGCGAGCGAAACGACACCATCGGAACGCTTGTAGATTCTTCTGGGCATACGTTTCGCGCGTGATTTGGCGTGCAAGACCTTCGTCCATTGACCTTCCGATTGACCATCTTTGTACCACGCAGATTCCTTAAACTGGTGTATTGTTTCGGGTTGTTCCGTAACCACAGCATGACAAACCGAAAGCCATGCCTTGAGCCCTTGTGCACGGAAGGCTGCGTCGGCCGACCGAGTGTCGTCCCAACTGTCGAATATACTTAAAGACGGCCCTCCGGCGGAGCCCTTCTGAACGCTTTGGCTCAGTCGTGCACGCTGCTCTTCGGGCATCTGACTCCATTCGGGCAAGACAGCCATGGGCCACGCCAACGCTTCGCAGCAGTTGCGTGGGTTGCCCGATGCCGACTCGCTGCAGGCCCTGTGCTGGGCAGTGAACTCGTCGATGCGCTGAGCGGTAGCCCCCTGTGCAGAGGAAGACGGTTGTATGGAAAAAAACTTCAGCGTGTCGGACGGCGAAAGACCAGAGTTTGCTGCACTCTTTTTCAAGGAGTGGCGAATCGACTCGTCGCTCCAGCCGCCCCCCTCGGTTGAACCACCGAGATTGACGGCCACATATCGGGCATAGGCAAATGCATTGCTCACAAGCGCTTGCTCAGACTGGGGCTGTGCGGACTTCGTCAGCGTTTGTCGGTTCCACCAAGAAACCGCTGGTGTGCAGCTCACAAAGGCTGTCGACATCGCAGCAAGGGCCGCGGTCAGAAAACGCAGCGAACGATGAAGATTTTTTCCCGCAAACTGAGGCGAAATTTCACTGCTCAAAACTCTATCCCCCAGCAAATTGGAAAACCCTGTTCCAACACCGAATTCGATGTGCGCTGCAAGATTGATGCCAGACAGCTGCTGCTCGCAGTAACAAAAAAGACACGACAAATTAGTGCCATAGTGGGTTGTCGGCCGGCGCATTCAACTTAGAATGACCTGTAATGCTGTTTAAGCTTTGAACACCGCAGCGAACAACCGACTGCTCATCACCATAAAGTGCAGGGAAACATGAAATCCGGACTCAAAAACACCCTCATTTCGATTTCGCTGAGCGCTCTGCTTTTTTCGTGCGACGGTGATGAGGAAAATTCAGACTTCACTCCCTACTCGATCAGCGGAACGCTCGCGCCGGCGGCTGCTGCCACCGGACAATTCTCCATCACAATCAACGACAAGTTCGGCAACGCACAGGGCACTGCGCAGGTCTTGGATGATACGTTCACACTGACGGGCAGTGCCGGCGGCAGCAGCGCCGCATGGCAGGTGAACCTTCAATTCCAGAACGGGAAAAAATATTCCGACGGCTGGATTTACGCAGTTGAAGACCCAAATGGAATGTCGGGCACTTTTTGGCTTGCAGATTCAACCGGACAGCAAACAAAGGGCACCGTGACAGGAACGAAATCAACCTCCGGAGGAGGCTCCTCGGGATGCAGTTCGCTGGTGGGAAAATGGCTGTCCGCCGACGGATTTCACTCCTGGGAATTTACCGAAACAACGGCAATCATCAGAACCAAATCATCCGACACAGCGGGTGCGCAGCAGATCAGTTATCTTAACTACACAAACAACGGCTCATCGATCACCTACTTTATCACGCGCGCTGCGGTCACCGGTTCCGGCGGATCCGATTATGACAACCCCGTGAATCCGCCGAAAGGCCCCTATACCGAGAATTACTCGCTGTCGGACTGCAAGATGTCGATTGGTGGCAAGAACTACACAAAAAGTTGATGATGTTTGACTTTGGCACTTTTAATTGCGGGCCGCTCACCAAAACCATTTGTCGGATTTCAAAGATTTTGTCGTCCAAATACGTGCCCACAGAAAATAAACACGCATGACGCATTACAAAAGATCGCGCCCCTCGCTCAGAATCCGGTTTCGAAACTCTTGAGACACGGCAGTCAAATCAACAATATCGAATGCAACCAGAGTCAACGGATTTTCATCCACCGCCGCCCGCAGCAACTGTATGCGCTCCGGATGCTCGGTCTCTATTGCGATATCAAAATCGGAGCGCTCTCCTGCATCGCCACGCGCACGCGAGCCAAACAGCACAACCCGCCTGACACCCACAAGCGCACGCGCCTGTTCAACGAACCAGGCCAACACCTCGCCTTCTTCCCCAGAACCACACATCATGTGGTAGCGACTTCCTGCTCAAGACGGGAAAGAAACACGTCAAAAAGAGCTGTATACTGTTTCTCGATACGCTCAGCCATTTGCAATGCGAAAGCTTCGTCATAGGTGTGCACTGTGAGGTTGCGGTCACGCGGGGTGAAATCGAGTGACGCATGCAAAGACGCGTTTGCGCGGCGGAGGTTGGTCAGCGAATCATGAAGAGACTGCGGCATCGGAACCTCATTGAGACACAATCGATTAAACAATCTTAATTTAACGCAGACCAACCTGCTGCAGCAAGCCCGTCAGGGCTCCTGCACCACACCCGCCGTTGCGACCTTCTGTTCGGATTCTGCGGCCATCTCGCCTGCGCTGAGATGACGGAACCAGAACCAGTAAACACCTGCAGAAAGTGCAACGAATGCCAGAAGCAGACCCGCAAACACATCCCACTGGCGCAGCACAAACACCATTCCCAACAGGAAGAGAACCAGCTGCCATGGAACCGCAAATAGAATCGCGGCCAAGTCGCGGCGCGTTTCGGTGCGGATTGCATCCTGCTCGCTTTGCGGGAGCTGCTTGGCAATGTCGCCCCAAAAGCCAAAAGGTCGTGTAACTTTCACGAAATTGATGAGGGTTTCACGCGGCGTGGCAGGCGTCAGAAAGGTTCCCAAAATGCATCCCACGAGCGAGATTGCGCTAGGTGCCAGAAAACTCATGTACTCGGGCAAGTCGATCTTCAGAACGCGGATGAGAATCGCAGAGGCCATGCCGAACAGAGTACCGGCAGCAAAACCATAGCCATTATAACGCCACCAGTACCAGCGCAGCAGCAGCGGTATGAACAAACCGGTGCCGAACGCCATGGTGATCCAACCCCAGATGTCGTTGATATTGATACTGTCGAGGCTGAAGGCCAATCCCAAAAGAACAATTGCGACGGTGGCCAGCCGCGAATGCCAGATGAGTGTTTTGTTGCTGGCTTTGGGGTTGATGAACGTCTCGTAGATGTCCTTCACCCAATATGCCGCACCTGCGTTGATGATCGCAGTGAACGTCGACATGGCTGCTGCCATAAAGCAGGCAATCACCAGCCCCTTCATACCCGCCGGCATGTACTCGGCAATGACCGTCGGAAGAACAAGCTCAGGATCAATCACCTTTCCTGTTGTGATTCCATAGTGGATTCCGAGGATGGCAAGCCCCATGACCAGCGGCCAACGGAATGACAGAAGTGTGATCCAAAACAGCGACAACAAGCCAGCTTCGCGGTCGGATTTGGCAGCGAAGTAACGCTGACTTGTGTAACCGCCGGCTCCGGCAAAACCTTCGATACAGGTTTTGAGAAGATAAAAGAAAACAGTGATGCCAAAGATATTGTAGCGTGAATACTCTCCCGGGAGATCGATATTCATGGGGGGAATGACGTTGGCCCATTCGTTGAGCGTTGTGCGCACGGCCTCGAATCCGCCTCGACCATTGGGCACCGAGACCATGAACTCTTCGGGCAGCGCCACCTGAGTCATGGCCACATAAATCACATAAAGCACCGCCACGAGAATGAGCCCGCCCTGTACGACGTCGGTCCACACCACGCCATAAAAACCACTGGCTGCCGTATAAATCATCGTCAGGAGGATGAGCGCTATTGATGCCACACGGTCATCGATGCCCATCAGCATTCCGAAAAACTTTCCGCCGCCGACGGCGAAATAACTGATGATCCATACTGAAACAACCAAGTTTGCAAGAGCGCTGATGAGCCGTGCGGTGCGCCCCTCGCGGCCGTCACCAAAACGCAGGCGCATCCACTCGGCAAGAGTCATCACCTGCGCGCGGCGTGTCCACTTGCCCATAAAGATCATGAAGAAAGCCATGATCAAAACAATGCCGCCACGAATTTCAATGAAAAAACCCTTGACGCCCATGGAGTAAATCAACGCGGTGATGACCATAGTGCCGGCGATGTCAGTGTTGGACGACATGCCCGATGCACCCAGTGCCCACCACGGCAGATTGCGATTGCCGAGGAAGTAGGCGTCGATGTTGTCGCGCGCCTTTCGCTCGAGCCACAAACCAAAAATCATGATGCCGATGAGGTACACAGCGATCACGGCGTAATCGAGGGTGCCGAGAAGATTTGTGCCGTTGAACCAGTTCATTGTCCTGCCTCCAGAGTTTTGAGCAGATTCCGGCACAGCAGCAGCGCACGCGGAACATGAAACGCACATTTATAGGCGCCGCCTTTGAACGATTGGCTGACGCGCCCTTGCCGATCGAGATACCCATACCACTCACCGAATTCACGATCGGGGAAGTGTTTAAAAGTGTATTCCTTGGTGGATTCGAAAAGAGACCAGTCACCCTCGCTGCGGGTCACACTGTAGTTGAGCAAATGCGCATACAGAGCTTCACAATGCGGCCACCACAGTTTCATGTTCCACTCAAGCTGGACCGGCGAATGACCTTGAGCATCGAGAAAATAAAACAGTCCACCATGTTCTTTGTCCCACCCTTCCGCGTGCGACCAACGCACTACATCCACTGCCAGAGCAGACAACTGCGCATTGCGCTGACGCTGCGCCCAGTGCTGCAGGAACCATCCTGCTTCGATGGCGTGCCCCGGATTCAACTGACGGCCCTCGGGAATTTCACGGCACAGAGAACCATCCGGACGGACGAATTCATAGACGCGTTTTTCGTCGACCTTCACGTGCATCAAAAATGCCTTTTGACATTGTGCAAGCTCGGCTTCATAGGGTGCGGCGTGACCGTCGGTGAGCTCTTCGATGAGGTTCATCAAAATCATTGGCACGGCCAGCGACTGCAGCGGAGTTTCGCCAGCATAGGAAGGTCTGCCGACCTTGCTCCAGTCGAACGCCCAATCCCATACAAGCGCAAACATCCGCTGCGCTTCCTTCAAGTAGCTTTCGTCGCCGCTGGCGCGCGCGTATTCGGCCATCGCCATAATGTAAAAACATTCGCTGAAGATTTTGCGCTGGATGTATATTGGTGTGCCGTCGGCCGTCATGCGGAAGGGAATGCGGTTGTCGGGGGTCAGGGCCTTGTAGCGGAGAAATTCGGCGCCGCTGCGTGCCATTGCGAGCCACTCCGGCTTTTTTTCAACCGTGCGGTAGAGCTTGCTGAAAAGCCACGTTTCACGCCCTTGAAGCCAGCCATATTTGCTGACGTCAAAGACGTTGCCGGTGCGGTCGAGACAATTCCAGAACCCGCCGTTCTTTGAATCCCACGAGTGCTTCTCCCAAAAGGGAATCACCCGCTCGAAAAGTTCACTCTCAATTTCCTGCCGCAAACGGGCGAAAGTCTCGGTAGGAACCGCGAAGTTTTTTTCAGTCTGCATGTTCATTTTAAAGCTCCTCGCCGCGCAACCATTCCTGATAGCGTTTGTAAAGTTGATGAGCGGCCGGATAAATCGAATTGGGACTCATGAAATGAGAAAACTCAAAGGTAATGAGCTTGTCGACTCCGGCGGCCGAAGCCTGCTCAGCCTTGTACATGAGTTTGCGGATGTCGGTCGGCGGGAATTTGATTGGCATGTCGCGATCAAAGCTTTCCAGATTGCTCCAGCACTGCAGCCCGTGCTTGCGCGCCAGATCTCGGTTGACCCTGAGGTAGTCCGGCAATTCGAGAAATGACATTTGCCCGTCCTGAAAGGCAACGATGTCGACCTTGCCCTCGAGGTCGCGGAAAACAGAGCCCCACTCCTTGACGTGCTGGTCGAGCGAGATGGCCTCAGAACCGAATTGTTTGACTCCCTTCACATAGGGAGACATCAATATGGGGATATTCTTGAGTGAGCGCAGATGCGCCGACAATTCGTCGTACACCCGCATCATGCCGGCGTTGAATGTATTTATTTCATGACTGATGTACCAACCGGCGAACGCCTTGCGATGGCCATAGCGATCCATCACTTCGCTGCAGAAATCGCGGTTGAGATCGCTTTCTTTTTTGTAATCGCCGTTGATCCAATGGTCACCGGAATCATAGGTGCCAAAAAAGAATTTCATTCCGCAGCGCTCGGCCTGCGTCAGAAAGAGGTCCACCAAATCCTGATACGCGGGAAGACATTTGCGATGCTTGCCAATGACTTTGGAGTCGAAGGTCAAACGCTCGCGGTAGCCGGCACGGATGAGGATGACGGTGTCGATCCCGATGGCCTTCATAGCATCGAAGTCAGCAGCCCATTCGCGCTTGCCCCAATTCTGCGGAGGAATGTCATGTGTGATTTCGTCGAGAAAAGTTCCGGTGATTTTCAGCATGGTTCAATCTTCCATGTTTGAATTTCAAAAGGTTTGAAGTTGACTGAAAGTGTTTCCTGGGCGACCGCAGCTGCTGAAACGGGAGTGCGTTCATCGAGCTGTATGCGCTGTGCCTTGAATTTCGCACCGGCAAAAACCGGTAACAGAAGATCGGATTGCACCTGAGAGCCGGTCGGATTGCAAAGTCTCAGAACAACTCCTCTGCCAGCAGGCCGCAATGACATCATCTCCAATGCCGTGTTGCCGATATTGAGTACCGAGGCACGAATTGAGTTTGTTTCACTTGAGTCAATGACGGGCACAACCGGACATTCCTGAACCCAACAGGGATGTACGCCCTCGCGCAAGCGGCGCATGGCCGCGGCTGTTGTTGCAGCAAAACCAAAAGTCACGTGATGATCGAGTTGGCGCTGGAGCTGAGCATCCGGCGTGGGACGTTGCGGACCAGCCTGACACGAGCGTATGCGGCCACCGCGAACCGAAAGATCTCCGACGGCGCGGTGCAGCGTATATGCAACGCAAGGCTGCGAATTTGTTTGGGAGCCAACAAGTTCAAACTCGTGTAGACCAACTCCACCGGCAAAAACATTGCCCTGTGCGGCGACCAAAACAACTCCGTCGTTTGTATGATGAACCGGATACTCCTTTTCACCCGGATACGCGGGCTTGGCCAATGGGCCTTCCCAGAGTTCCTGCGCCGCGGGCGTGGCAGGCAATTCAATCCATTGCCCCTGACCGTGCGACAACACATCCGTATACGCGCCGAGTTCTTTTGTAGCTGCGATTGCTCGTGGATCAAAAACGATTCTCAGACGACTGTCTTTGAAGACGTTGGTGTAAGAAATCTGCAAATCCCACGTGCAGCCGTTGTCAGTTACTGCAACGCCCTGGTTCTTTAACGCAGCAGCAGTGTCCACGACCGGACGGCGGCAGGCGCGCACGCAGATTGTCGTTCCGACCGAAGGCCCAAGACAATCATTTAACGGCCGTGAGGAAAGGTCGTCGCGCCGGATGTAAGCCGGACCGGTTATCTCAAACGTCAGATGATAAACGCCGTCAAGGCGGCTGTCTGATTCTGCGCTCAGCAGACGGGCCCGCTGCATCGGCAACTCCGGACATGGGCCATGCGAATATCCGTCGCCCAAATCTGCATCCAGCTCAAAGCGGAAACCACTGGTCAATTCCTGCGGAACGGCTGCGCCGGACATGTTCTCGGCAAGTCGAAGGTTTGCCGAAGTTTCCTCGATTGTGATGATCTCGAAACCAAGCGCGGGAAGCGAGACATCAGCGCACAGCTCATACGCTCTGCCCCATGTCGTTTCGAGATACCGGTTGCGGATGGCCTTGCACTCCGTCGACAACACGCGAAGCGCAAGCGGATGTCCTTCGGAGTCAACAGCCTGCAGTGCACGCGATGCAGACTTCTCGGAGAATTCCCCGCCATCGTCGGCAAGAAGAATTCGCACTTGAGCAGAAACAGCGACAGGCCACGGATGCGGATTGAAAACAAAAACACGCGCGGTGCGTGCATCATTCGGTGCAGACAATCGCCGCTGGATGATGTGTTCGACCTGCCGCGTGATGATTTCCTGCGAAAGCGCGAGCACTTCATGAAAGCGCTGCACGTCGTCCAGATGCACATCATCCACACTGCAACCGCAGATGTCGTCGTGGGCATGATTTTTGAGCAGAGCGTCCCAGGCGATTTGCAGCAGGGCGGCATCGGCGCAGGGCAAGCCGTTGAGCGATGACCAGGCCAGCAATGGTTCAACCACACCCGTCAGGAGGTCCTGAGCACGGTGGTTGAGAATTTTGAGATCGACTCGCGAGGAAAGCACATTGCGCAACAGCGGATGATCGGCCTGTCCGAGCAGATCGCCGCAATGGACGGGCATTTTTTGAGAACCGAGCGAGGCGCGCAAGTCGTGCAGATAATCCTCAAAAGAACCAAAGCGCAAATTGATTTCGGATTGCGCTTGATTGAGCTGACTGGCGACAGCTACAAGATCATCGCGCGCGGGAAGGTGATCGCCTCCGGCGGGAAGAACGAGCACGTTCTCCTTGTGAACCGGAAGCAGTCTTGCAAGCGTGCCGCTCAAACGCTCCTGAGCCAGTGCAGCGCGCGCTGACAATCCGTCATAGCGGCCATGAAAACTCTCTTGTCCAAGGGCGCCGAGCGGAAAATATCCTTCGCGCAAAAACGTCGACAAAACCTGCGAGCCATCGGGAGACTGCCAAAGAAAAACCGCCCCATGATCGTCGCGCAGTTGCTCGGGCATGCCGCGCATGAATAAAAATGAATCGATGCCAAGGCCCAACAAAATTTGCGGAAGTTGGGCAAAGTGACCAAAGGAATCGGGAACGTATCCGACACGCGACGCACCGCCCAACTCATCGCCCATCTGCAGACCGCGTTGCAGGTTGCGGATGAGTGACTCGGGCCGCGCAAGGAAGCAATCCGGCATCGTGTACCACGGCCCGACCTTTATTTTTCCGGCCTCAACCAACGCCTGAACGCGTGGTTTGTCTTGCGGCCTGACCGCGAAGTAATCTTCGAGAAGAACTGTCTGACCATCGAGAACAAACAAAGGCAGCGCACCGCTTTCCAGCCATCCGAGTAGGTCGGTCATCATTTCAACAAGCCGCAGCCGGTACGCCTGAAACGGCAGGTACCATGCTCTGTCCCAATGCGTGTGTGGTACAACAATTCCCGAGCGACTTTGTTTCATGACCGATGCACTCTGTTCCGCCCCGCGGCAGTGAAATTTCAATTAGTTTTGGCGCGTAATTCAAGCGGGTTTGCTACCATCTGAGGCTCTGCGGGTCAATTCGCGGCAAAAAACTTCCACGCAACCACCGTGACCCGCTTTTCTCTTGCAATATAAGAGGGTAAACGGATTACCGACGCCCTCACAGCATTCGAACTGACCGGAGCTCCGCATGGCACGTTTGGTGACCTCCATAGTCCTGCAGCGCCCCATCCAGCGGTCGTTCCTTTTTTCTTTGGGAATTCTGAGCACTGCTGCTGCACTGGCGGGCGTTTTTGCACAGAAGTTCTTTGTCGATTCGCTGAAGGCCGGCCAGACAGATTCAACCCTCTGGATTCTGCTTCTGAGTGCCGCATTCGGGCTCTTTACTGCACAGGCGCTTCAATCACTCTGCAAATATCTGTTCGTCCGCGAGGGAACTCTCGTACACCGAGCTATTTCCGAAAAAATTTATGAACAAACCCTGGCATTGCGTGGAGAATCACGATTCAAATTCACGGTCGGAGAGACCGTCAGCCTGTATGCTCAGGACGTCAACGCAGTCGTTTCCCTTTTTGAGGAAGTTTTGCCGCTGATTGCCAATGCTGGCGTTCCACTTGTCTGTTTTCCGTTTGCATTGATGTGGCTCGATGACCTTCCGCCCTTACCGCTGCTCGTCACCGCTGGCTTGAATCTGTTGATTTGCCTTTTTCTGGCCCGTCGTCAGGCACTGCTTTTTGGCCGTTCGAAAGCAGCAACAGCTGCGCGTGTTGCCGTGATAAACGAGTGGTTGCAAAATATGCGCGCAGTGCGAATGCTCGGCTGGAGCAAAAATTTTGAGGATAAAATACTTACAGCGCGCGGCAACGAAACCGACGCCCGACTGCGGCAGGTCAGCAACGGCTCAGCCATGAATGGAGTCATGCAGGTTGCTCCGTATATGCTCAACGCCGTCGCCCTCGCCTACACAGCGGCGCGCCCGGAGGTTACAGCCGGAAGCCTTGTCGCGGCTCTTTGGCTGTGCGGAGTTTTCATGGTGCGCCCGCTGCGCAGTTTTCCGTGGGCATTGGTGAACACTCTTGACGCATTTGCCTCGGCACGCCGCCTCGAAAACTATCTGGCACTCGAACGCGAGCCTTTAGAACATTCTGCTACGACCTCCGCAAAAGAGACGAGCGTCACGTCAAAAAGTCAAAGCCCGGCCATTAAGGTGCGCGGTTTGCGTTTGCAGCAAGACGGCAAAGTCATACTCGACAACATCGACTTTGAAATTCCGGCCGGCCGCTGTGTGGCCATCACTGGAGCCGTAGGCTCAGGCAAAACAATGATGCTGCACGCACTTCTGCGCGAGGTTGCCTGCGAATTTGAAAGTTACGAGATCTTCGGCCGCAACGCATTGACCATGCCGCTGTCGGAACTGCGTGCGCTTTACGGCTTCGTACCGCAGGACGGGTTTGTGATGAGCGCAAACATCCGCGACAACGTCGGCTTCGACTACAACCTTCCGCCCGACTCGGATGCACAAACTCTGCACCGTTTGAAGGTCAGTGCATTTTCATATGATCTCAGCAAAATGAGCGAAGGACTCAACACCGAAATAGGCGAACGGGGTGTCAACCTCAGCGGCGGGCAGCGACAGCGGCTCAGCCTGGCCCGGGCCGGCGGAATGGGCCGAGAGCTGCTACTGCTTGACGATTGTCTGAGTGCCGTCGACGTGGCAACGGAAAAACACCTCATCGATGAGTTGCTCTTTGGTGAATGGAATATGAAAACCCGTCTTCTCGTGACACACAGATTGTCAGTTTTGCCCCATTGCCATGAGGTCTGGCAATTGAGCGATGGCCGGCTGCACAAAGAAAACGGCAGCGCTGCCCATTAAGACAAACACTGCCGCGATTAGGTTTCAAAGTACTTGCGGATTTATTTCCCGACAATTCCACCTATGATTTTGCTGATCCCGCTAGGACGCAGAAAACATTCGTCCATGCGAACAGGATTTTTTGCCATGCATGAATTCGTTACGACGTAGTCGCCGAGTTCGGGTGGCAAAAATTCAGAACGGCTGAGGTTGAGTAACCTAAAGGCACCCGGCAAAGCACGCAGATCGTTGACTCCGCGCTGAAAGTCGTCGCGGCGCACGAATCCCGCTGCCTCGCCCAGCGAAAACCAAAGTGAGGAGAGCGGCGGCAGTTGCAAAATCTGCGTCAGCACTTCATTTTTCAAAGACAACTCGGCAAGAACCGCATCACGGGTCAGACGCCGATTGTACAGGCGGTACGATTCATTCACAGGGTCAGCGGCACTCGGGTCGATGCCAATTTCGCGCAGTGCGGCAAAATACGGCTGATTATCTTTGTCGATTGCAGACTTCATTACACCCTTGTCAACAAACAGGTCATTAATCTTTTCAAGTTCCTCAGCCGAAAAACGTCCCACTTCGGCGTTTGCAAACTTTCTTACCTGGTCGTCGCGATTGATGAGTCCACCGCCGTGACAGCTCATGCATGACTGGCCGTTGACGATTGAGGAAACAAACTGTTCTGGCGCGCCGTTTTGCTGAACGATTTGCGTCGGACCTTTGTCGATGCTCGTTCCGGCCGCATCGGCCAGATAATAACCGAAAAGTCCATTGGGCAACTGATAAATGACCTCGCCGCCATCATGTTTGAAAGCAATATTGTCATCGCCGATTCCCACCGGACCCAATGGCTTTTCGAAGAAATTTTCATCGCCCTCGTTGTTAGCAAAATCGTAGCTAATCCAATACGCCTGACCGTTGCCCTGGGTGTGTCGTTCAATAATGCGATTTTGCGATGAAACGCCTGAGTTTTTGAATCCCGATCGGTAAACACGTTTGTTTCTGATGTTGTCGAGAAGATTGATTCCCAAGCGCTGGTCGAGTTGCTCGCGGTTGGACGGATGATTCATAAAGTCCTGATAGGGTTTTGGCAGTGTCGCCGTCGCCACAAACCAGTCCATGCGGATCACGTAGCAATCGGTATTCAATTCACCCTTTATGAAACGGTGATTGGCTTCGAACGGCTGATTGGACTGTGGATCCAAGGGCACCTGACAAAACGGATTGTATTTCTTTACAACAGCATCAAATTTTGTCGGATCAATGCCAAAGTCTGTCAGCGAAACCGCGTAGACGATCTTATCCGCATCGACCGCTCTGGGTTTGATCACCCGCGGTGCTGTTGAGAGTGAGTTGATGACCTTCGCGAATCCCTTTCGCATCGTTTCCAATGCTGCGCTGTCAACGTCGATGCCGCTGCGGGCATGCAGGCTGAAGTAACGCATTCCGAGCCGTTCGGCACGGGAATTAACCTTGTCGAGATCCCCGCGTACCAACGAAACAACATCTTCAGACGACAGAACCTTCTTTTTAGGGGCTGGAATTTTCGCGATCCATTGCTTGAGAATGTCGATTTTCTCCTGTGCCAACGGTGCCGAAGGTGGCATCGACTTATCCACGACTCTCTTGATGATGGCAGAATCATCCGCCTTGCCGGCAACAATGAAGTAGTTGCTGTCGATCATGGCTGTTACGTTCTTGATGAGTCCGAAATTCCCTGATCGTTGAACATCCGAGTGGCATGAAGAACATGACTCATCGAGAATTTTGAGTGCACTTTCGCGCAATTTGTCGTCGGGATTCGCCGGTGGGACTACGCCCACGGAATCCAGCGGTGGATTCCGCAGGAAGAATGTCTCGTCCTTGCCCGGATCCTTCGAACAGGCGGTTGACAAGGCAAACATCGGCAGAAGGCCCAAAAGAGCGCGAAAATAAAACATCCAAATTCCCCGCAAAAGTGTGCGTTTTGATGACCGATTCGAGGTCATTAAAGGCTATCGACCTTTCGCGCTCAGATTTTTAAAGTTTCCACAAAAATCAATAAATTCGGGGTTTTGAACGCACGAAATGAAAGTAATATTGCAGCCTGATTTATCAACGCAGGCAGCTCCGTGGACTTTGAACCGCTTTGCTGTATCGTCCGAAGATCGAATATTGGGATGAGAAAATGCCCTCACAGACCGACACCAAAAATCTTTCGCAGCCTCCTACGGGACGATTTCTCGAATCAGAAGTTGAATTTCAGGGCCGTTACAAATCACAGGTGTGGGAGAGTTTGCGCGAGGCTTACGCCCCTTGGTTGATGCCGATGGTTCTGACCTTGCTCATCGGACTCATTGCCCGCACTTGCCTTGTTGGTTCGGCGAGCCTCGTCGGACTGTGGATAGACTCTCAGTGTTCTGGAGGCTCTTGCGGAGAACTCCCCTCTTTTGCCGCCAGCTGGAAGTCCAGAGACTATGCCGGTGTTCTTATTTCAATGGTGGTTGTCGCACTGATTTTGAACCTCATATTTCGTGTTGCCATCGCGAGGCTCGGAACTAGGGCTGCCGGACACCTGCACGATACTGTCGCGCGCCGGGTGTCCAAATTTCCTATGAGCTTCTTCGACAGAACCCCTGTCGGTCGGGCACTCACGCGATTTTCAAGCGATTTTGAGAGTGTCCTGCGGATGACGGGCGGCCCGATGGGTGAATTCATCAGCTTGAGCTTCGATGCGGCATTGAGTTTGATTTTCATCGCCCTCACAGGTGTCTGGGGAATACCCGCCGCCGTGTTTGTGGGTATTACTTATGCCTTCGTCTATTTCCGCAACCGCATGACTATCCGCAGCGCCCGCAGACGGGTGTCTGCGGCACGCGGGCCCGCGATCGCACACTTTGCGGAAACAACCCAAGGCGCCCGCACCGTAAAGGTCTACGGCAGGCAAACGCTCTTCACGCGCCGCTTCAATCATCTTTCGGGCCAACTGCAGGAAGAGCGCCTGAATCAACAAAGAACAAGCGCCTCGTTTTCTTTTCAAATGAGCCTTGCAACCGCACTTTGCTTGATTGTTGTTGGTGGCACGGGCGTTTTATTGCAACAGAGTAACAGCATCAGCGTCGGACAACTGGTGGTGATCCTGACTCAGGTCTGGCTGCTGTCGACGACACTGCAACAATACTTTGAATACGTCGTCCAGTTCGAGGAGGCACTGACCGGTGCCGAACGTCTTGACGACTACAAGCGCAGAGACGTTGAACCGAGCGGACTTACGCAACAGGCTGATCCTTCTCAGGGCATCGAAGTACGCAATTTGTCGATGCGCTATTTCAGCGGAAAACCGCTCGTGCTGAATGACGTCAGTTTCCTGCTTCCGGCAGGCCGCAGTCTTGGAATTGTTGGGCGCACGGGGAGCGGAAAAAGCTCCCTCGTTCAGGCACTCTTTTCGCTTTATCCGGTGGATTCAGGTTCAATTCACATCTGCGGATTGTCGGTCACCGACAAACTAACCGACGTCAGCTCGCTGCGCGCGACTCTCGCTTATATCCCACAGGAGCCGACTCTGTTTCGCGGCACGCTGCGGGAAAATCTCACACTGCGAGACGACCTCGACGACGAACTCATTGCGTTGTGCAACCGACTCGGACTTTCGTCGCTGCTGCAACGCGAAGGCGGACTTTCGCAAGTCGTGTTCGAGCGGGGAGCCAACTTTTCTGCCGGACAGCGGCAGCTTATTTGTCTTGCCAGAGCCGTCCTGCAAAACACCCCTGTTATCGTCATGGACGAAGCGACCAGTGCAATTGATCCGGGATCCGAAAAACAGCTGGAATGGGCGATGACGGAACTGTTGAAAGACAGAACCCGGATTATCGTGGCCCACCGTCTTTCGACGCTCGAAAATTGTGATTTTATTCTGTGGATGGAAAGCGGACGGGTGCACGCTTTCGGGCCAAGGCAGATGATACTTCGTCAATACGAATCGGCATCTGCCGGCAAATCCGGCGACGCGTCTTCGGTATCGCACTCGGAGTCTGTCATTCAGGCTCGGTGACAACGTAACTGACGTCGATTTTATAAGATTCTGACGGATCCAATTTCTCAATCTCAACCGAATTGTTATTGACGACTTTGAAGTCCGACCACTTCGTACCATTCACTTTGACTTCAACATCTTTCACAGAGCGGGCCTTAAGCCTGAAAGGAGCGAGTTTCTTCGCCTCGCTGAAAATCTGATTGACGATCTGCTTGTAGTCGGCATTGGCCACGCAGGAATCTTTCTGTATTCCTGCCGATGCCTTGATTTCTTTCAGATACGAAAAGCCATAGGTTTCTTCGCCACCAGTGCCGGCACTTGGACATTTTGCAAACGGCACAACACCGTGCAGCTTCACTGATGAAACTTTCGAATTTCCGCGCACAGCAGCATCGATTTTCCGAAAAGACGGAGGCACTGGCATTGCAATTAAGCCACTTTCATCTTCGAATCCTGGATCGTGAGTATCCGATATAACGACAAAGTGAACTGACGCGCCTTCACGGAACAGTGCATTGCTGCGATTCTTTTCCATCATTTGGGAAATGGCCGTCATGCCCGCTTCAACAAACGACAAGCCAGAAATATTGAGCATTGCAGACTTCAAGCACGACTGGCCTGCAGAGTTTTTATCTGATGGCGAAAACCATTCACTTGCGCACAAGGGGCTGGTAAAATAATTTGCGCGGATTTCGGAATGGCTGAAAGTGCAACCGTGCCTGTTGCTGTTGCCTTCGAACAATTTGTAGGCATTGATGCTCTGCGCGAATGCGTTTGTTTCCGAAGCCTTGATGAACTTCAGGAACCCCGGCTCGCTTGAAAGCACTTTGATTTCATGAGTCACCTGCTGGCCCACAGTCTGTTGACTTTTACCCACCTCAGCACAGATGCCAGAAGTAATCGAGGAGGCCTCCATCGGCTTGCTAAAATCATCCGGCATCGCAATCATTGTGCTCATCACCGACAACCTTGCGTCCTTCGGATAATCGTCGGCGCTCAATCTTTCGAAACCATTCACAAATTTTTCGATCAGTGGACGCATGGAACGCGAATTGTCGACTACAAAAACAAAATCGTTGGGTGGAGGCGTTGCACCAGCGGTCGAGAAACTCTCGAATCCCGGAACCGCATTGAAAGTTGCTGCACTTTCGCCAGATGCTTTTGTTGTCTGTGAACTCTTGTTGACGTCCTCCGACTCCGTGGAGACCTTTTGTTTGCGCTGAGGGACTGCTTCTATGTTTGTGAAAGACGATTTAGTTTCTCCGCAGGCAGCCAGGGCAAGAACAGAGAGCGAGAAAACCGGTCGAACGCGCGATCTGGGTTTCAACTTGAAGGTCATATTCAGCCTCCACACCGACTAAAGGTCGGGATCGGCAGCCGTGACTTTTTCTAAAGTGAAATTCGAAATTTTTCGTAACAGCCCGTTAAAGCTCAACTCCACTCCGCAATCCTACCCCCCATTGAGTCGAGGCGTTCAAAAGCTTTGTCTGGCCTTCGCTGCGGGTCGAACGAAACGAGGAGTAATCAACAAATATTTGTGACTCCCAGTCGGATTTATCGATACTGACGCCAAAACGACCGGCATACATCGGCAACACCTGATCATCAGGAATTGTCTTTGCCGGCACCAAATCAGGGCTGCTGACAAAGTGGACTTTTCCCAAAACTAGATCGGCGTCGAAACGAAGGTTTCCGCCGAATTTATTTTGAAGGCCTATTCCCATCACAGACAGAGGCAGCAGCCGCGCATCCACCGCAAGTCCGAGCGGACTGATTGTAGTCGCCTGTGTTTTGTCGTTGCTCCGCACGGACGTTGCAAGTTCATTTTTTGCGAATTCATATGTGATGTACTCACCGCGCAAATGCAGACTATCACTCTGTGAAAAATTCACTGCAGCTCCGAGCAACCCCTGTGACGCCGAAACCTTGCTTTCACCGCCAATTGAAACTTTTCCCGTCACCGGTGATTCATAACGCAGCGCGATTTTGACAGATTGGAGCGATACTATTGTAGCGGCGGCGATACCCATTCTCTGACCAGAGTAAATGGTGCGATCGGTTGTCAGAGCACTGAAGCTCCCGACCACGTCGCCCTTGATGCGCTGTCCGCGAAGAGCCAATCCGACTGCTGCCGATGAATTGATGTCGAAGGCAACGCGTGCCAGCAACTCGCGATTGAGAAATTCCTCGCTCGCACCCATGATCGAATATCGTCCGCTGTCAGGCACACTGCGCACCTGCACGGCATCCTCATTGAACAGAGCTGAAAACCACAATCCGGAGGCAGGCGAAACTGCAATACCAGTGTTTCGTGAAATTAATTTGGCATACGTCGTCTGCAGCGTAGATGTTCCATTTTGTGTTGTCGTCAGTGTCGACTTGCTCTCGAGAGTACGCCACGCCAAAGGCAGCAGCATGCCCTGAGTGCGGGGAGTCGTGCTCTGCTGAGTCTGCGTGCGTGCGGTGAAGAATTCGCTCGGCATGGGCAAATCAACCGGAAACCACATAATTCTCTTCCTTTGCTAACTATTCAGCCTTGTCAGTGCAGGGATGGATTCAAGATATGTGCGTTTGGAAAGGTACGACGCCCCCAGAGTCAATTCCAGAATACTGCCGCCCAAATGAATGGGACTCAGCTGGATGCCCGATTCACTTCTCAAGCCGGTGGATGGATCGACTTCAAGAGCCAGAAGATTTTCGTCCGTGATACCAACAGCGCGGCCTCCTGCAATTCCGCCACCGGCAATCAACGCTCCTCCGACAGGCCAATGATCGCGACCAGAGGAATTGTTCACCTTCGGCGTACGTCCGAAGTCGGAATACAAAACTATCAGGGTGTTTTGCAAAATTCCGGCGGCTTTCAACTGGTCGATAAAGGTAGCAAACAACGCGTCAAAGCCAGTCAGGATAGGCATAAGCGTGCGCTCCTGCTGGGTATGGGTGTCGAATCCTCCAACTCCCATGTTGATGCACGTCACAAGATTATTCTTGAGCAACTTCACCGCCAATGCAAAACTGTCGGCAGCACCGCGCACAGCGGAACCCGCAGTCTCGCTTCCGAGCGCAGTCAGAAAAGGAGCAACATCCGTGTTTTCAAGTTTCAGCTTGCTGCCAACACCGGCATCAATCTGACCCTGAATTTTGCTGCGCGCCGCTTCCACTCCCGCTGCGCGATCCGTGCCGCCAACAGCAGACTGGTAGCGAATCAGCGAGCGCCTCGAGTATTCAAGAATTTTCGCCCTCGCGGCGACTGCCTCGGGAGTGTCGGGAAAAAGTTTTTGATAAACATTCAAATCTCCCGCGCGCACAACGGAAACAGGCTTTAATAAACCACGATCGAGCCTGGGATTGTCACCACCGTTGAGCTGGATCAGCGGAATCGTCGCCGCACTGTGTGAAGCGATGATCGTCGGGATCGAAGCCGCATTGACGTTTCCACTGTTGGAAAGAACACCAGTGTCGGAATACACGCTGCCGGCATCGTGTGAGGTTGTACCCATGGCCAAACCGCGCACCAAGACAATATCTCTGCCGTGGCGGGCCGTATTGGGCCACCATCGTCCAAGACGAACGTCTGAGGAAGCTCCGCTCAGAACATGCGACTGACCGTAGTCGTACGTCATATCCAGTTTGGACGTGGAGTTTTGTTTGGGGTCGACTGTCTCGAGAATATCCCAGCCGCCTGTCATGTGAATCCAGACAAGATTGCGCTTGACCTGGAACTCTTCCGATGACTCCTGCGCCAAAGCACGCAATTGTGGGAACAACGCTCCCAGACTGAACGACGCGCTCAAACTGATGCTGCTTTGTAAAAACGAACGCCGATCCATTTGCAGGGTCACCTCACGGGTTTTGTGCTAGCCAGCAGCGCACGGCTTCTTTGAGTTGATACACTGGTCCCGCTGTAGGAGCTCCTTGCAGACCCGGCGGCATTTGTCCGACCGACATCATCGACACAGCTTGATTGCCCCATTGTTTCCATTGTTCCGGGGTCTCGAGCGCCTGACGGGGAGCTCCCGTGCGGTGGCAAGACGTGCATTGACTCATGAGAGGAACGATGTCGGCATTAAAATCGATAGTTGTGTTGCAAGTGGGCAACGTGGGCTCCGGAACTTTGCCCAAGGCAGGCTGCTCGAGCGGGTCTGTAACGTTGGCGTCGCCGCGTGCACTGACAGTGAAATCGGGATGAGTGGCGATCGCGTACATCAGCTCGCGAAAACTATATTTGCTGTCGATAAAATAATCGGTCAGGCGTTGCCTTAATTCAGATTCGGAGGCGCGGAATTTGCGTCCGGCCAAATATTCAAAGGCATTATTAACAGTGCAAGCGGCAAACGCCTCATCTGCAACAATGATGTTCGCCAAATCGGCGAGGCTGTTGCCGGAACGGCCGATAAAACTCCCTTCACGCGAAGCCGCGAGGCCGTTGTAGAGTCCGCCGCCCTCACCCCACACTGAAAAAAAGTCTGCAAGCGGATCGAGTGTCGCGTGGCAACCGCTGCAACCTTCAGTTGTGCGCAGGTTGCCAGGGTCCTGCGGAAAAACCCGCGGCAGTTGCGATGTGAACTTTCGGCACATCAACCTTTCGTAAAGCTGATTTGCACGCGTACGGTTCTTTTCGTACCGGCGCAGCCAGCCGAAGGTTGAAAGAATTCCAGCGGTTTCATAGGCATCGCCGGTATAAACCAATTGGAATCTTCTCTGTGACGCAGGAATGGATTTAATTTGCCGCAGCAGTGAATCGTTGGCGTGCAATTTTGAGATGTCAAACTGAAATGTCTGCCGGAAAAGCATCGACAAGACGCCATCCACAGCTGTAATTCCGGGAGCAAGAATCTTGGTATAGGGGTAGTTTTCAACTGCGACGGCGGTCGCAAGACCAGCAGCCTGCCGGCTAAGACTTTTGAGCATGCTGCGCCGCGAGTCAAAAACGTCGCTGCTGCCTAGCTCTGAATTTCGTGCCTCATTTCCGTCGCCGGGAAACTCAATGCTGCACTTGCTGAGGTCCGCTCCGCAGGCATGCGAAACACTGGGACACACCCATAAGACCAATCCCTCCTTCCAGAAGGGAGCCACCGGATGCTGAGCGGCAGCAAGACAAGAAGCCGTTGTTTTTCGGTCGGCACTCTTCCATCCACAGGTGAGACGGTTGTTTGATCCACGGCGACAACTCAGTTTAGCAACCTTCTGCGACTTCCCGTCGAGATCGTCACGCTCCAACTCACTCAGATATTCCGACGGGAGCCCGACACCCAGCACCCGCTCGTGATAGCGCAACATGGCATCATAAAATCCGTCACTCGTGACGAGCTTTCTTACGAAGGCCCGATAACCGGCATCGCTGGCAATTGCCGCACTTATTTCACTTTCATCGGGCATGCGCGCGCCCAAAAGCTGCGCGGCGCGGCGAACGGAACGTGTACTCGCGGCCTCACTGTGCTGCATCGGCCAAACAAGAGCGAAAAAAAAGCTGAAACGCCAGGTCGTAGCGAAAATTCTTTGGAAAAAACGGCTTTTTAAAAATTGCACAGACAGTCTCATAACAGCAGCGCCTCCGCATCCAAGGCCATCGCAGTGCATGCGGTGATGTAGCTTGACGCGACAATGACTCCCTTGACGGCATCCGCCTGCACCATCTCAACAAGTTCACTGACTGCTGAGCTGTTGAGCGAGGCATCCGGAACGGCATGCATCTTGCGCATCAGCCAGCGGACATTGGCAGTGACATTCTCAGGAGCTTCCGGCAAAACGCTTTGCCATCCGGAATGAACAGAAGGATTGGGTGACACGAGCGCGATACAAATTTCCTGCGCAACCTTCTGGAGAGTCAGAAGTGACGTTGCATCATAGGAGTCCTGCGGCACGGTGCGAAAGTCGTCGGTTGCTCCGCCCAGCATGAGCCGGTACTGTTCGACCAATCCCAACTGTCTTGCGAGAGTATTGCCGTCGTTGCGGAACTGTCGCAGGAGCCGCCGTGCATACAAATCAGGATCCGGCCTCACGGGAGCGGGAGCCGACGCAAACGATTTCGAATGAACCAGTGTCAGAGCGGTCGTGTCTGCATCACCGGCCTTTTCGAATGGAATTGTGTCCGTGCCGCTGCCACCGGTCTCTTCAAGAAGGCTTGATTTCTTCCGGCACGCCGAAGGAAAAACCAGAATACCAGCAAAAAAAACAATCGTCGGTATGATTGCCATTGCAAACGAACGAGAGTGATTCATCGTCCACTCCTCAAAATTGAACACCTGACTGAACGGAAAACATCACCCTGCTGTAATTTGCATTCAAATCGGGAAGACTCTGCAAATCTGTGCCGTACGACAGCGAGCTGTCGACAAAAATATTCAAACCACCCGCATTGAACTCATCACGAAAAAAAACCGACCAGAGTGGAATCGTCTGGGCTGATACATAGCTCTGTTCGCTGTACGCAATCGACTGGTAGGCTCCTCCGATTGTCAAGCGGTGGCCGCCCATATCTCCGAGCCCCAGCGCAAGCGCGACCTCATATCTTCTGCGCGCAATGTCGGTCGAATCCGCAGAGGCGGATGATGGGGTCTTTTGTTCTTCCGAAGATTCCGTTACTGCTGAACCATGCAGATTGACGTCCAAACGTAAAATCCGATTGGAGGGCAACTGAGTCTGCACACCGGCTGACCAAAGCTCGTCCAACGTAACATTCTCACTCAACTCAATTCTCCCGTCATCGCCCTCGCGGGAAAAAGTCCGGCTCTTCGTTGCGCGCGGACGCCAGCCGAAACCAGCACTCCAGGCGCCGCCCTCCTTGATGAGTGAGAAATCAGGAGTCCACAGCGAATATCCAGAAAGTCGCTTTAAGGCGCTTTGCCCCGCAAACTCAAACGTTTCCTGAGCCGACGGGCGAGATATCCAGATTACCCCCGCGCCAGCGCGAATTCCATCGCGGAAAAGCAAACGCGCCTGCCCACCGCCCACCACCTCGGAATGCATTTCATCTTTTTTCCAGCCGGAATTTTCCTCAACCAAAGTGCTGGCCATCGCGCGAATTGCGCTGGCCGAGAGATCAACACGGAGCTTATCGGAAAAAGCAACGCCAGCTCGGGACGCAATTCCCAATGCAGCAAACAGCCGACGTTCGGTTTGTTCATTAATGGGAGTATGAACCACATCCTGTCCGACACTGGTGATAAGTCGGGCAGAAAAATGGCCACCACGCGCAACAAGCAAAGATTCACTGAAACGCGGACGGGGAGTCAGCTCGTCTTCCAAAAGCATGAGCGCCGCTGCACTTGGATGCAGAGCGAAAGACAGCAGCAGGATTGTTATGAGCTTTAGATGCACGGGATATTATTCTCCGCAGCGCCAACAGCCACAATCGTTCCAACAATTTGAATACAAAACAAGCAGAGTCATTCAATTCTGTGACTCTTGCGTGAATTCTCAGGCAGCATTCATGGACGGAGTTGAAATTTTTTTACTTTGACGCTCTACTTGACTGTCCCTTAAAACAAACGTCCTCAGGAGGCGATGTGAAAGCTCTTCTTTCCGTATCTGCGTTTTCTTTGATTTCCTCATATGCATTTGCGTCAACCGCAGCTGCACCGGCGGCAGCTGCACCGGCGGCAGCAACCCCGGCGGCAGCAACTCAGGCGGCAGCAGCTGCTACGGGAAGTTCTTACGGGTCGACCGATGGTAAAAAAGACTCCGGCACCAAAATCAACATGAGAATCCACCTTGACCCGTTCTATAAGAACATCAACGACGCCGCGAAAAACTTCAAAATCCCAAAGGTCGACTCTTTCCGACTTTTCGTTGAACGTAAATTCGGTGAATACAGCAGAGCGGACGTTGAAATCCGTCTCAGTGAATTCGAAAGACGCGATAACGGCAAAAAGAAGGTCTGGTACGTAGACAGCAACGATGAAGGCAAATCGCTGGTCAACACAGATACGCTCAAATATTTTCATTTTCTGTTTGATGTGCCCGCAGTCGAGGGCCTTGAGCTTGGCTACGTCCGCGAGCTCGAGTCAGGCCTTTTTGGCTACACCGATCGAATCAAGAGCACTACGGTCGTTGAATCACCTTCATTCACCGGCCATATGAGCCGAGTCGAAGGATTCCGCGGCAACTACAAAATCGATGACAAAAACAAGGTCACCTATCATGTGGCGCGCAATCCAGATCTAAACGAATACACTCTGGGAACCAAACCCAAGGAAACAACGTGGTACCACAAACTGACAGGCACCAGCAAAATTGAAGACACGACGCTGGAAGCCGGCTTTGGTCTGCAAGGACAATGGCTGGAGCTCAGCGACAAGCCGTCGTACGAATTGGACACCTTCTATCACGTGGTTGCTGAACACAAAGTCGACGACCTCAAAATCAAGTTTGGTATCGCGAACGACGTTTATGCAGTTGCCAAGCTGAATTCAGACGGAAAACTCGAAGCCGACAACAACAAAGCTCTCACAGTCCTGACCGGTGTGAAGTATGATCTGCTGCCCAAGGAAGTCACGCTGATTGGTGAAATCGGCTACCGCGATCTGAAGTTGGCTTCGAAAGGTCTTGTCAATTACTCCGACACCAACCTTCCAAAGGTAGACTCAGCAAGAGAAGCCTCATTCGTTTTGGCGGGACAGATTTTTCTTGATGAAAAACTCAGCTTCATTCCGTCCTACAACTACTATTACTCAAACCGTTCACATGCCAACACCAAGAACACCACCGGCGAAGTGTTTGCCGACCGCAAAAAACTTGAAAAGGGCAGTGATCGCAAGGCAAGCAAGACGGAACAGGCACTTGGTCTGCGCATCCGCTACGACTACTGACCTTCTAATCATCAGGTATTTAATATAAAAAGAAAAAAAGTCGGCCCTCGTGCCGGCATTTCCTTTTTAATTTCCCAAATGACTGTTAGGGTTGACGGCAAGTCAACAATTTTGTCGATTTTGACATTTTGCTGATTTTTCCGGAGGCATCGCCAGCTATGCAAGCTTTCGTCACTCGCCGCGCGCTTCTTTCAATTCCCTGTTTAGTTCTGACACAGTTCGCTATTGGTTGCGGAACAAAGCAAAACGAAAGCGTTGGTCGCGACCCAAGCATCGTGATCTCGGTCGGAGAACCGAAACCTTCAAATTCATCTCCGCTGCAACCTCCCGCGCTCGATCCAAACGCACCCCCAACCCTTCCAAACACTGGTGGGAGCAGCAACGAGCCGCAGGATGGAAGCGACTCTAAACCCATCAACCAGCCACCCTCCGACAACCAACCACCCGCGCCGCGCAAACCAACACTGACGGTCGCGGTCAACGAACTGAAAAACGTCAACGGAAATTTCTGTATGTCGATTTTCAAGTCACCGGACGGTTTTCCTGACTCAGCGGAAAAAGCGATCTTCGCAGAGTGCTTTAGTATCTCTCAAAAGTCGTTCACGATTCAATTGAGTGATTTTCCTGCCGGACGATACGCGATTGCCGGTTGGCACGACGAAAACATGGACAAAAAACTCAACTACAATCTGTTTGGAATTCCTAAGGAAGGTCTCTCGTTCTCAGAAAATGGAAAGCCGCGCCTGACTCCTCCGCCCGGCCCACCGTCATTCGAGAGCATTTCTTTTGAAATCGGCAGCGAAGACAAAACGACTCAAATGAAAACGAGTTACCTGCTCGACCTTCTCTGAGTCGAAACCGCCTCCAGCAACTCAGTCAATGTCGTAGAGGAAGTCCACGCGCAACGCATGGATGTTGAACATCGTGTGCTTGGGGCCAGTGAGCGTCAGGAACGGTGTCGAAAAACCAAAGTAATCGACCGAAACCGAATAACCAGTGAAGCTCCACAACTGACCGAGTGAAAGATCGGCTTGGATGGTGTCGGTACGCACCGTCTGCTTTTTACTCGTATCCTTTGAACCCGTCAGGGCGGCAAGCGGTTCTTGGTCCGAAGGCCTGTCGAGGCGGGAGTAACTAAAGCCACCCTTCAGCCACAGACGCTCGCTGACTTCCCACGCTGTCCAAAGGCCTGCTCCTTGAGTCTTGAAAGAGCTGAACGCACCTTTGGAATTGCCCAACCAGACGTCGAGTCCGGTGCGGAAGTCGTCGTCCAAATAAACCGAGCCGCTCAGGCCGAGCGACGGAACTGTGTTCTGCAATGCGGCTACAAAGAGACCCGCGTAACCCTCGGTCGAGAACCGATCATCGATATCGGCAGGCGCTGCGGCATCGACAGATAAATCTTCCTTTTTTTCCTGCATATCGCCCGCAGCCGAAGCCTGAGCGTCGGTCTTGTCTGACGCCTGCGCGAACAAAATTGACTCCTGTGCCAACGCAAGAGGGACCGGCATAGCGCAAGCGAAAGCCGCAACTAATGATAAACCCAAATGATTTCTACTCATTGAAGCCTCACACAATCAGCGGGACCTGCCCGTTTTGCAATAAAAATAGTTTGACCAAGCGATGGTTATAACTTAGCACAATCAGCAAATTTCGGAGGAACACCCGCCTATGAAAATCCTGACACGCCCCCTGATTGCTCTCATGGCTCTGTCGTCATTTGTCAGTATCGCTCTACCTTTGAGCGAAGCGCGCGCCGAATTCCGAATGCCTCAGTACCGCTCGCAAACCGTTGAAGTGATCGACATCCACCAGCACGTCGGCGACGCTGGCACTATGGGCCCCCTAGGCAAACAATTCGTCCTGAGCAACCTCCCAAATTGGCTGCCGCTCGGTTTTAAGAACTGGAGCCTCGAAGTCTATGCAAACTTGGTTTTGCAACCCTACACGCCCGTCTTCGGTACTCGCCAGAGCTGCTACAGCGCCGGACTGAGCATGTGCGGCCTGATGGCTGTTTACGCTCCATTGACGTGGGGAACCTATGGAAACGAAGAGATCATCAAGATCCTCGATGACCTGCGAAACCGTGGTCCCAACGGCGAACTGAGCTACTTCTTCGGAATGGCGAGCCTCAACATTCATCGCTTTCCTGAAGCGGCACAAGAAGAGCTTAACAATTTGCGCAAGGCACTCGGTCACCGCTCGATGAAGGGCATCAAACTGGCATTCGTTCATAATGAACTTCCGCTCGATGACGAGCAATATGACGATATTTACAAAGTCGCACGTGAATTCGCAGTGCCGGTTTATCACCACATCGGCACAAGTCCGATTCGCAAGATGAAGGACTTCAAAACCGACGACGAGCGCAACAATTACCTGCGTGCCGCAGATCCGCTCGGACTCGAGCGCGTCATTGCCAAGTATCCTGACGTTCCGTTCGTTCTGGGCCACATGGGTTTCGACTTCAATAAAGAAGGATTCGACTTCTCGGAAGACGTCTACCAACTCGCTGCCAAATACCCGAACGTTTATCTTGAAATTAGCGCGTTCGGACTTGCGATGTACGATAAAGAAGGAAAATTCATGGACGGCGCATTGAAACGCCTGAAAGATATGGGACTCACCGACCGTGTTCTTTTCGGAAGCGACGTTTCGGGCCAACCAGGCGCCACAACACAATACGTGCAACTGACACTGAAGAGCATGGACCGCGCAGGTTACTCTGTTGAACAAGCGCGAGCTGTGATGAGTGGAAATTCACGTAGGATTTATAAATTGCAGTAACGAAGGAATGGTGGACGGTATCGGGATCGAACCGACGACCTCAGCAATGCCATTGCTGCGCTCTCCCAACTGAGCTAACCGCCCCTAGCGAAGACGTCGTGTACAATAGCCGCCCCAGCCTTTGCAAGAGGAGGGACGGCTTTTTCTTTGCCGCGAATTCATGTTAAGCGTCCTGGCACTGGAATCGGAAAAAAAATCATGGCGACGTCTTTTCAAAATAGCATTTTTCACCAACTGCTCAGCGGAAGAACATCCCGCCAAGCCGCCCCGATTGCAATTATGGGCGGAGTTAGCGGGTCGACCTTTGCACTTCAGGAGCGACTCGCCGACCTTCCGGTCGTCATCTTCGACTTCGAAACGACCGGTCTTGACGTCAAATCGGCGCGTATCATCGAAATTGGTGCCATCAAGTACCGCAACGCAAAAGAAATCGCACGTTTTTCAACTCTGGTGAATCCAAACCAAAAACTTCCTCCGGAAACCTTTGGCCTGACCGGTATCAATGACGAGATGCTCGTCGATGCCCCTCTGCTGCAGGATGTATTTTACAATTTTCACGAATTCATGCGTGGATGCGTAGGCATCGCGCACAATGCAGAATTCGACTGCAACATTATGCTTCATGAAAGTGCACGATTAGGCATGAGCTGCCACTATCATGTGCTTTGTACGTTGAAGATGGCAAGAGCATTGGTCCAGTCTGAAAGAAAGAACCTCGATGCTTTGGCTGCACACTATAATCTGACATTCGAGTCGCGCCACCGCTCCATCGGCGATATTCTTGTCACTGCCGAAGTCCTTTGGAACATGCTCAGGGAGCACCCGGAGCTGCAGACCTTGGCCGATCTGAGTCCTTATCAGGAACCCATGACTCAGCTCTGACTCGCAAAGGAGTGTGAGGGCCGATGAAATATCAATTCAAACTGAACATACGCGTGTTACTTTGGTCATGTTTTTTTGTCGGTTTTACTTCACTGGCAATGACCACAGCAGGACGCACCGAACTTGCGTTCGTCGGTGCGCTGGCGGGACTTTTGATTGCCGCCGCGTGGGTGCGCTTTGTGCTGCTTCCGGCCGACGTGTCCGATCAAATCGGGCGTGAGCGGCTCCAACTCAATCTAACAACCCAAGGTCTACAAGCCAGCACACTCAGGCACCGCAGGTTGATTTTTGCTGGAGGATTTCTCGCCGTTTGGCTTGCGGGTGTTATCCCGCCGGTCACACCGCACGCCAGACAAGCCTACGGATGGCTCGAAAGAAATCTGCGCAGCGAACAGGTTTTTCTGCGGATAGAATATCCGAGCTACGTCGATACTCCGGCTCAAGAAATACGCCTGAAGGGTGACGCCGATGTGATGCCTGAAGTCGACACCGACGCGTATTTTTCGGTTTCATTTCGTTACAGGAAAGCCGAGACAAAATGGTCCGTGGGGCTGACTGCAGTCGGCTCATCTGCCGCGCCCGAGCTTCATGCAGTTCCACCGACCGCAAACTTCGGTAACAGTGCGCGCAGCGTTCTGACTCAACTCGCCCTTGACCCGCAAAGCGAGCACACAGTTGAACTGAACATTCTGAAAAACGCTTCAGTATTTGCAAAACAAAAATTGAAAATCACTCCACGTCCGCGCCCGCAGGTCGAACTCAGCAAATCGGCCGGCGGCCCCGAGCGCGAGGGCAGCGTTGCTCTCGACGTCCTTGCACGTTCAAAGATACCGCTTGCGAGTGTTGAATTTCATGTCCGCACGGAGTCTGGCTACCGCATGGTCAAACCCGTTGCCGAATTTGCAAATGCGAATGAACAAAGTTTCGACGGCAAACGGATTCCGTTCAACACCGTAGGAATTCCCTTTACTGCAAAGGACACTTTGTACATCAAGGCCGTTGCAAAGACAGTCGCTGAAAATCTCTTCGGTGAATCGGAAGAATTAAAATTTGAAATCGTGACACGCGAAAGCCTGCGACAGGACCTTATTCAGTCCCTGGAGAAATCACTGCAGGCATTGCAGAATAAATCCATCTCGGCAGATGCTCTCAAGGAAACCCTGCGCAACGAACTCGCCAAGGCGCGCGAGGCTGCTGGTCAGATGGGTTCACAGAGTGTGGCGGCCAAGCAAACCGAGCAGATTTCCCAGTCTGCAGAAAATATCAATTCGCCACGCGACAAGGCCGCGCAGCAAACTGAAAAGAAAATCAAAAATCTGCTCGAGCGTCTTAAGCGCGAGCAAACCTCTAATCAGGTGCAAAACCTGCTGGCGAGACTGCAAAACCTCAAGCAGTCGATACAGCGTTCCAATCCTGAACAGCTGAGCCAGCTCAACAAAGATGCCGACGAGCTGCGAGGGGCTGCCAATTCACTTAAAAAGCAACTGTCATCGATGATTGAAAAACCCAACTCAGGGCTTTCTCTGCAGGAACGGCAGACCGCACTGGACGCGCTTAAACTCGACAACACTCCCGAGAACCTCAAGGATCTCGGAAAAACACTCAGCGAAAAGAACCAGACAGAAGCCATCAACAAATCACAGTCGACGCTGGAGCACGCGCAAAAGCATTTGGGCGGCGTTCTCTCTATGCTGCAGCAGGCGCGTCAACGGGCCATGCGCGAAGCCCGTGAAAGACTCACTCGGGCGGACAGTGAACTTCAGAATGCAAAACGCGATCAAAAATCTGCGAAGGATTCACTCGGAAAATCGCAGCAGGACCTCGATTCGCTTCCCGACATTTCCAATGAATTTCAGGAAGCGGCCCAGGATGCACAAAAGGGCAATCAAAAGGCGCGTCAGGGAGCACAATCCGGCCAGCAACAGCAAATGGAATCAGGAATCGACGATACTCAGGAGGCGATTGTGAGGGCACTCGCCGCACTTCAGGATGAGGAAGAAGCCGAGCGGCAATCACAGCAGGAACAAGACGGACAAAATTTCCGCAGCACACAGGAGGCGATTGCTGCTCAAGGCCAGCTCGATATGGGCTGGCGCAGGCAAATTCTCGATGAGATTGCGCGCCTGCGAGCCGCCGGTGAACCTTCTGATTCACCGGCCATTCAGTATCTCGAATCGCGCCTGCGCTAACGGAACACACCCATGGCCGCCAACCTGCTTTCAAAAAACAGAATCCGAGGTGTGTCTTTCCGGCGCGGCCGCAGTTCGCCGGTTTCAAACTCGCTCTCGGTAGATTCTACATGGAGCGGACCTTCGGCCGAGCAGATTCGCCAAAGCGCCCCACGGCCGTTGCGCAAAACCGATCTGTCCCGCCTCCTGCGCGATTATGGTCGCAACGAATTACACACGCTTGTTTCTGAAACTGTCGAGCAGCTCGGCCGCCTTCGGCAGATCGTCGGCACAATGAGACGACTGCCTACAGAAAGTGAACCAGACCGGCACTTCCTCAATCCTGACGACAGCGACGACTCCGATGCACATCCGTTGCAAAACGTAGCTCTCGAGATGATGCGTGTTCAACGGCTCTGGAAACTGCGACTCGAGGTTTTAGAAATGATTGCTATGGCGCAGGACTCACTTCGGAACTACGGCACAGAACCTTCAGGAAAGCCTCGGCAGCTGGGGGCAAAGTCCGCTCCTCTGCGGAAATAAGCACAAGCCTGCGCACCATCTGCAGACCAGACACGTTGAGTACATGAACTTGATCGGTTGAGTTCATCGACAACCGGCTCAGCACACTCAAACCGATATTTTTTTCAACCATACGCAGCATGCTCTGCGCGGAACGCAAGGTCATAACGATGCGCGGATGCACATAATGACGACGGAACTCGGCGTCGATAATCGAACGCACGTTTGAGCCTTCGTCGAACAATATCATGTGCTGCTTGTTGAGATGCATCGGAAGAAGCGACTTGCCGCGCGCCTCAAGTGAACGGCCGACTGCAACCAACGGATGATTCGGGCTAGCAATGACATGTAGCACATCGGGAATTTCACCGTGGACACGCAATCCCTGAAGTTCGGAGTCGTCGGCATCGGCCAAATCGGGCGAACGTGTGACAATTCCAATGTCAATGAGACCATTGCGAACGGCATCAAGCACACCTTTGGAATCGTGCTCGTGCAGTGTGAATTGAATGTCCGGATGCGCATCGCGGAATGCTGCAATCGCATCCGGAAAAACCCCCATCACCGCCGTGGCACCGCCTCCCAGATGAATCCAGCCATCACGCAGCTCAAGATGATTCTTGACCAGCAGGGACAAGTGATTCATGCGCGCAAGAATATCGACCGCATTCTTGTAGACAAGTTCACCCATCGGGGTCGGACGCACACCGCGGCCGGTGCGCTCGAGCAGCTGACACCCAAGTCCTTCTTCCAAGAGCTTCAAGCGAGCAGAGAGAGCGGGCTGAGTAATGTGCAAGCGCTTGACAGCAGCCGACAGACTTCCCTCGTCGACGGCCGCAACAAATGCCTGAAGTCGGTGAATGTCCTGTAATTCAGGCAAAGAAGATAACTCCGTTCAAAAAATTAATTTTGATTTAAATACCGGCCGCAAAAAAACTCAAGAGCTGCGCCTATTTTCCGATAGGTGCCTGATCAGAGGCTGGATATGAGTCAATTGGTGCCAACCCATGTGTTTGGAGCGCTAGATGGTCATCCGACTTTCTTATCTTCGTGCAGCTCTTTTCGCCTTATTGTTTGGTCTGTTCTTTGCAGCGCAAAGTTTTGCGCATGCACAATACCCAATCGTCATCAACAGCGGCAAAGAGGCAGGATACGAGTGCATCTCAGGCTACGGAGAGCGCAAGTGCGGCTACGGATGTGCCAAAGCGTACGGCCAACTCCAGTGCGGCAGCCGTGTCGGTGAACGTTGCTTGGCTGCCTACGGACAGATTCGCTGTGGATTCAACTGCGAAGCAAAATATGGCGACATACACTGTGCCGCGTTCCCGCCAGAACAGCCCTCAGTCACCCACGGTGACAATGGCATCATCATTCAAATCAATCCGCGCGGACCTTACCACAAGGGCAAACGAAAAAAGACCAACGCCGAAATCACCCCGTGCGCGGAAAAGAGAGCGCCACTCGGCGCCTGCGATAAGTTTACTTCAGAGACTATTTTCAGCCCCAAGCACATGGGCTGCACGCAAAGCGGCTCGCATGTATGGATGTGCAAAAGCAACGACGTTAGGCCGCCGTATCCGGTGATTGTGTGTCCGACCTGGGATAGCGACGATTGCGTGAAAATGTCTGAAAGTTGGTAGGTTTGGGCCTCTTGTCGATTGTCGGGCACCTCCACGGGCGTTTACACTTGAAATACATAACACCATAAAAATATTTAATTATTCAAAGATACCCTCTACTTTTTACGAGTATTGCCGACCTTCTTTCCGATAGGGGGAAATTTTTGCCCGCCGAAGGGAACAACGTGAAACGACTTGGACCCGCATTTATCAGTTTGCTCCTTTCAACCGCCTGCAGCTGGACTTCGAGGCAAGGCGGCAAACCCGTTGCCGTGGCAATTACAGTGCAGTTTGAGACAAGTTCAGAAGCTGATGGCTCTGCGGCACCATCGAGTCCTTTGAGTGCGACGCCTGAAGTGAGTCCCGACGTTGGAGGAACAGAAACAGCAGCACCGGTAGTCACGCCGTTGCCTACCGGTGCAACAACCGAATCGATTTCCGGAGCGACTGGAGAAACGAGGCAAGTCGCTGACTCTGCGACCCTACTTTCGCTGAGCGAACAAGAAAAACAGTTCTATGCTGTTTCAACTCTACCGCCAAATAAACTTCTCACCGACCCACTCACGATATTCAAATATAAGCGCGCTCACAGATGGTTTGCGTACAAAGTGACACGCGGAAGCGAGGTCATCAAAGAAGGCGCCATCGAACTCAAAGACCCAAACGTAATGAGCCTGAATCCGGTGGAACTTGACGCGTTTCAGGGTGATGTTCTGAGAGTTTCAATGTCGCTTCTGCAGTTTGATTTCATTGATGCCGCACACAAAGAAAAGTTCTGCACCAGCGGGAGTCCAGCACTTGTCCGCTCATGGTTCGGGACGACCGACTATACCGTCAACGCAGACGGGCTGATTTCGATGCGTATGCCAGAACCACACCTCACCACCGCACATATGGCAGCAGTTGGTTTTACTTCAAGCGAACTGAGTCGCATTTACACGCCTCGCAGCGCGCACATTCTCTCAGATCAAGTCACCGGCCTAACGTTCGACATGACTGCTTGCCCAATCTCTGAAATGCAAATCGCAGGAAGCCTTTCTCCTCCTGATGTCAGACACATTAAGATGCTGACATTTTCGAGTCCTTTAAAGGCACACAGACTTGGAATACTTTCCGGCACGGGCCGCAGTTTTCCCGAATTTCAAGCCAGCCAAATGGACGACAGTTTTAGTGATATCCGGGCAGCTCATCTTCTAGGAATATCAGCAACATTACGGTCAAGTACAGCAGCAGATGGTTCAGTCAAAATGAGCAGGATTAGTCCAGCTGACATGCTCGGAAACGAATGGGTATTCGTATCGGCTGATGGGATTCCTGAGAAATCTGAACTCTCTCTCATGTTTCCCAAAGCCGATTTTTGGGTGGGACCAAACTCTGGACCATTCGCCATAGCGGGTACGTGCGCAGTTGGCGATTTTGGAGTCAGCCTCTCTCAGAACACAAAATCGTCTGCGAAATTTTTGATTGAAGACAGTGAATCAGCGGAGGTAAAATGCGCAGCCAACGGAACCTTTTTTGCACGTGGAAAATTTCCACAACCGGACGGAACAACTGGACCCAGCATCATACTACCTGGTACCTATGACTTTTCGGTTGTACAAGAAACAAACCCGCAAACGACAGTTCCACTCCCTGGCAAGGTAGGTTACGATTCACAGGGCCCGATCCTATATAACTCGACGGCCAATGCCACCATCGACGGATCAACAGTCCTGATAAGAGTACCTGTCAATGAGCCTCATTCAGGAATCAAATCCCTCGATATCAGCAAAATAAAATTTTCACCCACATTTAATTGTAAATATGATGTTGCTCTCAAACCTGTTGATCAGCCAAGTCAAGGCGAGACTCATCTCGTGCTGGTTTCGGTATACGATTGTGAAATTACCAGCGTGCTCAACAACGAGCTTTTTTTTGATTCCGGCGCGCTGACAGACCACGTTGGAAACACTTCTCCGCAATTTAATTTGCTGCTAAATTAAATTCGAACAACTGAAACTGATAATACCAAAACACCGATAGGTTTCGCGGTCGATGCATCCGGTAGAAACTCAAACGCCGATCTTCCAATTTCGCCCTTACCATAAAAAAAACCTGCGGTCGTGCGACCGCAGGCCGGGGGAATCTGAAGGAAAGGAATGATTCGATGATGCGAAATTCAAAAATCTAGTTGAGAGTTATTTGCAGCGTGCTGCCATAGAACCTAACAGCTCATCCGCCTTGAGTTCTGGGGCATAGCAAATCAGTCCGAGCTTTTCCTGTGTTGAGAGGCGAATGTCGGTCGACAACTCAAGCTTGATCCCAACCGTGCGACCCTCTGAGTCGTAAATATAGCTTGCACCCGGTGCATTTGAGCTTGCCCGTTCGAGTGTCACCAAATCTGAGCATTCGTCTTGCTGACACGCGGGCAGGCCCGCTGCCTTAAGCTCGGCGTTTTGGGCACGGCACTGCTTTGAAAGTTCCAGTGTGAGCTGCTTGAGCGGTGTCGTTGAGCCGCGACAGCTGAGTGTGAGCGCACGCGAGCTTTCGAGGTTCTCCCGCACACCGGCGGTTTCGCTCTGCGACGACACTCTTCCACAGCCCACGGCCGACAGAATTGACACCACGGACGCTGATGAAATGACCAATGAAATAAGGTTTCGGCTCATGCAGTTTCTCCTGTGTTTGATTCGTTCTTGCACCCTGTCCAGCAGGACGCATGCCAACACGGAGTAGCAGGAATTATTGGATTTTTTATGGAGGCATCGTGTCAATGAAATCGACACTGTTTGACACTCTTACCGGCGGTGAACAATAGGACAGCGCACGTCCGCGTCCCATGCGCAACAATAAGCCTTTCGAACAGCAATACGCGAGGTCTCTGCAGGCAGAAGCACGCGACAGTGACGCGTGCTTCTGCCATTGCTCAGCAGTGAAAGAATTTTGCCCTCTGCTCCACTCCAAGAGGACGAGGATTCGAACCGACGGCAAATCCTCCGGCGGAACAGAAGCCTTGCCGGCGAACCCTCCGATGGACGTCGTTTGATGAAACGGCTTACTTTCAGATTTATTGTCAACATCAAGACTCTGGACTTGCGCCTCAAGCATGTATCCACCGTGCCGGCTGACAAGGAGATGCGCATCTTCACGCAAAAACTTTCTCAACCTACCGACCAAAACATAGACTGCAGCATCGTCGCGCTCAGGATAATAACGCCGGTTCCAGATAACTTTGAAAATCTCTTGTTTTGTCTGAACACCGTCAGCCAATAGCCGCAGCAGCGCCAACATCTGCGGCGTCGGCTTTCCAGCAATGAGCCGGATGCCGTGTGTGGTTGCAGAAATAATTTTTTCATCTCCCCGCAACACATAAAACACCGGCTCTTCAGTGTTTCGTCTGCGCGGGACTATAAGTGCAAACCATCCTGCCTCGAGAATCTTTTCCCTCGTGACTGTCGATTGTCTTTGCATCCAGAGTTCATCAACCATGACCCCAAGACGGTCATCCAGTTGCGATGAATGGTCTGCGTTGCCAGCTTGCCTTCTCCGCAGAGTTCTCAACGCACGCTCTGTGCGGACCACTGCGGTCAGTTGCGACTCTTCACTCAACCAGGTCTCCGGAACAGACATGCCAGACTCACCTGCTGACGTAATCATCTGCCCGCGGACCTCCAAACGAAGTGACTTCTCAAATTCGGGAATTCCAGAATAGACCTGCTCTAGCATTTGCAGCGCGCGATCGGGCCGTCCACTCAGCCGCAGAAGAAGCGCTTTCCTCTGCGCAAGCTGGATGCGTTGCCGGAACAGCGGCTGTCCTCCTGACCCTGTCAGAGTGCGCTCAATCCGTACGAGTGCTTGGTGTGCATGTGAAAATTCGCCTCTGAGAATCAGCAGACGGCTCAATTCGAGAAGCAAAACAGACTGGGAATGCGAATCATGGAAAGACTTTTCTTTGAGAAGCGAACGTAATGTGCGCAAAGATCTTTGCGGATCGCTGCCGCGTTCGGCGTCCCAGCATGCCAACGAAACCCGGACGGCATTTTCAATCGCCGTATTACCAATAAGCTTTGCACACTCCAGAGAACGCTGAGCCTGACGAAGCGCAATAGAAAAGTTCCCCAACCGCGCGGCCGCATGCGCCTGCATGTCGAAAGCAATTGAGCGCAGAAGATTGTCGCCATCTGCGAAGCTGGCATGTGCGGCACGCTCAGCCCAACGCGCCGCAGATTTCCAACGGGACTGCTGCATCGAGAAAAAGGCCTGCGCCTGAAACAACCATCCCCTTGCGCCATTGGATCTTTGATAGACTCTCAGCCATTCCCTGCGTGCGAAAGCCAGTTCGCCTGATCGGACAACAGCGACGCAGCGGGCAAAAAAGACATGCGAAAACTCCGCCGATGAATCGTCAATCTGCCAAATGTCTCTGAATTCATCGGCATCTTGAACGGCACCCGTGAAGTACAAGGCGAACAAACACCAACTGCGTTCAGCAGCTGCGAGACCACGCCAGTTGTCATCACGCAGCCAGACACCTACCCTTCGGTACAGTCCCTTCCGACAAAGCTCCGATGGCAGACGCTCCGACCTCACAGAAACACCTCAAGCATCCATAATCAATCGAATATTAGATTATCAAATCTTATCATGAATTTTTAGATATGTCATCAGGAAAGTCTCATCTGGACGTGAGACTTTGCAGTCAGGCCGGAATGCACCGCGCCAGTTTATCCTCAAAAGGAGACCTCTATGAAGGCATTCTCACTCGCTAAAATCAAATCAACACTGCTTCTTCCACTGCTCGCACTGGGCACTGCGCACTTGACTCCATCCACCGCCTCGGCAGCCGTCAGCAAGAGCCAAAGAGCACTCATCGTTCTCTCGGAGCTCGAAGTCGGCTCAAGCCCCGAACTCGCTCCACTTTACTCAATCATGGAAAGACTGACAGGCGATGTTCCGCGCAGCGCACTGGGCGGCCAATACGCGACAATCAAAGTTCTGCGAAACAGTTCTGCGACATTGCACAACCTGAAAACCCATCTCTATTCGCTTGCGGCGAACCCGCAAATCAAAGCAATTGATATGATTGTAAACACACATGGTTCTGAGGAAGTCATCCACTTTTATGATGGTGGACACAGCATGCGCAACATCAAAGACGAAATTGCCGACGCCGATGCGCCATACACCGCAGGCACATTTGCCCAGCTTCGTAAAAAGCTACGGATGCTCTACTCGACGGCATGCTTTGCCGCCACTCACAACCTCGAGTGGATCCAGCTCGGTTTCGACGTGAGCAGCGGCGCGATCGGCGTGAATGCGAATGCAGAGATAGAGTATCCGTCCGTCATTCACGCATGGAGCACGGGACAGCCATACAGCAACGGATTCCGCCTCTCCAACACAGATGCTGCGCTTGCGGCAACCGATACGCCGGTGCGACTGCTTGGAGAATTGCGGCAAGATATGCTCCGTGAAGTAAACAGCAAAAAGCGCTTCTTGGGTCATACAAGCATCACTATCAACACCGACCCGCGATAACTGAGCGTCAGAGTTGCCCACTCCCAATCACAACAAAGCGTCAGACGCTTGCCGGACCCGAAACGGTCCGGCCTTTAAAATTCTGGGTGAAAGTCTAAATTAAAGGGGTAAGCGAACTCCAGTGGGTGGAAACATGACAGGATCGGGTATCATATGAATCTCGGCCGCCTGCTCATCGTTTTTTATGCACTGCTTGCGCTGTCGGCTGCGGTGAAAATTGCATCTGCCTCGGACGCCCCCGCACAATCCGCACAGCCCGAACTTGTGACGATATTGTCGGCCGGGGATAGCAACCTAGCTCTAAAAAATTTTTCCTACGCATATTTGAAAAAATCGGAAACCGTCGACGACCTTCCCGTTTCACTTCTGAGCAGTTACAACTTCAAATCGGCGACCCAAAAATTGCCAAACTTTGGCTATGACCAAGGACAACTCATTGTTCGCTTTGAAGTTCAAAACTCGAGCCAACAAACCGACTGGATTCTGCGCCTTGGAAACCCTCACCTGCGCAACCTACGCGTCTATGAACAGAACGACAGCACGCTGCTGGAGCTGTTTCGCACCGGCGTCGATGAACCATTTATCTCACGGCCGATTGCATTCCGCGATTTCTGGCTGCCGCTGAAAATTGAACCGCAAAAAACAAAAACGATCTTTGTCATCTGTCAGACGGCTCAGTGGCTCGGACTCATCCCTTTTCTGACAACACCCTCAGCCGCGCAGGACATTCAAAACCGCGAGTGGGGACTCCAGCTGCTGGGCTTTGGTGGAATCGCCTTCATACTTCTCTACAATCTATTCATTTACTTTGTAACACGAGAAATTGTTTATATTTATTACGTTCTTGCCAGCATAGCCATCAACATCCTTGTCATCCCCGGCTGCTCGGGCCTGTTGGCATACATCTTTCCCTACACTCCGCTTTTTGCACAGGATCTCTGGTATGCCAGCGCCATCGGCTGGATTGCTCTGACAGCACTTTTCGCCCGCAGTTTTCTGCTCAAAAACACACAGGCCATCACAGAAAAGAAGATTCTCACACTGTCAATGAAGGTTGCGGCACCGCTTGCCATCGTTCCATTCATCACCGGACCGAATTATTACATCGCACTTATCTTCAACATTCTTTCCGGCATTTTCCAATTCATTATCTTTACCATCGCATGGCGCGCGGCGTTTGTCCGCAGATATCCGCCTGCGATTATTTTCCTTTCCGCCTGGGGCGCTCCTATCATTTTTGCAGTGATTTTCGTTGGAGCAACGCAAGGTTTTTATCCGGTTTCCGACAACATTCTCTATGCTTTAACTGCGTCTTCAGTGTGGGAGGTTGTCTGCATGGCAACCGCTCTTGGATACCGCATTGTCGTTCTGCAAAAAGAAAAAGATCGCACTCAGGCAGAGCTCATGGAAAAGGCTAAGCTCGAGGGCGAACTGCAGGCCGCACGAGTGGTGCAAGAACAGCTTTTGCCGGTGCCACAGACCATCCCAAATCTGGAATTTGCGGCCTTTTTCCAACCCGCCGACGTCGCAGGCGGCGATTGGTACGGTTATATCTATCAGGAAGAGCACCAGCGGGTGACTTTTTACATCGGCGACATCACCGGCCACGGAATCACCTCGGCTGTGCTCACCGGAGTTGTCTGCGGAGCAGTGTACTCCGCGGAAAAGCGTTCGAAACAACTCGACCACATCGCACCACCGGCCGAGCAACTGCGACTGGCGGCGGAATCACTCGACAATATATTACTCAACACAGCAGGACGCTCCGGCCGCCTGATGACGATGTGCTTCCTGACAATCGATCTCAAAACAGGAAGTGCCTGCACACTGAACGCGGGCCACACATGGCCTATTCTTGCCCGTCGCGAGGACGGAAAAATTCTCTGCGAAAAGATCCCCGGGGGTGGCTCATTGCTTGGTTCTGGCAAACACAGCTACGGTGTTCATGAATTCCTTTTAAAGGAAGGCGATACGCTACTTCTTTACACAGATGGCCTTCTTGAAAACGAGGGACTCCAAGGAGAGGCACTGAGCTTCAGAAAAATCAGAGCGCTCCTCAGCAAACCCGCACCACTCCAAGAACAAATGAATGAACTCGAACTCGCGGCGCGCAGCCTGTGGTCTGGCAACAGCCTTGCAGATGACGTCACATTCCTTGGAATACGCCTTACAGCCCAACCTTCAGCCTAATCCAAGCTCTCTGCTTTCTGACATCGGTGACATAAGCACCTTGCGTGCACGGGACTGCACCATGGGACGTCACTCCAACGACCATCATTTTTCCAGCCTCATTGACGTAAGTGGGGCCTCCAGAATCGCCTTTGCAGTGTTGAGTTTGTCCAGACATGCCGACCAGAATGTAATGACTTTTGGCCGAGCCGAGCATCGTTCCCGATCCCTGCAGAAGAATTCCGGAACCAGTGCTCGTATTGCTCCACCGACCGTATCCGGCGATCGTCAGTATGGAATTTGTTGCAATCGGCGTCTGAGCTGTCGGCAATAGAGCCGCGACATACCCGCTAGGAAGGCCGCCCGAGATTTCGACGATAGCGATGTCCGGGAGCAACAAACTCGCTGTCACGTTGTCATTGATAACTCTGACAACGGGCCTTGAGAGGGTTGAATAGATGTTCGCGCCGAATACAACCTTCCAACCTGACAAATTTGCAGAGTTCGTCACGCAATGCGAAGCCGTGAGAACATATTTGTCGCTGATGATTGTCCCCGAGCACAGTGATGCTCCTGCGAGAAGAGCGACTGTGCTTTTCCTCACAAGCGCATTCGGACTGCGTCCCGAAATAATTCCCATGGAGTCAGTGTCGTCGGGCTGCATTTCAGCAACCGGCTCTTCACTCTGAATAGACAAATTTTCCGAACTCAAATCATGCTCAGTTGAACAGCCGACAACTGAAAAAAGAAGAGCCAGCATTGCCAACAGGCCCAGGCGAAACAAGCAATCTTTTGTCGTAAGATTTACGCGCACAGGTGACATCATGCATTCTCCTCATGCAAACTGCAATTACATGAGTCTTTTCGGATTTTATAAAACGTAATTTAATTATTAATTTAACATTCTGATATTAAACGAATTACTTTCTTTTGAATATTTTTTCTACTTCATAAAACAAATATCCAATTCAATTGAAGCATTTTGCGTTTTTTTTTCTTAACGGTAGCATCAACCAATAAATATGCCTCAGGCGAAAGGAAATGCGAGATGAAACAAGTAACCCAACTCCTCATAGGCGCAGTACTTTTTTCACCGCTGTTACCTTCACACGGTTCGGCGCATCGGAGCGCGCGCCCTGCCGCAGGTTTTTATGCAGGGAAATTTTATAAGCTCCCTGTCGCTCTGCAGTTTGGCCGATCCGGACACTCAGCTGAAGTCTTGCCAGACGGACGAATTCTCATCGCCGGCGGCGCGTGGGCGGAATTGGGTGGCGAGAATAGTGCTGAGATTTTCGATACACGACGCGGAACAAGCAAAACACTTGCGCTGCCAATGTCCACACTGCGAAGCGCGGCTGCACACGTGCGACGCGCGGACGGCCGCTCGATGTTCATCGGCGGCTCCTCGGATTACGAGACAGCGATACGCAGTACAGACGTTTACGACGCCAAGACAAACACTTTTTCGGCGGGTGCAGATATGATCCGCGATCGCAGCGGACACACGGCAATATCACTCGCCGACGGCCGCATTGTTGTTATTGGTGGAACAGATGGCAACTATTATCACGACAGCATAGAAATCTGGGATCCGACGAGCGGGAAGTTTCACGAAATCGATTCCCTGCTGACAACACCGCGAGCTTTTCATAGCGCAATCTTGGTCAACGAAAAAACAATTGCCATCATCGGTGGAGAATCCGGGCCCTCGCATGCGGACCCTGAGCGCAATTCCGAGTTTCTCGATTCAATTGAATTGCTCGACGTTGCAACTCTGACGGCGAGTACTTTTGAGCACACAATGAACACTCCGCGCATTTATCACTCGAGTGCGCTGCTCGCCGACGGCCGAATTCTCATTTCCGGCGGCCTGAAGGCACCTGCGCGCAGTAGCGATTCACTTGAGATTCTCGACGTCGGCAAGCGCACGCTGCAAGATGCCGGAGCAATGCTTCACCGCCGTGCTCTGCATACGCTGACCGGATTAAGCAATGGAACCTTTCTTGTTGCCGGTGGAGTTGAAGATGGCCAACCGCTCAAAGAGTCTGAAATTTGCAGCTTTGCCGCGCTTTCAAAAATGACCTGCAGTAAGACTGCAAGGATGTCGATGACGCGCTGGATGCACAGTGCAAATCTTTTGCCAGACGGTAAAGTTTTGTTTGTCGGCGGGCTCTCAGACACACCAGAGGCCGGTCGGAAAACCGCCGGCCCTCTTCACACTGTAGAGATCTTTTCACCTTAACAACTGCCATTTTCAAATTCGATTGCTGAACGTGCCCCTACGCGGGGCGTCAGCCAGAACCAGGCGTTTCAGAGGAAGGAAAGTGCGGATTGCTTGATGGCTGTTTGAGGCACGATCGGCGCAACCTTTTCCGAAGACTCAATCGACTCCAGATGTTGACTCAAGTCCAAGCCAATTTCTTCCTCTTCGGCTGAAACCCGCAATGGCGAAATGAGGTCGACAATCTTGTAAAGCACGTAGGCACCGAAGAAAGAAAAGCTTCCCACAAGCACCATGGCAATCAAATGTTTGTAAAAGGTGGTTGTCGGACCTGCTACCAAGCCTACTTCTTTTGCAAAGACGCCCGTCAGGATCATGCCCATGACACCACCGATACCGTGGCATGGGAACACATCGAGTGTGTCGTCGATCGAAGTCTTACTCTTGAGATCGACGACAACGTGGGAGATGACTGCCGACAATGCGCCAATCACAACACTCGCACCGATCGTTACGAACCCGGCAGCAGGAGTGATGGCGACCAAACCAACCACCGCACCAATGCAAAACCCAACCGCTGTTGGCTTGCGCCCACGTGCCATGTCATAAAAAATCCACGCCAGAGCGGCTGCAGCAGAAGCTGTGTTTGTCGTTGCGAACGACAGCGCGGCCAAATCGTTTGCCGCCAGAGCGGAACCTGCGTTGAATCCAAACCAACCAAACCAGAGCATCCCTGTTCCGAGAATGATGTACGGGATCTTCGCGGGTGTATGGACTTCTGTGGAGTGATCTTTGCGGCGGCCAAGGAACAGCGCTCCGGCAAGAGCAGCAAAGCCGGCAGACATGTGAACAACCGTACCGCCTGCAAAATCAAGAACACCCCATTTGCGCAAGAAGCCATCTGGATGCCACGTCCAGTGAGCCAGCGGGGCATAAATAAACAGAAGGAAGAGCGTCACGAACAGCATATAGCTTTTGAACTTGACCCGCTCTGCAAAAGCTCCCGTGATGAGCGCAGGAGTGATGACTGCAAACTTCAACTGAAATAGGGCAAACAGCAGAAACGGGATCGTCGGCGCAAGACGTGATTCAGTCGCACCCGTGACACCCGAGAACATAAAATATGTTGCCGGATTGCCAATCAGGCCACCGATTGAATCGCCGAACGACAAGCTGAAGCCGACCAACACCCACAACAGGCTCATGATCCCCATACACACGTAGCTTTGCAGCATGGTCGAAATCACATTGCGCGAGCGAACCATTCCGCCGTAGAAAAACGAAAGGCCTGGGGTCATGAACAATACCAACGCCGATGCGGCTATCATCCACGCAGTATCGCCCGAGTTGATGGGCGAACCCTGATTTTGAGCCGTACCCGCCGGCGCAAGCAACGCCACAGCCGACAAAACACACAGCAAAAGCAATGGAACCGGATTCCTTTTCATCGCCGTCACTCTCCCTTTATTGATTTGCGCAAAGGGGTAACGGCGCGCCGCTGGCGGATCAACTTTACGAGTCGTCCGACACAGTAAAATTCACAGATATTCTTCTTATCTCTGAATAACTATTTTAATTGTAATTAATCTATTAAACAAAAACGCCCGCCACACTTGACGAAACCACATTTACGCTTTGCGGCGGCGGCGTTTTTCAATGAAGACAAACAAATTTGGAACAACAAACAGGGTCAGAACCGTCGAACTGATAACACCGCCGACGGTCGCGATCCCAAGCGGCATACGTGCAGCGCCACCGGCACCCCAACCCGTTGCAACCGGCAACATGCCGACGATCATTGCCACGGACGTCATGAGTATCGGACGCAGACGCAGCGGCGCAGATTCAAGAATAGCCTGCGCGGCGTCCCCGCCGGAGCGGATTTTCTGCATCGCGAAATCAATGAGGAGAATGCTATTCTTCGCGCAAATTCCAGCAAGCAGAATAACACCGATACCGCCATAAAGGTCGAGCGGAAAACCGCTGGCCAAAAGCGCCAACACCGCGCCTGTCGCCGCAAGCGGGATGGCCATCATGACAGTCAGCGGCTGAACAAATGATTCAAACAACGAGGCGAGCACCATGTAAACAAAGACGAGCCCCAGAGCCAAAGCAAACATAAGGTTCGTGAACAACTCGTCCATCTGCTGATTCTGGCCGCGCACGGTCAGCGATTGTCCGGCTGAAAGAGGTATATCCTTCAACCGCTCCCGCAGGTCTTTAACCACAGTCCCCAAGGCCGCATCCGGAGCGATGTTCGCACCGACACGCATGACACGCTGGCGGTTCTCGCGAACGATTGCCGGTGCACCGGATCCCGTCTCAATGCTCAACATATTGCCGAGCGGAACGATGGTCGAACTACTCCCGTTGCGCACGACAATACCGTGGTGTGCAAGCATCTGCGGAGTAGCAAAGCGTGCATCCTTCAAGCGCACACGGATGGGGATTTTCTCGTCGCCCAATGACAAATCATTGCTCGCATCACCCTGCACCCAGATAGCCAACTGGGACAACAGAACGTCGTTGGTCACTCCATATTGCGCGGTCAGCTGAGGATTCGGTCTGAACAAAATTTCCGGAAGGCCGTCTTCCTGAAATGGCTGTGTGTCGCTGATTCCCCGGGTCTGCTGCAGAACGCTGCGCACACGCTTGGCAAGTTCCATCAGTTCAGTTTGATTGTCGCCCGCCACAACAACCGCCACTGGCTGGAAGCGCGCTCCCCCGCTCGACAGCGGATCGGCCGGTTCGTTGACCCGCACATTGTAGCCGGCAATTCCCGACAGTGCCTTTCGGACGTCGGCGCGTGCGCGTGCGAGTGATTTCTGAGATTTGGAAAAACTTTGAGACACCCGCACATTGATTGAGACATTTGCCGCGCCGGTCGAATTCACACCAGCGCTGATGGTCCACAAATCAACGCTCTCCACTGCTTTCAGACGCGAGTGAACGATATCGCCCATTGGTACAACACTCTCAGAGCGCACCGACGGGGGGCCGTCGAGTTGAACTGTAAAGGCAGTGCCCAGTTGCGTCGGGAGAAAACTTTTCTCAACAAAATAAAATCCAGCCACGGCAACGGCGATTGAGACAAACGCAACCAAAGAGGCTATCGCGGGGCGCATCAGTAAAAAGTTCAGCACACTGCGGTAGCGTTGAGCGAGCGCATCAAATTTGTGTTCAAATCGTTCAAGCCCATCGCTGATCCGCAGGCCTGCGCGACCGAATCTTTTCCACTCCAATTCTGGACGTGGAATATTGGCGTAGTACGCCGACAACATCGGCCCCATCGAAACCGCATCCCAAAGGGAAATCAGCATGGCAAAGACCACTGTGAGTGCGAACGGCTTAAAAAACTGCCCGGTCACGCCGCTCATGAAACCGACAGGCAAAAATACGGCAACCACAACGAGGGTCGTTGCCACCACCGCAAGCAGAACCTCATTGGTTCCCTCCAAGGCCGCCTTTTTCGGATCGGCACCCTCAACCTGCAGGTGTCGATAGATGTTCTCACGAACGACAATCGCGTCGTCAACCAACAATCCGATCGACAGCGACAACGCCAGCAGCGTCATCACGTTCATCGAGAATCCGGCCCATGCCATCATTGCAAACGTGGTTACTACACTGCTGGGCAGAGCAAGTCCGGTCGTCACGGTGCTGCGCGGACTGCGCATGAAAAGCAAAACGACAATCACGGTCAGCAGACAGGCAATAATCAAACTCTCCTGCACGTCTGCGACGTTGGAGCGAATCAGCACAGAGTTGTCACGAATCACGTGCAGTGCGACGTCGGCCGGCAGTGCACTGCCCAGCTCAGCCATCACGTCGTTGACTTTATCGACCACGGCAACGGTGTTTTCACCTGACTGTTTGAGGATCTCCAAGATAACCGAAGGTTCGAAAGTATCTCTGGTGCCAAGCCGGCTGACGTTTTCGCGTTCGGCATAGCCAGCAGTCACCTCGGCAACGTCGCTCAGCTGCAAAGGCATTCCCGCAGCAGAACGACCGATCGGTGTGTTCATTAAATCCTGCAGGTTCTTTGCGGCTCCCAGCGATCTCAAAACCCACGACCGCTCTTCGCCCTGCAGTTTGCCGACAGGCTCATTGCGGTTGGCGCGCGCAATTCCCTGCACAACATCAGTTGCGTTGAGGCGCCACACCTGCATTGCAACCGGATTAAGTTCGACCTGAATTTCCTCGCGCTGAGCCCCACGCAGATTGACGTCACCCACGCCTTCGATTTGTCGGATGCGGCGCGCAACAACATCATCAGCAAGTTTGGAAAGTTCAGAAGACGGCCGTCGCCCTGTCATGGCAATTTCGAGGACAGGTGTGTCGTCGGGATCCTGCCGGTTCACAACCGGTTCGCTGGCTGCATCGGGCAGGCGTTTGCGGATATTTCCAACTTTTGCGCGCACCTGCATTTCCTGAAATTTAATGTCGGTGCCCTGATTGAATTCCAATATAACGTAGGACATTCCCTCGCGGCTGACGGAGCGGATGGAGGAAACATCGGAGACGGTGCTGAGCGCATCCTCAATCGGGCGCGAAACCAGCTTTTCCATTTCTTCCGGTGCAGCGCCCTTGAGATCGGTCCGCACAGCTAGCACCGGATATGTAAGACTCGGGTATAAATCCAGCGGCAGGCGGCTAAATCCCAACAAGCCCAGAACAAGCAGGAAGGTCGTCACCATTGTGATGAAAATAGGCCGTTCGACGGCCAGCCGCGGAATATTCATTTCCTGCGTTCTCCGCGCGGTTGATCGACTTCGACAGCGTTGTCTTCCTTCACCTCGGCACCATCAAACAACTGATGAGCTCCTACGCTGACAATCCGGTCGTTTTCGTTGATGCCGCTGTGCACCTCAACTAGGTCGTTGTTGAAAAGCGAATAACTCACCTTGACGCGCTGTGCCTTGCCCTCATTCACCTTAAAAACGGCAGCACCCTGATCGGAAATCCTGAGCGCCGAAGCAGGCAGGAGCAATCGCTCGCGTGTGTCGAGCTCGAGTGTCGCGAGGGCAACCACACCCGATTTGAATGCATGATCTTCGTTGTTGAGCTCCACCGTCAGTCCGCCACGTCCGCTGCCGGCCTCGGCCGCACGCGCAATAGTAAGAACCTTTGCAGGTCGCATGAGCGCATCGACCTTGATGGTCACCTTGGAATTGAGCCTGACCTGGACCCACTCCTGAACAGGAAGATAAATGTTGGCAATGAGCTTTTGGTCGTCGACAACAAGAACAACAGCATCCTGAGTGGACACCTGAGTGCCTTCAGTGACATTCCAGCGGCCAATCCAACCGCCAATCGGACTCGTGACCGGAACCGACAAATATGATTCGCCCGGCTCGCTTCGATCGACACGAAACAGTGTTTGGCCGGCCCGCACAGGCTGACCTTCTGCAACAGCAATTCCCGTGATGCGACCTGCGACTTTTGAATAGACGTTGGTCTGCTTGCGGCCGACCAGCGCAACGGCAGATTCCGATGTACGCGCTGCGCTGCGCTTTTGTGCTGAAACCGTTTTGACCACCGCCGGACCACGTTCAGGGCGACCGCCTTTTTTATTTTGCGCAATGGCGGTGTGAGTCAGAAAAAACGAGACAACTGTCCATGAAAACACGGACTGAAGACTTCTAGAATATTTTCTCAAGATTCTTTCCTCCACCTGCTTCCGAAGCATCGATTGCAGCGACAAAAAGAGCCAGCTCCAATCGTGTCAGTTCGAGTCTGTTGGCCAACAGCTCATCCTCGGTGCCGGTCAATTCCAGCAGTGAGGCACGGCCTGCAAAATAACGTGTTCTGACAAGCTTTTGATACTCAAGCAACAATTCGATCTGCGACTTGTTCAGTTCCTTTTGCTGCAGCACACCATCTGCGCGGAGCTTGCTTTGTTGAAGCCTTTCGGCCCGGATTTTCATTTCCTCATCGCGGTTCAGAAGATTTTCACGAACTTTGGCCAGTACGGCTGTCCTGCGCTGATCACGCAGCGAACTGAGCGGAAGGGAATACTGCAAATTCACTTGCGCCGTCAGGTCGGGTTTCAGCGGAAACAGCTGTCCGCTGGCCTGCACTCCTGCACTTGCGTTCACGAGCGGATAAGAATCACTCTGCAGTGCACTCAACTCTGCCTCAAGCGAAATCTTGGCAGCATTGAGACGCACAAAAACAGCGGCATCCTTGAAGTCGTGCGAAAACTCATTCAACAATGACTTCCACTGAGCAACAGTGCGTTGCGGCAAACAGCGCAAGCGTGTTGAAGCAAGCGATTCGGCAGGCAGCGGTTTCAAATCGGACGACAACAGCAACTGCGTCTTCAAAAGCGACGATTCATCTTGTGATTTTCTGACAAACAACTGAGCCTTGCCCAATTCAATCTTGAGCTTGATGACATCAGATTGCGGACGCTCTCCCCGCTGGTACGCCGCTGTTACCGTTTTGAGTTTGCTCTCAGCATTGCGCAGCTGTTCTTGAGCAATCGAGAGCACAGCTTCAGAAGAACATACCGCGGCAAAAAGACGTGCCGTCCGCACTCTCAGAATTTCTTCGGCCTCAGCCGATTGCGCCTCTGCGACGAGACGCTGCGACGCGGCCTTGAGCTCTTGAGCAGCCTGCCGGCCAAAATCCCACAGCGTTCCCCCTACCGACAGCGAGTGCTGCTGTTTGAAGGGACTGACGTAATAACCAGTCAAGGATTGATTCAACTGAAGGCTGGCGCCTGCCTGGCTCTTCACAGCGGACTCGTTTGCGGATGCCGATTCGATGAGTTTTTCATTACGCTGCAGCGCAAGCGATGCAGCTCGCACGCGTTGCATCACAGCAGAAAAGTCGAGCTCGCTTTCCTTTCCTATTGAGACTGCGTTTTCTGCATTCGCCAATGACGCCGGCAGAAAAAAACACACCGGCAGCAGGAGAAAGACCCTGATGGTGCCAAACCGGAGCCGCCGGTTCGCGCTGAGTGAAAGTCCGAGCCAATCCATCGGCGGCAGAACCTCTCATAATTGAGAAAGAAATTGTTGGCTGGAGGGTACTGTGCCCTTGTCCGCGAGTCAAAAGATGATAGGTTCGCCGCGACAGTTTGTTCAGACCATCAATCGGATCCCAATATGCAGAGTCAAACTTCCATACCGCGCTTTTTTCAGGAACTCGGCCCGCAGTGGGCTCGGTTGGGCCTGTGGAACAAAAAATTGGCCCCTGTCTTCGAACGGCTGCGCAACTCGACTGTCCAAAAGATATCCGCTTCCGATGAAGGCTTTCTCGTTCTCAATCTCTACAAACCAAATGCTCCGCGCGATCCGGCGCTCATCAGCATCCAGCGCACAGGGTCGGGTGTGAGTCTGGGAAGCGCAAGGCCCGTCAGCCAGCCTAAACCCAATTCGATTGTTCAGGTTGCGCGTAAATACCTTCAGGGCCGCAGAATACAGCAAGTTCTGCTCAGCACCGAGCCGGTGGCCGTCATCATCGAGTTTGCTCCTCCGAGTGGAAAGCTACTTGAAGAGAACACATGGACCGAAGATTCGCCCAATTGCCTCATCGTCGATCTCGATTCGCGTCCGGCACGCGTCTGTGTGGCCACCAAACTTCCGCACGTGCCGCAACGCTATGCGGACCAATGCAGTGGCTTTGAGGACGGCGGCGATTTTTTTGAGAGCCACTGTGAATGGTCTCTTGAAAATACAAAGACGAAACGTCGTGCAACGTTCACTCATCCTCTCGTGTTCTCTTGCATGATGGCATACGAGGCCCAGCCGGCTGCGCCGCATACCATCGACAATTCTCCACAAACGGCCGCAGCTCATCAGTCTGGCGAAAGCCTTTCCCTGCCATCGTCCCAACCTGCCGCCAGCGAGCAAATTCATCTGCCACAGCAATCTCCTGCTGTGGAAAATACTCTGTCTCTTCAGGCTGCGCTCAATTTACTGCCAACCCACGTCCGTCGCGCTGCACGCACGCGTCTGCAGTTTCTTGAACGACGTTTGCAAAGACAAAAAGCGGACTTGCCATCTGATTCTCAACTCGCACAACTCAAACGCAGAGCAGAAGGTTTGCGAGCTCACATTTACATGTGGCCGAAAGATTTTCCGCAATGGCACGTCCCGCCCGACATTATCGAATCGGCCGGACTTCCGGCGATTCTCACACTGAAGCCCAAGCAATCTGCAGGTGATTTGGTTTCAGCAGCCTTCGACGAACTGGACAAACTGGCACGCCGACGCGCCGAACTCGAAAAGCGCGTGAGTGAAAGCCAGCTTTCGCTCGATCGCTTTCAGGAGCAATTGATTGCCGCTGGCCAGGACATTGTTGCGCTTGCAGACGATGTGCGCAGCTCTGCCCTCGCACTCGCGCGTGAAGTTCAGCATCTAGTCACCGTTCAGCGCATCCTCACGCAGCTTGAAACAACTTGGACACCATCCGGTGAACGCAGTGCAGCGCTCGAAGCCGAACGTGAGCGCCGCCTGCCCTACCGCTCATTCAAATCTAGCTCCGGCGAATTCATCCGTGTCTCAAAATCCGCGGCAGACGCTGATGCCATGCTCAAACTCATGCCCTCGCACCACACTTGGGTGCACGTCATGACAGGTGAAGGCAGCCACGTGTGGCTGGAAAAGCCCAAGGGAGCAAAGCCATCGGACATAGCCCTGAAAGAAGCTGCAATGCTTGCCATCCACTATTCAAAACAAACGCGCGCACAGGAATCCGACGTCTACATTGCCCTGCGCGGCGACCTCGACAAGCGCAAAGATCTGCCTGTTGGAAAAGTCATAGTCCGCCGCAGTGAACACCGGTTCATCCGCTATTCCCAGCTCGAGCTTCAGTCATTCATGGATGCGCAACAGGGTTGAAAAAGAAAACCCCGACTCACTTGGAATCGGGGGATTCATTTTTTTCAGCCGAATCTCTCAGCGCTATTTCACATTCTCGGCGCCCCACAAACAGCTTCTGTTGGGATTGCTCTGCTCACGAGCTTTGCACTCCATGCGACAAACGAAGCGGATTGTCGATTCACGATAAAGCTTCTTGCCGGCTCCGCCGACGATGCTGCAAACGTTTTTGGGGTGTGCTCTTAATTTTTCGCTACCCCATTCACACTCGCGCTGCGGATTTGTCTGATCCCGTTTCTGACATTCACTCGCACAGTTCAGACGGGTGAGCCGCTCCGAGAACAGCACTTCGCCACTCCCTGCCTCAATCTTACAGCGTTTTTCATCCTGTTTCGTCTGAACTGGCGCGGGCTTAGGCATTGGATATCCACCAACACCTGCCGGCGCTGGGGCTGGTGCAGGTGCTGCAACGGGAGCGGGAGCCGCACCACCGGCGGCAGCTTGGTCTGCAGGAGCGGGAGCGGCACCACCGGCAGTAGCTTGGTCTGCAGGAGCTGGGGCTGCACCCACTGCCGGAGCCGGCTCTGCACCGGCAGGTGCATCAAATTCAGCAAATTGGCACGACTTTACGAATACGTGTTTGCCGTTTGGCTCATTGACCTTCCGTAGTTCCTCGAAAGAGGCAGCACAAAACTGCAAGCAGCCTGCGCCATATCCTGTTCGCTTGACTCCATCGGTATGCGTGAATTCACCCAAAACGGTATGCATGCCCGCGGCATCTTTACTCAAGAAAGCAAAATTCAGACGACACACACGGTCTCCCACGCCCGCAAGCCCCAGAGGAGCAGCGTCGTCTTCACCATTTGTGAGCTCGATCGCATTCGTATTTGCTGCGTTGAGATTCGTGTTGCCTGTCGGGCCGCAAGCGACTGCAGCGAATAATCCAGAAACAATACAGAGTGCGGAACTCTTCAGACGAAACATAGCTTAAGTCCTCCCGTTCAACGTTCCCAAGCATTTCGTAAGTTATCGACAGTCCCAAAAAAATCTGAAGAGTTTCTGAAAAAAAACTCTTCATAGGAAGCCTCAGCGCCGAATGTGAGCTTTGCTCTGCTGGGGAGCGTCCCAGTGGCAAACAAAAATGGTCTTACCGTGATGCCTCGAGTTTATGGATCCAGAGTCAAAAAGAATGTTTTCATCGCGCTCAGGTAGGGTTCCTGCAATTTGCCAGTTTGCGGCATGTAATTCACGTTCCGCTCCAACACGTCGAGCAAAAGTTGTCGGCTGTAATATGTACGATTGTTGAAGTCTGCCAAGCTGGCCAATGGTTTTTTGCTGCTTGCGGGGTTGGCTCCCGAGTAATGACAACTCCCGCATTTTTGCACTGCATTAGTGATGTTGTAAACGACTGGTCCCGGATCTGGGTTCGTGTTGCTGCCCCCTGAAGTTCCTCCGCCCGTGTTGCTCGTATTGCCGCCGGTCTGAGTTTGCGTCTGCGCAGCAGTCTCGGCGATGAGCTTGTCGAAATAGGCAATCAGTCGGGTTTTGTCGTTGGCACTGATAGGCGTCGTCGGCATGTTGCCTGCCACAACCGCCGCCTTCGCCTGCGCAGCAACGACCTTCCAATCAGCCTCACTGCCTGCTGCAGTGGACCATGAGTTCTTGCCCGAACCGGTCGCTGAGTGGCATCCCACGCAAAACGGTTTGGCGTCAGCAAGCGCGAAAGCAGCCGGTGCTGTGCTCTGAACGGGCGACTGCTGCTCATCTTCAACCTTGGGCGGGATGTAGGGATTGGTTTCAAATGAACAGCCTGACAGTAGCGCGAACGCAAATGAAACCTGGAATATTGATGGTCTGAGCATAGGACAGCCCCCGCGCTATACTTGCTGAGCAAGATCGGCAGTCTCTTGCGATTCTTGAGAAGTCGTAGGAATATTTCTCAAACAAACTGGGTTTTGGAGTTATATTGATGAGTTCCACCGCACAACTAGCTGAACGATGCAAACACCTGCGGGTGGCCGTCGTCCACGATTGGGTCTTTGTCAGACGCGGTGGCGAGAGAGTTCTCGAGCAAATCCTCAATCTTTTCCCTCAGGCGGACCTTTATTGTCTTTTGGGTCGCCCGGACGGCGTTCTCAAGACCAACCGCACGCACAAAACTTTTACTTCTTTCCTGAACAGACTACCGGCCATTGAACGTATCTATAAATTATTGCTGCCGCTGCTCCCCACTGCTGCCGAAAGCCTTGACTTGCGCGGATACGACCTTGTTATCAGCAGCAGCAGTTGCGCCGCAAAGGGAGTCATTCCGCCCCCGACCGCACTTCACGCGAGCTATATCCATAGTCCGATGCGCTACGCTTGGGACCAAGAGCACGTTTATTTTCCAAAGCCGCCGTCGTTGCGACGCCCAATTGAAATCATCCGGCGCATGCTGCTCAAGGGTCTGCGCACGTGGGATGTCACGGCCAGTGCGCGTGTCGACCTGTTCATCGCGAACAGTCATTTTGTTGCGCGCCGTTGTGAGCTTTATTACCGCCGCCAGGCCGTTGTTGTTCACCCTTCCGTCGATTTGAGCCGTTTTGCCAAACACGAAACAGCCGCACAGCGTGAAAAACGGGTTCTTATTTTTGGAGCATGGGTACCCTACAAACGGATGTTACATGCCCTAGACGTTTGCGTCGGACTTGGAATTCCCGTGACAGCAGCGGGGCAAGGAGAAGAACTTCTCGCGGCTGCATCAAAATACAGCAAACACCCCTTGGTTCGCATTGAAATTGAACCCAACGACACCCAAGTTGCCAGCCTCTATGCCGACCACAAAGTCCTCCTCTTTCCTGCTCTGGAAGATTTTGGCATTGTCCCGCTCGAAGCTATGGCATCTGGATGTTGGGTCGTGGCACCCCGGCAAGGAGGCACCGGAGAAACCGTGATAGATGGTCACACCGGCACTCTTTTTGAACTGGGCGACGACGATTCGATGCGCAGGGCAGTGTCTAATGCCCTCGCACTTGAGGCGAATGAGAACGACCTGCGCGCGCACTGCGAATCATTTTCCCACCACCGGTTTGCCGAAAACTTTGCGGATCATCTGCTGACTTTACTGGAAAAAAGGTAATCATGCGCATTCACCGGCACGCACAACTGCTCAATCTTTTCCGCGGCAGCGTTGACCTGCTCGCTGTGATGTTCTGCTGGGTTGCTGCTTTTTTGATCCGCTTTAAGAGCTCTGTCATCGAACTTACAAAGGGCGATGACACCTTTGCCAACTACGCAAAACTTTTGCCGGCACTCATCTTTTCGTATGCCTTTGTCTTTGTCGCACTCGGAGTTTACCGCCGCAGTCTTGATCGCAGGCGGGTATGGGAAGAAGCCTTCGACCTCAGCCGCGCTCACGTCATGTCGTTCGTGGTCTTCGTGACGTCCGTGTACTTCATTTATGATCACCGTTTTTCACGCGTCACACTCGGTTTATTTTTTCTGATGGCTCCGGTCGCTCTCGCATTCGGTCGCAGCTTTGTCCGCAAGCTAAATAGATTATACCTTCGGCAATCAAACAACCGCGGTAGAGCGGTCGTTGTCGGCAGCGGCGTGGTTGCCGAACGTATGGCAAAAATGATCCGCGAGCGCGATGACTGGGCGCTTGCACTCGACTCACAGCTGAAGATTGAAGAGCTTCCCGAGGTGAAAAACCGCCTCGGTCAAGGCGACATTGATGTTGTTTTTCTCGCGCCCTCGGCAAATGAAACTCAGCAATTGCATACTATTTATCAAACGCTGGGAAACACGCTGGCCGATGTTTTTGTCATCCCAGATTTTGAAGCTCCGGAATTTCTCGCACCGCGCGTCATGCAACTGGATTCACTGCCTGCCATCGTCCTCAACAGCTCGAGTCTTGACAGCTACGGTCGCCTGCTCAAGCGCGGTTTCGACATTGCATTTTCGCTTGCAGTGCTGGTGCTACTCTGTCCGGTTTATCTGCTGTGTGCGATCGCTGTGAGGTTGTCCAGCCCCGGTCCTGTCTTCTACAAGCAAGAACGCATGGGGCTCGATGGGAAAACTTTTTATTGCCTGAAGTTCCGTGGCATGCGCGTTGATGCTGAACACCAGTCCGGCCCGGTCTGGGCAAGCAAGAATGATGACCGAGTGACAAAGGTCGGCGCTTTTCTCCGCAAGAGTAGTCTCGATGAAATTCCACAGTTTTGGAACGTGCTGAGAGGCGAGATGAGTGTCGTCGGGCCGCGTCCGGAACGTCCTTACTTCGTCGACCAATTCAGACACAATCTTCCCGGATACATGCTCCGTCACAAGGTCAAAGCCGGCATCACAGGCTGGGCACAAATCAACGGCTGGCGCGGCAACACGTCTTTGGAGAAGCGCATTGAATGCGACCTTTGGTATATTCAGAACTGGAGTTTATGGCTCGATTTGAAAATCTGTGCACTCACTCCACTCAAAGGACTCATTCACCCAAACGCATACTGAATTGAATTTTTCTAACAAAGAAACGTCGCTGCTGTTTGGCAAGGCGAAGCGAATCGCGATATGCTGGATTGTGAGTCAGTGTTCGCGACCGGTGAAAAGCAACTTCAACATTGTTTTTGGAGTGCTCACAAAACAACACAGCGTTGGGGATGTTCTTGCAAAAAGAAACTCATAAACAACCAGCAACTCCATCTCCCGCTCCGGCTCCGGCTTTCGAACTTGAGCTGCACGACACAGCCACCGACGGCCGCGGCGTCGGGCGTCTGGCAAACGGCAAGGTTGTTTTTGTTGAGGGTGGTCTTGGCGGTGAGGTGATTACCGCAACGCTCATTCACGAAAGCTCTACGATGGCTGAGGCGCAGATCGCCTCTGTCTTGAAGAAGTCAGACATGCGGCAAAAGCCGCCCTGCCGTCACGCTTCGCAATGCGGAGGTTGTCAGCTCCAGCACGTTGCTCCCGCGGCGCAGCTGACACTCAAAAAGCAATGGTTGATTCAGACCCTCCGCCGAATCGGTCAGTGGCCGGCCGAACAACTCAACAGCGCCGCGCGTATGTTGCGCTGCGAGCAAGCCGCTCCGGCACGTTACCGTCAGCGCGTCCGCTGGCATTTTGATGGCAAGGAACTTGGTTTTTTTGCCCGCAAAACCCACACGGTAGGCACCGCCGAAGGATGTCTGATTGTTGCACCGCAGCTCGAGCGGGCCAGAGCAGAGCTTCATGCGCGTTTGACGTCTCCTGAATTTCAGCAGCTCTTTTCCAATGCCCGTCTTGTTGATCTGCAAATCGAAGCAACTCTGCTCAAGAATGAAACCGTCACGCTCTGGCTCAAGGACACCCGCTGTCAGGCTGGCAACGCTGCCGAAGCAAAGGTCCGCGAGGCGATCCATGCTTTTGTCAAACAATGGAACGGCGTGCAGATCGACGGCAAGGGTTTCATTACGATCGCACATCCCGAACTTGAATCGTTTGTCATTTCCCCGCAGGGTTTTCTTCAGCCCCACCGCAGTGCCATGGAACTCTATCGCGGAGAAATAACCCGCCAATTGAAAAATCTGCTCAAACAGCCGCAGCTTGAGAAACTCAGCAACAAGCGCAATTGGACCGCTTGGGACCTCTATTGTGGAGCAGGCGCCTTCTCCGATTTGCCAAGCAAAGTCGCAGGCAACCAACGACACGTGACCACATGGTGCGTCGAGGGAGTATCAGCTGCAATTCAGGCGCTGAAGTGGAATCATCCCTCACTTGCGGGTCAGGCCACCGTTGAAGACGTCCGCGAGTTTATTGCTGCGCGGGTCAAGGCAAATGAGCTGCCTGACATCCTGCTCTGCGATCCGCCGCGCGACGGAATCGGTGCCCCCACCGCACGCGCGCTCGCCACCGCCCTGACCAAAAAGCAGACTCCGAGCGTGGTGGCCTGGATTGCCTGCGATATGGCGAGTTTTGCCCGCGACACCAAGCCTTTTCTCGACGCCGCCTTCCATCTACATTCATTGGCGCTGTTCGATTGCTTTACCCATACGATGCATGCTGAAGTCATCGCAATTTTCTGGTATGACGGCAACCGGACCTGAAGTTCGGAGATGCCCGTTTGAAATCCTCCAAAAAGACAATTTTCGTTTGCGGCCAGTGCGGTACTCAGCAACCCAAGTGGATGGGTAAGTGCCCCGACTGCAATGCCTGGAACTCGTTCTCCGAAGAAATATTCAACGAGAAATCCTCGACGTTGAGGCCCGAGACGCAGTCAACGCGTCCTGTCGAACGGCCCATGCCCATCACTGAAGTCCGCCACGAAACTGTTCCGCGTATTTTTTGCGGCCTGCCAGAACTCGATCGCGTTTTGGGCGGCGGGCTTGTCGCGGGAAGCCTGGTTCTCATCAGCGGAGACCCGGGTGTCGGCAAATCCACTCTGCTGCTGCAAGCCTTGTTTGGACTCGCGTCGCGCGGCTACAATGTGCTTTATGCAAGCGGCGAGGAAAGCCGCGAACAAATCAAGCTACGCGCCGACAGGCTGCGCACCATTCATCCGAATATTCTTTTGTTCAACGAAACTGATTTGGGAACAATTGTCGCTCAGGCACTGCAACTCAAGCCGCACGTCTTGGTGGTCGACTCCATCCAGACTGTTGCGCACGCGGATTACCCAAGCAGTCCGGGCAGTGTCACTCAGGTTCGTGAATGCACAGCACGACTGATGGACGTTGCCAAAATTCATGGAATCACGACTTGGATTGTCGGGCACGTCACGAAGGAAGGAGCCATTGCGGGCCCACGTGTGCTCGAACATCTGGTCGACACCGTGATGCATCTCGAAGGAGATCCGGCCACCGGATTTCGCATTCTTCGCAGCCACAAAAATCGTTTCGGATCGACAGGTGAAGTAGGAGTGTTTGCCATGCAGGCAGGCGGACTCTCTGATGTCGCCAACCCCAGCGCACTGTTCTTGGAAAGTTTGAAATCAGGAGTCGAGGGGTCTGCTGTTGCAATTTCCATGGAGGGCACGCGCCCTCTGCTGGTTGAAATCCAATCGCTTGCAGGCAAGTCAACCCTGGCAACTCCGCGCCGCACAGTCACAGGCCTCGACCCCAACCGCTTTGCAATTTTGCTTGCCGTGCTGGAGCGACGCGCCGGTGTTTCGCTCGGGCTTTTGGACCTCTACGCCAACGTTGCCGGTGGATTAAAGTTGAGCGAACCTGCCAGTGACCTCGCGGTTGCCGCGAGCGTTTACTCCAGTGTGACCGAAACTCCATGGCAAGGGCGTGTCGCCTTTTTCGGTGAAGTCGGACTCAGCGGAGAGATCCGTGCAACAACCAATCCGGTGGGTCGAGTACAAGAGGCAATGAAACTCGGATTCGAACGGGTGTACCTACCGCGGCGAAATTATCAGATGGAAAAACAGGCTCTTGCTGAACTGCAGAAAAGTGAAGCGGCGCACTGCGACCTGCAGCTCTACCCAATTGAACATATCCGCGAACTCAGGAACGGATGAATGCGCTGCCTAAAAACGAGCAAGCCCTCTGTCAGGCCAAAATAAGTCAACGATTCCGGGGACTCAAGTTGAGTCTTTAAGCCCCGCCAAAAGAGTTCCGAAAATTCTCTTGGAGGAAAGCGATGTTTAAATTCATGGTCATAGCATTCATTTCGGTTATGACCGGTTGCGGCCAGTCGTCATATGACGGCGCAACTCAGTCGCCCAGCTTCCGAAAAAAGCCCGACGCAACAAACCCATCAAACACAAACGGCACTCAAAATCCTTCCAACTCTTCTGCAGACACCAGTCAAACCACAGATACTTTCAAAGATCCTATTCAAGGGAATGAAGATTCTGTGGCCAGTGATGAAGTCATACCACCGCAGGTCGTTTTGGGTGGATACCTGACAATGGTAGTTACAACTGGAAACGCAAACACACCCGTGTCTGCGGGTGTTGTGAGCGTCCAGGAAGAGGGCGTTCCGCTGCATCAAGTTAAAACAGACAGATACGGACGCGTGAGCATTCAGCTCAGAAATGCGTTCAGCGTTCAACGCATCACCATCCAACAGCCTAGCCAGGGAATCAGCAGCGTCTTGAATTTGAGCGACTTGGATCGAAAAAATCTTGCTGCAACAATCACGCAAACGGACATTTTGGCGACAGGAAAATTGCCGGAGGAGGTTCTGAATGCTGCATGCCAGCCCGCTGGCGGAGCAATTCAGTTGTCAGTTCAGGCAGGAAGCAAATACGCAATCGACACCACACCACCAAGCCTGAGCTTCAAGACATCTGACGTCGCGGGCGGCAAGTCAGTCACGCTTGTGGCTTCCGACGCAGGTTCGGGCCTACATCCGGAAGCCTACTCGTTTGACGGCGGAAAAACCTGGTCAGCAAACCCGGAACGCACATTCCCATCTGGGACAACGGCGCCCGCGGGTCAGTTTGTCGTGCGCGATAATCAGGGCAACACCGCAACCAACACGTTCGCCCTGGGGCTTTGATTCACTTGAATTTGGCAGCCACCGGATCATCCTTGAGTTCAGGTAAATCATTGCCCTTGCCAAGCGGCATCAGTCCACGCTTGATGAGAGAAATACGGATGACGTTTGGATAAAAGTCGGTTGACTTAGCGGTGAACTTGCCAAACTTTTCGCGCAGTGAATATTCAATGCCGTCGTCAAGCGCAGCCATGATTTCGTTGGTGCAATTGAGCTTGATTGTGTGGTACATCGCGTTCATTCCCAATGATTCACTCTTGGCGACGTACTTCTCAAGAATCGTGCGCAATTCGGCATGACTGATTCCCGGCTGACCATTCTTGTCGACGCCCATCTTCCACTGCTCGACGCGGTGGTTCTGCTTGCGGACCATGTGATCATATTTCTCTTCGAGCGACGTCAGGCGGTAAATCGCTCCGAATTGATTATCCATCCCTTTGAAAATGTCATACTGAAAACCAGGTTGGCCAAGGGCCTCGACGCTCATCACCAAATCGGTGACGCGCTCAACCGAAGTGGGCTCTGATTTGGACTGAGATATCAGAGTCACGGGAAGTTTCTCATCAAACTGCAAGCGCAATTGAGTGTGTCCCGCAGGCACGACAGCAGGAAAGTATTCAAGATGAAAGATTGCCGCTTTCAGACTGTTGAGAGGAATATGACCAACGTAAAATTTACCTTTGTGAGAGATGTTGGCGACCGTGAGCACGTCTTTGACAGAGCCACCATATTTCTGCGCGTCTTCTGCAGAGAGTCGAACAAGTGAACGAGCCTTTCGCGTGTCATGGCACTTGCCTTTGTTGTCGCCCATCGGAAGGCGGCTACGCGGTTCAAACGGGTCGAGGGCATCGAAAACACAATTTGCACCACCGAGAGAATTACTCTCCGCATTCGATTTGTTTGCTCCTGAGTTGCAGGCACTCAGAGCGGCGAAAGCAACAAGTGTCAGCGGAAGTGAAAATCTCGACATGGTGACCCCCAAACCGGGAAAGCGCCCAAACGGGCTGGTGACACCCGCGTATGAGCAAACCCCATGCCAACGAATTTTCTTCCACTCGCTCAGTTTTTCGAGGACTTGCATTCAGTATTTTCTCTGACAAACTGTCTACGGTTTAGACAACGCTGATGGCTTTTTAGCGGAACTCCACATGAATCACTCTGCAAAATCGCTTCGCAACCCAAGATTTTTTTTGATGATTGCATTGCTGATGAGTCGAACTGCGTGGGCAGACCTGCGTGTTCCTGCGGAATTCGAACCCGTGCAAGCCGTTGTGATCGGCTGGCGTGAGCCTCTCTCAATTTTAAAAGATATCAGCAGAGCGCTTGCCGAAGACAGCAGTGTATCTGTGATTGCCGCCGACGGACCCCGTCAGCTGGCAGACCTTCCGCGGGACCGTTACGAACCAGTTGACTGTCCGCTCAACACCATTTGGATTCGTGATTACGGCCCGATTGGAATTCATTCTGACACTGGCCAAGTTGCCTTTGTTGATGCCGTTTACCGACATTTTTCATCGCGCAGGAGTGACGACCGGCTTCCGGTGTGTCTGGCTCAAAAGCTCGACTTCCCCGCAGTAAAGACGGACCTGATTCTTGACGGCGGAAATTTTATGACCGATTCCGCAGGTAACCTATTTATGACCAACAGAACATACAGCTGGAATGACCGTTTGCCACGGGCCGAGGTCGATGAGCGACTCAAAAAAATATACGGTGCACAGAAAATTCATGTCCTCGAATACGCAGGGTCTCCGCGTGCTCCACTCGACGGAACCGGGCACATCGACATGTTCGTCAAACTGCTTTCACCTGACACGGTTTTGATTTCAGAAGCTGAAACTGAGCCATTCCGAAGTGTCTTCGATGCAGCGGCCGAGTACTTCAGAAAAATAAAGACGAGCGACGGCCGCGACTACAACGTTTTGCGAATCGGTGGATGGTTCAGTAACGGCACGTGGTATACCTATACAAACTCACTCCTGGTGAACGGCTTGGCCTTGGTCCCGGAATATTCTGGCGAGACAGAGAAAAACGACCAAGCACGGGCGCTCTATGAAAGTGCCGGCTTCAAAGTGCGGATGATCCCATCGGACAAATCCATCGTCCGCGGAGGTTCAATTCACTGCGTGACCCAGACGGTTCCTGCGCCATGATTGCATAATGTGAAGAAGTCCACACTTTCGCAAAAGAGATATTCTCGCATAATAACAACTATTTAGAATATTTTTTAAAAATCTTCTAACACATTCCGATACGCGCTATATGAAAACGCATTTAACACAAATCTCTTCGATTTTTGCGCTTACAGCATGCAGTGCTGGCAGCACATCGTCGGGATGTGCTCGATCGCTCTCGACGCTCAGTGGCGATGCGCCATTGCCCAGTGCTGGGGTTGTTCCTGCTGGTGGATATGTTGCCTTTGCTGATCGCGGATGCACTTCGACATTCACGCTCCAGTCCTCTGATGAAACGAGCATACGCTTGAATGCATTTACTGCCAGCCACTGCAGCCGCG
>JBDLRP010000018.1:0-47783 GCA_039799905.1 Pseudomonadota bacterium | reverse complement strand
TACGGACATTTTCCGCGCCTGACCATGATGCTAGACTTTTGCCGTAAATTGCGAAATTCATGAACGGAGTATCGGTTGATTCCCGTGCAAATGGAGACAAAAATTTGATGCACCAAGGACAGTTGAAAGTTCCGCACAGAAGTCCGCTGGCGTCAGTCTGTGCCTATCAGGGAAGACTGCCGAAATTGCACGAGAGCGTCTTTCTTGCAGACGGCGCGCGTGTGATTGGCGACGTCATTCTCGGCAAAGATTGCAGCGTCTGGTTCAACACTGTGGTCCGCGGCGATGTGCACACGATCGTCGTCGGCGAGCAAACAAACATTCAAGACGGTGCAGTCATCCACTGCACATTTCAGAAGGCTTCAACCACAATCGGCAGCCGCGTCAGCATCGCCCATCTTGCGATGATCCACGGGTGTACGATTGAAGACGAGTGTCTTATCGGCATGCAGGCGATAATCATGGACGGCGCCGTCATCGGTCGCGGTTCGATTGTCGGTGCCGGCGCGGTCGTCACGCAGGGTATGAAAATTCCGCCGCGCAGTCTTGTGCTCGGTGCTCCGGGAAAAGTCGTGCGCGAGGTGAAACCCGAAGAGCTTGCCGCCGTTTTGGCGACCTGCGACAGATACATGGAATACACAAAAGGTTACAATTTCGTCTGAGTGCCTGAAGGAGAAGTGACGTGGATGCAATGCTGCCGAGCCGCTTGGGTAAACTGAGAATCATATGTTCATTGCCGCTTTTTTCAGATGCCATCTGTGTGAAAAAACAGTCTGCCGCGGAGCATGGATTCACTCAGGTTCTGTTGTCGATTGCGCTTGCTCCGCAACTCGGATTGAGCAAGGAAGCGGAGTGTGACCTGATTGAAATGGCAATTTTCGCCGAATTGCCGAAGGCCCTGCTGGGTGACCCGAGTTTTTATTTGCGCCAGCGCCATCCGGAAGCTTCAGCGCTTTACAAAGAAGTTCGCGGGCGTTTGTTCAAAGAGACTGAAGACAGTTTTAAAATGAAGACAACCCGCTCGCCCGATCTCTACGGGCTGCACCAGCTGGTCGATGCATTCGCAGCCATGCTGTTTATCGAAAAGGAATGTCTTCTCGGCAATTCCTATTTTCTCGCAGAAAGGTATCGCACGCATTATCACCAGATGCGACGCAGTGCGTTGGCGGGCGAATCGCTGGCCAGTACGCATCCTGCACAGAGAGCCGATTCCGAAGCCGAGCGTGCGCGCAGGCTCGAGCTTGAGACCAGCGTTGACTGGAAAAAAGCTGTCGCCTTTTTGGACGGTCTTTGTGACGACGCGACCCGCGCGCGCCTCGAAGGCGGCATCGGAGAATTTTCATCCACATTTGTCGGAATGATGGAAAAACTCAAAGAGCATTACCGGTACAAAGGATGGAGTTATTTGTTTCCAGAAAGTGTCGGCGAGCATACGTATCAGGTGGTGTTTTTGTCGCGGATTCTTGCCTCTGCGCTGGGCTTGCGTCCGCAGGAGCGTGTCGATCTCTACCGCCTTGCCACCATGCATGATCTTGCCGAGGCCTATGCCAGTGATGTGGTTTATCCGGTCAAAGTGCGCGAAAAAGACCTGGGCAAAATGCATGCGGAACTCGAAGAGCGGGTCATTGAAGACATCTGCAGCCGCTTGGGCTTCAAGCTCACCGATGAAGCGTTTCTGGCGACAATCGTGGAAATCTGTGACAGGTTTTCCGCGCAGCTTTATTTCGACAGGGAAAAGCGCGGCGGCAACACTCATTTCAACGTGCCGAATACGTCGATGGACCGCACGCGCGAGAAGTACCGAGCTAAGCATCCCGAGATATTTCTGGTTCTCGACGAACTCTGGGAGGAATTTCAGGGTTGCTTCGGTACCGCTGTGAAGGCTTGATTTGAGCTCCCAGGGCGGCTCTGGCTGGCCCGAGCTGCTTGGCGGTTTTAGCCGTGAGTGCTCTATTTTATTTGGCCGGCTTGCAATTTGGCACCCTGGTAGCTATAAGCATCCCACCTTTCCGACGGTGCTGTGGCGGAGCGGCTACGCAAACGATTGCAAATCGTTTTCACAGGGGTTCGAATCCCCTCGGCACCTCCAAAATTCTAGTTCAGCTCAAAATATCGTTTTGCTCAGCAGAAAACACACGACAGCCGCGACTGGTATCATACAGAAGCTGTAGATAAGCAGGGCCCTGTATGTGGAGCTTTGCTCCTGAGTGTCTCTGATTTGAGCAAGACACAAAGCACCCAGAGTTGAGAGGGGGCTTGCGTCAACCAAATGCGAGCCGACCGCGACTGCAATTGTGGTGGAGTGCACAAGACTTGTTTCGATAGATTGTGCGATCGATTGGACGATCGGCATAAAGACCGGCAGGGCGACTCCAACAGAGCTCGAAAACGCAGACAAAAGCGCCGAAGCCGCGGCAAACGCAGCCGGTAAAAGTTGTGTTGCAATATTTTGTTGAACCAGTGCCGCGATGGCATCGGGCAAGCCCAGACGGCTCAGCAATTCGATGTAGGTGCTCATGCCGCAGACAAGAATCAAGGTCGCCCAAGGGACGTTTTTGAGATTTTTTTCAGGTTCTGCCAGCCCGAAGATTATCATCAACAGACTGCCAAGCCAGCCGATCAGTCCGACGTCAGAGAGCCTGCGTGAAATTAAGAGAAACTGAGGGTTGAGAAGCTGTTCCCAAAACTGAAGCGAGAGAACGCAGCCAAGTAAAAACAACACGGCCAGGACTGCTGCAAGCAGGGCAGTGAGCTTTTGTTGTCGGTTCAGCCGGACGCTGTCATCCGCGGTGTGCTCGGTTGTCGGGGGCGTTGAAATGCGATTGAGCCATTTTCTCCCACCGAGAACAAAAAAAGAAATAATCGTCGTGAAAGAAATGCAAAAGAAAACTGTCCAGAAAATCCACCAGCGCATTGTCGACGGCTGCATGTGCCTGCGCAGGACGTCGCTATTTTGAATAAATTCGTTGGTGAAAATTCCCGGCAAAGTGAGTGGAGAAAACGATGCCGCGTTGGCGGCGCCGACAAGCAGTAGAGTCATCATAAATGAAGACATGCCGATTTGCCGGGCCAATGGAATACCCAGCGGGGCAAGAAGTGCGATGGTGGCGATGTTGCCGAGCCCCAGAGCTGTGAGTGCGGCGACGATGATAAAAAGAACGATCGGCAGCAGACGTGGGAATGGTCCGAACAGACGGAGAATTCTCTGCAACAGATTGTCGATGAGTCCCGTCGAGTTGAGCGTCGTAAAGAAAAAAGTCACGCCAAGCAGCGTGAGAAACAACGATGTGGGAAAGAGAGTCGCTGCGCGTCCGACGTTGCTGTCCGGAATCAGAGGTACCGCAAAAAGGACCACGACAAGTGCAGGGATTCCGGCATTCATCTTTGAGTTGAAGATGGACAGGAAAAGAATGGCCGCAAAAATGAGTGAAAATGCGATCAGCATGACTCACTCGCTGATGGTGATGAATTTCGCAGCCTCGAGCGCAGTTTTAAGAGCATCACTTGCGGATTCTCCGGTGGAAAGCACAACACCCATCCGCCGACCGCGCGTTGCGTTCGGCTTACCGAAAATACGGATGTCTGTGTTCTTAATGGCAAAAGCTCGCTCCAGACCGGAGTACTTTGGAACTGCGATTTCAGAGACTGCCTTGAGTGCAACACTCGCTCCGTCAGAGTGGCGGTGTACCTGCATGATGGGCAGACCCAAAATGGCCCGTGCATGCAGAGCGAATTCACTCCAAGTCTGCGTTGCCAGCGTGACCATGCCTGTGTCGTGAGGGCGCGGACTGACTTCGCTGAACAGCACCCGACCGTCTTTGAGAAGAAAAAGTTCAACTCCGAATAGCCCGAGACCTCCCAATGAATGGGTGATCAATTCCGCAATTCGCTGGGACTCCTGCACCTGGGCAGCTGTCATGGCATGTGGCTGCCAGCTTTCGACGTAATCGCCGTCCACCTGCCGGTGGCCTATCGGATCGCAAAAAACAGTGCCGTTGACAGCGCGCACTGTGAGCAGAGTGATCTCACTTTCGAAGGCAATGAACTCTTCGACTATCACGCGTCCCGCACCGGCGCGCCCGCCGTGTTGTGCCGTCGCCCAGCATGCAGCGAGCTGGTCGGCGGAACGCGCCACACTCTGTCCCTTGCCGCTTGAGCTCATGATCGGCTTGACGACGCAAGGAAAGCCGAGGCTATGGCATGCCTGCGCGAATTCGTCGAAAGTATCCGCAAAAATATAGCGCGCCGTGGGAAGATTCAGAGTTTCGGCCGCAAGCCGCCTGATTCCCTCGCGGTCCATCGTCAGACGAGCTGCACGCGCCGTTGGAACAACGTTCCAACCTTCACGTTCCAAATTTTCGAGCTCCGCCGTGGCAAGAGCCTCGACTTCAGGAATGATCACGTCAGGACGGACTGATTCTACTGCATGCCGAAGAGCGCTTGCATCGAGCATATTGAAGACACGACTGAATTGCGCCACGTGCATAGCCGGAGCATGTTCGTAACGATCGCAGGCGATGACTTCGACGCCCAGACGAGTCAATTCGATTGCAACCTCTTTGCCAAGCTCGCCGCTGCCAAGGAGGAGTGCCCGTCGGGCTCCGCTTGTGTAGGGAGTGCCGAGCGGAGTTTTCATGGACGACGCTTTTGGAACATCTGCACCAGCATACCACCGTTTCATTCGGAAGAATTGGAGATTCCTCTCACCATGACGTCTTGTTGGGCAGCAAGGACAACGTTATCAAAAATTGCTGCTGGTTCGCCGCCGAGATTGCAGGGCTGTGCACCACCGGCATCTTCGTAGGCAGCTGAAGAGGTGCTGACGCGGAACAATGCGGTTCCCGGCATCGCCGAATAAGTTGACGACTGCTTGATTGAACACATCATGTCCTGATTGGTTGCTTGATCGTTGAGCTTGACCCAGCGGTACTCTTCGATGCTTGTTTTGGTGATTGTGAGTGAAGAGTAGAACTCGTTGTTCTGGCGCATTTCGTTAAGACGCTGAAGAACGGCCGGAGTTACTCCGTTATCGCATTGTACAAAAAAGAAATCCCACTCACCAATCAGGGCTGCCGTGTCTACAGCCGGAGTGCGGTTGCCTCCGTTGTTGGGCGGTGTGTTTGGAACGTTTGGATTATTGGGCAATGTCGGAACACCCGGGAATGTAGGGTTGTTTGCAATTGGGGTGTTGTTGTTATTGGGAGTGCCGCCAAGGTTGCCCGGGTTCTGGGGTTTGTCGGCACAAGCGGCCGCAGTGCCATCGGGCTGTTTGTCGGTTGCCGGCGTGGTCGGCACTGCGGGGACATTTGGGTTGTTTGTTGTCGGCGGTGTCGTTGTACCGCCGGGGATACGCACGAAATTCGTATTGTTTGCGTTCACCGTGGGAGTCGTTTTGCACTGATTGGTCCCATTGGAGTTTCCGGAGGAACCTCCGCACGCGGAGATAATCAAAAGCGAACTAGTTAAGAGTCCGGTTGCAATGAGTTTCATAGTGGCAACTCCTGATGGCTGTGGGGTTTATCCGTGAGCTACCAGAGTTTCGGCAATTAGGCTAGTCGGCGGGTGATGAACAGGTTCACCCGCCGAAAGCAAATTTTAAACAATAATTTCACATATAATCTGAGATTAGTTGGGCAAGTCGACGAGGCGGCTGCCCAGTGCGATGAGCTTGTCGCTGGCGTCGTAGCCCTTGACTTGGAAAGTACGCGCGCCGCCCGTCGAGATGATTTGCTTGCTGGTGAGCCGCGAGCCATCTCCCGAGAAGAGCGGTTTTTGCAGACGATCGATGAAGACCTCGATGCGTTTTGCGTTTTTTGCAGTCACATCGATGACGAAAGCACGCCCTTCGGCACGGGTCGCCTTCAGGCTCACACTTCCGAATTCGTTGTTTTGCACAGGTCCGAATTTGGCGAGTGCGTCGGGGTATTTGTCCATGTGCACGAATCGGTATCCTTCCTTTTTCATGATCGCAATCATCCCCGGATAGGTGCCGCTGCCGAGCAACATCTGCCGTGTTTTTTCATGGATATCATGAGCGAGAATGATAAGACCGTGCTTGGGGCCCTTCGCGCGGATTTGCGCCATGTAGTGGTTTCCGCACTTTTCTGCGCTGAGTTTTTCACACACCGGCTCGACGTCGCCGCTGACGTCCCAGAAAAAAGGACCGATATATTTTGAAAGTGTTTTGTTCACCTCGTTCAGGCTGTTGACCTCTTCTGGCAACTCTTTTCGAAAGAAATTTCCACCCGGTGCGCGGAAAAAGAATGGGTCATTATTTTTATTCACATACGGTGCGATCAAATTGTCGGTTTTCTGTATTTCCATAATCGCATATTCGGTGCCATCACAGGCGATGCATGCGACGCCGTTGTTTTTACGTTTGTGATCCCAAGAATGGTTGGAAATAATTGTCGCAGGTTGTCCGGCATGCGGACCGGATGTGAATTTGAGTTCCGCGATCTCTTTTGTGATTGCCGGATGGCTTTGGATGTTGATGCCAATCATGAAGTAAGCGACAGGAACTTCGAGGTCGCGCAATTTTTTTGCCAGAGCCAAAGATTCGGGTGCCGGACCGTCATCGAGTGTCAGCGCCACTTCCATTGGCTTGAGGCCGATTTGTGTCCCCGAAGTCAGCGAGTTTTCGAACCCGAGAGCTTGTTCTTCGGAACTTGAAGTCTCGGCCTTTTTACAAGCTGCCAGAACAGGAATAATTGAGCAGACAATAATCGAAATTTTTCTCATGGAACCGGCTCCCTGCTGAACACATTCCGAGTGTGTTCGGCAACGGTAGCGCTCTGCTAAACGGGAAAAAATTTCCGACGTGAAAGGATTACCCCGCGTCTCATGAGGGATGCGGGGCACCGGCTGGGTGGAAAAACGAGCCTTGATTAACGGCCCGTGCGTTTTTCAAGCCATTCCAAATCGCGCACGACGTCTGTGCGAACACGCGGGCTGACGGTGATTGTCCTGTCTTCGAGATAACTGAAGGCATGGAAGTCGAATCGAAGACTGTTGAATTTGTGGCAAGAGGCACAGCTTGTGTTTGGAACCAGCGTGAGGTTGCGGTCGGAGACAATGTTCTTCTTAATTCCTACTTCCATAGGCGAAAGAAGGACCCGCTGTCTGATTTCCTTTGCATCCTTTTCGTTCATAGTTTCCAAGGCATCATACAATAGAGGATCATCCCTCATTTGCGAGGCACGCGGCGCTGGACCGAAGTTGAACAGCGTCCGTCCATCTTGCGCAGAGTGGAGTTTGATTTGCTGTTGAACTAGAGTTCCTTTTTCGCGCAGGAACTGAAGGAAAATCCAATCATCAGACTGCGGCGGTTCACGCCCCTCCGGCAGAGAGAAACTTGTCATTTCCTTAATTGATTCTGCTTGAGTTACTTCTGCAATAAAACTCTTAAGACGCGCGATGAACTGTTCGGCGTTGGCAGAATTGTTGAATTCTGGTCTTTCGTTGATCTTCTCGTAAGCGGCGTCGTTGAGCTGCCCGGTGCGCAAAGCAAGGGCCTTGCCGATCAGCGCGTCGCTCGTTTTGTCGCGCAGGCGAACGAATTCGCTTATTTCGTCAGCCGATAATTCATTCGCAGGCTGCGTAGGATTCTCTTTCATTGCAAGGCTGATTTTCTCAAGGAGTTGCTGCGCGCGCGCGGCTTCAGTCGCTGGCAGCGCGAGCTTTGGTGAGAAATCGTAGAGTGCATGGATGGCGCGGTCGTCGGCAAATGCGCTCAGAATGACTGCATATCTGCGAAAATCCTTGAGGATGGGCTGCCAGACAAGTCTGACTTCAGGCCAGCAGAACACTTGTGTGTCGATGCTCGGAATCATGCCCAGCGGAGAGCAGGGAGCAACGCGCAGGCTCACGAGAGTCCAGTCTGAATAGGTGTTCTCAGTTTCAAGAGCGTCACCGACGGCAGTGTTACGGTATGCAGCTTCAACCTGGCCGAGTGATTTGCGCGGTAGCAAAGAGTCCTTCAGCGGAGCGACGACATCCTGCGCTGCAATTCGTAAATCTCGCTGGGCGGGTAGAACAATTGCAAGGTCCGCTGGCATAACTTTGAAGGGGGCAGTGACTGCCTTGGTGTAGATTCCCAGCCCTGCGATGAGCAGCGTTGCGTTGAGCAGGGAGACGGACTTTAGGAGATTGCACTTTTTCAGGAAATTCATCAGCATGATCAGCTCCTTCGTAACGCACCAACGGGGTATCCGGAGATGAACGGTCAAGCAATTGTTATTTTAAGTGAGGCTGTTTTAGCGAGATTTTTCGCAATCTTGCCGAAAAACGCCACATCACGAACCGGTGCGCGAGGGCTTGCGACAGCACGTACATGGGCCAAGGCAGGGAAGGCACAAAATCCAACACAGCGGCGAGAACGAGCCGTTGGTGAGCGATGACTCGAAACTCAAGACGCGAAAGAGGATTTGAATTTTCTTTGCGGAGCAGACCCCGCCGAACAATAAAAAGTGCGCGTTCAGCATCGCTGCGATCGGGCATGAATTCAAGTTCAAGCAGTGGATGACTCCAGCCGCGCAAGTAAAAACCGACGATAGATCCATCTGCGGACAATCTGAGTTTAAGCAGCGGCAGGAGGAATTGTGGCAGCCAGTGCGCATAATCTTGCGCAACCGAGAGCGCCGTCCAGTCGGTCGGCAAAGGCATGCGTTGGATGGAGACGACGTTGTCTTCTCTGAGCGGAGCAGCCACCGGTGCGATGGACTGATGACCGATTTCCAGCTTTACCCGCGGCATTTCTGCCTGGTGAAGTGCAGCCATCAGTGGAATTTTGGACTGTGTTGTTGAGAAGACCGGAGCAGTCCGGCCCGGTAACATGTCAACAAGCAAACTCTGGATGAGCGGAGAAACAAGTTCGCGTTTGGCGCCCGTGACAAGCGAAACCCACAGGCGCGACAACTGCGGCGGCACTCCGATAAAAGGAATGAAGAATCGCCGCAGATTCATTTCGTTTGCCGTCCGCCTCATGAGATTCCGATAACTGATTGTCTCGGGGCCTGCGAGATCGTAACTGCCTGCCGCGACTTTTATTAAATCGAGTGCCGCCACCAAGGCATCCACGGCATCGCGCAATGCGACGGGCGAACTCATTTTTCCAGTCCAGCTCGGACAAACCAGAACCGGAAGGCGTTGGATGAGGCGGACAAGAATCAGCGAAGACGACCCCCCTGGGCCCAAGATAAGTCCAGCGCGCAGCGCGACAGTGTTATTACAGCGTCGTTGCAGTACACGTTCGACTTCCAGTCTGCTACGCAAGTGCGAGGATAAAAAATTCCCCGTAGGCTGAATACCTCCGAGATAAATGATCCGCTGCACGCCCGCCTTGGCCGCAGCCCGTGAAAAGTTGTCTGCAATGAAAAGATCCAGGTTGTCGTATTCACCCTGAGTCAGCCGTGCGGAGGGTGACATGCTGTGGACAAGGAAATAGGCCGCGTCGGCTCCATGCAGAGCAGATTCCGTCTGCTTGAGCGAAAATAAATTGCATTGGATCCAGTAGACACCTGATTCATGATGTTCGGGTGGTTCGGGGGCGGCATGCGGCGAGCGCGTGAGTGCAATGACCTGATGGTTGTTGGACAGCCTCCGCAGCAGGTCCATTCCTACGAAGCCGGATGCACCGGCCACAACGATTCTCTTGCGATCAGATTTATCAACGGATGTCTGCAAAAATCCGCTCCTCGGCGTCATTCTGTTATTGTTGGGATTTTAGGGGATAATCAAACTTAAAACAATCAGGTCGTCAGGAAATGACTGTGCTTTTTTCTAGGGAAGGATTTTGAAATCAGCTGCGTCGAGATAAATGGTCCGGCCGGAATAAAACTTCTCGCAGCCAGCAAAATTGATTCCCTGCGACAGTACGGCGCGCGCAAATCCGGTACCGGTTGCCACCGGATTTGCGACAACGCAAATTTCTCCGTCATTGGGAAAGTCACATTTGAGCGAGTCATCCACAATCAGAGACGATTCTTTGTCGACGAGCTTGAGGACCGTGCCCCAGACGCGTGACTTGGATTCTGCGCTCAAACGCACGGCAAGACATTCGCTGTTTGATGACTCGGGCGGAGGCGGAGGAATGGGAGGAACCGTTGGCCGAACGACAGGCCGAACCGCAGGAGTCTCCGCAACAGACTCTATTTTCACGTCTGCCTCGGCCGGTTTGACTTTTTCGACTCGTTTTCGAATCGCAGGATTCGCGGTCGGAAGCTTCTGAGGAATTATCGCAGCAGCTGCGTTGAGCCTCACAAGCGCAGCTGCGGGTTTGGCGTCAGCGGGGGGTGTTGTTCGAGCAGCTGAAGGTTTTAATGAAGCGGGAGTGGGCTTTGCAGCAGCAGGTGCGGTATCAACCACGACAGCGGAGGGTGTCGCAAAAGTAGATGCAGCCGTCGCCACTGCAATTGGGGAAATCACTTCCAGGTCTTCATTCGGCACTGCAGAAATCTCAGTCTTTTGGGGTTCTGCTTTTTTCGGGCGCAGCAGGGCAGGAACCACAAATTTGTGTTCCATGGTTTTGTTGATCCAATCGGCATGTGGAGACATCAGGGTAAAACGCAAATTATTTCCATCGCAGAAGCCTTGCCCCGAGCTGGCAGTTGCAACCAGAAAAATTTCGTTGCCGTGCTCAAAAAATGCTGGAGCACCCGAGTGGCCGCTGCAGGCTGTCAGTTCTGAATTTTGTTCGAGCGAGAGGAAGCCGGCCAGCTGTTGTGCAGGATATTTTTTATCGGTCATCGGAAAATCTGTACTCAGCACCTGCAGTGAGCGGAGCTGAAGGCGGGCGGCGGGAGCTGGAGTCTTTGCACTATCGGGAAATAGGAATCTGCTGACAAAATTTTCGCGTTCCTGCTTTTGCTCAGGCAGGCGTTCATGACTTGCGACTGTTACCGATGCATTTGCTGGAAGTTGGGAGATATCCAAAATTTTGCTTGGCTGTATGCCATTGGGCAATGAACACTTGAATTCTATAAGGGCAACATCGTTTGCCGCTTGTTCTGCAGTCTGCGGGCCATCTGACGCAACGAATTCAGGGTGAGTGTAAATCTCGGCGGCACGGTAAGATTTGATGACAATTCCAGTTCTGTCGAGGACTTCGATCGAGTGTTGGGCGCTCTTGGGAATGTTCTGAAAACAGTGTGCCGCGCTGACGGCAACGCAGTAATTCAGCGATGCTTCAGGGGTGTGTATGAGCGCTGCCGAACATGTGGAATTGAACTGATTGTTATCGATCGTGTAAGCTGTCGTCAGTCGCACCAGACCCTTTGAAAGATAACGGGATTCGTTTGCTCGCGAGGTGGTGGAATGCAGAAATTGCGCCTGTTCGGAAGCTTCCTTGCATCCGAACAGCAAAAGGCTGAAAGCCATTATGCCAGCGCAAATTTTCATTTCCGGAGTGGTCTCCTCGGTCCCGCACTCGTCTTGTGCAATGATTCGGAAGATTTTTGTCCTATATTAGAATCAGGACTTTTGACTCTAGATAAAGCATTGGAATGATTGATTTTTATGTGTAGCATTATTTCTTTGCAGAGCAGCCCGCGTGAAATCGGGCGATATTTTCCGGAACTGCGCGACCCAACCGGATGCGATTCCAAGGGGATTGATCTGCGGGCCCACGGATTTTTAAAGAATGAGCGGGCTCCGGTTGTATTTGCCGACGGAGCCGGAAAATGTGTCGTCGAGGAAAAATATTTTTCACTCTGTCCGGCTTGGTCGAAACAATGGCCATTCAGTTTTGAAACTTACAATGCGCGCCTGTCTCGGCCAAAGCGAACGCGCGTTGATGGGGCAAAAAACAGTCAGGTCGTCTGCGATGAAAAAGGAAACCCAGTCGAGGAATGCATCTATTCCGTCCCGAGTTTTCGCGATGCGTTCAACTCGGGTCAGACATGTTTGGTGCCAATCTCGGCAGCGGTGGAGTCCTGTTATTTTGGCTTGAGTGCTGGCCACATCGTCCGCTTTTCGCCGCGCGAGGGTTCTTTTTTGTTTGCTCTTGGACTCTACAATGACTGGGTTGACCCTGCGAGTGGTGAGATTATTCCGACATTCACATTGCTGACCGATGCACCGGATCGATTCGTGCACTCTCACGGTCATGACCGAGGGTTGATTGTGATTGCGCAGGAAGAATGGCAAAGTTGGCTGGCAGACAGGCGGATGAGTGGTGTTCAGAGGCTCAAATTCGCGCGCGAAAAACGGATTCAGCCTGCATGGCGCTGTGAGTCTGAGCGGCCGTTGAAGGCCGGTTGGCAACGCAGGGCGCCAACAGCCGCCGAGATTGACGACATTCGCATTTGGTCACCGCTTGCCGCGGTTTAATGTCCTTTGACGTCGGCTTTGATGCGAGCGAATTTTCCCGACTGAAAATCAGCAAATGCCTGTTCGATTTCGGCACGCGTGTTCATTACGAAGGGACCGTATTGCACAATCGGTTCGTTGAGTGGCTGACCCGCAACCAAAATGAATCTTGTGTCATGCCCATCACTATGAATGGTGACTGATTCTCCGTCTCCAAACAATACGAAAGAATGCTTTGGCAGAGCGGTGTTTTCACTGCGAGCATCTCCTTCAAAGACGTAGGCGAAGGCATTGAACCCTGACGGAACGTTTGTCGTGAAGGATGAATGAGCAGACAAGCGTACGTCGAGATATTTGACCTTGCTGAACGGGTCTTGGATGACGCCGCTGTTTCCCGCGTGTTCGCCGGCAAGGATGCGGATTCGCGCACCGTCGGCTTCGATTTCGGGAATCGCCTCGGGAGTGAATTCCTGATATTCCGGCGGAGTCATTTTTTCACGTGCGGGAAGATTTATCCAAAGCTGAAAGCCGCGCATGAGTCCCTGACTCTGTTGCGGCATTTCGGAATGGATCACGCCTGCGGCCGCTTTCATCCATTGCGCTCCTCCTGCTCGCAGATCTCCGCGGTTGCCCATGCTGTCTTGATGGAGCATATGGCCGTCGAGCATGTAGGTGAACGTCACAAAACCACGATGGGGATGATCTGGAAAGCCGGCAATATATTCGTTTGGATTGTCGCTGCCGAAATGATCGAGCATTAAAAAAGGATCCAGATTTCGGATTGCTTGCGTGCCGATGCTGCGCCGGACGGTAACACCGGCGCCTTCCGAGACGGCCTGTGACTGAAGAATTCGAGCAACCTGACGTACTTTCATATGCACTCTCCTTTCCTTGAGTGTACACTTGGAAGGCGCAACAACCAAAATTTGTCGCAGGTAATGACTGGATGAAAACTCTTTATTGGTTTCGCAGTGATCTGCGGTTGACTGAAAATTCTGTCCTCGAGTCTGCAATGAAACAGGCGCGAGAGATTGCATTCGTTTATATTCACGATCCGCGGCAGATGAAGGTAACAGAAGCCGGACTTCCACGCCTTGGTTGGCATCGCCGCAGGTTTCTTGCGCAGTCGCTCGAAAATCTACGCCTTCAGCTCCGCCGCCGCGGTTATACGCTCGTCGAATTGCATGGACCTCCGGAGAAGGTCATCCCCGAAGTCATGTCTGAAAACGACATTAGCAGCCTTCACTTTTGCAATGAATGCGCTCCTGAGGAGCGCGGCATCGAAAGCGAATTGATTCTTGCCGGCCACAAACAGGGATTTAAAATTAGCAATGGCTGGTCGCAGTTTTTGATCCCGCCGGATGCCCTGCCGTTTTCCTTGTCACAGATGCCGCAGACATTCACAGAGTTTCGCACCAAGGTCGAAAAGCGCGGATTGGATGCGCTCGTACGCTCTGATGATGCGCCCGCAGCGGCGGAACAGCCTGCTCATTTGTCGTTGAAGACAGCTGGCGTGCGGATATCAGATGTCTCTGAAGCGTTCTTGATTGGGGTTAAATCGTTTGCGCCAAATCTGATGCAGATCTTGCCAAATGAAATTGCTGTTTTTGAGCGTGTCCGCAAGATGAATGCACCCGCCGATAAATCTGCAATCCTGCAGGGTGGAATTGATGCGGCGCTGCAAAGAGTCGAGCATTATCTTTTTATCAGCAAAAAGGTTTCGAGTTATTACGAGACACGCAATGGCATGCTGTGCCCGGCAGACTCAACCTTGTTTTCGGCGTGGCTTGCAAACGGTTGTCTCTCGCCGCTGAAGGTTTTTCAGGAGATCAGGCGCTACGAGCAGCTCAATGGCGCCAATAAAAGCACATACTGGGTCATCTTTGAACTTCTGTGGCGTGACTTTTTCAAATTGCATCTGTTTCGTTCAGGCAAACTATTCTTTTTTCCCGAGGGGCTGTCCCGTCGGCAAGTATTCGATGAAACAGCCACCGACGGACAAGGTGTTGAGCAAAAAATCGCCGACGTTCTGGCATGCCGGAGCGGAAATTCGTTCATCGATGCCAACCTGCGAGAGCTGATTCAGACTGGATTTATGTCCAATCGAGGCAGGCAGAATGTTGCCAGTTTTATGATCCACGATATGCAGATACCGTGGACAGTTGGTGCGTGGATTTTTGAATCGCTCTTAGTGGACTATGACGTGGCCAGCAACTGGGGGAATTGGGCCTATATTGCGGGAGTCAGCTTTGATCCGCGCGGCGGCCGCAAGTTCAACACTCAAAAGCAGCAGTCAGATTATGATCCTGATGGCAGTTATCTGAGGGCGTGGTCGCTTTAGGTCAATGTGTCTCCAACAATGATTGCTGCTGTTTGAGCAGGCAAGCCAACAGCCCTTTTTAGGATACCCTGACAGCCAGCGTGAGTCCTTCGCCTGTGGGCAACAGGGTTGCGCGCCAGCGCGGGCTTTCAGCGACGCGCTTGTTGAAAAGAAGAACTGCGTTCGCATCATTTCTTTGCGCCTCGGTATCAAATTCGGATTGTAGAATGAGTCCCCACGCGAAGGTATTGTCTGCGATGAGCGTGCCGCCGATGCGCAGATTCTTTTCGGCCCAGTCAAGATATTCAGGGTAATTGCTTTTGTCGGCATCAATAAACATAGCGTCGAAGGGGCCGTGTTGCTCGACAAGCGCAAGGTTTGAGAGCGCAGGACCCTGAATGACCGTGACTTTGTCCGACACATTGTTCTTGGCAAATGTCTCTATACACACTGCCGCATTCTTCTCGTAATATTCAAAGGTATAAAGATGTCCGTCGGCAGGCAGAGCGCGGGCAATACACAAACCTGAATAGCCTGCGAGAGCTCCGATTTCGACAACCTTCCTTGCGCCTGTGGCGCGCAGGATGACTTCAAGATGAAGTCCGTCCATTGCTCCCACGTGAATGTTGGGAAGTTTCAGTTGTGCGGCGCGCCGGCGAACTTCAGCAAGATTTTCATCCTCTGGCTGAAAACAGTTGTAAACGTATTCACCCAAAAGTGGATTCGTGCAGGCGTAGGATTTGACCGGTGGCGACATGAGAGTCTCCGCAACCATGAGAATAAGGAAAGACTTTGTTGTTCAATTTGACTCACGGTTTGTCTTTCGTCCAGTATCCGACCCGAAAGAACAAAAAGTGTTTTGTATTGAGTCATCGCAGTAAATCGTCTGATTGGCCGTTGAACAACAAGGAGGATTGCCGATGCTTGAATTGAACCTGAAGACCGCCCGCGCATGTACTTTCTTGCTCGCTGTAGCATACGGACAGCTCGCATATGGTGAGTGCAAGGATTTGGTCCTGCGCATGCAGGATACGAGTGGTAAGACCGCCGGTCGTGAAATAACGATGTTTCTGAACTGTCATGAAGGTTCCTATCAGATTCCGTCAGCGTCAACCATCAACATCTTCGAGTGGAAAGACGGACGGCTGTGTCACGGCCATCGTGTCTGCGGAAACGCACGCTTCTGGAAAGGGCACTTCGGAGTTGCAGGCTTGTGGTCTTGGGGAAATTCGTTGACCGATTTCACGAGCGACACCCGTAAAGTGAATCACTTCAAAAAACTCGCCGATGGATCTCCCGCAGGGCGTGGCGGTGATGCTGTAGCCGTGTCCAATTCCTCAGTGAACAACGGAAATTATTGCGTGAATTCATCCGATCAGGATGCCCGTATTTACCGAATTTCATCGAATTCAATCAACAACCACAATGGTGGTGTTTCGGCAGACGGCACTGCGAGAGGCGATGGCGGCGGAGCAACGCTGACGCAAGTGACGGGTTCAGCGATCAATCAAAATGCGCTGTGTGTCGACAAGCTGCAGGTCAACGCCATTTGGAATAACCGCAACATTCGAATCAACGACAGCAAATATCCGGATATGTCGTCTGCTGTTTCTGATGTTCTGGGGCCTCAGGCGCACGATCAAATGCAGGACGAGCTTGGACGTGAGGGACGCTGGTTGTGTTTCCAAAAGGGTGAGATTGATCAGGGTGTCAATGGCAGCGCAACCGGCGGTCAGGGGCCTGTGGCCAACGGTGGTGCAGCAATTGGTGGTTTCAATTATTCGCCGTTGACCGACATTTTCAAAGCAGGAAATCTGCAGACAACGCAGACCTGTGAACGTGATGTGAAGAACCAGATTTCCGCGCCGTCCTCTTCCGTTGCGGTTGGTGGAAATGGTGGAAATGGCTACTCACCGATTTTTGGACTCAAGAGCGGTTCGTCGTCGACATCGGGGCAAATTGACACAGACTACAACGATCATGCTTTGCAAGTTGATTTTGCACTCGATTTTGGACAAATCGAGCGTTACTGTACCCCGATCCGTCAGGAAAGTTGCTTCTAAAAATTCCTGAGCACGAGAGTCATCGACCCGGGCTGGACATGCTAATGTTCGGCTCGGGCATCAAATTTTTATTGCATTCGGTATGTCACTTAGTCTGATCATTTGCAGTTGTTTTGTCCGCTTTGCACCTGTTGCCCGCCGGAGGTGGGAACGACGGCAAGACCACCCGAGACAGGGCGATCTTGAACCGTGCTCAGCATCATGACTGGAAATAAGCCAAAAGCTGAAATGGTTGTACCGCTGTCGCCGGCGGTGAAAAAGTAGCGGGCCGAATCGGCAGAGAAATTTTCTTCCGGATAAATGATCGAGCCGTACTTGCTGCGTTCTTTTTCCTGCAGCCAGCCTGGCAACTGAGTCAGGAACGTGATGTGTGCCGGAACGTTTTGAAGTTCGCTCTCGAAGTTTTTTAAATCTAAGTTCGGGTTGATTTCGGGCTTGCAGAAACTGAGGTTTCCGAGTCCGTTGCCTTCATCCGCGGCGCTTCGACCCGCATCACAAAAATTTATTCTCACGTGAGGTCCGGCAAGGAGACGGGCTGCGAGTTCGGGAGGACTCTCGTTTATGATGGAGTCTTTGAAAAAAAGCCGCGCGAATGGGAATTTTTGCGGAACACCCGAAGTGAGAATTTCTGAATTGCTCAATTGGTGTTTACCATTGATAGCCGGCACTGCTGACTGAACGAAAGAGACGTCCAAGAATTTCAAATTTTGAACAAGTCCATGAACTGTATCTGCGGTGTTGTACATTCTCTGGTAACCTGCAGCGACACACTTCAGGTATAAGAAGCGCGCACCAAAGCGGTGCCTGAAAGATGTTGTGCTTTGGCCATCGCTGATACCCTGAGCAAGGATTTGCTCAGAGTCTTTCGCGAATGCCTGGAATGCCAAGTTCGATTGGTCGCGGTTATTGCGTGGAGTAAAGCTGCAATGAAACTGATGGTCTTCGTCATAGTTGATAATGCTGAAGCCATCGAGTGCCACTGTTGGTGCAAATTGAATGCCTGAGGCGGTAGTGACAGTCTGTGAGTCAAGAATTCTAAAAACGTCTTTCAGCTGAATTGCCTCAGACGAGCAATTGTTTTGAGAATCGCAGCCTGAATCAATGAAATCACGCAGTGCAACCAGAGGCAGAGTGAGCGCCAGCGGACTGTCGTCGCGCATGCGCCTGAGCATATGCAACGGCGAAGTGGATGCGATGTGAAGGCTTTTGGCAATGTAGGCATGGTTCCTTTCCACAAAAGTAGTGGATGACGGACAGCGGCCTATGAGTTCATCGTCGACAGTCGTACAATTTCCTGATGAGTCGTGGTTTTTACCGATAAGCGTGCAGAGGGATGCTCGCACCGCCTGAGTGATTGCGTTGCCAAACTCAACCCCTGAAAATGGTTTTGGACTGTACTTTGGAAAAAGCGAGTCGAAAAGTGTGTGCATCTGCGACCGGTTGATTGTGTCGAAGTTCCAGCGCGGGTAGTAATTTTTCTCAAGACTTTGTGCGAAAATATTTGCCACTGAATAGCCTGGATAAACTGCGCTATGCTCACATTCAGTGAATCCAGCGGGAGTTGGTTGTGTCACGACGGCTTTACCGCTCTCTATTTTTACGATGAACGCGTCGGTTGTCTTGTTTTTGGTGACGGCGTCGAATCTGTCGATGTCTGCTGTTTGTGCCTGGCTGATAGCCTCAAGAACTGCCTGCTGCTGGGCGGAGACTACCCCTGAGAGACGGATTGGCGCAACAACCATGTCGGTCTGCGAAAAACACAACTCATGCCTTCCCGACGTGAAGGCGCGCGAGCGGACCACATCCTGGAGTACTTTGTTGTTCGCATTTTTCTGCAGATAAAATGCGAACGACGTTTCGTTTGTGACACCAGCACGCTCCTCTTCGTCCAGTAGCCTTCGAATATTCTTCTCATCGGCTCTGCATTCATGGAGAACAAGCTCATCGAGAAGTACGGAGCTCTTGCTCAACTCCCTGCCGATGACAGCCTCAAATTCCCGCGACCTTTTTTTATCGACCTCGGCAAAAAAACTTTCGTAAATGGGAGTTGTCTGCAAGGTGTAATTGAATGTGACCGGTGTGCCATCTTTTGCAAACACCACAAGCTGCTGCGGTGAAGTCAGCATCGATTTGTAAAGTTGATAGCGCGTGTTGAGGTTCTGCAGCATGCTGCGGATTGGTTCGATGCCGATTGCAGGGTTGTTCTTCAGCTGATTTTCCGATCTTGAATCCCACACCCGAAAAAAGCAATGTGCCGACGTGTGCAGTTCAAGGTTGTTTTCACCCGTCTCGAGTTGAAGTTTGAGCTTTTCGAATTGGATAGGTGCGCTGGCTTCTTCGAGGGCGCCGTTCGTTTTGATTTGCTTGACGTTTAATCTTTGTACGAGCCGGGCATTGCAACGCGATTCGAGCGCCAACTTGTCGGATGTTGCCTTGAATAGCAGGAGTGCAGCACTCGGATCGTAGTCCTTGTTGGCAACGGGCGGTGCCACCTTCGTGTCAACAACAGCCTTAACGTTGCTGCAAAGTGAATTGCGCGTTGACCTTGAGGTTCCGCATGCAGCAATCAAAGCCAGACATGGGTATACGGCAAACCTGTACAGAGACATTTGATTGTTCCCCAACGCCACGTTCTCCACCTTGGAGGATATCGGCAGGGGGACGGTAAAACTTCAGTGTTGTTGAGCTTTTTGAAAAGATTGTGGAGGGGTGGGTTGGCTTGGTCGGTCTAAGCGCTTTAGATGAGTAGGCTTCCTGCGGCACTTAGCCCGCTCTGCAGAGCCCCTGCCACACCTGTGCCGCGGCAACCATCTCCCGCATAAAAAAGTCCGGCAGATTGGTCACATAGAAAGTCGACTGCAAGTGGATTTCGCACTGTGGCATAACGCCAACGGTGGGCCGTAGAGTGAATCACCTGATCGGCCGAAGAACCCAGCTTGTGCAAAGCTTTGGGCAACAGCAGCGCATTGACCTGTTCTGCTGTTTCTTCGAGGTGAGTCCAGCTCCAAGTGCTTCCGGCATGTGCGACCCACGATTGAAAATGACCATGGCGGGTCCTTCCCGCTTTGCAGTGTTGTTGCGTCAAACCGGAAAATGTTTCATCGGCTGGGAGGGATACAAGTGCATTTTCACCGCGCAGCGTGAACATCAATGCCCAGCAGGGATCATACGAAATTTTTTTGAGTTCGTCTTTCCATGAGCAGTTCACCTCGGCCAGCAACTTGAGTGCCTGCGGGGCAGGGGCCGTGCATATGATCTTGCTGAATGGGCCGGCTTTTTGCAGTGCTGCAGAGTGGTTTTCCTGATTTTTTATCACCAACCACCATTCACCGGCTTTGCCCTCAATCTTTTCGATTTCGGTCAGGGTATTGATTTTTGCAGATCCGAGCAGGTCTTTTACCAGTTGAGGCATTGTCGGTTGCGCGACGTATTCTCCTGCGAACGGTTGCAGAGTTGATTCTCCGATGCTGCCCGACAGCGCATGGATCAGGGTGTCATTCAGAGAGAATTTGGCTGCGCCGTGATCGTAAGCGAGCTCGCCTGCGGGAAGAACGCCGCTGACCCGTCGTGTTGTCAACCGTCCGCCGACTCCGCGCGATTTTTCAAAAATAGAGAATTCGGCCCCGCGTGAACGCAGGACCGAGACGCAGGCTGCGCCTGCTGCACCAGCACCTATAAGGGCAATTGCCATTGACGTTTCTCCGATCAGGGGAATCGACCCGCAGAAAGGAGGGTTGTGTCACGTCCTGAGGTCTTAGCCAAGCAATCTCAGTGCAAGCTGAGGAGTTTGGTTGGCCTGCGAAAGGACCGCAACACCCGATTGCTTCAAGATATTCGTCTGTGTGAGCTTCGCGCTCTCATCCGCAAAATCGGTATCGCGAATGCGGCTGTTGGCGGCGTTGGCGTTTTCTGCCTGTACCGACAGGTTTGAGATTGCCGAGTTGAGCCGGTTTTGCAGTGCGCCCAGTGTAGAACGGTAGCCGGAAACCTTGGTGATTGCCTGATCCAGCCGGTCGATGGACTGCTGTGCCGACTCTTTGTTGTTAACATGTGCGCCGTCATCCGGTGCCGCTCCAAGATTGAGGCCGTCCTCACCTACAGTGGAGTTGATGTCCTGCAGGTCGATCCGCAGCACGTTGATGGGCGAACCCTGATCTTTTGAATCGACGCTTGCAAAATAGTTTTTGCCAATCTGAATCTCGAGGGGATAAGCGTTGCTGCGAGCCTTGAGATTTTCATCCATGCTGTCTGCGTCGCCGCCAATCAGCAGGGTTCCGTTGTATTCGGTCGACTGCGAGATGCGTGTGATTTCGTTTTTGAGCTGGGCGAATTCTTTGTTGAGGAATCCACGCTCGGTGTCGCCCACGGTGTCGGAAGAACCCTGCACCGCTAGTTCGCGCAGGCGGCCGAGGATGTTTCCAACTTCATTCAACCCACCTTCTGCAGTTTGAATGAGCGAGACACCGTCGCTGGCATTTCTCCGAGCCATGTTGAGACCGCGAATGTCGGCCTTCAATTTTTCGGAGATAGCCAAACCGGCGGAGTCGTCCGCGGCTTTGTTGATTCGAAAGCCCGAAGCAAGTTTTTCCATACTTGCACTGTTGGCTTCCGAAGTGGCGTTCAGATTTCTCTGCGCTGTGAGAGATTGAACATTGCTGGCGATGCGCAAACCCATGAGCGATTCCTCCATGAACCTCTTAGTGAACAATTGCCCCAAGCCCTGCAGCTTGTGAGCATCCATTGCTCTGTGCTGCAAAACTTTCACCAATTGATTCGGGGAGTGCTGGGAAGTCTTTAGCCGGCTTCACCGAGATTTTTTCTAAATCGAGGGAATGACAGGAATAAAAAAAAAATTCGGGCGGAAAATACTTCCCACAAACCCGCATAAAACAAGAGTAATTCAATCAAAAAATAATTTATTTTATGAAAATTAATTGGATAAAGTGACGTAATTTTTGCAGCTTAACGCAAGCGGCTTTTTGCGAGGGAATATTCCGCGACAAACGCCTCAATGAGTTGCCTGCATGTGGGGATGTCTTTAACAATCGAAACAATCTGCCCAATCTCGAGTTCACCTTCCTGCAAATCGCCCTCGAGCATTCCTGCTTTGGCCCTTCCTTTGCCAAGGATTTTGGCGAGTTGTTCCGAGTCGGCGTTAGTTTCCTCTGCTATCCTGATCGTTTCGCTAAATGGGTTGTCCAGAAGCCTGACGGGAACCAGCTTTTTCATGCGCAGGAATGTTGAGGTGTTGCCGGCATTAACCATGGCCTGCTTGAAAGCCGGATGCGCTGAACTTTCAACGGTCGCCGCAAAACGGGTGCCGATCTGCACGCCATCAGCTCCGAGCGCGAGCGCGGCAGCAATGGCAGCCCCCGAACCGATCCCGCCCGCCGCAATCAGCGGAATATTCATTTTTCCTTGCAATTGCTGGAGAAGAACCAGTGTTGTGAGCTCATCACGCCCATTGTGACCGCCGGCCTCAAAACCTTCGACCACAACTCCATCAACGCCGGCATCCTGGCACTTCAATGCCAGCTCGGGTGTGCTGGCCACGTGAACGACCTTGCAACCCTGACTTTTGAGCCAACCGGTGAACAGCTTAGGTGAGCCGGCGCTGGTGAAAAACAGCCGCACGCCCTCATCTACTGCGGTCTGGAGTTGCGCCTGCACATCTTTATAGAGCAGCGGTATATTGATACCGAATTCGCGTGTGGTCAGTGAATTGGCCTTACGGATGTGGTGTTGAAGAAGTTCGGGTTTCATCGAACCAGCACCAATCAGCCCAACCCCTCCCGCTTCGGAGACAGCTGCTGCGAGTTTGCCTCCGCTCACCCAGACCATTCCACCCTGAACAATAGGATGGTCGGCAGAAAATAAATCAAAGAAGCGGGTTTTGGGCCAGACCTCGGCTTTGCTCATGGCTTCTGTTTTTCCTTTTGTTTTTCGCGCGCTTTTTTTTCTGCAGCCCGGTTGTCTTTTTCAAGATTCAGTTCGGAAGGGGGCGAATCGAGCAGCGGTGTTGGGGCGGATTTGACTCCGCAAGCGCCGACAAGCCCCAAGCAAAGAACAGGCAAGAGAAATGGATTCAAAAATGCCGCCATCATGTCACCCTCTTTTGGATTGTTTACTGCGTTGCGCCAGAAAAGAGTTCAGCCTGTTGCGGTGCTCCGCTGCAAGCCAGTGCTTGTCAAAGAGTTCTTTATCAAATTCAGCAAGTTTGTCAGCCGGCTGCTGCGGCCGCTCGGCGATCAGTGCAGTTCGCAGTTCGGGCGGGCATTGTCCGAGGCGGTTGGCAAAACCGACGAGCCATTGCATGCACGCTTCATCTGCGTGTGCCGAGTTGTCGAAGCGTGCGTCAGCAAGACCAAGTGATTCGAGTTTCTGAACGTCCAGCCAATCCTGCGCGGCCATTGCGATCCCGCGCCTGCGTTCCGAGAAAAACACGCCTTTGTTGGTGAGGTCTGTCATCATTCCCCAACCGGCGGGCACACCCCAAAGGCTTTGAGCAAAATGGATCCGTGCAGTTGACGATACGATGGCGCGCAGATCTGTTGCCAGCGCGATTTCTGCTCCGCCGCCGGCCGCCACACCATTGAGCACGGCGATGCTGACCAACGGTCCGGTGCGCAGCATCTGTGTGAATTCTCGCATCTGACCAATGAAGATGTGCCCCTGAGCCTCACTTGCGCCAGCAAGTTCACGCAGATCTCCGCCAGAAAGAAACACATCCGGACAATGCGAGCGCAATACGAGAACGAGAATCTGCTTCTCCCGAATCATTTTGCCGAATCGACCGTTGAGGTCTGGGCCGGCAATCTGCCTGCTCAAGTCACACAAGACCTCAGCCAGTTGAAGAGAGACAGCGTTACGTGATTTTGGGATGTCGAAATTCACAGTGGCGATGCGCTGTTCTGAATCAATTGTCAGCCAGAGTTGATCTGTGAGCAGATCATGGCGTTCCGGGGAGTGGCGCTTGATATTCATGCAAAGACCCCGCTCTCTTTGATTTTCTGCAGTAGGGTGGTGGCCGGAATATTCCTGACTGAGCGCGCAACTGTTGTCCCTGCATCAGTCGCATCCGGGATTAAAGCAAGTTCTCCATATTCCGGAAGCACGCAACGGACAGAGTCCGACAGAGGTGCGGCAGAGTTCTTTTTGTCTTGCCTCAGCAAGCGTAAAGCCTTTACTTCGTCTTGTGCCAGTGTGAAGAGCGGGAATTTCGCGCGCAGATGTCCGCAGATTGCCTCGAGAGCTTCTATGTAGCCTTCGGGCGCACGACGGAGCAGGCCGCATTTGAGCAACGTGTGAAGACCAAGAGCGACAGCAACTCCATGTGAAAGTTCGTTGAACTTTTCTGTCCGGCCGGAAGCCGAAATATTGAGTCCCTCGAGCATATGGGCCAGCGTGTGCCCCAAATTCAGCAGCACGCGCAGGTTTTCCTCAAAGGGATCAACCGCGACCACAGCCTGCTTGAAGTTTACGTTCTCGCTGATCAGATTGATGACGTCTGGATCTTGGAAAGCTGCTGCAGGATGAGTTGAGAAAATTTTTTCGACCGCAACTTTCCATTCTGCAAAGCGGCCGGAAAGCCACGCGTGTTTGAGAATTTCCCCACAACCTTCGCGCAGCTGAAGAGACGAGAGAGTCGTCAGCGTGTCCCGCACACAAACGACAGATTGTATTTCAGAAAAAAGTCCGATTTGGTTTTTGCCTGCAATAGGGTGGTTGACTGCGGTCTTTCCGCCGAGGCCGGCATCGACAAGAGCAAGCAGAGTGGTCGGAACGAGGGTGATTTTTAGGCCGAGCAGAGCTGCAGCAAATGCGGCGAGATCACAGGTCAGTCCCCCGCCCACCACAACAACCTCTCTGCATTCTTGATCCAGTTGTTCGCAGAGCTCCAAGGCTGCATTCAGATTTTTATTGTTTTCGCCGCCCGCGACCCTGATAATTCGCACGCCCTCCGCGCCGCAGCGTGCTGCAATCAACGGGTGCAATTCGGCGACCTTGGCATCCGCAATCACGGTGTATCCACGGATGTCTCCGTTCATTTTGAGCTCCGCGGAAAAGAACTCATCCCAAGTCTGATAACTTTTGTGATGCTCTTGAATTTGTTTTTGTCGGCGGGCAGGTGCGGGTTTCTGAATTCCGCTTTCTATTTCGACTATTCCTGCGGCTCCACGTTTATAGAGCGAGCATGCAAAGAGTGCGAGTGCTTCGGGTATCTGAGATGCGTGGTAGGGAAGAAATGAATGGCGCGCGTGCCCTTCTGCGAACCACAGGTCAAGCTGCCTTTCGATGTGCAGCCATTCGCTGCGCGTGTAGCGATTGCTGACCTGACTCACGATTTGCGACTCCCGATCACTGCGTTGTAGAGCTCTTTTGCATTCAGCTGATGCTTTTCGGCAAGCTGTTTGGTGACCTCTTTGACACGCGCGTTGGGTGTTGACGAGATAATTTCGTGAGCCAGATTTGTGGCTTCCTCGAGTGTCAGTTTGGGCTGTGAATTCTCGGCCTGCATGCCGCCCGCAAGGTCGAAGCATATGACGCATTCGCCGCGCAGCGTTTCGAGGGTAGAAATTTTTTGCAGGACTTCACCGAGCGAGCCACGGATATGCTCCTCAAATTTTTTTGAAATCTCACGAGAAACGCAGACGTTCACGCCGTCGGGAAAAGTCTCGGACGCATTTTTAAGGGTTTGCAGAACCCGGTTGGGGCTCTCAAAACACACAGCAACACATGGGGAGCAGTGTTTCCAGCGGTCAAATTCTTCACGTTGCTCCTTGCCGTTGCGCGAAAGAAAGCCTGAAAAAATGATGCGCGGACGGAGAAATCCGGAAGCCGCTGCGGCAGCAGGCAGGCTCGAGGGGCCAGGGACGCTCTCTACACGGATGTCGGCGGAATGGCACGCATCGACAAACAAAGCACCCGGATCGCTGATTGCTGGAGTTCCTGCATCGCTGACCAATGCTGCGCATTTTTGTTTCTCATGCAGCAGGCGTTCGACGAGCTCGGCGGTTTTGTTTCGTTCATTGTGCTCGTGCAGGCTGACTAGCGGTCCATGCTGCAAATCGAGGGCCAACAATAATTCTTTGGTTCTGCGCGTGTCCTCGCAAGCAATGAAGCCAGCCGTGGCAAGAATTTCTCGCGCGCGCGGAGAACAGTCGGCCAGCGTGCCGATTGGCGTTGCGACGATATAGAGCGTTGGTTGTGAGTCTTTCAATTCAGCCGCCTTTGTTCGATTCATTGGCGCAGTCAGGGAATGTCCCCTCGCGTTTATCCTTCGCTGCATTTTGCCTGAGAAGATACAAACCGGCCACACCGCAGAGGGTCGCGCCGCTTCCGCCCCACGCCAGAAGTGAGTTGCCCGACATGTCCGGCAAAAGGAAGGCCACGAAGATGACAGAAACAGCTGCAGCACCTTCGACCGCTATCGCGTGGAAACCAAGCAGAGAGCTCCAGTCGTCTTTGCTAGCCTGCGTTTGAATGGCAGCCAAGCGACTGACCCTGACGAACGGGACGATCATGTAGTGGGCAAAAAATAAAAGAACCAGTCCGAGTTGGAAGGAACCCGCGGACAATTGATTCCTGAGAAGTGCGAACAGACAAATCGGAAAGAAAGTCACACCGTCCCAGAAGATAGAATAAGAAAAGCGTCGCATGTGGTGCGCGCCGCCCGATTTCCAGAGGGCATTGGCGAGAAAAGTGCCGGCAAAAACTCCGCCCAGAAAAACCAGCAGGTTGATTGCCAGCGCAACCGGCGGCAAGCCGAGATCCTGCCGCAAAAAGGTGACAAGACCAATTTCGACGGGTCCCATGAGAAGCAGGTTATAAAGAAAGGAAAACAATAAAATGCGGATGACCGCAGGGTATTTCCGCGCAGTAGTGATTCCCTGCCGAAGCAATTCGAGCGGCGATGACACCGCCTTCGGAATGTTAAGTGTGTTGCTCTCGAGTTCGCGGAGTGCCTTCGAACGCTTCAGTGCGAAAAGAGCGGCGCCACTGATTGAGAAGGTGATTGCGTCAATAAAGGCCGCAAACATGAGCCACTCGATGTCGATGCGCCCGCCTGCGGGCATGGCAGCAAAGAAAAACAGAGGAACCAACCCTGCAGCCGAAAGACTGGCGACGTTCGCCCACAAATGCGCACGTGTGATGTCTTCAGGCCGGGGATACAACACGGGAACAAGACAGTTCCGGCAATTTTGGAAAACGAGTGAACCGAGCTCCAGCAAAAACTGCGTTGCGAGGAGGGTGAACACCATCGTCGGAGAGTCGAGGGAATTGCCCTGAGTCAGGAGAAGAATGGCAAAGCCCAAAGTAATGGCCATCCGACCCGCGTCGGCCGAGAGCGCGATGCTCCGCCACCTGCGGCCGATCGATTGTGTGAGCCATGGCCCAAATAAAAACAAGGGGATAGCCTGAACCAAGAAGATCGCCGCGAGTCCCGCGGCGGGTGTCCAAGGGCTATTTTCGAACAGGTAGTTGCGCAGCCCAAGCGCCCACAGGTGGTCACCGAGCTCACTAAAAGCCTGGGAAATCAGAAAAAGGCTGTAGTCACTCAGCATCTCGGGTACCCCGGTGAAGAACGCTTTGTTGAGCTTGCGGAAATCGTCTTGCGCTGCAGGCGAGTCGTCGTTAAATCCCAGCAGGCAGTTTCTGTCAAAATCGCCGAGCTGTCGGGTTTCAATGCCTCAATGGAGTCACAATGCGCAGTAATCATGGAACTCAGTCTCCACTCAAAACGCCAGAAGGTTTTTTGTGGCTCGGACAGGTCGGGCGTCCCCACGGCGTGCGCGGCGCTTTTTTTCTGAAGACTCAAGACAACCGCAGCGATTGGCCCGGTTATTCGCGGCTGCTGCTCCAGACTGCGCAGGGCGAGCGCATGACAACCGTTCAAAGCACCTACGTCAGCGGAGGAAAACTTGCCGTTCAATTGCGCGAGGTTTCCGGACGCGAAGAATGCGAGGCTCTTTACAATGCGCATTTGTTTGTCGCACGCGGGGATATCAGCACGGTTGCGGATGAGTATGTCGTCGGCGACCTGGTGGGTTGCAGGGTCGAGGTGGAAGGGCGCGAGGGTATTTGCGGTGTCGTGATTGCGATCCACAACTTTGGTGCTCAGGAAACTCTCGAAATTGAGCGCAGTGGCGGCGGCGAAACAATTCTTTTTCCGTTTCTCGAATCTTTCATTGTGAGCATCAGCGAAAAAGAACGCTGTATCGTCGTGCGTGACGTTCCCGAGTTTTTGGACGGACAGGCGCAATGACACTTCGAATGACAGCATTTACATTGTTTCCACGAATGTTCGCCCCACTTCTCGAAGAAGGCGTTTTTTCGCGCGGTGTCGGAAAAAGTCTTATCAGTTTAGATTTTGTTAATCCGCGGGAATTTGCTGAAGACCCGCGCCGCAGTGTTGACGGACATCCGCTCGGCGGCGGCGACGGGATGGTTCTTCTTCCCGACCTTTGCAATCGTGCGCTTGATTCTGTGCAGACTCCAAAGGCAACGGTCATACATGTTTCTCCGGGGGGCAAGGTTTTCGATAACGAGTGGGCGCAAAAACTCGCGTGTGCCGATGGTCACCTTATTTTTTTGTGCGGCCGCTATGCCGGCTTTGATGAACGGTTTGTTTCTTCCCGCGCGCACGTTGAACTCTCGGTCGGTGATTTTGTTCTTTCAGGCGGAGAGCCGGCGGCGGTGTGCATGATGGACAGCATTGCCCGGTTTGTTCCCGGTGTGCTCGGCAACAGTCAGAGTGCAAAGAGCGACAGTTTTGAGGACGGACTGTTGGAGGCACCTCAGTACACTCATCCGGTTGAATTTGCCGGGCAGAATGTGCCGAGCGTATTATTGTCGGGCAATCACTCGGAAGTGGCGCGCTTCCGGCGGCATGAGCAGTTGCGTCGGACGGCCTTGCAACGGCCCGATTTGCTGCACCGACTCTGGGATAAGCTTTCTCGCAGTGAACAAAAGCTTGTCGAAAAGTTTTGGCGCAGTGGCGGCGGCAAAGCCGGTCGCTGATTTACCTTTCAGGCTCCCCCCGACAGAGCTCAGACTGCCAAAAGTTCCCATTGCTTGTCGCCATGTCCTGTTAAAATGGGGGCATGAATGTTCGCACTTTACAATCCAGCAAAAACGACATCAATTCGCCGCTGACAGACGGTCGGACCTTATCTGTTCTCATTTCCAGAATTCGGATTTTTGCCTCAACTGGAAAGGACAAGAGGATTGTCAAAAAGCACAAAGAACTCATCGCCTCACTCGAGAAGTTGTTGCGGATGGATGAGTTCACCAGAAACTCCGAGCCGCAGCTTGAGAGTGGTGCAGGCAGTCCGTTTGTCGAGGGCGTTCCACGATCTGTGCTTCAGGTTGACGGCCAGTTCAGTCACTACGTCAATCCGCGCGGCGATTTTCAGGCTGAATGGAGTCTCCGGCGCAGGGCATTGTGGCATACTTTTGAAGCGTCCATTCCCGAAAATGTCCGCGACCTGCTGATGAGTTGGCGTTGGCGGGCCGAACTGTCGGCTTTTGAGCAGATCCAAAAAGAACTTGAATCGTCGCAGCAAAAAGTCTGTCTGATTCAGGAAAGATTAACAAAAGAGGAGAAGCGCGCAGAATCTGCTTCAACGCGAGTGAGTCTTCTCGATCGCCTGAGAATCATCCGTTGGTCGAAAAGTGCGCAGAGAGATGAGGCACAAATCGAGCAAATGGAACTTCTCAAACAGAAAAAAAATGCTGAAATTGTCGAGAGGCTGCGCGAATGTGAGCGACTGTCTGCGCTGATAGCATTGGAGAATAAAACTCTGCTGGTGGATTGCGGCGAGCACTTTGCGACCGTCTTTGAGGACTTCACCAGAGCTGTTGACAACGAGATAAAAAAAGAACTTGCAGGAAGATTTACACAAACTGCCGCCCACAATGAAGTTCTGAAGAAAAGCCTGGAACACGATGCACGGGAAAAGGATTTAAACGTTCATCAGCTGTCGGGAAAAATACACAACCGCACGGATCATTGTGAAGGTGACTGGGTTCGTCGCTTGAATCAGGCTCAGCAGGAGATTCAAAACGAATTCCTTTGTCTGAATGCATTTGAAATCGAACAGCAGGAAGATGCGCACAGGCGCTGGAAAAGCGCAGTTGAAAGCATGCGGTCAATGATGAAAACAGCCGAGGAGAGCCTGTTGTATGGCGAGCACGGCCATTGAAGATGCAATCAAAAAGATGAAGGATGATCCGCAGTCTGTTTTGGACGATGTGGAACGCCTTTTCGCAGAACAAACGCAGCGACACCCGGCACTGAAGTTGTTGAACGATTCCGCAGAACGTTTTGCACGAGAGTGGCAAATGGTTTGTGAGTTGCGTTCGCGCGTTGATGAGGGTCTTCTGCAGGCGCGCAAACTATATCGTGAAGTTCTCAAGAAGTCGGAGAGTGCAGCCCTGTTGGGCAAACCCCGGCTCTACTGGCTGGCGAAACATTTGTTCGTCGATGTGCGAAAGAAATCTCTTGAGTACCAATTGCGCGAGGCAGACTGCAAGATTGCGGCTTTGAATGATGCCCGCGCACGATTGCAAATGATCATCAGTCAATTCAGCATCAAGTTGTCGCCCGAAAATCTTGAGTTGCTGAACAACCGAGAGTGGGCCGAGGCGAAATCGAAGAAACATGCTGTCGATTTGCAAGTTGAATGGGAAAAGGCCAGCCATTGCAGTGCACAGAACAGGGAATTGAAAGAGCGGGCGGAAATCGCGGATATTCGTCAGGCCCTCACGGACGCTTCATTCACCCCGTCAGGGCCCGCGGCTTCCGTGGAAGAAAGCAAGGTAATGCCTCGCACCATTGATTCACCCCTTCAGCTGACGTCTGCGCTACCATACGTTGGATTTTCGAACCGCATCAGGCTGATGAAGTTGATTGAGCAAAGTGAGCATGCTGCAATGCATGCCGAGCAGGATCTTCAAAAAGTGCGCAATGGACTTTCCTGTGCAAGGGAAGCCGCTGTCGATGGCAGAACCACCCGCGTGACACGCGAATGGCTGGACTACTGCAAAACAATCGTGTCCAGATACGAATAAGCTGCCGGCTTTGGCATGACACCGCATTGACGAACCCGGTTGTCTAATCGGTGATGCTCTTTTTAGACTAAGGTGTTTCCGTGGGAAACACCTCCATGGACCACAGAGGAGTGTCTGCGAATGAAGAGTCTGTTACTTAAGGTGTCCTGCGGATTTTTGCTGGCATCCGGAAGTGTGTCTGCATGGGCGCAAGCACCGTCGCTGCGTCTGCCTTACCAAATCACCGGCTCGCGCCCGGCCTCTCTCGGTGGCGCCTTCACAGCGGTTGCCGACGATCAAAACGCGCTCTTTTATAACCCAGCGGGTCTGGCGCGCCTCGATTCGTGGTTCGCCGCTTTTGCTGAAGTGAATGCATCCGGCAGCTTCGGTTCATCAGGAATCGGAGCGATGGTTGATGATGCAAACAAAATCCTCGATTCGCTAAAAGAAATGACGGGTGGTTCAGACACGTCCAAGCAGATCGACGGATTCATCAAAATTGGTGATGTGATTTCGTCACGGACGGCTGCACTCGGGATTGAATTACAACACTATTTTGTAAGCCGTCATTGGGGTTTCGCCCAGACTGAGTCGGTTGATTTCGGGTTGGGTGTGCATGCAAAACTTCTACCCGAACTTGCCGACCTCGGCCTGCTTGCGGACTCGGACACTCGGTTGGGATACGCACATAATTTTCTTGATGGCCGCGTGAGTGTTGGTGCGGCGCCCTATTATAAGCTGCGCGCACAGGGCGGACGAGCCAATCTGACGCTCAACGAGGCCATCGAACCTCGCGAGACATTAAAGAACATCATTGCAATTGGTCAGGGTGTCGGAGTTGATTTGGGTCTGATGGTAACGCCCATCGAGGCGATGTCGCCCACCTTCGGTTTGGCGATCCTCAACGTCGGTGACACAAAGTTTTATGAAGCAGCCCGGTCGGCCTTCGCAAATCTGCCTGCCCTCAAGGGATCCGACTTTCTTGGAACTCCAGACCTTATCAAGCAGGTCGTCAACGTCGGATTCAGCATCTCACCCATCGACGGTCCAGGTTTCGTCAGGCTTTCAGGGGAAATGCGTGAAATCAACCGTCCTTCTTCAGCTGCCCTGAAGCCTGCTTTTGGGGTCGAAGGTGGATTCAGATCAAAGTACGTCAGAGCGTTGGTTGACGCCGGTTGGGGTAACGGAAACTGGAGTGCCGGCCTTGAATTGCGTGCACTGGTTAAATTGCGTTTGGCAAGCTACATCGAGCCGAACTTGTTCTTTGACCGTAAAGAGAATCAGCGAGTCTGGGTCATTTCGATGGGCATGTGATGAGCGGTGGTGTGTTTCTGGCAAAAGATTTTAGCTGATTAAAAGGGATTCGCACATGAATTTATCATTCGCCCGCAAAGCATCTCCGGTAGCTCTCGGAACATGTCTGATGTTGTCGGTCGTGTCCGCGCGACTTGCGTTCGCCAATGAATCTGTTCCTGCAACGGAGCAGTCGCCTGCCGCAGAAAAAAGCGACCAACCTGCAATTGCACCCGCTGCAGCGAAGCCGCCGGCTGAGCCCGCGTGGACCTTTCAGCTGAGAACCGCACTCGGTGCAGGGAAAGTTGTACAGGAAAAGAAAATGAAGTCAGACCGTCTGGGTATCGGAGTCTACGCCGGCAAGCGATTGTCTGACTATGAGATAGCGCTGCCTTTTTTTGATTCCCGCAGTACCAGCCTCGGTGCAAGCTATCAGACGTTCTCCGGAGTTGATGCGGCTGCCGATACTCAGTGGGCATTGCAGTCGCTTGGCGTCATGTTGCGTCTTGGCTCTGCACCGATTGATTTGGGTGGCATGCCATTTGATTTACTTCTTCAGTCAGCGGTCAGCTATCAACGCATGGTGGCGCAGGACCCACTCAGCGGAAGAGAAAAGGCCCGGCACGGTGCAGGCCTTGCGGCGGGAACTTACCTGCGTACACTCGCAATTGATGGTGTTCACGTTCTCGGCGGCGCCGATGTCTTGCTAGGTTCGGCGAACTGGTTTGGTTTGACGCTAGGTCTAGAGAGTAACTTCTAAGTCAGGGTGACGCGGCTGAATTGCGCACCTCGTTCAAATTTTGCTCCTTGAACTGCTCCAGATCTATCGCCCCTTCAATTGGCTGCCCTCCGCAGTCGAGAGTGCCGCCGTCATTCAGTCCGGCGCTTGAAAGGGACGCACGTGTTCCGGTCATCAGAAGCAGCCTGGCATCCGCAGGTATCGAAACTGCACTGACAGTCGCCGGATCGATTGCATATTGGGCGAGTGACTTCTGGATCTCCGGATGATCGGCGCGCACTGAGGTCAGAGAAGTGAGCAGCGTATTTTCCGGATCAACGATGAATAGACCGCGCAGCTCTTTACCGCCCGACAATGAAGCTGAGAATTCGATACCTTTTACTTTTTCATCGTTGCCAACGTAAAACTTTCGACCACGGTAGTCGGCTCCATTGCACTTTCCCTGACATGAGACCCGGACGCTTGCTTTTGAATCGGGAGATGCCTCCTGAAATGGGGGGCCCACGAGTGTGCAAACGGTCACCATCGCATCGCCGGCAACAACCAAATCCTTTGTTTTCGATTGATTGTACGCCCGCTGCTTGCACGATCCGAGCAGCGGGATAAGCACGGAAAAAAAACCAATTTTGTATTGTATCGGCAGTTTTTTCGTCATTTCCCGTCTCCTCGTGTCTGCAATCCACCTGCGACACTTCGACAACCCAAGACACTTTGCAGATGGAAAAAATTGCCCACTGAGTCAGAGCGGTGACGCTGATATAGGTGAGAGCCGCTTGGGAGGAACTGCAAAATGCCAAGAGGAATGAAAAAAGGCTTAGGACTCGCCGCCACAATTTTTTGGGCTGGATTAGCACTTTTTTGCCTGGCGGCTTTGCTGCATTTGCGAGATGAGGCTGCCGCCAAGGACTCCTTGCTTACGCTTCCTTCCGTGACACCAACTCCTCGGCGTACGCCTCAACCCGCCAGACCACGACGCACACCGCCACCGACGCCACTGCCAAACTTTCAAACGCCCGACAAGATTTGGGTTGTGCAGGGAGAAATTCATCAATCACAGGATGTTTTTGTCTGCAGGGCAGAATGCAGAAGCAATTGGGGTGGACTGACGTTTGAGGTTCTTCAGACAACCCGCGGCTCTGAGGACTGGCGATGGAATTCTGGAGAACTGAGTAAATGCTTTGATTCATCGCAAGATACTGAGAAATTGTTCCTGTCGGGAGGGAGCTGGCAAACTCCCCCGGTGAATCCGGAGGAATCTCTCTGCTTTCTTGTTGTGAGGCAGGTGAGCGGTCAAAGGCCAAGCGACGTGCTGTAAAAAATTCATCAGCCTGGCGTCATTTGTGGCCGATAACTTCCGGGGCTGGCCACGTCTCGGGGAATCTTTGAACATGGAACTCAACACCTTCGGATTAATCTGTTTGCTTGCTGCCGAAGTGCTGTTCGTGTGCATCTTGTTCTTCAGCGAGCGTCTGCGTGCGTGGGCAGATGTCATTTGCAGCGGTCTTGTCGGAATGTTCATCCACTCACTGCTCATGCAACTAGGAAACGTTCGCAATGAGGAATGGGACATCCTTTCGGCGTCGATTTTTGTTCTTAGCTTTTCATTCATGCGTTGGACGATGCAAAAAAAATCAGAAGACACGTCAGCCGGTGATTCGCTAGCAGAATCGGATTCCCTGACCAACGTACAGCACCAGGTCAGGGGATTGAATGAAAATGACTTTCACGATGATCGTTTGCGTACCGTTGGTCTCATGAGCGCGCGATTGTCACATGAATTGAGTCATCCGCTGTCGACCCTCATTCTTCGGGTCGGTGAAATCAGGCGCAATCGCTTTGCAGATGATCGTCAGGCCTTTGAGCGATCGCTTGCCAGCATCGAGCGTCAGTTGCAGTTTATGACCGGAATGATGCAGTCGGTAAAGTCGTTCGCGTCGGCACAGAATTCCGCTGAGTCTTCATTTGTGCCGGTACAGGGAATATTCGCCCTCGCAAGAGATCTTTGTGAAACATTCGCACATGGAAAATCAGTCTCATTGTCATGGCCGGAAAAGATTCCTGCGATTCTGATTGCCGGAGGTCTGACCCGGCAGACACAGGTTTTGGTCAATTTGGTCAAAAATGCGATTGATGCCGTTGAAAATCTCGATGATCCGAACAGCCGCTGGGTTAAGGTTGAAATGACTGAAAAGGGCGGCGCCGCAGAGTTCGCAGTTGTGAATGGCGGTAACCCCATTCCACGCAGTTACCAGAGCAAACTTTTCAAACCATTTTTCACGACGAAACGCACCGGGAGCGGTATGGGATTGGGGCTTGCGCTCTGCAGGGAAATGGTTGAATCTGCCGGCGGGGAGATTTGGTATGATGAACACTCCCGTCATCCCCGTTTCGTGGTCAGGTTTTCCTTTCTACCCGATGTTTCGGCAGATAATCACAATGCCGATTCTCAGTTTGAAATTGAGAATAAATCTGCAGCATAACGTGCGTTAAAAATTCACTCCCAAACCTGCCGCGAACAGCAAGTTGTCGTATTGTGCTTTGCTCTCACCGTTGTTGATGAGCGGAACGCTGAAGGCATATTTTCGATAATCCAAATTTACTTCCGCAAAAAACAGCGAAAGAAAGGGAATGCGAAATGATGCTGCGGCAAACAAAGGCAGACCTTGAACGGTTGCGTTCTCACTTGCATTCGTCGCATCGCCGTCTTCGACGATCGGAGTCGTTATCGAAGTTTTCAACCCGATGCCTCCGCTGATTGAGACCTCCGCCGCTCTGTTGATGATAAATCCTTGTTCCGCATAGAGCCCGAATCCGCTCCCGTTCAGATCGCGGATGACGCGGAGGATCTTCTCGGCGTCTGCGCCGTTCACGCTGCTGACCTGAGACTTGCTTTTAAAACTATCATACAAAATCGCGCCGATTCCCGACCAAAGACGCGAATCCAGATAGAAGATTCTACCACCGGCACGGGCGCTGATACTCTGAGTATTAATGGACTGGATGCCCTCAATTTTACCGTCCTTGACGATGTCGATTGAGGGTGAAGTGGTCAAACTCGTCCAACTCGCGTCGGTTTTAAAATTGAACTTTGTCGGCCCGACAGCAATCGGATTGCGCGGAAGCAACACTGAGCCACTCACTGCATAGCCGCGCTGGGTGTACCCAGGCGTGAGAAATTTATTCAGGGCTAAACCCGGCAAAGCAGATTGTGCAAGGATATATTTGGGCACAACGCGCAGGATGTCGTTTTTACTTTTTCCCGAATCAGCCGCAGAACCGCCCGATTCGCCGGAAACGACCGCACGCATGGCAAGGCCGCGCAGCTGGCTGCATTTTTCACTGCCGACCAGAACGGTCCCGACAAGACGTGCTGCGGATGACTTCATTCTCTCAATTTTCACGAGAGCGATACGCTGACCTGATTTATCGATAATTTCAGCAAGGTCTCCCTCGACGAGATCCTTGCCGATGACCGGCACCTGACAGGTATCGAGTTTTATTTTTCTTTGTCCGCGCCCAACTTTTCCGACAGTTTCATCTGTGTTTGCGAGGGCTAATTGTGCTTGAAAAAAAATTCTTGGAAATAGAATGATCGCTCCGGCTGCAACAAGACAAAACCGGATGGTCATGATGTTCTGTGTGATGAGAAGGGCCAGTGTGCGCATCAGCATGTTTTTATTTTTCTTTGCATCGAATTTGTAAACAAGGATAAAAATTGCAGGTTGACACCTTCCGGCAAAACCCCTTATCAGTAGTCAAAATTTGATGTTATGGAAAGAAACTATGCGTTTACTGTGTGTTATGGCTTTTCTGCTGTTTTTGTCTCTGCCTGCCTCTGGCCAGTCAGGCGCTCAGTCAGGAGAACCGGCTATTGAGCTCGGAGTTCTTTTGGTGGGCGATCAGGGCAAGGGCAACGAGGGGCAGCGGATTGTCGCCGATGCGATGGCGCGTTTTTGTGAATCCAACCGCTGTGATTTCGCGTTTCTGCTCGGTGACAACTTCTACAACAGCGGAGTGCGTAGCGTTACCGACAGCAAGTTTCGCACACATTTCGAAGATATGTACGCCAAAATGGGAATAGAGTTCTGGGCCGTGCTTGGCAATCACGATTACGGGTATTTTTTCAACCGCGGCAATGTCCAGGCGCAGGTTGACTACACCCGACATTCGGCGGCGTGGCGCATGCCCACAAGATACTACTCATTTGCAACGCGCGGTGTTCAGTTCGTCGCCATCGACACGGTGACCTTGCCGCGCGACACGCGTCAGAAGGAATGGCTCGATAGAACGCTGCAAGGTTCCTTCGACGGATACCGTGTCGTTGTCGGACACTATCCGATACATTCGGGCGGACAGCATGGTGACACTCCCCATATGCGCGACATTGTTTCGCCCAAGCTGTGCGGCAACACGCATATCTATGCATCGGGTCATGATCACCATCTCGAGCATTTGCAAACCGATTGCGGAGTCGATCTGGTGCTCAGCGGCGCCGGAGCTGAAACCCGCACTGTCGCAACTCATCCGCGCTCCGTATTTTCGGCGTCAAAGTTGGGCTTTGCTTACCTATTCAAATCAGCCGACGGAGTGTTGAGTGTCCGCTATCTGGACACCAGCCTGTCGATTCTGGCTGAGCAGGTTATCGCACGCTGAGGCTGTGAATCTTTCAACGGATGGACGCCTCGTAGATCTTTTGAATTGCCTTGTACGTTGCGGAAAAGCCCCCGTGCTGCTGCATCCAGAGAAAATCAGGCCGTGCGTCCTGCAACCACTCGCCGCCACGGATAGTTCCTGCCGAATCAACTTCAATGCGGTATCGATAGACTGCTGTCGCGACTGAAGGACGTTCCGTCAACTGACCTAGTGCATTCCACTGCGGTTCAGTCTCGGTTGTGTAATAGACTTCACTCTCGACAATGATTTCTTGCTTGGTTCCAACTGCTGCCCCTGGAGAAGGCCCCTGGCGTGACACTTCGCGGCTACGGAAGCCATAAACGGGCTGATTCCAGACTTCGGCGGCTCGCGCGATGTCGATGATAAATCCTTCCTTGAAACGACCCAGCATGTTGGTCAAGACGACGTGAAAGGCACCGGCGTTCGAATCACGGCAAGCCGACGTGCTCATGCCGATGCTGCCGCTGAGGTTGCAGCGGCCCCCCAGTCCAACCGCGCCGAGTGAGTTGTGCAGTGCCGTGTGCCAGCCAAGAAGTGCTTTGACATCCGCTGAACCAAAATTGATTTTTATCCCGTCGACAGAGTTTATGCTCACAGGTTTTGGTTCTGCGAAATGGAGTGCGGCCGGTGCCCATCCGTGGCAAAGTCCTTCCCACGCGGCTGCCCCCGGATAGGTACGCCTGCGTTCTGATTTTACGGTCGGAAAGTCGAAGCGGCCCATGAAGACGTCGAGTTTTTCCGCGGGAGAAAGTTTGCTGATCTCTTCGCCGGACATGGATCTGAGTGCCTGCTGGCTCAGCAACGCGTATCCGAACGGCGGTGAACCCGGATTCAACCATCTGTAGGCGATACCTGCGCGCTGCGTCGGCCAATAGTAATCAGACCATGGAATTGTCGCCAATCGTCCGGAACGCGGAAGCGACTCGTAACGTGTTTCGAATTGCCTTCCGAATCGTGACGGCTGATTAAGAACATCCCACGCTTCGAAGATGCGGGAATTTGCTGGTGATGAGGACTTTTCTGTTGAACATCCGGCAAGAAGTGAAACAAAGCCTGCAAGCATCGCTGTTTCAAGAGATTTCAAGAATTTTCTTTGACTTTTACTACGTCCGCTCCGGCAAGGTTGGCGGGCAGGATGCGAAGGTGAAGACATACTTCATTCCTCCCCGAGAAAAGAGGGATGAAGTGAAGTCTTCGCCCTCTCAGTGCATGGTAACTTCCGGTTGTGCGATTTCCGAGCGCGGAAGTCTTGCGAATTGCGCAGCTTGTTCGGGCAGATCTTGTACGAGCTGTACCTGCTTCCGCGACTCACACAGGCGTTCAAAGGCCTCGACTGCGCTGCGGTGATCCAGATAGGCGTCATAAGGAGAATCGTACGGACTGAAATATTTGTGCACGTCACCGTCATGTGAGTACTTGATGCACATGTAGTAGAAATGGTCGCTTGTCTGCAATTTGCGCCATTGTTCAGTGATGTCGCGTTGATCAAGCTTAATCACGGTTGATTCCAGATTCATCACTCGTTCGAGTGCCTCCTCTTGAAGGGGATTGCTGAGCCATGCCGACAAATCACGTTCGGTGTCGGCCCAGCTTGTCGGCACGGGAACCGACATCGGGCTGCGCGGATGAATGTGAAGTGCGTCCTCGACACCGACAAAACTCAACCGCGGATGTGAAATAACGCGGTGGACCAAATCTTCAAAGAAATAAAAAATTCCGGAATCAGCCCATTGATGTTCGCCGAACGTTTCGTAATCCATAAACAGACCAACGAACTCGTGCTGGCCGTCAAGCAGTGATTCAAGCCAGTGAACATAGCGTTCTGCGGTCAGCGGCCAGTCGGACCAGTTTCTGTCGGAGAAGCGGAAGGCCATGTCGTCGGAAAGCTTGTAACTCTTTGGCAGCAGGCGGAGACCATGCCGCGTCGGGTGATGAAAGACATGATGTGCATTCCAGCCATGTGGAAGCCATGGATCCCAACCCTCCAGCAGGCATCCCTCGAATCCGAGATCCGAAACCATCGTTCCGATTGTGTCCGAGTAAATGAGCTCAGTGTTGCGAAATACGCGCGGTGTCTTGCCGAACAGCTGTTTGATGGTCGCGAGTTGTTCTTTGACCTGATTTGTGAACTCGCTGGTTGAGCGCAGGGCGGCGAGCGAATGGTGTGATGTCTCACAGATGATGTGTGCGTTGGGGAGGCGCGATATGAACTTGTAGAGCTCCAAAAGATCGCGGTCGTATTCTGCACACTGGCTTAGAAAAGTTCCGCTGAACGAAAATGACACCTTGAAGTCGTGCGGATACTTCAGCAGCAGGTGCTCAAGCAGTTTTCCCATCGGCCAGTAGCATTTCTGGGCAACTTTATGAAATACACTGCGGTTTTTTTCATCGCTGAACAATGACGGCCCGTCGCCGTCCTCATCCAGGCGCACGGGGCGGAGACGGTAGGGCTGATGAACCTGGAAATAAAAAGACAGAGCAACCATATCAGCGGACCTCTCTTTTGTTCACTTGTGAATGTGCGCGGAGTCTACCCGCAAACTGCCCGAAGAGACAGATTTCGGGTGTCATCATGGCGTAAAACTCAGAAACGGCCTCAGTTTGACGTCACAGGTTTCACGCGAGTCGTCGTCATTACAGGGTAGCGGAGCTTCGATAAGCTTGCGGATATTAAGGATTCCCTGTCCGTGTTTTTCGCTCTGCCAATCGGCGGGACGTTCCATGGCGTGGCGTTTGGCGACCGCTGCGAAAAGCGCGCTGATGTTCCTGGCACCATAAAGGTTGCGCAACTTCGAGGAAGAGTGAAATTGCAACCAGAGCGCAGCCGCGGCAGCAGTGTACGCCGTCGAGTAGCTTGTTCCACTGGAACTGACCAGAGATTCGCTGAACCGAAGATTTTCACCACGTCGGCCAGTCAGTGCGACAATCGGATTGCCCAGCGAAGTGGGGTCGGCTGAGTTGTTCAGGGGATTTGCCTTTATGTGACAGATGCCGGCACCGGGAGCAGACCACGCGATGTGTCTGCCGACAAAGGCATCCCTCCATGGTTTTTTGTCTTTCGCAGAAGCGGTCACGGCAATGACGCCGGATAGGCGCGCAGGCAAGGGAATCATGTTGACTGGAAAAGTCTGACCGGCGGCAGCAACAATGATTGCCCCCGCGTTCAAAGCTTCATGCACTGCAGTTTTGATAAGTCCGTCGTTGTCGAACAGCGCTCCCAAACTGATTGAAATGATTTCAGCACGCAACTGTGATGCGAGTTGTATTCCTGATGCCAAATTTTTAAGGTCGGCGCTGCCTCCCGTGGGCATATTGCCGACCATCAGCACACTGTCTGTCACTTTAATCGGAATGAATCGCAGCCACGGCGCGAGTCCGCGAAAACCAGAATGCGAATTTTCGCTCTGACCGCTCCAGCCAATCATCAGGCTGGCAGTCGAGGTGCCATGGCCAAAGCTCAGTGCCCTGGGATCATTGTCCCATGCCAACGTCTGGTTTTGGACAAGATTTAGCTGCAGCGATGATAGTCCGCCGCCTGTGAGCTGCAGGCCGCTCGCGCCGTTTGAAGCCTTGTATGTATAGAAGAGCGACTGCAGCGGAATGACACCGGTGTCCAGATGGGCCATGGTGATGTTCTCGCCGGGACGTGTGAAACCTTTTTTTCGCAGCAATTCCCAAGCTTGAGTCACCTCAAGCTGTTCAAACACCCAGGCACACTCTTCTGATTTGACAACCGGCAGTTCGACGCCTGCGAATGAAGTTTCAGAATCGAAATCGCGCGCGGAAATTGGCTCAGACAAACATCCGAACAGCAAGCAAATGAGAAATAATTTCATTTGTCACCTCCAATGTATTGCTTAAAATTTGTCTCCGGGCGGCGAGAGAGGAGACTCACGTGTGAGTCCCCTCCTGAAATGGTGGGTCGGCGTGGTGGGACGCTGTTTTGCATGTCGCTGTGTTTGCAGCAGAGCAGCAGTTGAACAGCGCAGTCGGATTGACGTTCTTTAAATAACTGAAAAATGCATCGGAAAATGCAGCAGAATTGCTTTTTAAGGTAAGACTTAATTGTCGTTGTGGCGAAGCCAGCTGAGCAGCTGCTGCTCGCATGCTTTGAACTCTTGTTCAAGTTGCATGCAGCAGTCAGGGCTGATTGTTTGGGTTGTAGTTTTGGCTTTCAACTCGAGCGTGCTGCAGTATTCCGCCATCCTCCGAGCACCGATGTTTGCAGCAGACCCTTTGAGGCGGTGCGCCAGACTGCGGACAATTTCGCGGTCGTTTTTCTCTGCAGCAGAGCACAGTTGTGCAATATAAGCCGGTGTCGATTGGCGAAAAAGAGCACTCAATTCACCCACGAAACTTTCATCTGCGTTTGAAAGAAGCTCCAGATTGCTCAGGTGCTGAAGGTCGAGGACCGGAAGCTCGGCTGCCGGCGTGTCACATGGTTCTTTCACAGGTCATCCCAGATTGGTTGATTTGATGATGGGGGCGCAAATTCCGCTTACAGAGCGCTGAGCATAGGAGTGACGTTTGTTTGAATGTCCAGACTGAGTCCAGCACCATATACGGACTGAATTTTCACATTCACGGACACGCCCTCCAGCGCGCGTCGCAGCTCAAACAGCTTTCTGTAAAATGCGTTGTCGCTGACACGCACTGGCCCCCATGCCTCGCGCTTGAGGGTCTCCTTCGGAACGACTGTGCCCTTCGCTTTGATGAGCTGAGCGAGCAAGAGGGTTTCGACGGGAGCCAGAAACTGCCGGCCGTTGGGGCCGGTCACGACGCGGTGTGCCGTATCGAGACTGACATCACCTGCTGTCAAGGCGCTTTTTGCGGCTCTGTCCTGGAGATGTGTCAGGCGAGTTTGAAAACGCGCCTGAACTTCGCGCGGTTTGATCGGTTTCAACAGAAAGTCATCGGCTCCCTTGCGGAAGGCATCCACCAGCCAGTCGTCCGCCGGATCTGCGGTGATGACAATGATTGGACTGTAGGGCCAGCGGGCGCGCAGTTGCGGCACGATGTCCAGACCGGATTGATCGTTGGCAAGATGAATGTCGACAAAAACAGCCAGCGGTTCACTGTTCGGTATGCGCTGTGTGAAGTCGGTGATTGTCGGAAAAGTGACTGACCTGAGCGACAGTGACTTTTCGATAATCTTCGAGACCATCGGGTCATCGTCCAGTGTGATGACGTATTGGTTGCCTGCGAGATTTTGCATTTCTCCTCCGATCTTCGGCTCAGCAAATGTAGAAAGTTTTGTCCTGAGGAGGCTTTTAGCCAAATATTTTCAAAACTCCACATTCGGCCGCGACGCTTACAGAATTGTAAGATAACTCGCAATATGCAAAAAAAACTCAAGCAAGTCTGATGACTTGCTTGATGTATGTTGAACTGGATATTCCGCCTCGTGGGTCCGATCAGTTTTCGTCTGCGGCCCGCTTCAGAAACGATTTTGCGGAGGCGAGGTTTCTACGATTGCGCAGGACTGCGTTGAGGATGTTGCCTTTTCCGTCGGTCGAGCGGTACATGTACTTCCATTCTCCGTTGACTTTGACGTACGACTCTTCAATGTTCAGGCTCGACTTGATTGATTTCACGTTGCGTTTTGGCCTTCTGGAGATGACGTCACCGAATTTTTGCACCCACTCGAACACTGTTTTGTGCGACACTTCAACGCCATGCAACATGAGTTTGTCGGAGACGGCGCGATAGGTCAGATGATCACGCTGGTACCAAATCACTGCGAGCTCGATGACTTCCCATGGATATCGGTGCTGTTTGTCGATTCTTTCCGTCATATCTCTCGTCCTTTGTGGATGGGTCTCGGTACATCCTGACCGCCTCTCTTTTCGAACCTGCACGGACAAAATTGAGTTAAATTTTAAATCGTAAATTCAATTCGTTATATTGCAGAAAACCATAACCGAGAGGTTGGCCTTTTAGGACGCTTTGCAAGCTCGCCGGATTGACGCTCGGACTGCGCTGGGAATGAGGTACTCTTTGGTGACGCCAGCATGGAGCACTTTTTCTATGTCCTCACGCCGTTCGAATTGGCAAATTTTAACTGTGACTGCAGCAGCAGCTGCTGCAGCACAGTTGCCGGCGCTGGCAAACTCGGCGACAAACAAACGCTCCACCGAAAAAGTTGTCAAAACTTCAGCCTCGCAAATTTCATTGGCACCTGCTGCTGGCACAATTGAAATGCAGGCCCTGCGTGTAATTGATTCGGCAATCCGCAAATTGCGCGCCGGATTTGCAGCGGAAGCCGAAATTGAATTGCTGGCGGCCCGCTCGTTGAGTCCTGATGCTGCGCTGCGTGCAACCTGGAACAGTGTTTTTTCAGAGGTAAAAGAAAGTCGCGGACAGTGGATTGATGCCGCGGTGCATGCGCAGGTTGCGCTTCATGAATATCAGGCGGCTGTCGCTGGAGGTTCGGGCCGGAACTCTGGCAATGTCTGGAATATGGCTTCGCGGCGGCTGCTCGTGCGCTCCATACGCAATTTTTTTCTTGCAGGACTTCCTGGCGAGGCATTTGTACAATTTGATCGTTACAAAGCTGATTTGAGTAAGGAGTTTTTATCTTCGGACGAGAGTCTGCTTTTCAAGCGTCTCTCTGACGAGTTGCGTAGGGTCAACCGCGTCGCAGATGCGCTTGCCGTCGAGCGCATCACATTTCGCTTCTATCCTTTTGTCGGAAAGCATCTGCTTGAAAATCTGACCCCCGACACCGTGTGTCGTCTCGATGAGACGGTTGAATCTGCGGCCGACAAACGTTCACGCGCAAGCCTGCTGCTCCAGCGCTTTGGAATGCGCTCGGACATTATGAATTACGCCCAGTCTTTGGCAGGTGTACCGCTGGCGTTGCGGCTAGCGCAGGAAAATCCGGATACTCTGTCCGGACAAATGCGCAGTGAGCTGCTCGATGTTGTCGAGTGGTTGCAGTCTGCCCGTGATTATCAGACGGCAATCGCAATCACTGACAGGTTGATTCAGTCGCAGAATTTTGAACCTCCGTTGACTCGTGAACGACTTGTGATGGTTCATGCTCGCAATTTAAACGGAGTTCACCGACCCACCGAAGCTGCGGCTTTTTACCGAAGCCTGATCATGCAGTACCCGCAGACAGACATCGCAAATACGGCGCGTCCGCGTTACGTGCTCTCGTTGCATTATGCGGGCCAGTATGCGGATGTTGCACGTGAAGCTTCGACCTTGTCGGGAATTCTCCGGCCCAAAGATGTTTTGTGGAGAACCTTCTGGGCGCGTTACCTTAGCAAGCAGTATTCGTTGGCTATTTCATCAACCGCTCACGAATCCGGTGACGAACAGCGTGCACGTCTGCAGTATTGGCGGGGTCGTGCCCACGAAGCCGAGGGACATCAGCGTGAGGCTAAAAATATCTTCACCCGCATTGCGGCAATGGAGAATTCAAACCACTACGCACTTTTCGCGGCTTGGCGCATGCAACCGCCGGCAGTTCAACCCGTCTCCCTGCAGCGAGGCGGAGTCGCGTTTGCAGCAAGGAGTTTAACCCCCGCGCAAACAGGTGCGTCCTCTGTGCTGCGTAAACGGCCAAAATTCGAAGATCGCTTTGAAGCAATGGCATTGCTTGCCGATGCCGGACATGCCGACCTGCTGCGCGCGCCGCTGAGAAAAAAGCTCAATGCCATGGGTGCATCGGCGGATTCCCTCGCGGAGTTCCTGGTTTATTCAGGCGACGCTCATGCGAGTGTTCAATTCGCCACTCAACAGCGAAGGTCCTCGGGCAAGATTCCAGTCGGAAGGAATGGCGAATGGAGCGCCTATCTTGCAAAAAATTCCGCTAACCTGAGAATGCTCTACCCGCTGCCCTACAGGGAGGTCATTGCCGACGCCGCAGATGCGTTTCAGATCAGCCCTTGGCTTATTCTGTCGATCATGCGAGCGGAGTCCTTGTTTCAGCCGCAGGTTGTGAGCAACGTCGGCGCGCGGGGGTTGATGCAGATAATGCCAACCACAGGCGAACGGATTGCGGAGCTTATCGAATATCCGGATTTTGAGCCCAGTCATCTCGACCAGCCGAAGGTCAATATCGCCTTTGGCTCTTGGTATCTTGCTAGGCTTTTGGAATATTATCGGGGGCAACTGCCACTGGCGATTGCCGCCTACAACGCCGGACCCGAGGCCATCGACCGCTGGCTGAGCAAGAACAGCTCAATGTATCTCGATGAGTTTTTGGAAGACATTCCCTTTGATCAGACGCGCAAATACGTCGCAACCGTACTGACCAACATGGAAATCTACAGCCGGCTGTACTCCAACGGAAAGACCGGAATCGAGGTCAACCTTTCGTTGGCTTTGCCAACACCACGGAATGATATGGAAATGTTCTGATATAAGATTCACTGGCCTTTTCAAACGTGCTGATTTATACGCTCTCTGGCCCTGCCTGAGGGTGTTGTTTTTTTTGAATAAATTAGGAGATTTTGGTGTGATCAACCCACGCTCCGGCGCTGTTCTGCTGCATCCCGACTCTGCCTCTTCGGCAGAGGACATCATTCTTCGCCTCAAGGGAGTCGAGAAGGTTTATCCCAACGGGACGCGAGCCCTGAAGGGTGTGAGCTTCGATGTTCCGCGCGGGAGTTTTCTTGCGGTGATTGGTCTTTCGGGTTCCGGAAAATCGACCATGCTGCGCTGCGTCAACAGAATCCACGAACCGACGGCCGGCGAAATTTTATTCAACGGGCAGGACGTGCGCGCGTTGTCGCCTCGTGATCTGCGCAAGGTCCGGCAGAACATCGGGATGGTTTTTCAGCATTTCAATCTCATCAAACGACGCGACGTACTGACCAACGTTTTGTCTGGAAAACTTGGTCATATGTCGGAAATGCCGCTTGGCGGAATCTTCCGCCGCTGGCCCAAGGAATGGATCGAAGAGGCACACGATGCACTCAAGTTGGTCGGAATCCCTGACAAGGCTATGGTCCGTGCCGATGGTCTCTCCGGGGGGCAGCAACAGCGCGTCGCCATCGCGCGCACGCTGATGCAGAAGCCTCAGTTGCTGCTGGCCGACGAACCGGTGGCATCGCTCGATCCGTCGACCAGCAACTCGGTTATGCAATACTTGAAGCTTTTGAACGAGAAGCACGGAGTCACGGTCATCTGCAACCTGCACTTCCTCAGCCTTGTGCGCGAATACGCGACCCACGTCGTTGCGTTGCGCGGTGGTGAAAAAGTTTTTGAAGGCAAGCCTGAGGATATCACGCCGCAATGGTTTAAAGACATCTACGGTGAGCAGGCTAAAGAAGTGGAGATTCACTGATGCGTATTCCATCGTTTGTACCGATGATCGAAAACGAACGCCGAGCGCGCGAGTGGTCAGGCTTCATTATCGAAGTTCTGTTGTGGGGCTATGTTGCCCTTGTCGGCGCACGAATCATTTGGTGGGACATCGTGCTGCCCTTCATCGAGGGATACGCGATTGACGACGTCCCACGTGCATGGGCCACCTCAATTGTAACCTCGTTGAACTACGACAGCCGCTATTCCGAGTTCAGCTGGACTGCCGCCGGAATCGTATTTGCAGTCGGTGCGCTCATTGGCGCAGGTGTCGGCCTGACGGGCAGAGGGTTTGGTCCTTGGGTTGCGAGCCTGTCGAAATTGCAGGTGAACAATCCGGAAGACAGCATCCGCATCCGAAATTATTGGTCGCTGGCGCGCAGGGAAGGTTGGATGTTGTTGGCTCTGACCATCCTCACCGGCTGGGTGTTGACGCGGATCCAGCTCGGCAAGATGGTCGAACTTGTCGGCCTGCAGAGTTTCGGTCGGCTCGTGTTGCAACTCGCCTGCGGACTTCCGCTCATCGGCAAGCCGTTGTCTTGGGGACTCGAGGGAATTCTCAACGGACTCGTGTCGCTGACCAACACTGCATCCGCAATTTTCCAATCGGGGGCCGAGGCTCTGCCTCCTTTTGCACTCGAATGTGTTCCGTCCGACGCATCCTACTACGGCAACGCAATTTCCAAGTTGCTTGAAAGTGTTTATCTTGCATTTATGGCGACATTTTTTGCCGTTCCTGTTGCGTTTGTGTTGGCATTTTTTGGTGCTCGCAACCTAACTCGGCACACCTTCGCAACCCGCCTCGCATACACAGTCGTGCGTCTTTACATCAACGTGACGCGCTCGATTGAACCCATCATCTGGGCAATCTTGTTCTCTGTCTGGATTGGAATCGGTCCATTTGCCGGCGCACTCGCTTTGATGGTGCACAGCGTTTCGAGCCTTGTGAAACAATACTCCGAGGCCATCGAGGGTGTGGATGATGGCCCCATCGAGGCACTCGAGGCGACCGGTGCGAGCC
>JBDLRP010000017.1:0-28160 GCA_039799905.1 Pseudomonadota bacterium | reverse complement strand
CACTCTCAGCAACTCGAAAATCAAACCAAATACCTGCCATAAGTACTCGATTCCATGACGTAAAAAATCAATAGAGAACAATGTGAACAAAAAGCTTTATTCGCCGCAGAGTGTTTCCGATCCGTTTCCTTGGAGGGATTGATGGCGAAATCCTCTTACAATTCACCCGGACTCACCAGCCTCGCTTTGATGCTGTTGTGCGGATGCTCGGCACCCAGCTTTTTGTCCAACGCTGAAGTAAAAAAACAAAGTAGTAAAAATTCGACTGCAGGCTCCCAGAACCCTCCTCCGGAACAGGGCAATCAACCAGCCGAAGATCAGGAGCTTCCTCCGGTTGACGTTGCAGGCGTGCACCTTGTCACCGATTGCTTGTTGTTGTCGGCCGCAGGCGTGCAGCCTGACACGTTATCTGTTGAGTGCAGTGTAAAGAGCCCGAATGAGACTGTCGAAGTCGTTATAAATGATCCTGTCTTGGTCACGAACAACGGGCAAGATACGATTCCTGAAAACGGTATTTCAGCCAAGCCTGCAAATTCAGGTCAAGGCGGGTTCGTGCTGGGTCCCCAAAACCCAATCCGTTTCCACTTCGACGTTCCACCAGCGCTATCACAATCCATTTCCGGCACTCAGGTCAGCCTACAGTTTTCACGGTTCGACATCGCAGGACGCCCCGCAAACGCGACGCTTTCGTTTCCGACAATGGTGAGGAAGGAAGTCCCGCCGGCTGCGTGTCAAACTTTCACGACGTCCTCTCCGACGTGGTTCGAGTTTGTGCCGGAAACATTGAATTTGAGTTCACCGATTGGGAATAGGACTATTACCTTTACCACAGGTGAACCCTTTTCAACGCTTTTCGGTGAAATTAGCACCGCTCAGATTTTTTTGACCAGCATAAATAAACCTCTTCCGGCAACGGCCAAACGGATCTGCAGCGTCCAGATTATGAAACCCCTTGAAGTGACATGGACCAACGCAAACAGCAGTCTGTTGGGCCAGCAATCAGTGATAGTAATGCTTGGCCACAGAATCCTGTTCAACTCAATCAATCCGATGGAAACTTATACCTACAACCATCCGAACTTCCGCATTGCTGAGCTCTTCGACTTTTCGGGAATAGCGAGAATTTCGAAGCCGTCCCCTGAGCCGGTGTCAAGTGTAGATAAATGGTGTCCTTACGGACTCACAACTTGCACATTCACGCCAACCTCAAGCAAGCAGACAATCGACCTGAGGGTTCTGCCGTCAGCAGTTCTCGAGCCAGTGGCAATGAACCTATTCAATAAGGTGGACGATATTACAAAATTCATGCCGCTTTCTGTCATCGATGGAATGCCTCAGCCTCAAAATGTCGATGTGACTGCTCTGCCGCTGGCAATTTACGTTGCATGGCCGAATGGCATGACAAATTCATCAACCTCTCCACCAAAGATATCAAATGCCAAGATCGAGCTGAAATACACATACAGCGAGTAGTGCTCAAAGCCTTGAAAAGTGCAAATTCAATCTTTGAATCAGTCTCTGGTTAAATTCACCCGCACGGCATAAATCTCGCCGGGGGGAAGAATGAGAAAGCGAATGTTGTTTGCCTTTGCATCTGTGAATCCAACGCACGCAGATGAATCCTTCACATTGACAAATCTGACGCCACGCAATTTTCGGCATTCATTGTCGGCCGCATGTAGGCTCTTTCCTTCGCCGAAGACTCCCAAATTCTTTGCAAGTGAAGTGTGTCGTTGACCAAACATATTTCCTGACGGAACAACAGAAAGCATACTTGATATTGCTCCATCCGGAGATTTTGCGCAGTCAAATCCGTCGATCGTGCGCTTCACGAGATTCGGCAGGCTGAGCAGTCCGAAAATCGCATTCATCACTGACGTCGATTGAATTCTATTTGGAGTCGAGTTCACATTCACAGGTCCGCGGCAACTAACGAGTCCCTGAATCAGACCAATTCCCTGCGAGTCAATTTCAAGTTTGACGCGCCACAAACCGCTCTGCAAATCTTTCGCATTTGCTCGCACAGCCTTCCGCTCGCCGCCATTTTCTTCGACTGAGCCCCAGACGTCGGTTGCCTTCCATGTTCCGATAATCGGAAGCGGTGCTGACGTTGTTGCAAGAGTTTCAGACGCTGATTCGCTTCCGACCGGATGACATGCGGCCAGAACAAATATCGATGTAAAGATACCAGTCAGCAGCGCACGCATAGGCCCCCCTTGAGAACGCTACGCGAGGCAGAGCAAAGCCAGTGCCAGAAAAAAAACCAACAGATTCGTTTGCGTGAGCCGCACAGGCTTTGCACAAAAATCCATAATGTCGATTCCTTTGACAATCATTCACACTGCAAAAATCGCCGAAACATTTGGATAACCAACATGAACTACTAATGAATTCGTCTTTCGCAAGGCCAACACCGAGCGGCACGGGGTTTGCTTAAAACCCGTTATGCAAATTCATTTATTCGGGGGTTTTTATGAAGACGATTTATCGTGCATTCGCGTCTGTGTCTTTTGCTCTCACTGTCGCTCTTGCAGCTTGCGGAACAAACAACAACACGTCTTCAGAAGGCGTTGGTGATGCAGAGACGCTGAGCTCTGGTGGCTTCACACAAACCGGTGATGCTTCATATTATGGACACGGTGACGGCTTGCATGGCGCCAGAACTGCGAACGGTGAGGCCTTGAACGCCTATGGCCTTACAGCAGCGCACAAAACCTTGCGTTTCGGCACATGCGTTTTGGTGACCAACCTGAACAACAACAAATCAGTCCGTGTGCGCATCAACGACCGCGGCCCATACGTTCATGGGCGTATTATCGACTTGGCTTATGGTGCTGCAAAAGTGATTGGTGTTGACCGCTCAGGCCACGCGCCCGTTCGTCTTTCCAGCGTGTCATGCTCTGGTGACGCCAACGCATCCAGCAAACTGCCGAGCGTCGATGGACAAAACTGCAAGGTATTTCTTTCTCTCGGCGCAAAATCGGCGAATTCGCTCACCGTCACCGTGCAATCGCGTCCGTTGAGCGGTGAAGAACGTCCGTGCGGAAAAACTGTGAAGATTGTTGGATCAGGCTCGGCAGCGCAGGCAAAAGAACTCAGCAGTCTGAGTGTTCCTGCAGGTTCGGGCCGCCTGACAGCTCAAATTCCACTTGAGTCACTGGAAGGAATTTCGCATTTGTTTGCACAGGCAGAGGACAGTCAGGGTGCGAACAGGGGCACGAGTGAAGCAAAACAGCTTCAACCCGCAACCGCTGCTGCCCTTTAAAATTCAGACCTTCGCCTTGGGCTTACCCTGAGGCTTTGCAAATGGCTTGCCCTGAGGCTTTGCAAATGGCTTACCCTGAGGCTTCGCATCGGACTTAGGTTTAAACTTGAAATCGCCGCGCGCCGGTTTTCCGAACCGGCCGCTTTTTTTGAAGTCAGGACGCTTGGAGTCGCCAGAAAAGCGTGGCTTCTTTTCAAGTTCAGGTGCGTTGAGCCTGACCAGCGGTTTATGACAGATCATGTCATCGTGATAATAAACATTCAGCTTTTCGAGAGAACGGGTGAGCATCTCTTTAAGGATTGCATCTTTTTCTTCACTGCTCAGTTCTGTGAAATTCTTCTCGACAGCTTTTTCGATTGTTTTGCTCACCGATTTTCCGCGTGGTTCACGCAAGTCGCGCAAAAGCCCGTCCGCCGAACGGTGGATGACCTCAGAGCAACTTGGCACGGCAATCAACTCGGGACGCAACTTCATTTGGCGCATCATGGATTCATACGCACGGCATGAACTTGGCGTAACGATTGTCCACGCCTGACCCTCAGCACCATTTCGTCCGGTGCGACCAACACGGTGCGTGTAGCTTTCTGTATCGAACGGAACATTGAAGTTCACCACCAATGGCAGATCCTGAACGTCAATTCCGCGCGCGGCGACGTTGGTGGCAATCAAAAATTTGAGTTTCTTTTCACGGAAACGGTCCATCGTCTGATTGCGCTCAACCTGCGTGAGGTCGCCATGCAGTGCGGCGGCATCAAATCCACGCTGAAGAAGTGCTTCACAAAGATCGCCGCACTCCTGGCGGGTCTTGCAGAAAACCATTGCCTGCGTTGGATTGTGGAACAAAAGTGCATTGATGAGCGCCTTTTGCTCTGAATGGCCGCGCACTTCCAAATAGCCGTGGCGGATGGTGGAGGGCGACTGTCCCGAGGAAGCAACGATGTTTACTTCGAGCGGATTCTTCAGGAGCTTGCGCGCCATCGAACGGATTTCTGAACTGAGCGTCGCCGAGAAAAACAACGTTTGAACAGAGGGCGACAACTGGGTGCGGATTTTTTCAAGATCGTCCTTGAAGCCAAAATCGAGCATCTGATCGACTTCGTCGAGGACGAAGGATTCAACAGCTTCGAGACTCAGCGAACCTTGGTCGAGCAAATCGTTCATGCGACCCGGCGTTGCGACGACAATATCAACACCATCGTTAAGAGCACGCTTTTGACGTGAGTAACTCGAGCCACCGGTGATTGCCAAAGTGCGCAGACCCAGCGCCGAGACCGTAGAGTCAAGAACTGTGGCGACCTGGGTCGCAAGCTCACGGGTCGGAGTCAGAATGAGTGCGCGCAGCTTGCCGTGCTTTTTCAGGCGCATGGCCACTGGCAACGAGAAAGCCAAAGTCTTGCCCGACCCCGTGCTCGACTGCGCAAGAACATCTCGGCCGGTCAAGGCCGCAGGAATCGCCTGCGCCTGAATCACGGTCGGTTGAGTGATCCCCTGACCAGCAAGATTCTCGCGCAACGCTGAAGGCAAAGGTTCAAAGCTATCCCAAGCGGATGTCTTTTTGCTTTTGCCTTCACTCAGATCTGCAAGTTCATTGGGGATTTCGGTTGTATTCACAAATGGTCTTTCCGTGGCGTTCGCTTCGCGGCTGGAAGGAACTAAAAAGGTTGTCATTGCAACAACTTTTGCCGCAATGCTGTGGCTTAGGTTCCACAGACTCCCCACACGGTCAAGAACATTCTTATTTCAGGGGCTGCAGCGAACGGCCTCGGCAAGCGGCGCCCGCAACCGAACGCTCTTCAAAACAACAGTATCGTCTTCTTGCAAGTCGCGGATCTTCAACACCCAATCACCCGCCAAGGGCATCCGGCGGGGCAGCTTAATGCTGGCCGTCGCCTTTGAGCCCGACTCAAACAACCCGCCAACGTCAACGTTTAACTCCGAGCCGTCCGGCAGGACCAATCGGTAGTCGTTCTCCTCCGGATAAATCCCTTCCACTTCCAAATCCAAAGCGAGCCATTGCGCAGAAACTGTGGTGCTGCTCTTGAATGAAATTGAAACTCCCTCCCCAGGAGAGTCCGGAACCCTAACATCACGCAGCGATCTCCCCAAAATCACATCCGCGGCGATCTTTGGGCCTGTGTGCCAACGGATCGGAAACTCACGGGCACCTGTCTTTGCGCTGGCGCGAAAGATAAGTTCAAAGGGGTGGCCACAACTAAAGTCCTGAGCAATCTGAATGCGGAAAGGTTCGCTTTGTTCGACAATCGTTCCCGATGGAATATCCGAATAACGAACTTTAGGATTCAAAACTGTCACACCTGCCGTGCGGCTGAAGAGCTCCCCCGTGACCTGCTCGCTGATGGCGGTTAACTTGTTACTTAATGGCATATTGAGGCTCATCTGCTCACCGGGCTCAGCACGTGCATTACCCGAAGAGTCTGCCCACTCCGCTTTTTGAGCGATGAGTCCGTCGAATTCAAAAAGCGGTTTGAACCAGCAGCGCGGACGCTGGGCACTCAACCAGCCGTCACGAGCCAAGCATGATGACTTTCCTGCCTCCCGTTCTGCCTCTGCGCCAAACTTGTTGGACAGTCTCTTTGCCGGAATTACACCCATTTTGAAGGGCACACTGCAAAGCGAACCCGCAACGTAAGTGTCCAAACGGCACTGCGAGTCAGGGTGTTCATCAAAAGTCACATCGACGATTGATGTATCGGGGGTCTCGAACTTCGGCGCAGGAGCTTTGCGCAGTTTTGCCAGAAGGGTTGCCAGCGACAATCCTGCCATCGAAGTCCGGTAACAAATGTCCCGCTCGGGCTGCAGAGTGAAATTCGTGTCACACACTTTTTTTGCAAAGGGCTTCACTGTTTTGCGCGCCTTTGTATTTTCTTCCGGTTCGTCTTTCCACATCTCGCGGGCGCAGGCCTGTGTGGCAAAATAATCGGATTGCCCTTCATTTGCAGCCCACGTCGATTCGTCATCGTTGTAAAAGGAAAAACCGCCCAGATGATGCCCCAGCTCGTGACACAGAACCATCGTAAATCCATCGGGAGTGACTTCAGGACGTCGCGCAAGGCCACCGTACATATTCACTTCCCACAATGAGCCACTTTGGTTCGCGCTCGCATTGACGGTATCGTCATCCCAATAACGATATATCTTTAGAGTTGCCCTGTGCGCGCGAAATACCGGCGCATAGATGTCTTCTGCTTTTCTGATGATGGAATTGAATTGAGCCTGCGAAATGTTTGAACGTTCGTGAGGTATCGGCTGGAGGTGCAATTTGTTGGGAGGAAAGCATGCAGCGCGTGCACTGCCGGTGAATAATTCTCCTGCCAGAACAACACCCACAACCGCAGCTTTCAGGCTCATGAGGCACCACGCTGATAAATATTTCGAAAAAAGAATGGTTGAACGGTATCAGAACGGCAGGCAAAGCCAAATTATCGCATCAAAAAAATTTTGATGACCTTTTGCAGAGCTCTTCAACGGGTTCGCGGATATCATTGTGGTAGGCAAGAGTGTCGGCGACAGTTGAAAGTGGAATCCACACAACCCCGCGGTGGTAAGCTGCGTCATCAACTGCAGATGGCGTCAGACTCAAAAGCCGACCGACAACGAAGACAGTCTCGCAATCGTTCAGGACACCGTCCCATTCAAAGTCATAACGCCTGATGATGGTAGGCTCATCGAGAACATCAATTTGGTAACCGGTTTCTTCGAGTGTCTCTCTGACTGCAGCCTTTGAAGGTGATTCACCTTCCTCGATCCGACCGCCCGGAATGAAAAAGTACCGACGGCCGGAGTAGGGATCCTCTGCGTGAAAACCAAGAAGATGGTTGTTGTGTACGACAACCGCGCTCACGCGCCTGCGTAGAATTCTCATCGGTTTGCAACTCCTGTTTGAAGTTTCGCCCGTACCGATGAGGATACGTTCATTCAACCGAATGATTCAACATAACAGATACGTTGATGGAATCGAGAGTGATTCCCTCGCTGACCCGGAAACGCTCCTCGGTCCATTGCTTGGTTTCAGGGTGGAATGTGCGGACGATCAATTGCTGCGACGCAACCTCGATCTTTTTGATCGAACCGTCAGGACAATTGTACTGACGCTCGTAACGAAGATTAAATTCTTTACATGCTTCACGAGCTTGTGCTGAACCTGAGGCGAACATCATAAACAAAGCAATCTTCCAAATACGCATTTAAAACACCACAACGAGGCTCATCTCAAAAGTTCGGTTCGTGCCTCGTTCCTTTCAATGCAGCATATCGGCAGCTCAACATCGATTGGTGAGAGAAACCTATTTTCAATGTAATTTTGCAAGTTTAAACTGACGTCTAACGCATAGGACAGATTTTTCGGATTTCTCCCCGACGATGATAGATGCATTTTTCCCGAATAAATCGTGAAAGAAATCAATCGAAAATTGCAAATCATGCTTTCTAAAGGCGCGGCAATTACTGACTAAAAAACGACTCGTTAAGCGGAAACGCGAAAAATCCGAACAGGCCTTAGAGGTTTGTTTAGTAATAGAAATGTTAATTTTCACCGTTGCCCGCGGTCTGGTTCGACGTATTTCCGCAAAGGCTTTGCGGCGTCTTTGGAGCGTAAAATTGAAAAATTTATTTTTAAGTGTGGGTGTATCACTCTTCATCGCCTCGTGCGGACGTTTTGTCTCGAAATATGACAAGGGCGAGCTTGCTTCATTGTCTGCTCAGGGCATTCCAAACACGGGATGCAATCCACTGACGAAAATTGGCTGTGAAAGTGGCGATAGCACGGGCATCAACCCTGCCGTTGTGCCGGTGCAGACCGCCGCACCTTCGCCAGAGGCAACAAGTTCACCTTCACCGGAGGCAACGGCTTCGCCCAAACCAACAGCCTCACCTTCACCGGAGGCAACGGCTTCGCCCAAACCAACAGCCTCACCTTCGCCGAAACCAACAGTGAGCCCATCCCCGAGCCCATCAAAAACTCCATGTCCCGACAATGACGACGACCACGATCACGACGACAAGGATTCCGACGACAAGAAAAGGCATCGCTAGAAGCGAGTCAGCTTCTATCTGCCTAAAATTTTTGCAAGCAACGTTTTTGACTTTGACCGGTTGGGCCCATTTATAGTCGCAATGACACACAGATCACCGCATACCCAAGCGCAAGAATGCAGCGAGCAAGAATACCTGCCGCCCAGCCGTCGGACCTCTACAAATTGAGCTCTTAAATATCTATTCTTTATGGACACTTAAGACTCAAACTCCAAACCCTGCCATCGCCCATACTTCCTTTCACAAACAGAGGCTTGTCGGAGCTTGGATTATCTGCCACCCGCCGCGTATGCCCTCAGGCTGGGACGCCGCTCTCGAAGCGGCCACCCATCAACGGAGAACACACATGAAACTGCGGCCTCTCTTTGTGATCCTGCCTCTCTTTGCACTCACTCAACCGAATGCGTGGGCAGCCAACGATCGGGATGTGAGTCAATGCGAATTCATCGTCGATGATTTCGCCGTTGTGACCACCAGTGCCTACGGTGCCGTGTCAAATGAGCTCGTCACGCAACTTCTTGTGAGGCCCGACCTGAATCAAAACGTTGTTGAGGCCGGAGCTTACTTTCACTTCGCAGGAAAATACCGAAAAATCACCAGCCATCCAGATGGACGGCAGACCACGGACGAATGGGGCGAAGAAGACGAAAGCCTGATTGTTCCTGCACAGCGGACCATCGACGGCCAGCGCCTCAAAATCGCTTTTACGCAAAACTGGAATACATACGGAAGTGATATCGGCGAGCGTCGTCTCAAAGACTTTGCGTATTACGTGACGATCCGTCAGGGTGACTCTGACATTCGCTACTGGTTCAAGGACTATGGCAAAAATCTCTCGGCCGATGCCATTTCGCAAACGCAATTCCCGTATTCTGATGCAGTTTTCACGGGAGGTTATTCAAGCGCCCGGTACCTGTGGCGCGATTCCGGAAGCCCTCTGTTTGCAAATCGCTCGCTCTGTATCGGACAATAACCTCTCTCTTTTGTTCAAAAAACTATTAACTGATTAGCTGTACCGTCACACTAACACAGAACAGCTGTACAGTTCTCTCCTGCACGAAGTTGCAAATCACCGATCAGAAGATCTCATCAATAATCAAAGAAAAGTCGTTCGTTTCTATTTTTCTGCGAAATGCGGGAAGTAGTCCTGACTGTACATCCGTCGCACGATGAATCTATGTGGAAAAACGAAAATTAACCGAGTGCCGAACACTATCGAGTGCCTGTAGAAACGAAACAGTCACACTTGCGGGGTACAACCATGCGCAACAACAGCTTCAACAAATTGTTGTTGGATGATCCGCGGAATGAGCAGCGGGATGCATGCGGTGTCGGATTCATTGCCCACCTCAAAGGCAACCGCAGTTTTCAGGTTGTCTGCGACGGGCTGCAAATGCTGCGCCGAATGGATCACCGCGGAGGACGCTGCGCTGACGGACTGACAAGCGACGGCGCAGGAATCGTCGTCCAAATTCCTCATGAACTTATGAAAAGAAGTGCGTTGCGGCAGGGTCGCAATCTTCCCGCAGCAGGCGATTATGCGATCTCGATGCACTTTCTTCCGCCGGAAAAAAAAGAACGAGAATTCTGGCAGAATCAACTGCAGCAGTGTGCCCGCGAATACGGCCTAGAAGTTCTGTTCATGCGCGACGTACCGTGCGACGCCTCAGTTCTGGGTCAAGCTGCGAAACTCACCAAGCCGCACATACAGCAAGCGGTCTTCGTCAGACAAAGCCAGAGTCAAAATGAGCAGAACTTTGACTGGAAGCTCTTCGCCATGCGAAAGAATCTCGAAAATCTTGCGCGCGAAAGATATGGAGTCAAACAAAGAGAATTCTACATTGCGAGTCTTTCCCGTGAAAACATCTGCTACAAGGCTCTGACTTCTTCCGACACCCTAGGTGCTTTTTACACTGACCTGCAGAATTCTTTATTCGTATCTGCCTATGCAATGGTGCATTTGCGATTCAGCACCAACACTCTGCCCTCATGGCCGCTTGCACAACCATTTCGAGTCTTGTGTCACAACGGAGAAATCAACACCCTGCGCGGCAACATCAACGCCATGCATGCCAGAAGCTTCCTCTTCAAAAGCGAAACACTCCAAAAAGATATCGACAGATTGGGCCCCATTTGCACGCCTGCCATGAGTGACTCGGCGATGCTCGACAATGCGGTTGAATTTCTGCTTCACAGCGGAAGGCCGCTCGCTCAGGTGATGTCCATGGTCATTCCCGAGCCTTGGGAAAAGCACAGTGAGATGTCCCAAGAGCTCAAAGACTACTTTGAATATCAATCCTATCTCATGGAGCCTTGGGACGGGCCGGCACTCATCGCATTTTGTCAGGGACAACAGGTTGGCGCCCTCTTGGACCGCAACGGTCTCCGACCTGCACGCTATTGGATCACGACCGACGGACACGTGATTATGGCCTCGGAAGCCGGAGTCGTCGAACGAAGCGCCGAGCAGATTGTTGAAAAAGGTCGTCTCAGCGCAGGCCGATTTTTTCTTGTGGATATGGCACAAGGACGCATTGTTCCCGATGACGAAATCAAGGCGCAGCTGGCCGTTGGCAAACCTTACGGTGACTGGCTCAAAAGCGAGCGTGTTTTCGCAGATGCTGTTTTCCGAGAGGAAAACTCAGATGAAACTGTCGGCAAGCAAGGACAACCCAGTGAATCGCAATCACTGCCAAAGCGGATGCAGGCGTTCGGCTATACTCAAGAGTGTCTGCGGCTGTTGATTGCGCCGATGGCCAACGAAGGCAAAGAACCGGATGGTTCGATGGGTACCGACACCCCGCTTGCGGTTCTTTCCGCAAAAAATCAACTCCTTTACAACTACTTTAAACAACTCTTTGCACAGGTCACCAATCCTCCCATCGATGCCATGCGCGAGGAACTTGTCACGTCACTGAGCACACATCTGGGTGGCGAACAAAACATTCTTACTGAAGGCGCCGAGCATTGCTCTGTGGTGCGACTCAATCAGCCGATCCTCGGCAATGCCCAGCTCAGACAGCTACTCAAAAATAAGGTCAGACAGCTGAACGTTGTTCGGCTTTCCTCGACGTTTGACATCCAAACGGAGAACTTGCAGCAGGCGCTCGACCGTCTTTGCAAAAACGCTGTTGAGAACGTGCAGGCCGGAAAGAATGTCGTCGTTCTGAGCGACAGAGAAGTATGCAATCTTCGTGCAGCGATTCCTGCACTGTTGGTCACTTCAGCAGTCCACCATGCACTCATCCGCGCAGGCGAACGCACCCGTTGCAGCCTTGTGGTTGAAAGCGGAGAGCCGCGGGAGGTTCATCATTTCGCTCTGCTGATTGGATACGGAGCCGCGGCGATCAACCCCTATCTCGCACTCGAGATCATTGCCACACGCGACAGAAATTATTCTTTCAAGCCTGAGCTGACTGCAAAAAAACTTGAAGAAAATTACTGCAAGGCCATCTGCAGCGGACTGCTCAAGGTCATGTCTAAAATGGGCATCTCGACGCTGCATTCATACCGTGGCAGCCAGATTTTTGAAGCACTCGGACTGAATAACGAGCTGATTGAAAACTTTTTCACATGGACTCCGTCGCGTATTGGTGGAATAGGGCTTGCTGAACTTGAAGCTGATATTCGCGCTCAGCACGCATTGGCGTTCAAGCACGTGGCGGACGAAACACCCACACTGCCCGAACACATGGGACAATATCATTGGCGAGCCGGAGGAGAACGGCATCTGCATTCGCCCGAGATGATCTCTACGTTACAGAATGCAACGCGCATCAACAGCTTTGAAGAGTTCAAAAAATTCTGTGCTGTGCTCGATGAAACCAATAACGCACATTTACACCTGCGCAGTCTGCTGAGCATTTCTCCGCAAAGGCCGCCTGTCGAGCTTTCAAGCGTTGAACCCGCGCAAGCAATCGTCCGGCGGTTTGCGACGGGCGCGATGAGTTTCGGCTCTCTGTCAAAGGAGGCCCACGAGACGATTGCCGTCGCTATGAACCGCATTGGAGCGCGAAGCAACTCGGGAGAGGGCGGAGAAGATCCACAGCGTTCCTTGCCAGACAGCAACGGAGATTCCCGCCGCAGCGCCATACGTCAGGTGGCCAGCGCACGATTCGGCGTCACAAGTTCGTATCTCGTCAACGCGGACGAGCTACAGATTAAGATGGCGCAAGGTGCCAAGCCCGGTGAAGGCGGACAGCTCCCCGGACACAAGGTGGATGCAAGCATAGCCAAAGTCCGACACAGCAGCGTTGGCATCACACTGATTTCGCCTCCTCCACATCACGACATTTATTCCATCGAAGATCTCGCTCAGCTCATTTTCGACTTGCGCAATGCCAACCGCTCTGCACGGATCAGCGTTAAACTCGTTTCCGAATCGGGCATTGGCACAATCGCCGCCGGAGTCGCCAAGGCGAAAGCCGACGTCATTTTGATCAGCGGGCATGAGGGTGGAACCGGTGCAAGTCCGCTGTCGTCCATCAAACATGCTGGACTGCCGTGGGAACTTGGCTTGGCTGAAACTCACCGCACTTTGGTTGAAAACAATCTGCGCGAAAGAGTGATTCTGCAAACCGACGGGCAACTGCGCACACCGCGCGACATCGCGATCGCCACTCTGCTGGGAGCCGAAGAGTGGGGAATCGCAACAGGAGCGCTCGTCACGCTGGGTTGTGTGATGATGCGAAAGTGTCACCTCAATACCTGTCCTGTCGGGATTGCAACGCAGGACCCAGAACTGCGCAAGAAGTTTGCCGGCACGCCCGAGGCACTCATCAACTACGTCTTCATGCTCGCAGAAGGTCTGCGTGAAATCATGGCGCAGCTAGGCTACACGTCTGTCGATGAAATGGTCGGACAGTCGCAGAACCTTCGGAAGAAGGAAGTCACCAACGACCGCCTCGCGAAAATCGACTTGGATTTTCTGCTCAAGCAGCCTGACGGACATTTCTCGGTCGCACTTCGAGAAAAGAGCTCGCACATAAAAGAAATCGAATCTGGTCTCGACATGACGACACTCCTGCCCGCTCTGAATGATTCATTGAGCTCGGGAAGAAGAGTGTCTTTGAGTCTGCCGATCAGCAATCTTGACCGCAGTGTCGGAACTCTCGTTTCGTCTGAAATCAGCAGGCTTCAGACGAAAAGGCAGCTCCCCGAAGAACTTTTGAAACTGACCTTCCGCGGAATTGCCGGACAGAGTTTTATGGCTTTTGCCGTTGCTGGCATCAGCGCCCTCCTTGAAGGCGAAGCCAACGACTATCTCTGCAAAGGGCTCTCCGGTGCCAAGGTCAGCATCAGACCACCGCGGCAGAGCCTGCTAGTGGCCGAAAACAGTGTCATCTGTGGCAACACGGCGCTTTATGGTGCGACTTCGGGCGAACTCTATGCGCGCGGTCGGGCAGGTGAGCGATTTGCCGTGCGGAACAGTGGTGCACATGCGGTTGTCGAAGGTGTCGGAGATCACGGCTGTGAGTATATGACAGGTGGAAGTGTGGTTGTCCTGGGCCCAATCGGCCGCAATTTTGCCGCGGGTATGAGTGGCGGAATTGCCTACGTCTACGATCCAAAAGAAATAAACAAAACTCGAATCAACACGGAACTCGTCCAGATTGACAGCACACTCAGCCAAGGCGAGGAAAAACTTCTTCTCGATCAACTGCGCAAACACGCCGAGCTGACAGACAGTTCCGTAGCCCACCGCGTACTGGAAAACTGGCATGCGGAAAAACACCACTTCATTTCGGTCTGTCCGCCAGCTTACCGCGCGATGCTCAACCAAAACGCGCAAATCAACGAAGAACCAGAGTCATCCTTCAGACAACCAATTCTGCCCAAAGGCAGCGAAACTCACAGAGGTTTGCATGGGTGAAGTCAGAGGCTTTTTGAGCTATCAACGTGCCGACCCGGAAAAACAACCGGTGGCTCAGCGCATTGGCCACTCGCGTGAGTTCACCTCCCGACTGAGCGACGAAAAGCTGCGCGAGCAAGGGGCTCGCTGCATGGATTGCGGTGTTCCCTTCTGCTCAAAGGGTTGCCCTTTGGGAAACAATATCCCCGACTGGAACCATCTGGCGAGCGAAAAAAACGAACAGCTGGCCCTCGAAGCGCTGCTTGCGACCAACAATTTTCCGGAATTCACCGGACGCGTATGCCCTGCTCCATGCGAATCGGCTTGTGTTCTTGGCATCAACGAAGATCCAGTTTCAATTGAAGCCATTGAAATGTCGTTGGCCGACAAAGGTTTTGAACTGGGCTGGATCCGTCCGCAAATCCCACGAACACGCAGCGGATTCCGAGTTGCGATCGTCGGCAGTGGTCCTGCGGGCCTCGCAGCAGCTCAGCAACTCAACCGAATGGGTCACACTGTGGTTGTCTTCGAAAGGTCGGAACGCGCCGGAGGTCTTCTCACCTTCGGAATCCCGGATTTTAAATTGGATAAAGATAAAGTTGCACGGAGAATCAAATTGCTCGAACAGGAGGAAATTGTCTTTCGCTGCGGCGTGAACGTCGGGCGCGACATCAGCCTCGCTGAGCTGCGTGAGCAATTCGATGCTGTTTTGTTGGCTTGTGGTGCTGAAAAAGCCCGCGACCTCAACATTGCTGGCAGAGATGCAAATGGCGTGATGCTAGCCATGCAGTTTCTCGCAGATGCAAATAGACGCCTCTCTTCGCCACATACGAGCACCACGGAAAACCATCCCGCAGCCGGAAAAGATGTGGTGGTGATTGGCGGCGGAGACACCGGTTCTGATTGCATTGGCACAGCACGCAGGCAGGGGGCGAGAAATATTGTTCAATTCGAGATCATGCCGCAGCCAGCCAACTTGACGCGCTTTCCGCGACGTAATCAACGGCCTGCTTCAACTCCATGGCCGCATTGGCCGCTCATGTTGAGAACGTCTTCGTCGCATGAAGAAGGCTGCGAACGTGTCTTTGCTCTCGAGAGCGTCCGCTTTGAGACTGATGCAGACGGACGGCTGAATGCACTTGTGACAAGGGAAGTCTGTGTGTCGAAAGATGAGCTCGGACACACCCGCTTGGAACCCATTGCAGGTTCAGAAAAGACGTGGCCCTGCCAGCTTGCGTTGATTGCCATCGGATTTTCCGGTGTGGACAGCGACGGGATGATTTCGGAAGGAATGCTCAGGCTGACGGAGAGGGGAACAGTGCAAGCTGCAGAAGAAAATTTTATGACCAATGTTGAAGGAGTCTTTGCAGCAGGAGATGTGCGCAGGGGGCAATCATTGGTCGTCTGGGCAATTGCCGAAGGACGCAAGGCCGCCAATAGTATTGAGTCGTATTTGCGGAGCAAAGACCAACTCAGAAGACCTTGCGCTGAGTCGTCTCAAGCAGACGCCCGCGGCTAATCTCCATTTGCCTCAGGCCATCGCGGCAATTTGCACCGCTTCTGCGCAGTGGCAGATAGTCTGGCAGCGTCGTCACTTCCATTAAAATTCTCTTGGCGGTTTTATATTGGCTGTCGGTCAATTGCTGAAGCTTGGACCGAGACATCAGCTGTCCGCTGTCGCCGTAGCAGCGGACAACGTACTCGCTGCGCCTGCGCTCCTTCACGAAGCGCTTGTCGAGCAGCGCAAAATCAGGCTTATCTGTGTCTTTGTAAATTGTCTTACACAACGAAGATTCAAACTCGCGCATTTCGACAAGTGAACGTGCATTCTGCATCTCAGACTGAATCGAACCCAGCGCATCCCATTCGGAATTGCCGTCTGTCACATAGGACGGATTTTTCCTTCTCCATTCATCCAGGGTTGCAAAATCCATCGACACTTCATGTGATTTTTTGAACTGCCGAATAATGTACAAAAGTTGAAACCGCTGTTTCGTCTCGACCCCGGTTGAGAGGTTGACATCAATGTCGTCCTCCACCTCATTGGTTTTCAAAATAACCGGCGGCACATTTTTATCTTCCAGATAGTAACACCAACCAAGGCCAACATAGTCGATCGCAATGCGCGGATGGGCGATCTGAAAGAGTGTACTTGGCCCGGAATCCGTGTTGTATGTGCGGGCAACACAGGAAGAAACGGATGAAAACGCGAACGCCAAAAGTGCTGCTGAACCAAATCGCATCCAATTGTTCATCCGCAGTCGCCCCATTTTTTCACAACGCAAGAATTGAGCACATCGTCAGGGCCGACGCATCAGCAAACGCTGAAGGAAAATCATCAGACCGTCTGAGTTGTAGCCGGCAACATAGCGGCTGCCTGTCGGCATCCGAATATACTCCGTCCGGACAACTCCGGGCATGCCATAACCCATGCCCGTATCGCCCAATGCCATTGCTGTCGCTCCAGTCTCAGTATTATCGGCGTCGCCCAATCGCGCAGCGATGCTCGGAAACGATCCAGCGAGAGAGGAAATCTCCGTACCTGCGCAGGCTGCGGTTGCCCGCTTTGAGTTCAGCGCCTTGCGCTCGCCTTCAGGAAGTGACTCGACCTGGACGGTTTCAAATGTCTTGAACTCATCAGAACCAGCAATCAGGCGAACCTGAGAATCTGAAAGCTGGCAGGCCAACAGAGGCGAATCCCCCGTACCCCCGCGTGAAGCTGAATTTTCTGTTGAATCAGACTGCTTCTTGCACGCTACACCGAACATCACACCGATACAGACAAGCGACGCAAATAATTTCATGTTGTTCTCCCCTACTTTGACGCTAACAGAAAAGGCGCTCAGAGCGACGGGTGTCCGCAAAGTACTGACAGAATGAAAATTGTACCGCGCGGGAGATGACGGCAGCCGGCCATCCAAGTCATCAATAAATAGTGATTTTTTCACAAATTTTCATAGTAAAAATAACCACCTCCTTGGGAATTTCAGACACTGGGAAAGCCAATGACTTATCCAAGGAAAGCCGCATGAGAATTCAAAATCTGCCGCTCGACGAAATTTACGAGACACTGCTCAGCAGTCGGCAGGGCCTCACTCAAGCTGAAGCCACAGCACGAATCAACCGGTATGGAAAAAACATCATCGAACAGCACCGGAAGCGCAATGAGAAGCTGCAATTCATAAAAGCAATGACCGACTTCTTCGCGCTTATTCTTTGGGCTGCCGCGCTGATTTGCATGATTTCTGGGGTCATTGCCAAACAGAATGAGATGTTTCTCCTCGCTGCGGCCATTGTTTCAGTGATATTTATAAATGCCATCTTTGCATTCTGGCAGTCTCTGCGGGCTGAGAAGGCACTTGAGGCTCTGCGCGAAATACTTCCTCGCCATTGCATGGTTCTGCGCGATCAAAAATGGACTCTCTGTCCGGCTGAAAATTTGGTTTCTGGTGACGTTGTTTCGCTCAATCAGGGAGATTCCGTTCCGGCGGACATTCGGCTGATTGAATGCGCTCGACTGCGGGTTGACGCAGCTGCTGTCACAGGTGAGTCGCTTCCGTCAGCACGGCACAGCTCTACTGACATGTCGGACGACATACTCAGAGCAAAAAACCTCGTTCTTGCCGGAAGCCGAGTGGTGGCAGGACACGCGCTGGGAATTGTATTTGCGACTGGAATTCGCAGTGAATTCGGAAAAATTGCGAAGCTCACACTATCGGGCGAAGAACGGCCGACCCCGCTCCAAGAAGAAATCAGAGTCATCAGCAAAAGAATTTCATTGCTCGCGTTGGCGTTGGGCGGCGTGTTTTTCATCGTCGGCTGGCTCTCCGGTCTCTCGCCATCCAATGCCAGCATCTTTGCGATTGGAATCATTGTCGCAAATGTGCCCGAGGGATTGATGCCGACACTCACACTTTCACTTGCAATGGCAGCACAGAGAATGGCCGCTCAAAAGGCGCTCGTCAGGCGACTTCCGGCAGTGGAAGCATTGGGCTCTGCGACAGTCATCTGCACTGACAAAACCGGCACTCTCACCATCAACAAACTCAAGGTCGCATTCGTTGAGGTGAGCGGAACTTCCCACTCTGAAAAGCAATTCGCAAAAAAGGAGTCACTGACTCCCCGCGAGACTTTTCTCCTGCGTGCGATGCTTTGGACGCATGGATATTCTGATCTTAAAATTCCGTTGGCAGCACAAAGTGACCCTGTCGAAGATGCACTGGTCGGCTATGCAGACCAACATCCGGCTTCAATTCATTTGCCCGTGCCTGAGCGAATTGGAGAGATACCATTCGATGACTCACGCAGACGGCAATCGGTGATTGTCGCGATTCAGGATGAATACTGGCTTTTGTGCAAAGGCGCACCCGAGGTCATCGTGTCACGATGCATCACGGAGGAGCTGGCCGAGGCTCCATCATCCCCATTCAAAGAACAAAGCCAAGCGATACTGAAGCGTGCCGGCGAACTCGCAGCCTGCGGAATGAAGGTTCTGGCCTATGCACAGCGCAGGTTAAGCCTCGACGAAGGCAAGTATTTCGCACAGAAAAAAGAAGCTGATGTGCAATTTGACGTTGGCGAGAAAACAGAATCGGATCTTGAATTATTAGGACTTGTCGCTTTGGAGGACCCCATCCGAGCGGAGGTTCCCGAGGCTGTTGCGAACTGTCAGATGGCCGGAATCAAAATCATCATGATCACAGGTGATCACCCCGAAACCGCGCGCTACGTCGCAAACCAATCAGGAATCTTTCGCAGCTCAAATACTCGCATCGTTCTTGGTCAGCAAGTCGAGCACTGGAGCAATGCGCAGTTGCAATTCGCACTTGAACACCCTGAAATTGCATTTGCGCGCGTCAAGGCAACGCAAAAGCTCCGTATCGTGGAAGCTCTCAAAAACAAGCACGATGTTGTTGCTGTGACGGGTGATGGAATCAACGATGCACCGGCGCTCCGGCATGCAGACGTCGGAATAGCAATGGGCCTTTGCGGCACAGACGTGGCTCGTGAAAGTGCCGATCTCATCCTACTTGATGACAATTTCGCAACCATCGTCAGTGCAATTAAAGAAGGCCGCGGAATCTTTCAAAATATCCGCAACTTCATGACCTACATTCTTGCTTCCAATGTTCCCGAGGCAGTCCCCTATATTCTCTACGTGTTGCTACCAATTCCACTTCCTCTGTCCATTCCGCAGATTTTGGCCATTGACCTCGGAACCGACCTCATTCCCGCCCTTGGTCTAAGCAAGGAACCTCCGTCTGCAAGCCTGATGAATCAAAATCCCCGCAAGCCTTCGGAACATCTGATCAACAAGAAGCTCATCTTGAAGGCATATCTCTGGTTCGGACTGTGGGAAGCCATCGCAGCAATCAGTGTTTTTTTCATTTTTTTATTCGAATCCGATTGGCGCTGGGGTGAACACATCGACCCGCAGAGTGCGCTCGCAAAACAGGCATCCACAGCGACGTTCTGCACCGTCATCCTGATGCAAGTGGTCAACTTGTTTCTCTGCCGCACGCGAATCTCCGCTAGGCTCAATCTGCTCTTGTCTGCAGGTCTTATCATCGAATTACTCTTTGTCTTTTCGATGATGAAGGTTCCGCTACTCAAAAACATTCTCGCCACCGAAGCGCTGCCGCTCTGGCTTTTTCCATTCATGGCAGCATTCATGTTGATGATGTTGAGCGCCGAGCTGATGAGACGCAAGATGCTAAAATACTTTGTTAAATAGCAGACTTTTCCGCTCTCAACGCGGCTTATCAATGTGCAATATTTGCACCCGCATCTGAGCGTCTGAAGTCATGCGACCAATTTCTGCCCATTGTGAGCGCAAATCTCATTTCAGACACTAGTCATAGGTCGTCTTTAAGGAGATTTCGCATGTATGCTCTGCATCAGCTGCTGGTCGCGGGTCTTCTTTTGGCAACGGCAACACTCACTCATGCACCTGTGTCTGCCGCACCGCGCGATACGCTTCCACCCATACCACTGAAAAAAAAACCTGAACGTCCAGCCGAGCCGCCCTGTACCGTCAAGGCTGATCCCGCTGTGTTTGATGATCTGACTCTCGGCACATCGCAAGAAGAGCTCATCACGGCGGCATGGTTTGCCCGCGCAGTTCAACTCAACAACGCTGAACGCGAGAAATCGTGGACCAGCCTGCAGGTCCGGCCACAGAAGGTCAGCGATATTTACGCAGGCCCCTTTGGTCTCCACGCAACCGTTTTGGAGTTTGAGGACAACATTGTCGTGGCCTATCGCGGCACGCAGGATCCTTTGGACTATGTTCTCAACGCGCTCATCTACACAACACCCGGCTGGATTCACAATCTTCCTGGTTGGGTGCACAAAGGGTTTCTCACAAACTTTGGCCTCAGCTGGCGACGCATGAGGTCTTTGCTGCGGGAATCTTCCGAATCTGGGAAGAATATCGTTTTTGCCGCTCACAGTCTGGGCGGAGCCATGAGTCAGTATGCGGCGTGGCGCCTCGAGCAGGAGGGAATCAGAGTCGCCAAGATTTTTGCCTTCCAGACACCCACGGCCGGTGACGTCAAGTTCAAGAAGGCATTTGATGAACGCTTCTCGGGCCGAGCATTCAACACTCTTTACGGTGATGACATCACGCCGTTCATTCCGCCCAGCAGAAGCAGTGTAGGGCCGTTTGCGAAAGCGAGTCTGCGGGCTCTGTCGGGCACACTCGCAACGGTCGCGCGGCTTGCCAACTATGCAACACTGGAAGGCCGGCTCGAGATCAGTGCCGATGGCGAGTTGAAGCGCGGGCAAGAGAGCGCGGAAGATGACTTCTGGAATACCTACAAGCAAAAGAGCGGCGGCAAGGCATTTCCGCAGGGACTTGGTGCCACTTCAGGATTCGTCAAAGATCACAACATCGACCTCGTGCTGTGCTCGCTTGCACGCAGCAAGCACGCCTCACTCCGCTGAAGCAAATGAATCTTTTGTAAGCCACTGAACTGAGATGACTCAAAAATTGAATTTTCTATCGAAGTGGCACGTGTAGCCTTTTGGATTCTTCTTCAAATATTTCTGGTGGTAGTCCTCGGCAGCAGTAAAACTAGAAAATTTTTCAACCTCCGTGACCACCGGATTCTTCCACTTCTTTGATGCGTTGACACGAACGATCACCTTCTTGGCAGTTGACTGCTGATTTTCCGAATGTGCAAAGATGGCAGAACGGTACTGCGTTCCAATGTCGTTTCCCTGCCTGTTGCGTGTGGTAGGATCATGCAAACGAAAAAATGCGAGAAGAATCTGCTCGTAGTTAATTTTCTTCGGGTCAAACAGCACCTGCACCGATTCGGCATGTCCGGTCAGACCGGTTTTGACATCCTCATAGGTCACGTTCTTTTTTGCACCGCCCGAATAGCCGACACGGGTCTCGACGACTCCGGACATCTCACCCAAAAGTTTTTCCAAGCCCCAAAAGCAACCACCGGCGAGTGTTGCCGTCTCCCATTTCAATTTGTCGGCAAACTGAAAGAGGTAAGCCCCGTATCCCTCGCTCTGCATGAATGCCAGCGGAACGAATCGAAGAGAGGCTGAATTGATGCAATAGCGCAATCCAGACGGAGAAGGACCGTCATTGAAAACGTGACCCAAATGCGAATCTGCAACCGACGAACGGACTTCCGTGCGAACCATGCCATACGAGGTATCGTTCCGCTTCTTAACAGCCGAATCCGCGAGAGGCTCGGTGAAGCTCGGCCATCCGGTGCCCGAGTCGAATTTCGCCAACGAAGAAAACAGCGGTTCGCCGCTGACCACATCCACGTAAATGCCGTCTTCCTTGTGATTCCAATATTTATTCTGGAAGGGCTTCTCGGTGCCATTTTCCTGCGTGCAGCGGTACTGCTCTTCGGTCAGCCGGAGCTTGAGCTCCTGAGCCGTTGGGCGACGGTATTTAGCTGACTCGGACGACCCGCTCGCGGCCAACGAAATTCCCATGAAATGCCAAAGCAGTGCGGTAAGAAACACAAAAAGCATCAACCCGCGAGAAATGGCATTCATAAATATCTCCGTTCAGAATCGCCCAATTCAAACGATGTATCCTTCAACAAACATTCTAAATCTGCTACGCCAACCCGGTCAGGCAATGTCCGGTAAAATCGTAAGAAATCCGAAAGGACGCAGCAAATGCAATCCCTGTGGGGTCTCGGTCTCAGGCCCGCTCACTTTTCCGACTATCAGTCGCTGAGTACCGTTCCACCCCTCGAGATCATGGCCGACAATATCCTCCACCACCGCGGCGGCCCCGCGTTGCAGCATACGCTCCGGCTTGCGACGAAGTCACCCTGCGTCGTACTCCATGGCATCGGGTTGAATATCGGCGGAATGGAACCGCTGAGTAAGCACTATCTTGAGGGCTTGCTCGAACTCGTGAGGCTATTCAATCCGCAGGTTGTTTCAGATCATCTTTGCTTTACCGGCGCCGCAGGGCTCAGGAGCTACGAGCTTCTGCCCGTGGTCCGCAATCAGCATATGCTCGAACACGTTGTGCGGCGCGTCGATGAAGTCCAGCAAACCTTGGGCCGGCAATTGAGCCTCGAAAATGTCTCGGCATATGTCGCATACAAAGAAGACTCCATCCCCGAAGGAGAATTTCTAAACCGAATAGCAGACCGCACAGGCTGTGGAATTCTTCTTGACGTCAACAACGTCTACGTCTCAGCGATAAATTTCTCCCTCGATCCGCAGGCAGAGCTCGCGCGTTTCGAGCTTGGATTCGTCAAACAGATTCATGTTGCGGGACACAGTCTGCGGGAGGATTTTCTGTTTGACACGCACGATGGAAAAGTCTGTCGTGAAGTCTGGAAAATGTGCCGAGCAGTTGCAGCAAAGAGGACGGATATTCCTGTCATCCTCGAAAATGACGACCCGAGTGCAACACTTGACGAACTTCTTCGCGAGCTGGAATTCGGAATGTGCGGAGTTCTCGATGACTGAAACAGAAAATCCAAAGACGTTTTTGCAATATCAAATCCACTTCATGGAATGGCTCACAGCTCTGGACGACCGGCGTGCTGCAGAATCATTATTATCTAATTCAGTGGATGGAAGGTACCTGCACCGCCTTGAAACATATCAGGCGAGCTACTTGGGACGCATCACGGCAAATTTATCAGAAACTATCTTTGAAGCATGCGAAAATCTATTCGGAAAAGAATTTGTTGCTCACGTATTTGCAGGATTCTTTAAATCACAGCCGCCTCGTGCAGCAGACCTCACTTCATCCGCCGACGAACTGCCGGCAATTCTCAGGCAGTCCAACCAATCGCGTGAAGCGTTGCTCTTTGCCGACGTCGCAGACCTGTGCACCAGACGCTGGAGCATTCTGACCGACACCGACGACAACGACACGCAGGCGACTGACCAACATTCACTCGAGAACATCTTTCTCAGAAGCGGTTCGCAACTCTTGATGCCCAGTGGCGCGCATGATCTCGCGGCAGCGTGGTCTCATGCCGCATACAGCAACAACGGCAGTCTCCCTGAGATTATTTTCACTCAAAGACGAGCTGTTCTGCTCGGTAAAAACCATCACTTGCAATTTCAGGTCGTCGCCATTGCAGAGCCATTCGAACCATTCGCTCAGGCACTGATTGATGGCCTGAGCGTTGCAGCGTCCGTCGATATTCTGGAATCGGAATTGGCTTTGAAAAAAGCAGATGAATCAGATTTGACGGAAGAATTCCAGAATTTGCTCGCAACCCTGACACAGCTTGACCTGCTGAAGGTCAAGCTGTGAATCAAAATGGATAATCCATGCTCGGAACGGTGCTTCCGACAGGGATCAGTGTGTCGAAAAAGTTATAAATGACCGAAATGGTATTCAAAGAAAAATCATGAAGTCGCGCGTCCTTGAACTTCAACACTCCCCGCCTGTTCACAAGAGGCTTTTCAGTCGGAAAAATGTTCTGTTTGTAAATCGGCGATGAAATCTTCACCGAGAGAAAGTAGCTGTCCACGCTCAGCTGGCTCAAAACGACGCCAACCAGATCGCCCTTGACGCCGGAGGTGAGGCTCACGGCAACAGCTGTTTGCCCCATCGCTTGAGTCATCGCCTCGGCACGGCGCCTTTGATTAGGGGCACGCTTGGCCTTCTCGAGTGAACTCAAAAATTGTTTAAAGTTATCCAAAAGGGCTCTGTCCTTTGCAAGCATCGTGCCCTCCCTCCGATTGGACGGTACGATGCCGGTGAGACGTGTGAATTCCTTCCACCAGTGTTCGTCACTGAGACTCAGAAGCCTCTCCACTCCCGACTCATAAATCAGCACGTCGACCATAGTTATCACTGCGCCCCACTGATCCTTGTTGGTGTGTAGGGCCGGCGAGAAAACGATAAAATTCGGATCTGCAGACGCCTTCTGCGCCAACACTACAGCATCGTCCCTCAGTTCCTGTGACGTGGTTGCCGAGTCCCACTGGCGGATGTTGAGTCCAACAACACTGTCGTTGAAGGAGCCGTCCTCACTTTTAACACCCATAAAAAAGCTTTTTACAGTATCGCGCTCCTGAATGTCGAAGATGGGTGCCTTCCAGAAATTCTCGCTGACATTTTCAATCTGCAGTTTGCGCTGGGTCTCGCTGCTCTGCACATAATCGGTTTCTTCAACATCCGCGGTCGTTTTACTGTCGAGCGACGTCACTAACCCAAATAGGTTGAATCCCCACTTTTTCATCAAGAAGTCGGCATCAATTTCAACTCGGCTCGCAAGCGCCGGAAGCGTATCCGTGCGCATCGACTTCGCAACAAGACTGAGGGCTCCTCGCGCGCGGTGGCGTGATTCGGGGGAGTCGGCGGGAAGACTCCACAGCTCGCGGTCGATGCTTCCCTTCCTTAAGGAACCGTCGAAGAAAGGAAAATTCATGCTGACGAATCCAACTTTCAACGCAGCGGCAACCTTTGCACTCAGCTCGGTGTAATGAGAATTATCGATCAGTATGTTGACCTTTTTGTCTTCTCTGTCGCTGACCAAAACACGCTTGAGATAAACCCTTGCCAGGCTGCCTTCCGCACTCAGCACGACAGGAGCCTGTCCCGACACACTGAGTGATCCGCGCCCTTCAACGTAGTCCTCAATCAGGATTGAATGCTTGTTTGGCAGTTTCAAAAGACCGGGAGAATAGGGCATGAGCAACGAGGGCAGATAAGCGGCCTTAAAAACACCCTCACTCTGCTGGCGGACAGGATAAACCAAATTGAAACTACGGTAGTACGTGAGCGAACTCCCCACTCCAGCCAGATTGGTGCCGAGAGTCCAGCCGATGACCATCTGATCGTGCACCAGAAAACGCTCATTCATCGACTTAGGTTGTTCGTTTCTGACAATAGATCTGTGAATCCTCAAAATCATACCGGCTGCAAACGGCAATCCAAGCCCGGCAAGGTCATCACCTGTCAGACGGATTTCGGTCACGGGCTTCACTGCTCTGTCGAGCGCCGCATTGATGATTCCAGTTTGAATGCTCATTAATGAAGGCTGCAGATACTCAAAAACCGGACGGCTCATCGTCTGTACGAGGTCTAGCAACTTGTCGTGCCCTTTGCCGCCCGCCGAACCGTCCGGAAACAAAACCAGGGCATCTTCATGTTGGTCAGCGGGAGCAACTGTGTCGTTGAAACTAACGTCTGGAAACTCGTTGCCCAAGCCAAACGTGCGAACGAGTTGATTGCGTCGGGCGATGAGCTTTTCAATCAGCACCTTCTCAATGGATGGATCCCACTGACCAGCGCGTACAGCGTTGACAATCTGACCGCGTGTGAGTCGAGCAATGAGCCGCACCATCCAACGCGCGTCATCCCAAGTCGTAAACTGAAATAAATCGCTGTAGTGCCACGTCAAGTAATTAAATGAAACTGAATCAGGACGGACGTCTTTGACAACGTTCCACTTAAACCACGAGGGCGTTTCCGGAAACATGAAGCTGCCGAATGCCCAACCCAGATCGCCGGAGGCAAAGTAAACCTTATCAGCCTCTGAATCCGAGCGCAGAATCATTTTGTTTTGGCCGGACTCCTTCATGTCATTGTTGGCGATCCAAACCATAAAAATTGGCATTGCGCGGACTTCGCGTGTCTCCGGATGACCATTCTGAGTGAACGACCACGCGCCCACGCGAATCAAATCATCAGTTCTGCCTTCAAGCAGAGCCTCACGAAAAACAATATAGTCGCCCTGTGCATCGCGGCCATCTTCAACAATCGCCTGCTGGAGTTCCCAGTAGCCGTAATAGCTCTCGAGATCGCGATGAAAAACTGCCTTTTCTCCGTCTTTGAAACGCACTCGGATGTTGTTCACGCGCCTTGACGGGTCAGTGTTGAAACCCAAGGCGGACATCAGTGTTGCAGCCGTGACTTCGCTGTGAGTCTCGCTCAAGAATTTCAGTTTGAATTTTTTCTTCTTTCCATTCGCATTCCAAGTGACGTCAAACTTGGGGCGGCTTTGTGCTCGCTTGACCTCATCGAAATCAACCGTGGCACCGTCTTCCGGAAACACAAAATCAATCCCTTGATAGAGACCCGTGGAGTTTTGATACGTGCGGGCCATGGGTTGGCCTGACACATCCAAATTGTTCCAATAGGTACCATTTCCAAGCGGATTGAGTGCGGATACGTCGCCTCCATCGGCCTTGATTTTCATCAGCTCGGCCTGCGTGTAAAAACGCGACTGACTTGCATTCCACAGGTTGGATGCTTCGCTCTGATTCGCATTGCGGCGCTTCACTTGGTAACGCTTGAACACACCTTTTGCATAACCTTTGATCTCATCGTAGTCCATCCAGCGACCTTCGGAACGTACGGTATAGCCAAGATGCAATGCAGAAGCAGCGAGGTCGTAGGACGCTTGGCCTTCCGATTTTTTCAGCTTTTCAGTGACTGCGCTCAATCTCGCAAAGGCTTTCATCAGCGATGCCGAGCTAGCCTTCTTCTCTGCGTCCTGGAGGGATTTCTGACCAACGTGGACGTAGTAATCGACAAGACCTTTGTAGGTCTCGCGCTGCGCTGTCTCGACGTTCAAACGGAACAATTCAACCTTGTGTGAAGAAACGCGGCCATTCTCAAAAAACGTATTCTCTATCTGGCTTTTCAACAGCGGACCAAAACCATCGGAGGAATAGGCCGGCGTCGACTGCAGGAGCAGTAGAAAGAAACTCAAAACATACAAAAGATTTGTCCGCAAAGCGTCATCTCCTCCCAGGCCGGCATGGGTGGTATGAACGAAAGCACCGTGTCGCAACTAAAATCTTCGCTCTGTGGCAGCTTTCGCCGCTGTGGCAAACATTGAAATCTGTTGGCGTTTCTTGTAAACAAAGAGGCACTGTTTAAAGATTAGACAATTCAATCCTTAACAAAGGCGGTCAAAATGCTGAAGACTCTGCTCGTTTCCGGAATGATGGTTCTTGCGTCTCTCAACTCTGGAAAAGCTCACGCCGAAGACGGCCATGACCTTTCATCCATCAAGGGTGACCTTGCCATCGACCTCAAGGTGTATGACCACGCCATGGCTGGTTCAGTTAAGAATTTCGTCATCTGGGGCAGCGTCAACGAGGCTCAGGGGACAAGTGAATTGATCATGCGCCGCGACGGCCAAGACGTGAAGGCGCTCTTTCGCCAAACAGAAAAACAATTCGGCGGCACTGTCGAGCACCGCGGATTGAACGGCACAAGAACAACGAGCATTCAATTTGCCGGACTCGATCGGCAGAAAAATGAGTACACATTCCTCGTCAACGGTGAAAACGTCAAAGCCGTTGTAACCTCGGAAGACTTCCGCAACAACCATTTCATCAAACCGACGTACACAATTTCAGGCCGCGGCATCGAGGGCTTCTCCTTCAAGTTTGAAGGGCAGGCTTGCTACAAATACTCACTTCACATGATCACAATGATGATCGCCGCTACCACTCACTAAGTGCGATCCCCAAACAGAGACAAAAGAAGTCGGCCGGCCGCGTGGCTTTCCGCTGCCG
>JBDLRP010000016.1:0-38495 GCA_039799905.1 Pseudomonadota bacterium | reverse complement strand
ACCTTCGCCATTCCACCGCCCTTGACCGCAAGTTCAGATGCTATGCTTTGTGCACGAAGTGCTGCTGAGCGCGCCATTTCACGTGTTCTTTCGGACTCGCGCGCACGTGCTTCGTTCTTTTGTTCTGCTACAGATTCGTCAAAGCGGCCCTTCACTTCGTCATTGCGCGATGAACCCGCTGTCACTCCGCCGACAGCGCCATTGTCGCCGCGTGCCGAGCTTTGCGAATTGTTGTTCTGGCTCTGTTGTTGGCTGTTATTTTCGCCCGTCAGTTTGGATAGACTGTGAAGACCCGCAACTGCATCCTGTGGAGCGGCACCCGCAGACTGGCCTGTTTGATTGTTTGTCGTGGCTGCGTTCTCAAGTCTGTTTGAGAGTGGAGAATTTGCGGATGAACCGTTCGTCTGAGCATTGCTGTTCTGATTAAAATTCTGCAGCGACTGTCCGCTTGAAAGAGCGTCAACCATGGCTTTTTGATCAGGGGATAGGTCTTTGTAGGATAACCACTGAGGCTGGTTGTTGGCGGTGGCCTCACGCATCTGCAATTGCTTCAACACAGCGGCTGATTGCAAATCCTGTGCCTGCAGTTTGTCAAACTGCTCAAGTTTCATCTGCGACATTTGGTCGAGTCTATCCAAACCGATTCTCTCGAGTGCCATCTCCTGCTGAGCCTGCCTTGAGACAAGATCACGCAAAGCCAAATCATTCTGACTCCACTCCTGCTCTGCAAGCTGTTTCATCATTGCGCGTGTCTGGAGCTCATCGGCAGCACTTCCGCTCATGACTTTTGCCTGGTTGCCTGCAGAATTCTCAGCAACATTGAATTCAACCTTGACGTCGTCAAACTTGGACGAAAGCTCGGACAGCCGGTCTGTTCCCAGTTGGGCCGGGTCTGGATTGCCGTTCTTTTGCATCGCACTCAGGTTTTCGATTTTGCTGTCGAGGTTCTTCATCACATCTGCAAGTGACTTTGGTCCCTGTTCGACGGCAGTGGTGTTTGTTCGCAGTTGATCCGCTTTGTTTGTGACGTCGCCCTGCATTTTGGGGCGGTTGAAATCGACAGCGGCGTTGTTCTGCACAGCAGTTGTCTTGTCGGAAAGCAGGTCGGTTCCCGCCGTCTTTTGAGCTGTCAGCAATTGTGAGAGTGCCTGTTCAGTGTCCGCCTGCGGGGCTTCCTTTTTGTCTTTTGCCTTGACGGATTTTCGCCCCGTGGAGGACTCACTCTTTGTCTTTTTCTGAGTTCCATCTTGGCTGCGGTCGCTTTCAGCTGTCTTCTTTGCGTTATCCTGTTCCGGTTTTTTCTGAGTCTGAATCTCCGGCTTGTTGAGTTTGCTCATCTCGAGAAGCTGGGTAAACGAATTTGTGCCAGCCATGTTGGCGTTGCCCACTGTTGCCGGATTCGAATCTGCGAACAGTGCTGAAGCTCCGGTGAGGCCTTCGCCACCGTCAGTCAGACCGCTCAGACGGTCACGAGTTTTGCCCTCGTCCTGCGCGTTGCGCGCATTCGCCACGTTGTTCACTTGTGTGAGTCTGGATTGATTGATCATGACAGGCCTCCTGCGACTTCTCTCGGAGTCTAGTCGAAGTGCATTGTGCACTTGAGTGTCGCATTTGCAGCACGAAACGCCGTTTTTTCGCTGCAGACTTTTCAAAGTGCAGAAAAATTGCGCAGCAGAAATTGCTTTGAGACTGTTTGGTTAAAATGCAAGCTGGAAAAAAAACTTTGGGAGTCTCAAATATTTGTGTGAATTTGATCATGCGCAGGACTGATAAAAGATTCACCGTCAATTGACTAGCTGGCCACAGACTCCTACACTCCGGTGCATTCTCACACGGAAAAGCATCTGCTTGCGGTCGTCTGCACAGGGATTGTGCTCGGATTCCCGCAAAAGACGCGACAAGGATAGCGCGTTTTTGAACCGTGTGGGTTTCCGAAGGGAGTCGGTATGAGAATGTCTGCACGTTCACTAGCGTCTGTTCTTGGCGTTATCGCAGTCTCCTCGCTTGGACTTTTGGGTCAGGCCGAGGGAAGCCGCGCATCAAAACAAATCGCTTTCACAGAAGACGGCTATCCCTACATCCGCGGTGAATATCTCGTTAAAGTCCGCTCAGGTGCAGCACTCGAGCGCCTCCTTGAAGAACAATATGAAAGCGTTGGCGCTGTTGCGCGCAAAGTTCCTGTGATGGAAGCACGCGATTCTGGCCTTTGGTACAAAGTCCGTGTTGCCGACGACTACAAGCTTCGCGAGGCAATTCTCTCGGCCCGCGAAAGTGCCGACGTCGTCTATGCGGAACCGAATTATCTTTACTACACGCTGTCCGCCAACGAAAAGAACATGCCTTCCCCTCCGTCACGCGGCAAAGCTGGTCCCGACTACAGCCCAGTACCTTCGCTTCCGAATCCTCCCGTTGCGGACCCAGATCTGTCGCGCATGTACGGACTGAGTAAAATCGGCGCACAGCAGGCTTGGCAGGTCACGAGCGGAAGCACGAAAGTCCTTCTCGCCAACATCGACACAGGTATCGATTACAACCACGAAGACTTAATCAATAACCTCTGGCGCAACCCTGCTGAAATTCCCGCAGATGGCGTGGATAATGACGGCAACGGCTATATCGATGACATCGTTGGTTGGGACTTCCGTGACAAAGACGCACGTCCTTTCGATGACAACTCGCACGGCAGCCATACCGCGGGCACCATCGCAGCGACAGGTGGAAACGGAGTTGGAATCTCTGGCGTCGCACAGCAAGCCAGCATCATGGGGCTTCGTTTCCTCGGCGGTTCAGAAGGATCAGGCTCGCTTGAAGATGCAATCAAGGCGATAGAATACGCTACCAACAACGGCGCATCGATCATGTCCAATAGCTGGGGTGGCGGAGGCTACTCACAGGCGATGTTTGATGCAATCTCGCGCGCCAACGACAAAGGCATCTTGTTTGTGGCTGCAGCTGGAAACTCCGGCAGCGACAACGATAAGAAGGCTCAGTATCCTGCGAATTACAAATTGCCGAACGTTCTGACGATTGCAGCAACTGATTCCGCGGACAAACTTGCATCGTTCAGCTGCTATGGTGCGACGACTGTTCACATTGCTGCACCTGGTGTGAAAATTCTCAGCACGGTTCCGGGCAATAAATACAACAGCCTGAGCGGTACATCGATGGCGACTCCACACGTTTCAGGTGCGGCTGTCCTTCTGAAGGCTGCCTATCCGAACATGAAGGCAAAAGAGCTGAAGGCTGTTCTTATGGAGGCTGTTGAGAAGCTTCCAAATCTCGAAGGCAAAGTTCAGACAGGTGGTCGTTTGAATATTTCCAAGGCCTTTGCGGTGGCTAAATCGCAATTTGGCGAGCCTGTTGCTGGGAACTGATTTCCCAGTTTGGGAATCCATTTCCCATCGAGCCCGCTGACAGTTGTGGGCAAGCGTTTTACCGCTGCCTGCTTGTAATGCGAAATACAATCATCGGAGCAATCCCAAAAGGAGGCTCCGATGTTTTTTTTGCACCTTTGCAAACTCCGGCAAAAGCTTCGAGCTGCGATTGCAGCTCATCTGCTGGTTTCTCTGTGTGTGTTCTCCGCTGCGGCCGATACCGGAGTCCGTACACACAAATTTCGGGGCCAATTCGTTGTCGATGAATTCTTGATCAAGGCCCGCTCCGCCGAGGCGATACGCGCACTGAGTCAGGAGTTCTCTCTTAGCTTCAATGCACAGCCGATTTTACAAACGTCCGACGGACAGTGGTATAAGGTCACCGACACCAGCGGGTCAGCATCTTTCGACGAGCTACGCGCTTACATATATTCAAGCAGCTTTCTCAGTGAGAATGTTCTGCACGTTGAGCGTCACCTTCTTTGGCATTCATTGAACTCCGTCGCAGATCCCAAACCGGACGTCCCTCCGCGTCTGCCACGCAGAAATCGTGCGGATCCGCTGATGAACAAAGTCTATGGTGTGCAGAAGGTTCAGGCCCCCGCCGCATGGGCCAAGACAGTAGGAAGTGAAAACGTCATCGTCGCTGACATCGATACCGGCATCGATTACAACCATCCCGATTTGATCAACAACATGTGGCGCAACGGCAGAGAGATTGCCGACGACGGTCGCGACAATGACGGCAACGGATACACCGACGATGTTTTCGGCTGGGACTTTACGAACAAGGATGCCCTGCCTTGGGATGACAACGGACACGGCACTCACACGTCCGGAAGCATTGCGGCGACTGGTGGAAACGGAATCGGAATTTCGGGGGTTGCAAAGCGGGCTTCATTGATGGCGCTGAAATTTCTTGACGGCGACGGCTCCGGAACAACCGAAGATGCAATTCTCGCCATCCGCTATGCGGTCAACAACGGCGCATCAATTCTCTCCAACAGCTGGGGCGGTGACGAATATTCCAAAGCACTTGAGGATGCCATTGCAGAGGCCGCCGCGCGCAATGTTTTGTTCGTGGCGGCAGCTGGAAACGATGGCACCAACAACGATACCCTTCCGATGTATCCGGCGGCATACAATCTTCCCAACGTGATTGCGGTTGCCGCGTCCGACTCAGAGGACAGGCTGGCTGACTTCAGTAACTATGGAGTCAATTCGGTTCATTTGGCCGCACCGGGCGATTACATTTACAGCACACTTCCTGAAGGCAAATATGGTGTCAACAGCGGCACTTCGATGGCTTGTCCGCACGTCGCGGGTGCTGCAGCACTTCTGAAAGCCTACAAGCCGAACCTTTCTCCGATCGAAATTAAAAGAATATTGTTGCAGTCGGTGGACAAGGTGGCTGATTACGAAGATAAGATTGCCAGCGGCGGACGGCTGAATGTCGACCGCGCATTGTCAATCGTCATAGCGGAGACGACACCAGAGGCTCGCTGATTTTATGCAGGAAACAGAGGTTCACGGCCGCATCCGTTGGAGCAGCCTGCGAACTTTTTTCAATTCGGCACTCAGCCAAAGAGCCCCGCTTGTTGCGGGGCTCTTTGCTCTGTCGATTGCGTCGTTGTGTTGGTCGATAGTCACTCTTCTTGGCGGCCGCCTTGCCGATCGCATACTTGAAGTTGACGCAGCTCAGCAGCTCATACATGCAGATACAAGAATTGCGATTTTCTTTGCGGCTCTGATCGCCTGTCTTTATATAATGTACCTCGGCAACCGTTTTGGCCGCATGTACATCAATGAAACACTCATCAGGGCGCTCACCGATCTTCACGAGCGGGCCGTGGCAGCGGTTCTTTCCTCGCCGTTGACATTTTTCAATCAAACCCCGAGCGGACGTGTCATATCACGCTTTTCAAATGATTTTCAAAATGCCTCGCAGTCGCTGGACCGTACGATGGCAACGTTCATCTACGCAGTTCTCGCGATCTTCTTCAGTTCCATATCGATCCTTTATTCACACCCGCTCGTGTTTTTCATCTCGATGCCGTTTGTCGCCGGAATTTATTTCGCGAGTCGAGTTTTTGGTCAGCGTGCGCGCGAGCGTCAGCGCGCGGCCAGTCGCGCCAATGCTGCCGTACTTGCTCATCTCAACGAGATCGGTTCGCTGGGAGTCGCCGTAAGAGCTTTGTCGCTTCAAGACAGGATGACGCGCCGGATGGATAAACTTCTTGGCGACTCTGCATCGCTGACGCTTGCAACGGCGCAGTTGAGCAGTCACAGAACTTTCGTTCAGTCTTTTTTGGCACTCATCGTGATTGCTCTCGCGCTCCTGGCTTCGGCATGGGCGCACAGCCGCGGACAATTGAGCGTCGGGCAGGCCGGAGCGGTCATCTCGCTCTTGATGGTGATTTTGCGAAACTTCGTTCTGGTCATTGAGCTCATCAATACGGTTGAGTTGGGCTTTGTCAGCATCGAGAGGCTCAACGAATTTGCGCAGCTGCCCGCTGAGGACACACTCGAAAAAAGTGCTGTCAGCGCTCAGGCTCAGCCGGAGGTTGAAGCAATTGTGTGCTTTGAAAATGTTTGCGTGGGGTATTCGACATCTGAGCCACCCGTGCTGGACGGCTTCAGTGCGACACTTAGGTCGCGGCAGATGGTTGGCATAGCCGGACGCACCGGTGCCGGAAAAAGTACGTTGGTTTCAGCGCTGCTGCGATTTGTTCCCCTTCGCGAAGGTCGCATTCTGCTAAATGGGCAGACACTCACCGAAAGGCCTGCCGGCTATGCCCGATCGCGGATCGCTTTTGTGCCGCAGGATCCTGTTTTGTTCTCAGGTACGCTGTTTAACAATATTCTCCCACATGGCAGTTTTGAAAATAGTTCAGATCAGTCGCGTGCTGTCGCTGTTTTGAACACGGTCGGATTAAGCGATTGGTTAGCTCGGCTTCCTCAGGGTCTCGCCACCGAGATACTCGAGCGCGGTATGAATCTCAGTCAGGGGCAACGTCAACTTGTTTGTCTGGCGCGGGCACTCGCTCAATCACCCGAGTTGCTGGTTTTGGACGAAGCCACCAGCGCCGTCGATGCCGAGACCGAACGCCTTGTCAGTTCTGCATTGCAAAAAATCCGCCTGCAATTGCCCATACTACTGATTGCTCATCGGGCTTTGACTCTTCAGTCGTGCGATGAAGTGTGGCTCCTGAAAGACGGAAAGCTTGCTTGGCGCGGCCTTCCCGCCGACCTGCCAAAATCGGAGGAGCCAGAATGAAAACCAATGCTCAGCAGGCCCCCGACTTTTCCGGTGCTTTAAAAGTCCTGCGCGCGTCGCCAACATTTCGCTATGGTACCCGTCTTGTCCGCGTTCAAATTTATTTCATGGCTGTGCTTTTGTTTGCCGTCACGGTCTGCGGTTTATTCGCCATCGACGCGCAGGCGCGCATGCTTTCGTTTTTGGGCCGCGACGCGGGGCAGGGCTGGAAACAGCTGCTGCAGATTTTTATTGTCTTTTTTTCATTGCAATTCTTTTTTGAAGTCCTGCAGTGGTTCAAGAGATATCTGCAAAATAGAGTTTCGGTCACATTGTCCAATGCTGTGCGACGACGGATTTTTCAGAAATACAGCCAGTTGACTTATTCCGAGCTGCAGCTCGTCTCGGCGGGTGAAGTGGCTCAGTTGCATTCTTCAGACGCCGCCCAATTGGCGGGAGTCTGGGCTGAGGGGATTCTGTCGTTTTTGACGACACTGATTCTGACTGTCGGTGTCTCGATTTTCCTGACAGTCAAGATTGGGATTTCGGGAAGTATTTTTTTCTTTGTTTTGTTGATGCTTGTTTTTCTTGCACGAAAATTCGCAAAGCAGATGGCACCGGCGCTGCAAAAGAGAGCTATTTATTCATCGCAGCGCCTGTCAGTTCTGCAGGAGTCAGTCCGCTCGGTGCTGTTGGTCAAGTCGCTGACCGCCGAAAAAGAATTTGAGCGGCGCATCCGCACGTTCGCTCACCTTGAACAGGACATGAAGCTGACCTCAAATCAAATCAGCTGCCGGTACGTGCCTGTCTTTGCCTCACTGCGTTGGTTTGCCTGGGCCGCGGTTTTGCTGTGGGTGGTCTATTCGCCGGCATTGTTTGGTGTCTCATTTGATTCCCATGAATTGGTTGCCCTGCTCTTCGCAGTTAATTGGTATTCGGGACTGCTGCAGGACTCTTTTTTATTTGTCGGGACCTATCTGAGCTTTATTCAGGTGGGTGCCGTATCGGCGCAGCGACTCGATGCATTTTTACAATCACCCGAACAGCCTCCGGTTTTTGTGTCTCCCGACAAAAGCCTGATGCCCGAGGCAGAGGTTGGCCTGCAGGGTGTTTCCTTGGGATACCCCACGCGTCAAGGACAGCACGCCTTGAAGGACGTCACCCTTGACGTTCGTCGTGGACAATTGGTTGTGGTGCTCGGCCCTGTCGGCTCGGGTAAATCTACACTTCTGCGCGCACTGCTCGGGGAACTTGCGCCTGCGATGGGTCACATAGTTCGGCGCAGCGGACTCAAGGTTGGATTTCTCTCTCAGGATGTTGTGCTTCCCTCAGCCTCTCTGCGTGATGTTCTCAGGTTCGAGTTTGAAAACGATCGCGAAAGTGATGGAGCGCTGCGTGGCCTCTTGGAACAGAGCGAGTTCGCCGAGGACCTCAGGGTGATGCCCTCCGGCCTGGACACTGCCATCGGAGAGCGGGGGGTGACCCTCTCGGGCGGACAGCGGCAACGGGTGGGGCTGGCTCAGCTGTCCTATTTTGACGAGGCAGACGTATTGTTACTGGATGACCCCTTGGCGGCACTGGACAGCGCCACTGCCCATCAAATTATCGCCAACCTTATTTGTGGGTTGTGGGTCGAAAAGACTCGTATCGTGACGACGCACTCAATTGATTTGGCCAGTCGGGCCGACTGGGTCGTCCTCATGGAGGACGGGCGCATTGTCAGGCAGGGGCGGCCGCAGGAAATACTGACCTCTGAGCGAGGGTACAAACCCGATTTCAAGGCTTGACCATCGGGGTCTTTGCCGCTACGGTGCCGCCCTGCTTGAATGCGGTACAAACAAGCTATTCTTGCATACATATAAGAAAGGTGTGCGATGCCAACCATTAACCAGCTCGTAGAAAAGGGGCGCCACCCCAAAGTCTACCGCAGTAAGTCGCCGGCAATGGCGAACTGCCCGCAACGCCGTGGCGTGTGCACTCGCGTGTACACAACCACGCCAAAGAAGCCGAACTCAGCTATCCGTAAGGTTGCCAAAGTTCGTTTGACTTCAGGTTTTGAAGTCATTTCCTATATCCCAGGCGAAGGACACAACCTTCAGGAGCACAGCGTCGTTCTCGTACGCGGTGGTCGTGTAAAGGACCTTCCCGGTGTGCGTTACCACATCGTCCGCGGTTCATTGGACACCGCCGGTGTTGCAAAGCGCCGCCAGTCGCGCTCCAAATACGGAGCCAAGAGGCCGAAGGGAGGCGCAGCTGTCGCCGAACCGGCAAAGAAAGGCAAGAAGTAACAAGTCCGGTTGGATTTGTTGCTTCGCGCAGAGTCAGTCCGTTGTGCGGATTGAAGTCTGCAGCAAGAGGCAGCTTGCGGAACGTTTTCAGTTTCAGTCCGCGAGCTGATGTAAGGAACCCGCACTTCAGTTGTTGCTGAGGTCGGTGAACTGAAGACTCCTGAAAGGATTTTTTATGTCACGTAGACGTCGCCCGATACGCCGCGAGATTCTTCCGGATCCGGTATTTGCTGACACTCTTGTCACCAAATTCGTGAACTGCATGATGATCGACGGTAAGAAGAGCGCCTCGGAAAAGATTTTCTATGGCGCGATCGAAATCATCTCAAAGAAGGCTGCCGGTGAGGAGCCTCTGCAAGTTTTCAAGCGTGCGCTTGAAAACCTCAAACCACAGGTTGAAGTGAAGAGCCGCCGCGTCGGTGGTTCAAACTATCAGGTTCCTGTTGAAGTCCGCACCGAGCGCCGTCAGGCTCTCGCTATCCGTTGGTTGATTGGCTATTCACGCCTCCGCAATGAGAAGTCCATGGTCGACAAGCTCGCGGCTGAAATCATCGACGCGGCAAACCGCCGCGGTGCAGCGATGAAAAAGCGCGAGGACGTTCACAAAATGGCAGAAGCAAACAAGGCGTTTGCTCACTACCGCTTCTGATTTCGGCCATCGCATTCAAGCAGAAACAGCGCCCTGTACCGGCGCTGTTTTTTTTGGTCACTAGCACCTGAAAGAGTCAGCACATGAGTCACGACCTCAGTCTGTTTCGCAACATCGGTATCATGGCGCACATCGACGCCGGCAAAACAACAACCTCCGAACGTTTGCTCTACTACACGGGAAAAAGTCATAAGCTGGGTGAAGTTCACGAGGGCACTGCCACGATGGACTGGATGGTGCAGGAGCAGGAGCGTGGCATCACGATCACGTCCGCTGCGACGACCGTCTTCTGGAAAGACACGCGCATCAACCTGATAGACACTCCCGGACACGTAGACTTTACGATTGAGGTTGAGCGCTCGTTGCGTGTGTTGGACGGTGCGGTCGCTGTTTTTGATGCAGCCAATGGTGTTGAGCCACAGTCCGAAACGGTTTGGCGTCAGGCGGAACGCTACCAAGTTCCGCGCATCGCGTTCCTCAATAAGATGGACAAGGTGGGCGCCGATGTCGAGATGTGTATCGAATCGATGCGTTCAAAACTGAATGCTCGCGTGGCACTCGCACAGTTGCCTATTGGCTCTGAAAGCGCCTTCTCCGGCGTGGTTGATCTTGTCGAAATGAAGGCTTGGACGTGGAAGGGCGACGACAAAGATTCGCCGTTCACAGAAGGATCTATACCTGCAAGTTTAATGGATGATGCCCAGCTTTACCGTCAGGAGCTGGTCGAAAATCTCGCAGACTTCGACGATGCCCTCGCAGAAGCTGTGCTCTCAGATGCCGAAGTTTCTCCGGCGATGATCAAGTCGGCACTCCGCAAGGCGGTCATCGGCCTGAAGCTCGTGCCCGTATTTATGGGTACTGCATTTAAGAACAAAGGCATTCAGCCCTTGCTCAACGCAATCGTTGATTACCTGCCCTCGCCTTTGGATGTTCCTCAAGTTGAGGGAGTAGAGGTTGAGGGAATTGTCGGCGCCGGAAAACGCGCTCACACCGCGGATGCGCCGTTCTCAGCGATTGTCTTCAAAATTATGAGCGACCCGTTCGTGGGTTCACTTTCGTTCGCGCGCATTTACAGCGGAAAGCTGAAGGTGGGCGATGCTGTTCAGAATGTGCTGAAGCAAAAGAAGGAACGCGTCACAAAAATTCTCATGATGCATGCCAACGATCGCGCCGAAGTCGAGGAAGTTTCGGCAGGCGAGATTGTTGCACTGGTGGGACTCAAATTTGCCGTGACCGGCGACACGCTGGCTGCGATTGATGCACCTATCGCATATGAAGCTATGAAATTTCCCGAGCCGGTCATTTCGCTTGCTGTCGAGCCAAAGTCGACAGCTGACCTCGACAAACTGCTGCAGAGCCTCAATCGTCTGGCGACGGAAGACCCTTCATTGCGTGTGAGTACGTCCGAAGAAACGGGTCAGGTGCTGATCTCGGGCATGGGCGAATTGCATTTGCAGATCATCGCCGATCGCCTGCTGCGAGAGTTTAAGGTGCAGGCCAATATCGGCAAGCCTCAGGTGAGCTACCGTGAATCGGTCACGAAATCTGCGGCTGCACGTGAAGAATTCTCGCGCAGTGTGAATAATAAAAACTTCTCCGCATGGGTTGCTCTCAAGGTTGTCGCCTCAGACGAACGCGGAGCTCCTGCAGTGGATGTTGTCAAGAAAGCCAACATTCCCAATAATATTTATGCTGCTCTCAGAGAAAGCCTTGAAGGCGCCGTCAGCAGTGGGCCGTTGTGCGGTTATCCTCTCGTGAATCTCAAGGTCGAGGTCACCGATTTTTCATTTGACCCTCAGCTCGTCGATGAAGTTTGCTACAAAGTGGCAGTGGCCAATGCAGCCCGTGCAGCTTTGGAAAAAGCGTCGCCAGTCATGATGGAACCATTTATGAAGGTCGAAATTGTTGTGCCGCCCGAATCAAGCGGGACAATCGTTTCAGACGTGAACGGCCGGCGCGGACGGGTGCTGGGTCTCGATGCCCGCGGCCATTTGCAGGTTGTTCAGGCGGAAATCCCGCTCGCAGAGCTTTTTGGTTACGAAACAGACATCCGCAGCTTGTCGCAGGGCCGTGCCAGCAGCACGATGCAGTTCTCGCACTACGAGCCAGTGCCAAAAAATCTGCAGGACAAAATTATGGGACTCGTCTGAGTCTTTTGACCGTCGGTTTGCCGATTCAAAACCGTCGGTCTGTCCGCCTGCCTCCCGACCGGCAAAAAGTTCACATTGAGGTTATTCTGCGCTTGGCTAACATCAAAGAGCATCTATTCGCAGAAAGTCTCGGCAGCGGGGGGCACGCCATGATTCTCAATTCCGACAAATCAATGAAACAGACAAACGTGCAGCGCAAACTGAAGCTCGTTTCGCTGAGCATGACCTTCGCGGTGGTTTCGGCGTGTGGCTTTTTGGCAAATCCTGACCGCGCCGAGACTCCCTCCCGTCTCTTGTTGGAAGCCCAGGCCGCTTATGACACAGGTGACTATGCCAAGGCTCAAAGCCTGCTTGAAAAGGTCATTGTGGTTGACCCGAGCAACGATGAAGCTCGCATCCGTCTTGCTTTTGCCTATAACGGAACGCTGGGCATCACACCGATTGAACTTATTAAGTCGTTTGCCGGCGGCAGCACGGGTGGATCATCTTCATCCGATATTACCAGCCTGACGAGCAAATCAAGCTTGCCAGACAAAACTATTGAAGAGTTGAAAGAAAACGCGTCAGCAACGACAAGCGTCAGCGAGCTCAGGGCGAAAATTGAAGAGTTTGCCACGTTTCAAAAGGCATTTCTCGCAATTTGCCCCTTGTTCTCGAAAGAAACGATGTCGGCTCTGAAAACCAAAGCGGCCAGTGCGTTGGATCTGCTCGAAGTCAGCAAATGTGGCGACGGACGCGACCGCACCGATGCCAACGTCAGCATTGCGGCCCTCTCTATGGCACTCGGCCAATTCTCCAGTCTCTACAAAGCAATTTTGGACGCAAATGGCGACGGCAAATTTGACCTTGAGGTTCGGGCCAATGCTGCCAAGACCTCAATCGACGGTCTCAATACCGCGGGCGGCGACATTGCGGCAAACGTGGCGACGCTCACCAGAGCCACCGACGACTTGAACTATGTTTTGAGTCAACTGCAGGGCGAAGTCTTCAAGCTGGCGATTTCGCAATTCAGCATCATTGATGCCGTGATTGGTGCTACAAACCTTCCTGCAAGCATCAAGTCTGGCATTTCCAAGGGTATCGACGGTTTGAATTCAGCATTGAACAACATCAACAGCTATCTTGATGCGGGCAAATCGGAGGGTGGAACAGCCAAGACGGGAACTGCGACGGCAGAAGCCGCGGATAAGGCAAAAGCAAAGGCCAATGAGATTATTGGAAAGCTAGATCCAATTAATAATCCAGACGACCAGAAAAAGATCGATGACTTGTGTACGAGTGCATTCTGCCTCAACAAAACTGCTGGAGTCGGCTTGCCAACCAGTTGTGATGCTAATAAGCCTTACGTGTGCACCTCAACTCCGACAATTCCGCCACAACAGTGAATCAAATCAGCAGCGCATCTGCCGACCACTTCGCACAACTCGATGCCGAACTCATCCTGTCGGCCGCCGAATCCACCGGATTGCGGTCGACAGGGCGTTTTCAGCAGCTCAACAGCATGGAAAATCGCGTTTATGCGGTTGAAATAGAGGACCCAAAGCAGCCGCGCGGCGTCGGGCAAATCATCATCAAGTTTTATCGTCCGCAGCGCTGGACGCCGGCCATGCTGGTGAGCGAGCATGCATTGCTGCGATTGCTTGCCGAAGAAAACATCGAGACTCCAAAACTTATTCCGATTATCAGGCCTGATTATATTCATCCTGAGGCGTCAACACTGCGCAGCAAATTGCGCGGCGATCTGCCGCACTCCTTCCCGACGTCTGCGACTCTCGGCAAGGCAGGAATCTTTTCTTTTGCCGTCTGGGAAAAAATCTACGGCCGCGTTCCCCTCGAGCTTGAGGAAAAAGATCTGCTTGGAATCGGCAGAACAGTCGCGCGCATGCACAATCTTTTTGAGAGTCACATTGACTCCGCTCAATTTGTGCGTCCTAAGTTCAGCTTGGACATGTATGTTCACACTCCATTAAAGAACCTCACAGAATGGAACCGAGTGCCGCGCCAGTTCAGCGGTGGTCTGTTTCAATTGATTGAACAAGTGGGACGCGGGTTGGAGTGGCTTTCCCATGCGGATGTTTTTACTCCCGTGCATGGAGATCTTCACCGTCTCAACTTGGTGCAGATGACCGAGGGCGGGCAATTTTGGTTTGTCGACTTTGATGATTGTCAGATGGGGCTCGCAATGCAGGACGTCTGGCCGCTTGCCTCCACGTGCGGAATCATCGTCCCCGATCATCTCGAGAATGTTGCGTCATCAGATTACGCGCTTGGTCTGCTCACCGAGGGCTATCGTGATTTTCGTGCACTGCCGAATGACTGGGAGATTTTTGTTGAACCGCTGCGGACGCTCAAGATGATTCATTATCTTGGGTGGATTGCGGGCCGCTGGAACGATCCCTTTTTCCGCAGAACATTCTCCTTTTTTGAAGAGAACGAATACTGGGAGAAAACTTTTTTTGATTTGACAGACCAGCAGCAGTCACTGACGGCCCAGGGGCTGTTGGAAATGTCCTGAACATAGAATTTTGATACGCGAGATTCCGGGAAAATGGAGGTTATATGAGTCTTGTAGGAGCAGCATTTGCATTTTCGTTGCATGCAACACCTTTTTTCGTTTTTCCTGTGTTTCCCTCGGGGCCATTTGGTGGATTTGGTTTGTCAGTTCTTTTTGAGGAAACTGCGACATCGAATACAAAATGGCGATTCGGACTAGGCGCAGGTGATGCATTGAATGATGCACTTAATTTCGCCGCAGAGGGCCACACATCTCTCACTCCTGGTATTAGCTTTTCGGGCGGTATTTCGGCTCATGTTGTGAAAGACTATCAAAATTATTTTAAACAAAAATTATTTTCAACAGACGGTTTACTGAGCAACCCCACAACTGCCTCGTGGGCCACAGGTTACAACGCTCACCTAGGAGTCCGTTGGGAAAGTAATCCCAATCGCTCAGAATTAATTGGCTCTACGTCGGCTGGTTTTTTTGTTGATCTCGGCGTGGAAAGGGAATTCTTTGTCTGGAAATTAAATGAGCGCAGCATAAATGACAAAAGTGGTGATTTTTGGGTTGATAAGGAAAATCGCCTGCCTAGCGGTATTAAGACTAAGATTTACTGCACTGCTGGTGTTTTGTTGTTTCGTTGACCTTCCCTTGCCATGGTCGCAAAAGTCTCAAAGGCACAACGGTTGATTTCCAGTTTTTTTCCGGGCGGTCGTGGTGGTTTGGGTCTCTGGTGAGGCGGCATCATCTTCGGGAATTTCTGGAAGCGGGCGGACCGAAGCCCCACCGGAGGTCTCGACTCCGTCGACAGTTGCAACCACTCCGATAGGTGTGTTGTTCACGATCCAAACCGAGCCCGAGTCTCCCGGTTGCAGTAAAAACGACAGCCCTGCATTGGAGGTGGTCGCATAGGGAATCAAGACGGTTTTTGCGTAAAACTTTATAATTGATGTTGGGTCGGTATTAGAATCTGCACCGATCATCTGAAACGGTGTTGCGAGGCCAAAGAACAATGCTCCCGATTCTCCGAGTACCGGTAAAGTTGAGGAGACGGTGGCTGTCACTCCCTTGCGGAGAAAATTGCTGGCAAAGCTGCTTTCTGCGCTCAAAAAAGCAAAGTTTTTGATATCATTCTGTCCTTTGATAATCCATGGAAGGTTGTGTTTGGTGGGTGTTTCCGGAGCATTGACTTCATCATGAAGTGCAACCGGATAAGTTTTAGAGCTGACGTTCCAGCCCGCATACTCGCTCAGTGCATCATTGAAAAAAGTTCTAAAAGGCGCAGCGCAAATTCCTTCCGTCTCATCAGCAGCGCAGTTGCGCACTTTTTCGATGAGTGAAGATTGTGACTCCAGCCCGCGCCAACGAGTCATTTGCATGATTTTGAGACGCCAATTGTTGAGAAAAAACAGGAAGTCGGATTGGAGAGTTCTTGTTGTACCTGGAATCGGGATGGGTGGGACAAGAATGACGGCATCGTCAAAGCGTTTCTTCTCGGCGCTCTGCAGGTAAGCGCTCAATCGTTCTAAAGCTCCCTTCACATCCGTTCGATTGAGCGCGGCGGAATCCGCAGTGGCCTCAAGTCGCGCAAGATCAAGCACAGTGCTGCAGATGGCGGTCAATCCGGGCGAAGACGATTTGAATGAAGCCGTATCAGTCTGACAGGCAGCAGAACCACGCTCAATGATTTGAGTGCCGCTATTGTCCAAAGACACAGGATTGCGTTTTCCGGCTTCCTGAAAAGCCGCAAGGTCGGAGGCAGCATCTCCGCCTGGGGTGGTTTTTGAACGCTCTTGAAAAAGCTTCAGTCCTGCTTTGAATTCTTCCATCGCTGGCAGGCGAATCGCAAAGCGGTGGAAAATTTTCAAATCTGGGTCAAACAAATTCAATTCCGCGCTTTGCGCTGTGCTGAAATTCAAACAGTGGTCCGCTGTCCAAAAAGCAAGGTTGGCGATGTTCGTAGATTGTCCAGAGGCGAGCGGCACGTAATCCATCTTGACCGTGCAGCGTGATCGTTTTGATGTTTCTGGTGAGTCCGGATCCTCGATAAGATCAATCACTCCGCCCCATGCTGGAGGAAGAGTTCGTGCGTTGAGTTCGTTGTAAATTGATCCATTCAGCACGGGGATGGATTTCGCCGTCGAACAGACCGGCTTCTGAGCGGCACAGCCGCCCAGACCGATACACACCGTCCATAAATACATCACGCACTTCATAGGGTGTGTATCGGCACAACAAAAATATTTCATGATCAAAACTACGGTGGAAATTTAACATTCCGAAAATAATGACAATAATGCATGTATTGGGAGAAGTCCTGACTCACAGAAATCCTTCAGACCAAACGATTGCCTGCTTCAGAAAGCAACGGCGACTCTGAGGTCGACGACTGGATTGATTTCTGTGCTGGTTTTGGTTTGCTTCTCAGTCTGTGTATTCGTTTGAGTCAATTGACCCTTAAAGACGCCCAGTGAAGGATCGACGCGCACAGAGCCTGTTCCAAATCCAATCGGCATTCCTATCGACCAACCCATCAGGAATTGCGCGCCCAGCATCTGCAGATCCGTTTTCTCGGAGGTGGTGAGGTGCTCTGAGAGCGCTGTGTCGCCATTGAGTTCGAGTCTTGCGAAGAGTGCTTGGCTCGCGCTGTACTTCCAGCGCGCATGAACGTTCGCAGGCAGCCATCCGTCCAAGCGGAATTCAGCGTTGGGTTGCCACGCACCACCCAGCAATGGAATAACCGTCTGTGTGCGATCATTCCTTTTGCCGGAAAGACCAAGTCCCAGCCCCAAGGTGTCACTCACAGCCAAAACGCTATAGCTGGTCAGCGTGATGAAGCTTTCCTTTGTCTCACCTTTTTCAGTCTTTGCCGTTTTTGTGCTGAAGCCCGGTGCGACAAAGAGTGAGAGATTGTCGCTGAATGCGTAAAGTCCTGCAATTTCTGCGTATGAAGCGCTTGTCTTTAGAGTCTGCTTTCCCTGTGGAGTGGTAACATTTTTTATCTCGGCACTGTTTCCGCCGGCTGTGAAACCACCGACAAACTCGTGCATGATTGGATAAAGTCCCAACAAAGATGCATTGGTCTTTTTCAACAGTGGATCCGCGGAGGCGTTCTTTCCGGATTGGATCATAGTACCAACCTGCGCGGTGTCGGCGGATGGCGCAAGGCCAAAAACCTTAGGTTTTTTCCACTCACTCAGATTTACAAATGCAGCAGCATGGGCTGAGTGGAGGAGAACTAAAAATGCAGTTCCTTGCGTCACTGAGGTCAATATATCTCTCATTTACAGCCTTTCCTCAGGGTTGGCAGGCCTTTCCTGCGCTCTTGCGGTTGTCGGGACCAAGGCAATGGATCATCCATGCCGAGATGTTTTTTCTGACGGGTTTGCATTGGATTGTGACTTGATAGGGTTCGCCGCGCAACGATTTGCCCAAAGACAACGACACAGAGATCGGTTCTCCGGAACCGTTGCGAGGAATAAAGACTGTGCCTCCTCCCGAGACAAACTCGGCATCGATCTTGCCGAGTTGCGAGTGCCCTGCGGCCTGGTTCTTGACGTCGTCTTCTTTGAATTCAATTGCTGGAAAAAAGAACTTACCGTTTGGGGGCATTTTACCTGAATAAAATGCCGGTTGCGGATCAATGCTGATTGCATTGAAGGAAAAATTGCGTGTGGATTTTTTATCTTTCAGTTCGCCCGCAAAGCCGGTGATGAATTGTTCTGATTCGGGAATCTTTTTCCCTTTTTCATCAGCAATCCTCCAAATCGCATCCAAGCTGCCGGCGGTGTCGCACTCAAAGAGACGCGTGTGCCTGTAGAATTTGTCGTAATTCGCCGGACGGTTTGCAGGACGCAGATCTTTACTTGTTTCTTTGGTCACCTGCAGATCATCGGCGTCTAAGGCAATACCGCGCGCCTGAATTGCCTGAGGGTTGATGGGTGTCGTCAGAAAAGCGGTTTTTTTACCGCGCGGACCACTGTATTCATGCAAACCATCTTTTGCCGCAAATGTGATGAGCTGTTCGCGGGTACTTTCATTGACTGCTTGGCAACTCAATTCGTGAACACGCTTGTCGTGTCTCTGAAGATAATATTTTGTTGAATATTCACCGCCAATCGCAAAACGCGGAATGTATAAAATTGCAGTTGAAAAGTCTGCGTTTGGAGGTGTGATTCCGTTCAGTCTAAAGACCGCAAGCCCTTTGCGAACATCATCGTCTGTGAAGATGATTTTAAAGGCCGAATAGCTTCCGCGTGGAAAAGTCTCGACACGTTCCTGTTGTGGGATTTCGAAATTTTTTTCTGAGACTGCGAGGAAGCTTTGAAATTCGAGAAGTTCACCCTTCAGTGTGCGTACCTTGCCGGAAAAACTTTCGATGTAAGGTTTGATTTCGCGTCCGGCAGAGTTTTTCACCCGCCAGATTGCGTTTAGGGAACCTGTTGTTTTGCCATCTTCATCGATACAACGAGAAAATTCGTTGCTCTCATATTGCTCCATAAAAAGAACAGGATTCGTTGCAAGGCGATCTTTGGTTGCTGGGTTGTCTTGCACAGACGTGCTCTTGCAGCCCGCAAGAAGTGTCAGGCAAGTCAAAGAGAATATGAGACGATTGCTGCCACGTTGCATGTTCATCCTTCCTTGGATGAGTTGCACAGTCCATTGCGATGAGATTAACCTGCTTCTTCGTTTCAGAAAAGCGAGTGCAGACTTTCCGTGTCCCATTGCTTTTTGCGTGCAGCCTTGCGGGCCACGCCAGTTGTGTCTTTGGGGTGACTGGGAGGCAATTTTTCTTTGCTGCACTTAACTAGCTCGCTGACGATGTCGAGTGCTTCGCGCGGCGAGAGTTCGTCGGGATCAAGATGACTTAAAAAGGTGCGCAGCGGGTCGTCGGCAAGTGTTTGTGCCTGCGGATAGTTAACGTCAGCGTGTGCCTGCGGCGCTGCTTCTCCCTGCGGTTCGCCCTTTGCCACGCTGCGGAGTTCCGTTGAGTCGTGAGCCGACAGTGTTTTGAGCAGTTCATTTGCCCTTGCGACAACACGTTCCGGAATGCCGGCCAATCGTGCAACGTGAATACCGTAACTCTTTCCGGCCGCGCCGTTAAGGAATCTGTAGGTGAAGATAATTTGCGCGCCGTTGCTGGCAGGCTGTTCAACAACCTCCATTCGCATCGCAGTAACGTTCGACTGTGCTGCGGCGGCATCGACGAGTTCGTGATAGTGAGTTGAAAAGAGAGTCCGCGCACGCACGCGGGCTGCGAGATCTTCGAGAATTGCCCAAGCCAGACTCAGGCCATCATACGTCGAGGTTCCACGGCCGATCTCGTCGAGTAAAAGCAAACTGGACTGAGTTGCAAACTGGAGCATCTGCGCAGTTTCTAGCATTTCAACCATAAATGTTGACTGGTTGCGCAAGGCAAAATCACCGGCGCCGATGCGTGTGAATATTTTGTCGCACATGCCGAGTGTCGCGCGTTTTGCCGGAACATAACAACCCATTTGTGCCAGAATGTGCGCCAATGCGACCTGTCGCATGACGGTGCTTTTACCGGCCATGTTTGGTCCGGTGATGAGCAGGACTTGTCCGCTCGTAAGGTTGTGTCCAAAGGCGCCGGTAGGAATATCGGCTGTGTCGCCCAAAACGATGTCGTTGGCCACGAACCTACTGCGTGTGGTGCGTAACCCTGCGAGTATGGGATGAACGCATTGCTCGAGCGCAGTCGCGTGTCGCTCGATGATCACCGGTTTGCACCAGCGGTGTTCACTTGCCAGCTGCGCAAAGCAACGCCAGACGTCAAGTTGCGCAATCAAACGCGACAGTGCTGTCAGCGGTGTTGCGTATCGAATGATTTCATTGCGAAGCTGCTCAAGCAGTTGTCTTTCAATGGTGGTTCGCCTGTCTGAGGCCGACAGGGCTTTGTCTTCGAGCTCTTTCAGTTCGGGAGTGATGAATCTCTCACCGTTGACAAGTGTTTGCTTTCGCTCAAAGTGCGCGGGAACCTGTGAAAGTTTCCCTTTGGAGATTTCAAAATAGTAACCGAACGCCCGGGTGTAGCCTATTTTTAGAGTCGGAATTCCGGAGATTGTCCGCTCATGCAGCTCCAGTGCGGCAATCTTTCCCTCAAAATTTGCCTCCAGATCGACAAGTTCATCGAGCTCGGCATTGAAACCGCTTTTGAAAATTTTTCCGCCCTTGCCGACAATCTGAGCGGGTTCGTCTTCCAGAGCACTCTGTAGCAAATGGCTGAGCGAATTCACTTCCGCCAGCTGAATCTCTAGGCTTTCGTCCGTCTGTGTGAGCGCATCTGAATTTGCAGAAATTTTACGAACGACCAGTTGCAACGCCGGCAGACGGGCAAGTGTCTGTCCCACCCATGCCATTCCTTTGGGGTCGATGCTGTTTTGCGCTGCGCGGCTCAGCTGCCGGTCGAGGTCGGCCGTGCTGCGCAATTCGCCGAATATTTCGCGTTCTGCATGTGCCGCTCCGAGAATCGCGTCCACCGCATTGTGTGCGTCTTGCACCGCGCCGGCAGACTTTTCGGGGTAATTGAGTTTGTGAGCCAACAGACGCGCGCCGCACGCGGTTGCGCACTGATTCAAAAAGTGAAACAGGCTGCCCTTGCGTTCACCCGTCGCGGTGGCAAAGAAATCCAAGTGACGTTTCGTCGACTCATCGAGTACGAGGTGCTTTGAAACATCATAGTAATCAATGCGGGTCAGGTTTTTTACGACTCCGCGTTGTGTTTCTTTAAGGTAGTGCAGAACCCCGGCAACGGCCTGCAAAGAGCCTTCAATGGCGGGAATTCCGAAAGAATTGAGCTGCGGCAATTCAAAAAAATCTTCAAAAAGACGCATGGTGTCCGAGGGCGAACGGAAGATCCACGCGGGCATGGCAGAAACGCGCGGTATCAGTGTGAACCTGCCGCGTGCGAATTCCGTCATGCGCTCGGTCTGATTGGCTGGAACAGTTATTTCGCGAGGCGCCAGAGTGACGAGCTCCTGCTCGAGATCGCTCAAACTCAGGCGTCCCGTATAGCGGAAAACTCCGGTTGAGACGTCGACATAAGCCAGTGCCCACTGGCCTGCCTGCGCGGGGACGGCACAGGCTAGGTAGGTTCCGGACGGTGTGGAGGCTTCATCATCTTCTCCCAGATCACCGGGAACAGCCGGAGTCGCAATGCGCACTATGTCGCGCTTGACGAGTCCTTTGGCGAGTTTTGGGTCTTCGAGTTGGTCGCACACCGCAACTTTGAATCCGGCAGCGAGCGCCTTCTTGAGTGTCGCGCGGTGATTGACCGCCGGAACACCCGCCATCGGGACGGGATTATCGGAGTTGCGATCACGGCTCGTCAGTGTCAGCTGGCACACTTCGGCAGCAATCACAGCATCTGCACCGAACAGCTCATAGAAATCACCCATACGGAAGAACAGCAGGGCGTCGGGAACGGCATCCTTGGCTTCTTTGAACTGGCGCATCATCGGGGTTTCCATCTGCGCCAACGCAATTCCGGCCGGATGTTCATCCGAGAGCTTTTCAAATGCAGTTTTGTGATGGGGCGAGAGGTCTTGTCCCTGAGCTTGCAGTGTTTCCAGCAGCGCAAGGGTGAGAGGATGATGTGCCATAACAAAAGCCCCGATGGAAAAGTCACTCAAATAAAAAAGCTCAGGAAGAATAATCTCCCTGAGCTTTTTTGAATGCGTTATTTTCTCGAAATACTGCGCATGTTGGCTTGCAGGACCCGCTTGCGGATTCGAATGCTCTTGGGTGTGATCTCAATCCATTCGTCTTCGTCGATCCAGTCGATGGCTGACTCAAGCGACATCTTGGCGATGGGCGACAGTTTTGTGCTGTCGTCTGTGCCGGCAGAACGCATGTTGGTCAGTTTTTTCTCGCGGATCACGTTGACGTCGAGGTTGTTGTCGCGGTTGTTTTCACCGACGACCATACCTTCGTAAACTTCCTCGCCTTCGCGGACAAACAAACGGCCGCGGTCTTCCAAACCATGCAGCGCGTATTCGGTCGTTTTTCCGGCGCGGTCAGCAATCAATGCACCGTTCTGTCGGACAAGGAATCCAGTTTTGAGCGGCTCCCAGCCTTCAAAATAGCTGGACATGATTCCTTCGCCTTTGGTGTCGGTCAGGAATGTGCTGCGGTAGCCGAGAAGTCCGCGCGTGGGAACGGAAAATTCGATGCGCACGCGATTGGAACCGAGTGTGTTCATGTTGACCATGCGGCCTTTGCGCAGCGAGAGTTTTTCAGTCACAACGCCGACCGAGAAATCAGGTACGTCGACAACCACGCGTTCGATGGGGTCGTGTTCAACGCCGTCGATCATTTTCGTAATGACCTTTGGACGCGCGAGCATGCACTCGCCACCGTCGCGGCGCAGGTTTTCCATCACGATTGAAATCTGCAATTCACCGCGCGCCTTAAGGAAGAACACTTCAGGCGTGTCTGTTTCATCGATCCGCAGGGCAACGTTGTGCATCGCCTCTTTGGTCAGAAACTCGTATAGCTTGCGGCTCGTCAACGGCTTGCCTTCGCGGCCTGCCATGGGCGAGGTGTTGACCGAAACCTCAACACTCACAGTCGGCGGGTCGACCTGAATGCGCTCGAGAGCTTCTTGCGTGTTTGCATCGGAAACTGTGTCACCGATGGCCAAATCTGTGAGTCCGGTCGCGACGATGGCGATGTCGCCGGCATCAATGCGTTCCACGTCAACCTGCTCGAGTCCGCGGTAAGCGCGCAATTTGACAACTTTACAGGTTTGCACGCGGCCGTTTTCGCCGAGCACTGCGATGTTCTGGTTGGTTGTCAGGCTTCCGCGCTCAATGCGGCCAATCACGAGGCGGCCGAGGTAGGGGTTGTAGGACAAGTTGTTGATGAGCATCTGCGTCGGGCCGTTGTCTTTGATGCGCGGCGGCTGCACGTGCTCGAGCACCGTGTCGAACAAATCGGCGAGGTTTTCGGTCTTCACATCAAGCTTTTTGCTTGCCCAGCCCTGCCGGCCAGATGCGTACAGCACTGGAAAGTCCAGATGGTGGTCTTCAAATGATAGTTCGAGGAAGAGGTCGTGGATGGACTCAACAACTTCTTCAACCCGCGCATCGGGACGGTCAACCTTGTTGACGACCACAATCATAGAGAGGTGGCGCTGCAGGGCTTTCTGCAAAACGAAACGCGTCTGCGGCAGACAGCCTTCGGCGGCGTCGACGAGGAGAATTGCACCGTCGACCATCATCAACGTGCGTTCCACTTCGGCACCGAAGTCGGCGTGTCCGGGGGTGTCGACGATGTTGATGCGGGTGTCTTTGTAAATCATCGACGCGTTTTTGGCTGCGATGGTGATTCCGCGTTCCTTTTCGAGGTCCATGCTGTCCATCACACGTTCAGAGACCGTCTGGTGGGCCTGAAATGTACCGGCCTGCTGAAGAAGACCGTCAACCAGAGTTGTTTTACCATGGTCAACGTGTGCGATGATTGCGATATTACGAATCTTTTGATTGCTGCTCATAGAACCCTCGAATGAACTGGCCCCAGCCATACCCCGCACTCGGGCAGAAAACAAGCAAACAATTGTGTCTGATTTGTTTCGGGATTTAAGGCTGTTCGGCCAGAATCTCGGAGTAGATTTCCAACATGTGCTGGCCGACGCGATCCCAGCTGAAGCGGCGAACCTGTTCGGAACCCCGCTGAATCAGTGTCATTGCAACATCCGGCCTGAGGGCCTGAGCGATTTTGTCGGCAATGTCATCCGGAGAATAGGGGTCAACCAGCAGTGCGGCATTTCCCACGACTTCGGGCAGACTTGAAGTGCGACTTGTCACGACGGGAGTGCCTGCGGCCATTGCCTCGAGAGGGGGAAACCCGAAGCCCTCGTAAAAAGACGGATACACAAGTGCGCGCACGCTGCCGAATAGTTGGGCGAGTTCTTTGTCGCTGATGTATCCGCGAAAGTCGACGTCTCCGCCGACCTCGTGCCGGTTGATTCCGATGTCGGCGAACAGCGGACTCTCGCAGCCGACCACAGTCAAACGCGTTTTGCTGTCGGGGTTATTTTGCTTGAAGAGGGCAAACCCTTTCAACAGTCCGCGCAGATTTTTGCGAGGCTCAAGTGAACCTACAAAAATAATTCTGTCTTCCCGCTCCTGGTAGGGCTTGTTGAATTCAAAAAAAATCGGGTCGACTGACCAATAGGTGAGGCGGATGCGGTCGACCTGCAACTTCAGGAACTTCAGAATATCATTTTTTGAATAGTTAGAATTCGTCACAACAAGGGAACTGTTGCGCGCGATTTTGGGCACGAGCCAGCGGTAGATGAGCCGGAAAGAGAGCGAAAACCACGCGGGCTGCACCAAAAAGCACAGGTCGTGGATGTTGACGATGCTGTGTCCGCGGAAATTCAACGGCGCCAGATTTGCTGGACTGTGCAGGAGATCGATCCCGAATCTCTTGGCAAGCCGTGGCAGCTCCACTTGTTCCCATAGATGATTGCGTAGAACGGTGCGCTGCGAGAGCGGGCTCGTGACGACCTGAACATTCGGGCGCTGCCATTCCGGTGCGAAAAGTTCGCTGTCACCGGTAAATAAGATGAAATTGAACTGCTCCCCCTGTTCAATGACGCTGCGAAAAAGACGATAGGCCGAGCGCTGCACACCGGTCCGTTGTGCGACCAAAAAACGGCCATTGAGGCCGATGGTTTTTTTTCTCGGATTTGCGAACTGCGGGCTATCCACGCGAGGTCACCTCGGTGGCGGAAAGCTGACCGACTCTTCGTGCCGATTCTGGAATCAGGATGTTCTCGTAGACACTGTGTGTAGCCTCAGCGGCTCTGGCCCACGAATAACTCTTTACCAGCTCGCGGCCGCGGCTGATTCTATCCTGCTGTTCTGCAGAATCAGTCATTGCTTTTTCAAGGGTCCGAGTGATGTCTTCGGTATTTGACGGGTTGATGTACAGCGCACAGTCGCGCATGACTTCCGGAAGCGAAGAGCAATTCGAAACAACAACAGGAACTCCGCAGGCTGCAGCCTCGAGCGGCGGGAATCCGAAGCCCTCGTAAATGGACGGATAAACAAAAAGTCGTGCACCTGCGTAAATCGCTGGAAGTGCGGAATTGGGCACAAACCTCAGGAAGTGCAAGTTGTGTTTTTTATGATGGGCCTCGGCAATTTCCAGCAGCGAGGCGTCAAAATCTGACAGCAGGACAAGTGGAGTGCTGACGTTGCTGCGAGCCCATGCCTCGACCAGACGAGCAATGTTTTTGTGTGGCTTCTTGTTGCCGATGGATAATATGTATTCATTCGGAAGTTCGTATTTCTTGCGGCAGTTTTCCAGTTCCTGCGTGCCGTGGACGGGTGGATTATGGAACTGCTCGCTGATTCCGTTGTGTATGACTCGAACGTGTTCAGGCTGTGTTCTGAAAAAGTTGATGATTTCCTGCTTTGAGAATCCGGAGACTGTGATCACTGCCTTGGAGCGTTTGATTTTGCGGGCAAGTAGAATGCTGTAATAGAGTCTGTGGAATATCGAATAATTTTCCGACAGGACGACGTGATTGAGGTCGTGGATGGTCGTGACCAGAGGCACGCTGCTGAGAAAGGGAACAATGAAGCTCGGCGAGTGGAAGAGGTCGGGCTTGAGCTGTCGAAGGTGTGACAGCATTTCAATTTGACCGAGCAGACTGATCCAACTTGTCTTGAGAATTCGGAAGTGGATATGAGCCGGCCATTTTTGTTGCAGGAACGGTGATGTTTTGTTGACGAACAGCGTGAAATCAAAAGGGCTGTCGATGTCGCGAAGATTTCGGACAAGTTCGTCGGTGTAGCGGGCGATGCCGTGACTCTGGTTGTTCACAACGACGCGTGCGTCAATGACGATATGTTTGCGCAGCGCTGAGTTCAATCGGCATCTCCCCGCGGCTTGCCCGCGTGCGGGCCTATTTGCGACAGCGAAGATCGCCGCTCGAAAAACAGCACTTTCAGATAGAGCGACTGCTTGTCGGCTGCCAACACCGTGTGGTCGGGCGACTGTCGTCCGCGTCCCAGATAACACCAGTCGTCGCTGTCGAGCGCTGCACTGACGATCTCGTAAAAGTCTTCTTCACCGATGTGCCGCGAGCAGCTGCATGCCACATAAACTCCACCTGCGCTGACGAGTTTGGATGCGAGTTTCGTCAACCGTTGGTAGGCGCGCTTCGCTTCGGCAACATGTTTGGCTGATTTTGTAAATGCCGGAGGGTCGGCCACGACTGCTGAAAAACTCTGCTTGTCCCTATTCAGTTTGGCCAGAATCTCAAACAGGTCACCATGCAACGCCGTAACTGCAGGTACCACCAGTTGTGATGGGGTGTTTGCGGCGATGTTTATGCTGGCGGTTGCAAGAGCATCCTTGTCCTGATCCACAAGGGTAAATTCGTGCATTCCGGCAGCCGCGCCCGCGCACGACCAAGCACCGACGTAACTGCACAAATCGAGCATCGATTTCGCCCCAAGACGCGCGGACATGACTTTAAAGAGTTCGAGATTTTCCTTTTGGTCGAGAAAAAGTCCGGTTTTCTGGCAACGCAGCGGCCGGAAACTCATGCTCAACCCGGCGATTTCTGTCTGCACCGTGTCTGGAATGTTTGCGGTCTGGTCACGCGTCGGTTCGCGGATCCAACGCGTCCGTTCGGGCAACTTTTCGAGAGCACGGATTTGTCCGGAGCTGCGCTCGAATATCGGTTTCTCGGTTGTTTTGAGTAATGCTGCTATCACAAATTCGAGTAAAAAATCACCCAGTGGCGAGCCACTCTGCAGAACAACAATTGAGGAATAATCATCGACGACGATTCCGGGGAGCCCGTCCGCGTCGCCGTGCACCCAGCGGAATGCCTCGCCTGCGGAATGAGTCAATCGTTGTTTGCGGTGGCGCAATTCGAGCAGGTCGGTGCAAATGAGGTCGGTCAATGTTGCGGCTGAAATGCTGTGTGCTTGAAACGCTTCAGACCACCTGCGCGGAAGAAAGCGGACGGCCATCAGGTGATCGCGGCAGTATAGTGCCGGCTGCCGCTGGTCGCCTGTTCCAACAAAGGCACACCGATCGGCACCCAACTTCTGTAATGGCAATTGCTCTATCTGGTTGCTGTACAGGCAATTCTGAGTCTGGAAAAACTTCTGCCCTGCTTTGATTTTTAGCGGATGTATTACAAACGGGGTCGACATGCAGCCTCTGAGTTGTTTGACACCGCTACGGAATGAAGCAGGCCCCTGACACTTTCGCAGGCTAAATCACCGCTGGAATTCCGGCAACCCCGTTGCGGGGCAATGACAATGAGTTATGCTCGGGGTTTCCCATAAGGAAGGAAGACACAGACAATGAATAAAATAATCCACACTTCGGCGGAGCTCAATTTTGACATACGGCAGACACCTTCAATGCCGTTGGCCCGCCAGATTCTCATGGTCCGGCCAACCTATTTTCATGTCGAAAATCCCATCAATCCGCACATGCGCAAGGCTGACGGGTCACTTCATGTACTGGATAAAGTTAAGGCGATGCAGGAGTGGGAGACCCTTCGAGCCATTTACCGCCAACTGGGTTTGACGGTTCATGAGGCCGAGGCACAGGAAGGCCTGCCTGACATGGTTTTTTGCGCAAATCAGTCGCTCCCGTTTGTCTCTCGTGTGGGCGAGCGCATGGCACTGATGAGCAACATGGCGAACGATGTCCGCCACCGCGAGGTTGCCACGATTCAAAACACTCTCAGCAAACTCGGCTACAAGACCATGGGGCTTCCCACGCGCAGCCCGGCTACGTTGTTCGAAGGAATGGGAGATGCCCTCTGGCTCCCATCGCACCGCGTACTCCTTGGCGGGTATGGGCATCGCACGACCAAAGAAATCTACGCTGAAGTCGCGCGGCAGACTGATGCAACAGTCATCACGTTTGAGTTAGTCAATCCGCGGTTTTATCATTTAGACACTTGTCTCAGTATCCTAAACTCGACGACGGCACTGGCCTGCAAAGACGCGTTCACTGCCGATGGTTGGACCCTCGTACAGAAAATTTTTCCAAACGTTATCGAGGTTTCGCTCGATGAGGCTGATTCGCCGGTGTTTGCATGCAATGCCCACTGCCCCGATGGTAAGCATGTGATCTTGCAGAGCGGTGCCGGCAAGACCGTAAGCGCGCTCAAGTCCGCGGGATTCGTGCCCGTGGAATTGTCGACCGAGGAGTTCATCAAGTCGGGCGGCTCGGTCTTCTGCATGAAGCTCCAGTTCTTTTAAAACACTCTGTTGCAGCCCTCCGGCATTTGGCATAGCGTGGCGGCTCCTTCGGCTTGGACGGTCGTTGGAGTGAACACAAACATAGGAAAAACGCCGATGCCAGCGCCAACAAACGCACAGCTCGTCGAATTCTACAAAGACATGCTGCTGGCCCGACGCTTCGAAGAGCGATGCGGCCAATTGTACGTACAGCAAAAATTTAGTGGCTTCTGTCACCTTTATATTGGTCAGGAGGCCGTCTCCACGGGAACCCTCAACGCTATCCGCAAGGGGCAGGACTATGTGATCAGCGGCTACCGCGATCACGTTCAGCCCATCACACTCGGAATGACGGCACGTGAAGTAATGGCCGAGATGCTTGGCAAGGTCACAGGCTGTGCCAGCGGACGCGGTGGTTCCATGCACATGTTCTCGTCCAAGCTGCGCTACTTGGGTGGACACGGAATTGTCGGCGGGCAGGTTCCGCTGGCCGCTGGAGTGGGCTGGAAGATTAAGTCCATGAAAGAGGATCTCGTGATTCTTTGTTTCATGGGTGACGCCGCCATCAACCAAGGCCAGTTCCACGAAGCGCTCAACATGGCTGCCATCTGGGATCTCCCTTGCATCTTCATCATAGAAAATAACCTGTACGGAATGGGAACGGCCATCTCGCGAACCTGTAGCTTGAACGTTCTGGCTGACCGCGCCAAAGGCTATGCCATGCGGCAGGCGATTGTGGACGGCCGCAACGTTTTGAACACTTATTCGCAGATGTACGACATCGTCGAAGAGACTCGCAAAACCAGCAAGCCGATTCTTGTCGAGATGCAAACTTACCGTTTCCGTGGACACTCCATGTCCGACCCGCAAACCTATCGCAGCAAAGAAGAAGTTGAACGCGAACGCGCTCAAGACTGTCTGCAGACGCTGCGTGACCACATGGTCGCCAAAGGCGTCGCAACAGACGACGACTTCGACAAGTGGGAAGAGGAAATCGCAGAGGTCGTCGAAGATTCTGTGACGTTTGCCGAGGAGTCGCCGGAGCCCGAACTCCACACGTTGTATGACCACGTGCTGGCTCCGTAACAAAGCGCAACTGAGTTAAAAGAGGTTTTCATAACAATGGCAGTCATTAGTTATCGAGAAGCATTGCGTCAGGCCATGACCGAAGAGATGGAGCGCGACCCGACGGTCTTTCTCATGGGTGAGGAAGTCGGCGAATATAACGGCGCCTACAAAGTCTCAAAAGGGATGCTGCAGCAGTTCGGCCCCATGCGGGTTGTGGACTCTCCCATCTCCGAGGCGGGTTTCTGTGGTCTGGGTGTAGGTGCGGCGATGGTCGGCATGCGTCCCATCATCGAGATGATGACGTGGAACTTTGCAATTCAGGCATTCGACCAAATCATCAACCATGCCGCAAAAATGTACTATATGAGCGGCGGCCAGTTCCCGATTCCAATGGTGATCCGCGGACCTCACGGTGCAGCGCACATGCTCTCCGCCCAGCACTCGCAATGTGTCGACCACATGCTGGTCAACGTGCCGGGGATGATTGTCATCAGTACGGTGATCCCGGCCGATGCCAAGGGATTGATGAAGTCTGCTATCCGCAACAACAATCCAGTTTGCTTCCTTGAAAGCGAAATGACGTATGGCCGCGAGGGCGAAGTGCCCGACGGCGAATATCTGATTCCAATTGGGGTTGGCGACATCAAGCGTAAAGGCGAGCACGTCACTCTGGTGGCGTGGAACAAGATGGTTTACCTCGCGCTCGAAGTTGCAGAAGAACTCGCGCAGGAGGGCATCGAAGTTGAAGTGCTCGATCCGCGCACCCTGCAGCCGCTCGATGAAAACATGATTTTTGAATCCGTTCGAAAAACCCACCGTCTTGTTGTTCTTGAAGAGGGCTGGGGAATTTCGACGATCGGCAACTACATTGTTGATCGCACTGTGACGGAATGCTTCGATGATCTCGATGCGCCGCCAGCACGCGTGCACAATCATTTTGTGCCGATGCCCTACAACGAGACTCTCGAGCACGAAGTTCTTCCAAACAAAGAACGTACGATCGAAGCAATCAAGAAGGTTTTGTACCGTTAATCTGATTCTCTAAAAGAAAAGGCTGAACGCTATGGCAACTGTGATGGAAATGCCCAAGCTCTCCGACACCATGAAAGAAGGTGCTGTTGCACGCTGGTTGAAGAAGGAAGGTGAAAAGGTCACGGCGGGACATCCTGTGGTGGAGATCGAAACCGACAAAGCGACGATGGAATTCGAATCGCCTGCATCGGGAACCCTGATCAAAATCATCGTCGGCGACAAGCAGACCTGTGAGCTCAACGCCCCCATAGCGGTCATCGGAAAACCCGAAGAGAACTGGCAGGAAGCCATCGACAAATACGCTGCCAAGAAAAAGGGCGGAGCTGCGGCTCCAGCTAAGGCAGCTCCTGCAGCTGCTCCTGCAGCGACGTCTGCAGCAGCGCCCACCTCGACGCTCGATCGCCTGCGCGCGAGCCCGCTCGCCAAGCGTGTTGCGGCCGACAAAGGCATTGATTTGCGCAGCGTTCAGGGTTCAGGCCCTAATGGCCGCATTGTTGTGCGCGATGTTGAGAACCTCAGCGGCGGAACGGCAGCTGTTTCGACTCCTGCATTTGCGGCTGCAGGCGCTGCCGAAATGGAAAAAGTTCCGCTCAGCATGATGCGCAAGACGATTGCGCGCCGCTTGGTGGAAAGTACGAGCACTGCGCCGCACTTTTATCTGACGGTCAGCATCAACATGGGCCCGCTGCTCGCGTGGCGCAAGGCAACGCTGGCAAGACTCAGCGAAACGGAAAAATTCTCGGTCAACGATCTTATTGTGTTTCTTGTTTCGCGGGCTCTCCGCAAGCATCCCAACATCAATTCGTCGTGGCAAAATGATTACATTGCCCAGTACAATTCAGTGCACATGGGCGTTGCTGTCGCACTACCGGCCGGTCTGGTGACACCTGTCGTGCGTCACGCGGACAAGTTGAGCCTCATTCAAATCGCGCAGAAGGGTCGCGAGCTCATCAAGCTCGCACGTGATGGTAAACTGCAGCCCGAAGATTACTCTGGCGGCACGTTTACGATTTCGAATCTCGGCATGAGCGGTATCGAGGAATTCACTGCCATCATCAATCCGCCGCAGGCTGCGATCCTTGCTGTGGGTTCGACCGTTGCGACTCCTGTTGTTGGCGAAGACGGTGACATCAGCGTCGAACAGCGGATGCGTGTGACACTCAGCTGCGATCACCGCGTCATCGACGGCGCTCAGGGTGCTGAGTTCCTCAAGACGCTTAAGACGTTCTTTGAAGATCCCATGGCCTGCCTGTTCATGGGCTGAGTACTGCCTCCATGTGATTTGCATGCAAGCCTTAAGTCAAATGCTCTGCGTCGGCAGGTGTCGCGCAGGGTATTTTAGTTTATGATCAGGATGAGTTTCGGAAAAATTGAGGGAGAGCAGGCGATGACAAACGACACGAAGAAACGTCCCGCAGACAGCGAAGAAGAGGTACGTTTAAACGTGTTTCTTCAGGAGAGCGGGGTTGCATCGCGTCGTAAAGCCGATGAGCTCATCGAGGCCGGATTTGTCAAGGTGAATGGAAAATCGGTGACCCAGCTTGGCATTCGCATCCGCCGCTCCGATAAAGTCCATGTGCACGGAAAGTTGTTGGCTGTAAAAAATATTCCCAAGGTCATCTTTGTGCTGAACAAGCCCGATATGTGCCTGACGACTCGTTTTGACGCCAAAGGGCGTCGCACAATATTCGACCTTCCAGCCGTCAAGAATCTCCCGCCCAATGTGCAGGCTGTCGGACGTTTGGATTATCGCTCTGAGGGGTTGTTGCTTCTGACCAATGACGGCGATCTTGCCTACGCTCTCACGCATCCAAAATTTTCTGTGGAAAAGACCTATGCCGTATTAGTTGCAGACGGTGTGACGATCGAAGACGTCGAAAAGTTGCGCGCCGGAGTCATGCTTGATGACGGTATGGCCAAAGCTGTCAGCGTGCGCATGGGTAACAAAGAGCGCATGGGAGCCAGTCGCGGACAGTGGCTCGAACTTGTCGTCACCGAGGGGCGCAATCGTTTGATCCGCCGTATGACCGAGGCGATCGGACTCAAAGTGGTCCGATTGGTTCGCATTGGCATGGGTGACGTAGTTCTTCCGGCGACGCTCAAGCCGGGACAGGCTCTTGCTGTTGACGCGTCATCGCGAAGCCAGCTCGAGCAAATCAAAAGCGACATGCTTCTCTCACTTGAATCAGGCAAAACAGCCTCTGCTAAGGCTGGAGCAATTGATGATGCGACGCGGGCCAAGCGCAAACTGCGGCGGCAGCTGCGTTTGAGTGATGAGGAATATGAGATTGAATCTTCAAGACGCTCTGCCGAAGCCTCAGTGAAGCGCAGGCAACGCAACGAGCAACTGCGCGCGGTGGATGCCAAGTCCGCGGGCGGAGATCGTCCGACTCCACGGCCCGTGAGTCGTGATGATGCGCGTGGTTCGGAATCGGCTCCGCGCCCCGTGCGCCGTGATGATGCGCGTCGTTCAGAAACAGCTCCGCGTCCCGCACGCCGCGATGATGCGCGTCGTTCAGAATCAGTTCCACGTCCCGCACGTCGTGATGATGCGCGTCGTTCAGAATCGGCTCCGCGTCCCGCGCGGCGCGATGATGCGCGTCGTTCAGAATCGGCTCCGCGTCCCGCACGCCGCGATGACGCGCGTCGTTCAGAATCGGCTCCGCGTCCCGCACGACGCGAAGACGCTCGCAAAAGTGAATCGCCACCGCGCTCCACGCGACGTGATGGACCCCGCAAAACAGACTCTGCACCGCGGTCTGCTCAGCGTGACGGTGCTCGTGGCTCCAAATCAAAAGGCAAGCCATCGGGGCGCAAGAAATCAACTTGATTTTGGGGATCTTTAGGGCAGTGCCAGTTCTCCAGACCTTTCGATGAGTGCTGTGAACTGTTTGTTTGCAGTCAGGCCATCAATTCCGACAACAGAAATTATCGCACCTGAGTAGGTTATAGACGTCCCGGAATCCAGTGGTACAACGAACCTGTGCTTGCCCGACGTCGTGCCGCACATGATGCCGATTTCCTCTTCCGAGTCTTTGTTGGCAATTCCGCTTGCAATATCATTCGCAAATTGCCCGTTAAAAGTAGCCTTTACGTCAATTGCAATTGAATTTTCATTCCAGCGTTGACATGCCCAGCCCTCAATTCTGTCGGCGGCAACGATATCAATCCGTCCAATCACAGTGTTGCCGCTCGGAATTGAAAAGCTTCCAGAACCTTGCAAAACTGCTGACCAGCGTGCGTCAGTGTTGATTGCATCCAGTGACTTTATAAAAAGGGGTGCACCCACAAACGCTTTCGCATAATTGGCGGGAATGGGAATGAGGAAACGATGTTTGCCCAGAGATGAATTGCAATTTACTCCGACTTCGGACTCCGAAACACGATCCGCACGACCGGTTGCAATCAGTATGCCGGAATTGTCTATTCCTTTCGCATATACTTCAATATTCAGGGATTTCTCAGTGTTTTGCTGACAAGTCCATCCGCCGATCGCTGCACCACGGATCTCGTCTATTTGTCCGAGCACCAGTTTTTTTTCAATGGGAGAATCAACTCCGACTGTAAACACTGCTGTTGATGAATGCTGGCCGTCCGAGGCCAACACCACGATCGTCGATACGCCCGTTTGATTACTGGCGGGTGTGATGTTGACCCTACAGTTCGGAAACGAGCCTGAAAAATATATATTCCGGTTGGGAATAAGTATTTCATTCGACGATGATGCCGAAAGAGAAGCCGTGCAGCTCAAATCAGAATCCGGGTCCACAACAGAGATTGGTAGATTCGAAATTCCAGAGTTTTGCGCGACCAACTGATCTGCTATTGCAGATATCTGGGGTCCTTGAGAATTTGCCGGCACACGGAAGACCGGGCTCAACCTGACGGCCGCTGCAGACTGAGCGACTGCGCGTGCGAAGAAATCTTTGCCAGTGCTGAATGGAAATACATTTGACCCTCGGCGAATTCCACACCCGTCGCCTGCGGCGACTGATAATTCACCTCCGACAGGATGCTGTCCGGCTCTGCGTAAAGTGCATTGTGCAAAATCGGAGATCACATAATCTTGAGGCGATCGACCCGACCAAGCTGGTATCGAGTCTGATTTTCCGTCCCAACCCGACAGTTGAGCTTCATCCTCTGAAAAAACTATTTTTACAGATTGTGCTCGCGAGCCTTCATTCTTCCACGCAAAAAGAACTCCTGATTCGTCGCTCTTGTTTTCAACTTGCGTCCATAGAAGTGCTGAATCTGCAATGGAGTTAATCTTCAGCGGCAGGGACGCTGATGAAACAGTCTGTAATCTGTCGCTCTGCCAAACCAACGCGGCTGTTCCACTGTCAATGATACTGTTGGCAGGCAACTGTAAGCTCATTCTACGGTTCAACGATAAACCGCTAGACTCCTGAACATCGCCCTGCGGCCGACTCGAGTCCGCAAGGATAGGTTCACCAGCGGCAATTTTGATTCTGTTGATTGACTGAACAATATCTGCCGGCAGCCTGACGACAGAATAAATATGCTTTTCCTGATCTGTGATGCGGAGTGCGAGTGCGGCAGAAAGTACTTTGCTTAATGGAAGCGAAAAATCGCCCTGATCGCTCAAGTTCACAGAGAACGCAACTGTTCCTCGAACCTCATCGACGATGTCTAAAACCCCGTTCGCCGCGGCGCTCCCATCGGAACGAAAGATGTCTCCAGTGAGATAGCCTCCGGTGACCGGTGTGGGCGGTATAGGTGCGTCTTTGTCGACCTCCACTGTCGTCGATGTCGAAAAGTTTGATTGTTTGTTACAGCCGCATAACGGGATCGCGGCAAAGGTTATCAAATAAATCACACTTCGCATCCACACCATACGCCCCTAAACCCCCTAGCACTGGTTGGATCGTCACAAAGTCATCGCCACTTTAAGGGTTAAAAAAAATCGGAATTACCAACCTAAAATCTCAGGGTTTTTCTTCCAAGCAAGCAGGTCAGGTTCGAGAGATAAACTCCACCTTTCCGATGGGAGGAGAGGGGGCTTGGCTACGAAGAGCCCACGTGTGCAAAAGAACATTTGAACGACTTGTCGATTTAATTTTTGAGCCTCAATTTCACACCCCAAGCGACTACGTTTGGCCGGGCTAATAGAGGGCCCAAAACATCGCAATCTTCATTTGAGATTCGAACGTATTTCGTTGACGCCTTTCAGGATTGAATGGAAATCGTCTTCAGAATCGGAGTTTAAATAAAAAAGGTGGCGTGGGATCGATCCCGCGCCACCTTTTTTTTGGAGCACAAACAGACTCCTTCGACCATTACATGTCGAAGTCGCCCATACCGCCCATACCGCCCATGCCACCCATACCGCCCATGCCGGCAGGCATACCGCCCGCGGATTCCTTCTTCGGCTTCTCTGAGATCATGGCGTCGGTTGTCAGCAACAGACTGGAAACCGAGCTGGCGTTCTGCAACGCGCAGCGGGTGACCTTGACCGGATCAATGACGCCTGCTGCGAGCAGGTCTTCATATTTTTCGGTCAGCGCATTGAAGCCCCAAGCAGCACTGCTGTTGCTGAGGATCTTGTCCACGACAACGCTCGACTCGAAGCCGCCGTTGGTCGAAATGATGCGCACAGGCTCCTCAAGAGCGCGGCGGACCAATTCAATTCCAGCGTTTTGCTCGGGATTTTCGCCCTTGAGGTTGCGCAGTTCAACTGAGCTTCTCAACAACGCTACACCGCCGCCGGCAACAATGCCTTCAGCCACTGCAGCTCGGGTTGCATTGAGAGCGTCTTCAACGCGTGCCTTCTTTTCCTTGAGTTCAATTTCAGTAGCTGCACCAAGCCGGATGACCGCGACGCCACCGGCGAGTTTAGCGAGACGCTCTTGGAGTTTTTCACGATCATAGTCGGACGTTGTTTTCTCAACTTGGCCACGGAGTTCAGCAACGCGCGCCTTGATGGCAGTGTCCTTGCCCTTGCCGCCTGTGATGATCGTGTTCTCTTTGTCGACAACGATCTTCGCGGCCTGACCGAGTTCGGCAAGACCTGTTGTTTCCAGTTTCATGCCGAGATCTTCAGAGATGACGGTTCCGCCGGTGAGGATAGCAATGTCCTCGAGCATAGCCTTGCGGCGGTCACCGAAACCAGGAGCCTTGACGGCGCAAACTTTCAGGTTGCCGGACAGACGGTTGAGAACCAATGTTGCGAGCGCTTCGCCTTCGACATCTTCAGCGATGATGAGAAGAGGGCGCGAGCTGCGTGCAATTTGCTCGAGCAGCGGAATCATGTCCTTCATGTTGGAAATCTTCTTTTCGAAGATCAACACGAAAGGATTGTCGAGAACCGCCTCGAGGCGCTCTTGTTCGTTGACAAAATAGGGCGACAGGTAGCCGCGGTCGAATTGCATGCCTTCGACAACGTCAACGTAGGTTTCGATTCCCTTGGCTTCTTCAACTGTGATGACGCCGTCTTTGCCCACGCGGTCCATGGCTTCCGCAATCATCTTGCCGATAGTCGCGTCGTTGTTTGCCGAGATAGAAGCAACTTGTGCAATCTCGTTATTGTTTGTGACTGGACGCGCCACCTTGCGGAGGTTTTCAATGACAACTGTAACGGCCTTGTCGATTCCGCGTTTGAGTTCCATTGGGTTGTGGCCTGCCGCAAGCATCTTGAAGCCTTCGCGGTAGATGGCCTGTGCGAGAACAGTTGCAGTGGTCGTGCCGTCACCGCTGTCGTCGTTGGTCTTGGAAGCGACTTCCTTGACCATCTGTGCACCCATATTTTCAAACTTGTCTTCGAGTTCAATTTCTTTTGCGACCGTGACGCCGTCCTTGGTGATGAGCGGCGCGCCGAAGGACTTCTCGATGAGGACGTTGCGGCCCTTTGGTCCGAGAGTGACCTTCACTGCGTTCGCGAGAGTGTTCACGCCAACCAGAATCTTCTTTTGCGCGCTTTCGTTGAAGCTGATCATTTTAGCAGCCATTGTATTTTACCTCTGGGTTGAATTTCAGTGATGTTTGTAATCAGCTCTCGAGAACGGCGAGTACTTCCTCTTCTTTGACGAGGAGATGTTCTGCGCCGTCGATTTTAACTTCAGTTCCGCTCCACTTGCCGAACAGAATGCGGTCGCCAACTTTGACTTCCAGAGGACGGCGGGTGCCGTTTTCAAGTGTCTTGCCGTTGCCCACAGCGATCACGCGGCCTTCAGCCGGTTTTTCTTTTGCGTTGTCCGGAATCAGAATTCCGCCGGCGGTCTTCTGCTCAGCTTCAAGGCGTTGAACGAGAATACGATCATTCAAAGGACGGATGGACTTTGCCATTTATGGCCTCCCTAGTGGTTCAGGTACAACTACAAGTATGTGGGGCGTCATACCCCAATCTGCCGACGCGCGAAAGGCTAAGCGGCGGTAAAACACTGTCAAGGGGCGAATCAGCAAAGAACTGTGTCCTTGCGGAACGACGCATCATCAAGCTGTGGATAATCGAGGGAGAAATGTATGCCGCGGCTTTCTTTGCGCGCGCGTGCGCATTTCACAGTGAGGGCGGCCGTTGCTGCAAGATTGCGCACTTCAATAAGCGCGCGGCTTGGAACGACATCCCAGTAGTAATTTTCGATTTCTTCGGAAATCTGTCGTATGCGCGCATCGGCTCGGGCAAGTCGTTTATCTGAGCGAACGATACCCACGTAGTTCCACATGGTTCTGCGGATTTCGTCCCACAATTGACTGACCACGGTCATTTCGTCGGGCTCACAGGCTTTGCCAAGCTGCCATTTGGGAACTTTGGGCACTTCACTCGCCTTGATGTTCTCCCACAGCGCCTGGACATCCTCAAAAATGAATCTTGCAAACGCAAGGCCTTCGAGAAGAGAATTGGAGGCCAACCGGTTGGCGCCGTGAAGTCCTGTGCAGGCCACCTCACCAAGTGCCCAGAGCGACTTGATGCCAGTA
>JBDLRP010000015.1:0-12572 GCA_039799905.1 Pseudomonadota bacterium | reverse complement strand
GTGCCGGAGGCGTTCAGGCGAGCCTTGGATTCATAAATTCCATAGGTGACCGACGTGAACAGCTGCGGTGTGGCGAGAGCTGTTTTGTTGGCTGCGTAGCGCGCGATGGGTGTGATGAACGTCATGCTCGGTTTGGCCAGTTCAGCGCCGACTTTATTTGTCAGAGTGTGGCTCAAGTCCAACGCGACGTGGAACTTGTCTGAAACGTAATAAACGGGTTGAACGGCAAGGGCGACCAGCGTGCCTGATTTGGACGTCGCACCACTTTTGGGAACGAAAGCGTCATTTTCAATCTTATACTTGGGCTGGGCGTTTTTGAACTGAGTCTGCTGCAGCAGGGCGCTGTACATGATGCCAACGTCGCTGGAGCTGAAGCCCTCATAGTCGCCCGAGGTCGCAACACCGAATTGAGTGTCTTTGTCGGAGCCGGTCAGTTGTCCGGCGGCAGGTCTTTGTTCCAGCCATACGAAATGATTGCCCCAGCCAGCATCTCCCCAGTGCGAGAGAACTGCACCGACCTTGCCGGTGACAATTGCCTTCTGGGTTTCATTTTTTACGATTTTGGTGCTGTTGTTTGTTGCGTCCGGCACGCTTGTTTCGAAGGTTTCAAAAGGCTTTCCTTCGCGGAAGTATTTTCCGCTTCGCGTCAGAATCAGAGTCGGGCGGATGGCGAGATTTTCGCCCAGCGAAAGATCATGCCTGATGAAGAGCGAATTATCCCGACGCTGACTCGCAACACTGGTGTTTCCAGCCGCAGCGTTGGCAGTATCTTTTGCCACGAGCACGGGGTCATTCTCCAGATTCTTGAATCCGAGTGCGATGGTGGTCTTGGCTCCCGCAATTGGAGTGGTTGCACCAACGCCGTAGAAGGTTGTGTCGCTGAGCGGGAATTTGTCGAACAACCGAATGTCTTCGAATTCAAGCCGACGCGCGCCAACCCAAGCAGAGCTCTCTGCGTCTACCGGCATTTCGAAGTAAGCGTTGCGCAGGTTGATACCCGCTCCGTCCCAGCTGTTAGTCTGATGAGCGAGTTTGTTGAATTGCGCTTCGAGATTGAATTTACTCTGTGCTGCGGCGGTTCCTACAAGTTGGATGCGCAGATAGTTGAGGTCGCGCACATGGCGGCTCGTCGGCAGGCCGAAGGAGCCGTCGCCCTGATCCTGGCCCGCGTCGGCGATTTTTTCGTTGGTTGAAATTCCCAACCTTCCATATGCGTGGAACTCGAACTGTGGTTCTTTTGTTTCTGCTGAAAGTGCTTGTGGTGCAAAGAGAAGTGAGAACAACGAGACACATGAAGTAAGAGAGCGTGATTGTGTTTTCATGGGATGATGGGTTGCCTCCGAGTGAGTGATTGGAAAAATTCTACAGTGTGATTGTTTGGTTGCTCAAAATTGTCATGTTAACATTCAAATGCAACCCACCAACAAGGAGAATGGTACATGTTGCATAAACGTTTTGTTTTCGTCTCGCTTCTGGCTCCGAGCTTGTCATTCGCTTCAACGGCTACTGATACGCTTGTAAACACGACGCGTGACGTTTTCGACAATCTGGACGAGAACCCCGCTTTTGTAAATACAGACGGCGGCAAGAGCTACTTGCGAATTGGTAAGGCGAGCGGATTGCAGGCCATCACCACCGCAGGCGGATTTGGTCTTGGAGTGCAGGTTGGAACTCTGGATGTGAGTCCTGTTGAGCCACTCACAGGTGATCAAAAAGAAAGCGCAAAAGAGCTGACCGATGCTGCAGCCGTTCTGACCCGTAACGGACTTCCGCTGGTGCTCTCGCTCGGCGGTGTTGCTGGCGACATGAAATGGGGTGCTGGCCTTCAATATCAGAATGCAAAGGTTGACGGTCAGTATTCGTCGACTGTTGCAGTCTTTGACCCGAGCCTTCTGGCAATTGGTTTGAACTTCGGTGTCATCATGGGCGATACGGAAGCTTCGTTGGGCTATGGCCGTGAAACTTGGAAACTGGCAACTTCGGGTAAGACCAAGACAGCTGCAGGCGAAATCTCGACGCCCCTCAACGACGGCATGTCGGAGCAAAGCACGGATTCCATGGGACTGCTCGTGCGTCACAAAATGGGCGAGTACAAATGGTTCTTGGGTGCAGGCCAGTCGAAGACCAAGGCTAAGTTCTGGGAAGCTGCAAAGAACGCAACAACAGACCGCAACGAGCTTGAAAAGGTTTTGGCTGTTGAAGTTGGCGCAGAGCGCGAAGACAAGCTCACCGACGGCATTATGCTGTTCAGTCAGGCTGACGTGAAGTGGGCTCAGGCAACTTCAAATGTGAGCAAGACCAAGCGACAAATCACTGATTTGTCGCTCAGTAGCGCGCACGGTGTTGAAGTGGCTGCAGCTTCATGGGCAACTTTGCGCGCCGGCGTGCATGCATCGTTGTACGGAAACCGCAAGACAACTACGACCAGCTACACTGAAGCTAATCAGGCGGGTACCTCGTCTGCAAACACGTCAACGTCAACGTTTGTCATGCGCGGCAAGACACACCCGACTCTGGGTGCAGGTCCGACGATGGGTGTGGGCTTCAAGTTCGGCAACTACTCGATTGATGCTTCGCTGACCAGCGATGACACTGGTTCGATGGGCTTCTCCGATAAATTGCTCGGCTTGGTTGAAGTCACCGGACAATTCTAATAGTCTCATCCCAGTTCCGCCGCATAGGATGTGCGGCGCGGCAGCACTCCCAAAAGGAGTGCTGTTTTTTTTTGTGCAGTTTGGCTCAGCGCGGCTTGAATTTTGTTTTGTAGTATTTATTGAAAAGATGCAGGGCACTCGTGAAAGTTGGGCTCTCGCGCATGCCGGCGGTGTTTTTATGCAGTGTACGATCGCCTGTGGTCGGCCACGTTCCACCCCAGCTGACGCATCCCAGCAGTTCTTCGCTTTTGCGGCAAACGGCACAGGCTTCCAGAGCTGCTGATGAAATGACTTCCCATCCAAATGGAAAATCTACCAGCACCGCATCACTATAGCTGCCATTCATGAATTTTCCGTCGCGTGAACCTTCTTCTTCATTAGGCCAAGAGTCGCGGAAATAGGGCGAACAGGTTTGAGCTGAGGTTTTGCAGCGGAGGTCATCGTGATCCACGAACCAGCCTGCATTGACTCCCTCGGAAGAGCTATTTTTAGTCCTGAGAATGTTTCGTGTGTTTTGTCCTGCCGGCCATTGATAGTCATTGCCAGAATTGTCGAGAATTTTGGCGATTTGAATAAATGAAACATCCCCGCATGAATCTGCCTTCAACAATTCATTCGGCTGAAAACTGACCCTTCCGAAAAGCACATCAATTTCGGAAGCTGTCTGTTGAACGGTCATCCACGCAGACTCAACGGCAATGACTCCCTTTGCAAAAGGCTGGGAAAACTTTTGAGTCGCAGACGTTGTGCTGGCATCAAGACGAGTTTCTCGGGCACCCTCTGCGGCCGAAATTTCCATTGAAATCGACATCGAAAGCATGAGGAAAAAGCTTGTCCGCAAGGGTTTCATTCTAGCCTCATGAAAGTTTACCGATTCGTCAAAAGAATATTTGCACGCCACTTAGCATGTGGAGAAAGTGGCGGCAATTCTCAGGGACCCGTCGGGAGTCCTGAATTTAAACTTGGGAGTGATTCAAATGACATCCGGAAGAAGGGATTTTCTCTTGAATGGCGCATTGACTGCTTTGGTCAGCGCTTTGGCCTCGCATGATGCAATTGCGTCTCCGCGGGAAGGCGGCAAAAATCGAAAGGCGCTCGACAAACATGGCAAGTCTGGAACTACCGGGTCATTTCAGAACAACAGACCGTCCATGGGTGCGGGCGACCCCAGGCGACCGCGCGCATTCAAACCATTGCCCTACGACGGCAGAGACGAACTGACAGTTGCCGATGGATTTACATGGTACTCGTTGGTCAGGACCGGCGAAGTGATCAATTCCAAAGGCGACCGCGCCGGCGATTGTTGCGATTATCTTCACTTTAATATGGGTTCTTCACCCGATCAGGCTTTTTTGTGGATTAATCACGAATACGTGCTCGATAATGTGCTCTATGGGAGGCCCGTCAACCCTGACGAAAAGAGCAAGGAGCAAGTCGATGCCGAAATGAAATTGGTTGGCGGAAGCTATGTTGAATTGAAAAAAGTTCAGCAGGCCGATGGAGCACCTCGCTGGATGCTGAAAAGCGACTCGAATCTCGCGTTCCGTCTGGATGCAAACACTCCTATTCCGCTGGTTGGACCTGCCGGCGGTCGCACTGCAATCGGCACTCTTGCCAATTGCTCGGGCGGATACACACCGTGGGGGACAATCCTCACCGCGGAAGAGAATTTCGACGTCTACTTCAAAAAGAATGATGGAACCTTCAGGGGCTACTACGGATGGGGCAAATATTATCCACGCAATGAGGAAGACTACGGTTGGGTGGTTGAAGTTGATCCGGTCACGCAAAAGGCGCGCAAGTTGACTGCCCTCGGACGGTTTGCACACGAGGGCGCTACGGTTGCTCAAGCGAAAGACGGAAGAATGGTGGTGTACCTGGGTGATGATGCCAAAGGGCAGTGCATCTACAAATTCATCTCAAAGGGCAAGATAACTGGCAATCCCGTGAGCGATGCCGACCTGCTCGTGCAGGGCGATTTATATGTCGCCAACCTCAGCAAGGGCGAGTGGATTCTTCTGAGTCCGGAAAATCCGGCTTTGGCAAAGTCGAACAAGTTCAGTACCCTTGCCGAGGTAATGACCCACACTCGTGAAGCCGCCAAGATTGCAGGCGGCACAAGGTTGAACAGGCCTGAGGACATCAAAATCGACCCGACCAACGGTGATGTCTATTTTGCTCTGACAAACAATTCAGACAGCGGTGACATGCATGGGTCGGTCAACTTGATTCGCGAACACAAGGGAGACTTTGCCTCGCTGACGTTTGATTATGAAACATTTGTCGTTGGTGGACTTCGCAGCGGAATTTCGTGTCCCGACAATTTGACCTTCGGACCAGCGGGAACGTTCTGGGCCACAACCGACATGAGCGCCAGTGCAATGGGCCGCGGCGCGCTTACCGCATTCAAGAGAAATTCAATGCATCGATTGGAATCAGACAGGGCAGGCAGTGTGTTTGCAAGGCATTTCGTACAGGCTCCGCGCGACGCAGAACTGACCGGACCGTGTTTTTTGCCCGATGGCTCGGGCTTGCTGCTCAGTGTTCAGCATCCCGGTGAGAGCTCTTTCGAGAAAGAAGGCGTGGGATTCACAAGTCACTGGCCTGACGGAGGACAATCGGCACCCGTGAGTACGGTTGTCTGCATCGTTCCAACTGACGGCAAAAAAGATCGATTTATACTCTGAGTCACTGTGTCTTCAGAAGATCCCGCTCAAGCAGCCATTGTTGCAGCCTGTCGCGGATTTGCTCTCGGACAATTCGGAAGGAAGCAAGCTTGTCTTGTTCCGAGCCTGTTGCCGCCGCCGGATCCGAAAATGGCCAGTGCAGCTTTTCCGCCCTGCCCAAGAAGACCGGGCACACTTCGTCGGCGCACAGGGTGATGACAGTGTCGACATCCGAAAAATCTATTTGGGACACAGATTTCGACTGATGTGAGGCGAGACTGATGCCAATCTCGGCCATTGCTTCAATGGCGAAGGGATTCACGTGGGAGGGTTGTGATCCTGCGCTGAGAATTTCGACGTCAGGCCTGACCATCGCACGAGCGAGTCCTTCCGCCATCTGACTTCTTGCCGAATTGGCAACACAGAGAAAAACGATTTTCATGACTGGGATACCTCCTGAGCGTGAGCCGACTTTTTACCAAACATCAGCGCAACCTTGACCAGCAGCAGCAACACCGGCACTTCGACAAGCGGACCGATGACAGCTGCAAAGGCCTGTCCTGAACCCAGCCCGAATGTGGCGATTGCAACTGCAATGGCAAGTTCAAAGTTATTTGAGGCGGCAGTGAGTGAAAGGGTGGTGCTGCGCGGATGGTCGGCTCCACTTTTACGGCTCGCGAAGTAAGAAATGAAGAACATCAGCACAAAGTACAAGATAAGCGGCAGCGCGATGCGTGCGACATCAAGTGGAAGGGTCAAAATGAGGTCGCCCTTGAGGGAGAACATCGCCACGATCGTAAAAAGAAGCGCAATAAGCGTGAGTGGGCTGATCTTCGGAATGAAGAACTGTTCGTACCATTCTCGGCCCTTCAGTTTGAGAAGTACAAAGCGTGTGAGCGCCCCGCATGCGAAGGGTATTCCCAGATAAATTCCCACGGCTTGTGCGACTTCAACAATGGAAATGCTGATAACAGTCCCTTCGAGTCCAAAGACTCCCGGCAGCCACGTCACAAAGAACCATGCGTAGATTGGGAAAAACAACACCTGAAAAATCGAGTTGAAAGCGACAAGTCCGGCACAGTACTCATTGTTTCCCTTGGCGAGTTCGTTCCAGACCAAGACCATGGCGATGCACCGCGCCAGTCCGATGATGATGAGCCCCGACATATACTCAGGTTTGTCGCGCAGAAAGAGAGCGGCGAGTGCAAACATCAACAGCGGGCCGGCAATCCAGTTCTGAACGAGCGACAAGAGGAGTACTTTGGTGTCTTTGAAAACACTGGGCAGTTCTTCGTAGCGGACTTTGGCCAGCGGCGGATACATCATCAGGATGAGGCCGACGGCGAGTGGAAATGAAATCGAACCGCTGCTCGCCGACGAGAGCGCGTCACGCAATTGCGGTGCAAAACGGCCAATGATGATTCCAGCAAACATCGCCAAAAAGATCCAGACGGTCAAAAAGCGGTCGAGCAGCGAAAGTCCCTTCACCTGTATTTCCTCCCCAATCACCTTGCCGCAGTACCATCGGGACGTGGACATCATTGACAGGTATTTGTGAAATTTTTGTTTCAATAAATGCACGCTTTGATGGATGTTGTTATTAATCAATATCTTCACACGGTTGTCACTCGGTCAAAGTCGGGCAAACAGCTTAAAATTCGTTATAGGCTCGCTGCAAACAACATCCGAGCTTGTCATTATGATTTTAAAGGCAATTCAATGGGCGCTGAAATTGACCAACAAACGTTGGTTGCTGCCCTATGTGCGCAGCATCGAGTGGATCGGCAAGCCGACAGGAATGATGGGTTCTTCCGCATTGCTAGATCAGGCTCTGTGGGTTCTTTTCTCGGGCGCGAACAACATGCTCGCGGTGCATACCAACCGCAATTGGGTCTGGCCACTTTGGATAGAAGAACAGTGGCAGCCGCGTTCGTCAGCCTTCATCCCCACCGGCGCAGGACTGTTGGGTGCGAACCTTTCGCGCCGCAATTGGACATCCCTTGGTCATTCCGACTCGCCACAGGAATGTATGGTTGACCCGGTGGGAATGATCACGGTGCAGCCGCACAGCTGGTCTCTTCTTCCCTACGTCAGAATCAAGGGTCAGCTGCAGGCACCGCCTTACCTGCAGGAGCGTGTCACACAGTGTTTGAGCGACGATATTTTGCCGGTTGTGGAATCGCGCTATCCGGAATTAGACGGAGTGACTTGGACCTCGACTGCTGCGGCAACCTACATCGACGGCGCCTTGCGCATCACCTGCCGAATTGAAGTGATCAACACCACTCAGGAGCCGGTGAACGTCAGTGTTGGATTTGGTGTCCGGCCGTACAATGTGCTTTCGATTGGTCACGTCAATCATATTGAAAACATGGGTTCGCTGCTGAGGATCAACAAGCGCTGGGAGCTTGAGCTTCTCGAAGTGCCCAGCTGCATTCTGCTGGGCGATCGCGGTACGGGAGACCCGATGAAGGGTCTCTCCAAAAGGTCTGTTGCTCAGGAGTCGCGAATCATTCGGGCACGCTCGGGAATTGCTGCGGCATCGGCGGAATATCATCGAGAGATTGCAGCGGGAGAGAAAATCTCGTTGGGTGTTGTCGTATGGTGTGAAAGCTCACAGCATCGGCGAAAGACGAAGCAATCGGCACGGCGGCCATTGCAGGTCAGTGCTGATTCGCTCATTCGCGCCCGCGAGGAAGAACTGCGTCTAGAAGAGATGAAAGCCGTCCGCATCCGACTGCCCGATGAAAAACTTGAGCATCAGTTGAATGCAATTAAGCTCAGACTGCCTGCCTTCGATGATGTGACGCATTTCAGTCCGGGGACATTTCTCTATCACACGCACTGGTACCGTGATTCGTATTTTATTTCCGAGGCCTTCACCAATCTCGGTTTTATTAATGAAGTCCGCAGAAAAATTGAGGCATACCCAAATCGGCAGCAGCCCTCGGGTGCGTTTGTGGATCATCCGGGAGAACTTGATTCGCACGCCATCGCTCTCTGCTCCATGCTCAATTTTTGCCGCAAGACCGGCGATTCAAAACTATTGCAGAATCTCTTCGACAGTATTTTCAGAGGGCTTGTCTGGATAGATAAGCAACGCGTGAGTAGTCCCAAGAAGTCTCACCTGCACGAGGGACTCCTTCCTGCAAGCTTTTCAGCGGAGCACTTTGGCGGCTGCGATCACTATTTTTGGGACAACTTATGGTCGATGCAGGCGATCAAGCTTGGCCGACGTGCTGCCCGCAGACTGGGTCGCGAGCGCGAAGCTGCTATCCTCTCGCGCATCCATGAAAGCTTCGAACACAGTCTTCGCAATGCTATTTCTGCGACAATGGAACGGGTCGGTGGTCTGGTGTTGCCCGTCTCACCGTATCGTTGGCCTGATGCGGCCTGTATCGGAAATTTAGTTGCTGCCGATCCGCTTGAACTCTCGGAGCTCGCGCAACCTTGGTTGAAGCCGACACTCGATTATCTTCTGGAAAATCATTTCTATCAGGGGATGTTTTTTCAAAGTGTGTTTCACACCGGCCTGAATCCATATCTTACCGCACAGGTGGCGCGTGTTCTTATCAGGCTTGAAGATCCGCGTGCACTGCCAATCATCAAATCTTTGTCCGACGCAGCTTCGCCGACAGTGACGTGGCCGGAAGCCATCAACCCGCGCACTCAGGGTGGCTGCATGGGCGATGGCGACCATGGCTGGGCCGCAGCTGAGTTTTGTAATGTTCTGCGCCAGTTCATTGTTTGTGATGACAGCACCGGACTCAATCTGTTTGCGGGAATTCCTGCCGAGTGGCTGCAGTCGGGTTGTGCGACATCAATCCACGGTGCTCCAACATTTCATGGTCGGCTGACAGCATCGCTTGAAGCCGAAAGCCGCGGTGTTGTTGCCCGTTGGCATCTTGAGCCTTGGTCGGACGAGGAAATTCCGCGCATTCATCTTTCATTGCCCTTGGGAATCACCGAGGCCGATTCCGCTGCGGATTGTGAACGCACGCAAAGGCGAGTCAGGATTCCGTGTTCATTGCGCGGAGAAATGTTTTTTGCACAGAGAAAGGGAGCAGCAGTATGAATTCTCAAGCAGATTTTCAGACTTGGCTGACAGGACGGCTGCAGGATAGACTCGATGAATCGGCTGCGACTGTGGGCGAAAAATTTCTTAAGATTGACCTTCACTGCCATGATCACAACAGTAATGTTCCCGACGAAGCATTGGGCCGGATCCTGGGTGTGCCTGAAACGTGGTTGCCGACCGAGCAGCTCATGAAAGCACTTTCGACTTCGGGCATGGATACCCTCACAGTCACAAATCACAACAATGCACGCACCTGCTGGGAGCTCATGGATAAAGGCACTGATGTGCTGAGCGGTGCGGAGTTCTCGTGCCACATTCCCGACCTTGATGTTGGTGTGCATGTCCTGACTTATGGATTTACCCCGGAGCAGGAAGAAAAACTGAAGACGGCGCGAAGAAACGTCTATGATTTTCTCGAATTCACCAGTGAGAATGATCTTCCAACAGTGCTTGCACATCCGCTCGATTTTTATGCCCCAAACGGTCTTCCGGCAGTCGAGAAGTATGAAAAGATATTTTTGCTGTTCAGCAACTTTGAAGTCATGAACGGGCAGCGGGACACCTACTCGAATCTTGTGACTTGGGAGTGGGTTCAGTCGATGACGCCGGAGAAGATTGAGGAACTCGAGAAAAGATTCCACTTTTCGGCTTCGACCTTTTGTCGTGATCCTTGGCGCAAAACGTGTGTTGGCGGATCAGATGACCATTTTGGTGTCTTTGCCGGAAGAACTGGAAGCAAATTATCGCTGGGACATTTGAACGAAGAACAAATAAAGAGAATGAAGCCGAGCGAGCTGGCATTGTCCTCATTGCGCAATGGGGTTGTCGGCCCGTTTGGTGAGTGGAACGACGGCAGAAAACTCAATCTTGCGCTGTTGGACTATTTTGCTGGACTCGTGCTGCATTTGAAGGATCCGGGACTCGGGAGAATCTTGCTGCACAAGGGCTCCGCCTGGCAGAAGGTCGCGGCTCTGACCATCAACAACGCCATCCACGAGGTCCGCCGACATCGTTATACAATGAGGTTTCTCAGAACCTTTCATGCAGCTGTGCGCGGCCAACAACCGACAATGATGACAAAGTTTCTGATGCGGCGCTATCAGCCCAAGTTGCTCAGTGTGGTGCAGTCGCTTGCGTGTGCCTCGCAAGAGGGAATCGGTCATCTGGAAACACCGATTGCAGAAGAACTTTATACGATTTTCGCGCAAATGCTTTGCGACCGGATTGAAAAGAAAGTTGCGAGTTTGAGCTCGGCTGATGCACTCCGGTTCGAAAGTCTTGATGATTTTGTCGGCAAGCTGGAAGTTCCAAGTGTGGTGCGTACTCTGGTTCAACCATCCACCGGTTCCAAACCACGCGGAACACGCAAGATGTCGCTGCCATCCGTCGGAGAGTTTTTCGACGGTCTGTCATTTCCATTTTTGGCCTCCGGATTGGTGGCAGGATCGATGTATGCAACGTCTCGAGTTTTGCACGGCAAACGTCATTTCAGCGATGACCTTCTGAAAAGATTCCCGCATCTCAGGCGTCCGCAACGGGTACTTTGGCTGACCGATACATTTACGGACAAAAATGGCGTTTCAGGTGTCCTGCAACTCGCGCAAAAATACGCTGCGGACAAGAATCTTCCCATCGACTTTTTGGTCTGTCATGAATCTCTCAACTCATCTGAAAATCTGAAAGTCGTCCGGCCCATGTCGACCTTCACTTTGCCCTTTTATCCGCAGCAGCCATTTCGCGTTCCTAATCTTGCAGAGATCCAGCGCATCGCCGAACAGGGTGGATACACGTCTGTTATTTGTTCCACAGAAGGGCCAATGTCGCTATCAGCGCTCTATTTCAAGCATGCGCTCAGGTTGCCTGTGTACTTTTATGTGCACACGGATTGGCTTTCATTTGCGCAGCAAAACGAGGTTTTGCGTGATGTGAACATCGACCGCGTGCGCCGCATGATGCGCGGACTGTATTCACAGTTTGATGGCCTTTTCGTGCTGAACTCTGAACAGCGCAGGCTTTTTACCGGTGAGTCTTTTCAGCTGAAAAATGTTTTTCAGACGGCTCATTGGGCTTCTACGTCGTTCCGCCGCCATCCTCAGCTGCGGCGCTCGGCCGTTGCCGGTTTGCGCAGGGATGAGGTGGTGATTCTTTACGCGGGACGTCTGAGTGAAGAGAAAGGTGTTTTCGAGCTGCCTGAGGTGTATTCTGCAGCGCGCAAGGCAAACCCTCGCACCAGAATGGTTTTCGCGGGAACGGGACCATCCGAGGCAAGGCTGCGCGAACTCATGCCGGAGGCCATTTTTCTTGGTTGGCAACCGAAAGAAAGTTTGTGCGAGCTCTACAATCGGGCAGACCTTTTGGTTTTGCCATCGACCTTCGACACCTTTGGTTGCGTTGTGCTTGAAGCCATGAGCTGTGGCCTGCCTGTGTGTGCTTATGCGACAAAAGGACCTGCAGATATCATCGACCATGGCGTGAATGGTTTTCTTGCTCGTTCAAAAGAAGATTTTTGCGGCGCGGTTGCGTTGTTTGCTGCAGAACCAGATGTATATGAGGATTTGCGTCATCAGGCCTATGTGCGCTCGCAAGATTATCGTCCCGAGAAAATAATGGGACAGATGCTCAGAGACTTGGGTTTGGACGAGGATATCACGCCTCAATGTGATGAAACTCTTTTCGGCACGGATTCGGAAGTAGCGCAGAGCGAAGGAGCTTTGGATGTGAGCCGCACTCAGACGGTCAGTCCGCAGTTTCAGGCGGGATGGCATACCTCATGCTGAGCAGTGCTCGGAGGTGACGTATGAGTTTTATCCCTAAAAAAGCATCTAATCTGCACTCGGCCGTTCTAAAAGTGTGTGTTCCTGCGGTTTTAGCCGCAACTTCAGTGAGCTGTGGTTTTAAAGCCTCTGCATTGAATTCCTCGCGGAATGCAGCTTCAATGTCAGCGGAAACAAAGGTGACCCAAGACGAGCAGCGCCTGAACGTGCATCTCAATGACCGCGATTCCGAGCGTTTAATGAAGGTGTTTTCGTCGGTTAAGATACAGCCCGTGGATTCTCCGTTGGTCCGCGAGCCGCAGAAGCTCTTCAGCAGCAGTGGTGACGACCTTCAGCTGCACTGCCAGAAAGCGGTGTCCAAGGTTTGTACACTGACGTTGAAGACGAAGCCCGCCAGCGC
>JBDLRP010000014.1:0-6101 GCA_039799905.1 Pseudomonadota bacterium | reverse complement strand
TGCCGAGCCATTCCACACCAAGAGAGAGCGCAAAGTCAATGCAGACGGGGCCATGGTCACGATTAAATCTTAAAAAGGCTCAAACTAATTCATCAAAGATGACAACCACAGCAGGCCACAGTGCCTTCACAGTCACGCAGCACTCCTGCGCGCTGATGTTCTTTGAGACGATCCGCAGATAGACGAATTCAGGCTGTGCGCCGCAGCGATGGGCTATGTTGAGCACTTCGCGTGCATCCGTCATTGCAGCATGCAATGTGAGGATCAACGAATAAGGTACCTGCATTTCATTTAGCCGCCGGACATTCTCATGCCAAACGTGCGCATATGCCTTGGTGTTTGAACAAATTCTGCTGAGCACATCAGTGCCAAGTGAAATCCCCTGAAATCCCTCGATGGCCTTCAACTGAGGCAAGTATTCAGCCATCGACCTGTGACCACCCGTTGCAATCCGAAACGGTTTGCCACGGGCATGACCCTTGGCGAGTGAATGAACGAGTTGTGCGAAATGAGGATGCTCGAACGGCTCGCCGCCTGAAATCACAACGAGCGGAGCGTCGGAAGAACGGATCTTTTCGAGCGTCCGTGGGACACTCAGGAAGCGGTGTTCGACTGTGCCATTTCCAAATGCACACGGAAGGCAACCTGCCGAACAGCGCGACGTGATCATCAGGGTTTCAGTCAAAAATGGTTTCATGTGAGTGCCTGCGCTTAAAAGCTGAAGGGCAGCAAAGACTCCAGAGCATCTGAGAAGCGTTCCGGTTCAGCCGCGTAACCACGCAGCCCACAGCTGCGATTGTTGAACTCATTTCCGCTACGGCCATAGCGGTCAAAGACAATATCGAACTCAGCGAGCGGATGCATTGCACTGAGCGCGCGTCCACGCGGACGGCGGGGCGGGAGAATAGGACGGGGATTGGGGCGTTGGATTGGCTTGTTTGGTTTGAGTGCTGCAGATGCTTTCATGATGTCTTCCTTTTGCTTGATGTCGATGAAGAACAGTCTCTTCTTGCACCCCCAAAGCAGGTATCGTGCCAAGCACTGATTAGCTGATAAAAATCAATCATTGCGGTTGATTGAAATAATGCGCGGGTAATTTACGCGTGCACTGCCAGCATTTGCAGCCGACCCGCGGTAGACGCACGGCCAAAAAGAGTGAATGTGGTCGAAATCCGACCTGAGGCTCCCGCTTTTTTGGGAGGATTCAGTAACAACGTGATAGAATCACTGAATCAATCTTAAGGATTCGAGAGCACGTCATGCAGGAAACTGAGAACACCATGGACTACACGCTTCACTACGAAACGTGGCACTCCATCAGCGACGAACACAAGCGCTACATGAGCGCTTTCTACCATGAGTCATTTGCCGGAGACCTCGCAGCCATTGGCAGGGACCTTGCCATCAAACCGGAGAATCTCAAGATTCTCGACTTCGGCTGCGGCATGGGACTCTATCTCAATTATCTGAACCAATCGGGCTTCCGTCACATCAGGGGCTATGAGATTGACCGCGGCCAAGCGCACGCAGCACGCAAAATGGGCCTCCACGTGGAGCACAACGACGATCCGCTCGCGTGGCTCAAAAGCTGCAGCGAAACCTTCGACGTCATCTTTGCCATTGACGTCCTCGAACATGTGCCACCCGAACAACTCGGCCAGACTCTTGGTGCCATGCGCGCACTGCTCAAACCCAATGGAAAGCTTGTTGCAACGGTGCCCAACGCCAATGCGACGATGGCGGGCCGTTGGCGTTACATCGACTGGACACACCGTGTGAGCTTTACCGAACATTCCCTGTCGCACATCGTCAGGCTTAGCGGCTTTGCCGTTGAATCGGTTTTGCCGTCCGAGATTGTCCGCTTTTACAAAAAGCCTCAGGGCACACTGCGCCGTGTCAGTGAAAAGTTGATTTTGCGCTTGGTCCGCTTGTGGCGCAGGCTTGAGGTGGTAGGCGAATTCGGCTGGGATGAAGGGCTTGAAATTCCGCTGACCACCAACATCAAAATCATTGCAGGCAAAGAACAAAAATGAAGATTCTTTTCACCCTGACAGCTGCAGTGCTGAGTCTTGCACTCAATTTCGACGCTATCGCACTCGCTTCGGAAAATCAGGAATCATCGCGCGACGTCGATAAAATTGTCGTCTTGGTGAAAACGAAGAAAGCGCTCAAGACCGCGCAAATCGACAATCTGCAGGACGCGCTGCGGGCCGCGCAGTTTCAGCTGAAACATCCGGACAAAGTCATCAATCCAAAAATGGTTGAGGCTAAATACAAAGGGTTGTCTTTGAACAACATTCTCGCCAAGGCGAACCTCACAGATGATCAGCTCAGACAGTTGTCGGCAGAAACGATCACCTTCATAGGCCGCGACAGCTATTCGGTTGCTATGCCGCTCGGCGACGCTCTGGGTGCGCAGGCTACGCTGACGGGCTACGAAAACGACGAGCGACTCGACTGGCGCCGCGGCGCTCCATTTTTGGCTTTTTTGGATGCAGGCCGAGCGGGTTATCTTGCTGAACCATCGTGGTGGGCATGGTGGGTGTCGGCGATTGTGGTCGGCAATCCCGAGGGCTCACTAACACTCGGCACAAAACAGATGACAGCGCAACAGATTGCAAAAATTTGTGCGCAGACATCCGACGGAACGCTCAATTATCCGCGCGGCAGAAGAAAGATTGAGCCGCGAAAAAACAACAAAGGCCGTCTCACCCAATGCCCGCTCACCACACTGCCGCTGTGGGAGCAGTCGGCCGACAAACAGAAGACCGGCACGCTGGTGGTGTCTTTTCTCACGGGCCAGCAGCAAAAAATCGACAAGCCTGAGGACTACGCTCTAGTCAGCAAATTCAACGACAAGCCGATTGACGTGCAACTTGGCGGGCCGTTTCAACTCTGCAAGCTGAAGGGCAAACAAGAGTGCCGTTACTTTGTGACGGCCATCCGCGGGGAAAACTGAATGCTGGGCCGCTCACTGCCGTTGCGCATCGCACTGCTTTCGTCGTTCATAGGCGGCGGATGCGTTCTTTTCAGTGCCGCATTTTTTGGTGCCTACCAGCAGAACCAGCTTGAAAAGCAACTCATCAATGAAGCGCGGCAATATGCAGAGCGATTCACCACATGGACACTCGGTTATTTTTACCAGCAGGACAATCTGCTGCACCTCGAAACGCAGCAGCGTTTTCTCGCCGAAAGCCCGAACATTGTTTACAGCTACATAGTCAAAGACAACGGCAACATTGATGTGGGAATTGCCGGCGTCAACTCGCCTGACGTCGGCCAAAGAAAACAGGGCTGGGAGCCGGACATCCAGCTGGATGTTGCGAATCAAACCTCGGTCAGCTTCACCGCCAATCCCGAGGTCGTCAGCCGATTCTCCGACAAGGTTGCTCAGGGCGATGACATCATGCTCGTCGGTTTTCCCATATCCTGCCCCGAACGCGCGACACCGTGCGCGCAGCTGCGCGTTGCACTCGTGGCTCAAACGGCACGCGAGACGGCCGGCCGGCTGACACTTTCGTTCATCATCTTTGGAATTCTCGCAGCCACCGGCACGGGGCTTGCGGTGTTCTATGCCGCACGCAAACAGGTCTTTCCGCTCATCCGCCTCACCCGTCTCATGGAACAGGCGCAGGAATCGGGTGAGCAATCGGTGCAATCCGTGAGACGCGCGCTTGGCGTGACTGACACCGAGGAAACCCGCGAGCTGACATCACTGCGCAGGTCGCTTTTGAGCTATTTGGACGTGCTCGAATTGTCGACAGCACAGGGTGCCATTGCCCGCTCCACACAAGCCTTTGCGCATGATGTGCGAAAGCCTTTTTCGATGTTCAGGGCGATCATCGACTCGGTGCGTTCCACCTCGGATTTGGCACAGGTGCGAGAAATTCTGGTGCGCGCCATTCCCGAGGTCAGCCGCGCGATGCTCAAGGTTGATGTGATGATTCAGGACGTCATGCGCATCGGCACCGGTACTGAAAGCCGGCTCAATGTTCAGAGTGTCGAACCGCAGGAACTGATTGGCAACACGCTGGAAGAGATTTTTCGTGTGTATCCGGATGCGGATGTGCAGCTTGAGTATGAATTTTTGCACTCGGCACCGGTACAGGCAGATGTTGTGCAGACGGGCCGAGTGCTGCTCAACATTATCGAAAATGCCATTCACGCGATGGGCGGCAAGGGACATCTTTGGTTCAAGAGCAAAGATGACGGCCGGATGGTGGAAATTTGTGTTGGGAATGCCGGTTCGCTGATTGCTCCCGAGGCCATCTCGAAACTTTTTGACCTCTTCTACACCTCTGGAAAAGAGGGTGGCACTGGCCTCGGCTTGGCGATTGCCAAAAAAATTGTTGAACTGCACGGCGGCAAAATCCGCTGCGAATCGACTTCAAATGCGCAGTTCCCGCAAGGGAAGGTCGAATTCTTTTTTACCCTGCCAGCCGCTTCACAAAAGTCTGCGACAGTTAATCGACCGCTCGCCTCTCACGCGCGTGATTTTGCCCACCTGCACTCCAATGGCAGCGGCGCTGCTGGCAGTTCTGCAGCGCCGGCATCGCGCGAAACCGACGGCTCGGAGCCCATCATCCGCGCCATTTCAGAAGTGATCGCGAAAAATACCGCTACTCACACTATCTTGGTGGTTGACGATGAAACCGTTTACTCAGAGAGCCTGCGCGGACTGCTACAGTCCGTTGCGCAGCTGAAGAACTCGTTTGAATTCACTTGGCTGCAAAAAGCACCGCAACCCGAGCAAATCAAATTCATCAAAAATCTGCTTCTGATAGTTCAGGACATCGACCTTGGCGTGGGGCAGACCGACGGACTGGCGTCCATCCGGATCGCGCGCGAGGCGGGATTCAAGGGGCATATCTGTGTTCACTCGAATAGGTTGCTTGCAGGCGACAACAAAGCTGCCCTTGAGGCCGGCGCCGACACGATTATTCCCAAACCGATGACCCGCACTCATTTTCTAAAAATCATTCTTGATGCTCTGTCGCGCACGAAAAAAACGGCGCGGATTGCGTACCTTGATGACTCTGATTTCATGCTGCACGTGATGAAAACGCGCGTCGGGCAGAAGTGTGAACTGCTCACCTTCAACTCTCCGCACGCATTCTTTGCTGCTGTGCAAGCCGACGGACAGTTGCTCTCGTCACTCGATGCAATCATCACAGATTACTTTTTTTCATCTTCAGATGGTCAGACGGGCTTTGACGTCGCGCGGCAGCTGCGCAGCCTCGGTTATCAGAAATCCATTCTGTTGCTCACCGATGCCGAGCTTCAGGACTCTGTTTGCAAAGAGAATGGTGTGACAGCCAAAATCAGCAAGTCGGCAGGCTGGAACGACATCGCCAGCAGGCTCCCCTGACGGCGTGCCACAAGCCCGATCACATGGCGCGCGTGGGCAGGAAGTCGAGCGTATATGCTTTTTCGATGGGCAGTGATTCTGGAAACAACTTGCCCTCGACCAGACTCTGGTGAAATGCCTTCCAGCGTTCGTGAGTCATCGTTCCGATTCCCAGCTTTTTTGCATCTCCGGAGTCGACCAGTCCCATTGTTTTCATCTGCTGGAAACCATAGTTCATGAGCTCCTCGCTCATCTCAGGATTCAGGCGCTTGATGGCAGCAAAGGCGAGCGTGGGATCCTGCAGATAGCTTTCCCAGCCCCTGATGACAGCACTGACAACCTTGCGCACCATGTCGGGCTTCTGCTGCACGTGACCAACGGTTGTCTCGATGGTGTTGGCATAGGGCAGATAGCCGTAGTCTGCGAGATAAAAGACGTTGGGTTTCTTGCCGAGCGACTTTTCAATTGTGAATGGCTCGGATGTTCCGTAACCCTGCTGGATGGCCTTGGTGTCGGCAAGGAACGGCGCGACGTTGAACGCATAAGGACGCTTCTGCTCTTCGGTGAAGCCGAACTTGATTTGCAAAAACGGCCAAAACGACGTGGTGGCAGTTGCCGAAACCATAATTGGTTTGCCCTTGAGGTCTTCGATTTTGTCGTGACCAACACCCGCATGAGAGATGAGTACCTGCGGATCTTTTTGAAACAGGGCCGCAACGGTGATGACAGGCAGCCCCTGCTCGACGGCCTTGAC